>NZ_KB902535.1 GCF_000379525.1 Lamprocystis purpurea DSM 4197 | reverse complement strand
GCTTGATTCTTGATAGCGTCTTATTCGGAAATCGCCTAAAGTCCGACAGACTGCTAGGCCGGCTCAGGATCAGTTCGGGGCGCCCCCACGCTCGGTGATCTTGATCTCGATGTCGCGGATCGCGAGATCCCCGTCCGGCTTGCCGCCGCGCACATCACGCACCCGCACACCCTTCTCCGCGAACAGGTCTTCGAGCGCGGCCTCCTTGGTCACCAACCACCCGTCGGCCGCTTTCCCCTGCGCGGGCGGCGAGTTGCCCGGGGCCGTGCGCTGCGCCTGATCGAGGTCGATGTAGCGCGTACTGGCAACGAACACGAAGCGCTCAGTCTCCGCCTTGTCCGCGACGAACTCGAAGCTCTTGTCCGGCACCTGGATCTCGCGCCCGGCCGGATATTTGTTGTTGCTGTGCCGGCGGCTCGGAACCAGCAGGGTGGCGTCGCGCGTGTTCGGGTCGACGCTGTAGACATAGAGGAAGAAGGTGCGGTTGCCGCTGACCTTGAAGCGGATGGGCTCGTTGACCACAAAGCGGTCCTTGGCGGGTTCGACCGTCAGCGTCAGCCGGTCCGCCTGACCATCGACGACACTGACCTGTTTGGCGTCGACCGCCGGCGCATCCTGCTGCGCGAAAGCCGGCGCGCCGGCGGTCGCGGCCAGGCCGGCCAGCAGCAAGGATCGCAATGCCCAGTGGCGGCCGGGGACGATAATGGGGGCGGTGGCGAGAGGCATGAGTCAAGTTCCTTCAGGTTGGTCTGGGGGCGCTGGGATGGCCCGTCGGGCCGCCCGCGCGACGGGCGGCGGTGTCGTGATCAAGAAACGGATCGCCGGGCGGAAAGTGACAAAAGCGGGTACCGGCCGGGGGACGCGGCGCGTCTTGGGAAGCGCTCCCACACGGCGAGACGGTGAAAGGATTCGCCAACACCGCGCCGAAGCCGCGACCAGGACCGCCGGCAGCCTGCCGGCCCGCCGCCGTCAGGCGGCGTTCGGCACCGATGAAAGGCTGATAAGTCGCTGTAAAAATGGTGAAAAACCAGGCGCTTCGCGCCAACGCGTAGGATGGGCATCGCGCTCGATATTGTGAAAGTATTCGCTCCGAACCCGAAAACATCGCAATGCCGTAGGTTGGGGTGAGGAACGAACCCCAACATTTCCGCGCCTTACGTTTGGCTGCTCGTTGGGCTTCGTTCCCGACACTGGTGGCGAATTCTCCCGACCGCGGAGTCTGGAAAGAACATATCTCACGCCAAGTCGCCAAGCACGCCAAGAAGAGCGCAATTCTGCGGTGACCCCAACCTACCGGGCTTGCGCGATGAGACGGCGCGTGCCGAGCAGGAGCGTGCCCGTGCCGAGCAGGAACACGCGCGTGCGGAGCAACTGGCCGAGCGGTTGCGCGCCCTGGGATTCGAGCCTTGAGCCTGAGAGCCCGATCAAGGGTTTTCATGAAGACACGCAAGAAAGAGAAGAAATCCTCTCACAAAGACACAAAGACACAAAGGTAGAGAAGCCTTTCATGGCTTTTTATCTTTTTTTTCTTCTTCGTGTCTTTGTGTCTTTGTGAGAGCATCTTCTTTTTCGGTGAGAGCCCGTAGGTTGGAGCGCGTAGGATGCGGTGAGTACTCGAACCGCATTACCTACCCACCTGAAGTCGCCCCGACGCGTCGGTCGATCATTTCCCGGAAATCACCTTAAGGCTCAATGCCTTCAAGGGGTAAAGCGTTAAAGGAATTAAGGGGAAAGCGTCCTGGCAAGACGCAAACCGAGATCGTTGCTGCGGCCCCCGGGAACGCTGCTGTAGCGGAAGGCGGCGCGCGCGCCCCTGGAGCTGCTGTTCCAAGACCCGCCGCGCACCACCCGCGCGGACTTGGCATCATTATTGCTTATGCATCGCTGCTCAGCACCATCGTACGGATTGGCCCAAGCCGAACAAGTCCACTCCCGGACATTGCCGCTCATGCCATAAAGCCCCAACCCATTCGCCGCCTTGCCGCCGACCGGGTGCGTCTTGCCCCCGCTGTTCTCCCTATACCAGGCCAGCCGATCCAGGTCCTTGCCGCCACAGTAGGTCTCCTCCTTGCCGCCGCCGCGACAAGCGTATTCCCACTCGGCCTCGGTCGGCAGCCGCAGCCCCTGCTGACCGCCCTGATCGAGCTTGGCGATAAACGCCTGGGCGTCGTTCCAACTTACCTGCTCCACCGGACAGTCGGGGCAATCTTTGAACTTGGACGGGTTGCTGCCCATCACCGCCTGCCACTGCGCCTGCGTCACCTCCGTTGTCGCCAGCCAATACCCCTTGACCTGGACTTGCCGGGCAGGCTTTTCATCATCGTCACACTCCCCCGCCCAGGCCCCGCCGCAGCCCATCTGAAAGCGGCCCGCCGGCACCGGCACGAAAACCATCCCGGTCTTGGGCTCGATCCAGGTCCCAGCCGTGACGGGTGCCTGGGGCGGGGCAGGAGGCGCCGCCGGCGCCGCGCCCGGCAGGATCAGGCTGATCGGGGTCCAGACCCCCGACTGGAGCGCCACTTGCTGCTGTACCCGCTGCCGCCCAGGGGCGCTCGCCTCGACCAGGACCGTACCCACCGGGAGGTTGCTCAGGTTCAGCGGCTCACCCGGACCGGCCCGGCCCACCTCGCGCCCATCCACCCACACCCGCGCGCCGGGGGCGTCCACGTTCACCTGCAGATAACCCACCGCCGCCGGGGGCGCCAAATAGTGCTTGCCGAGCAGGTTCCCCTCCTTGTAGGGCACCTGGCTGCCGTTACTGTCCCGGTCGACATTCAGGGCCACCTCGTCGAAGCCGTCCTCGATGTCCAGCCCGGGACGGTCGAGCACCGCCAGCAGGTGCTGGGTGAAGAGCCCATTGCGCCCGCGCGGGTTGTCCGCGGCGGTCTGATTGGGGCTGGCGGCATAGAGCACCAGGGTGCCGCCGTTCGCCGTCACCCGGCCGAGCCCCTTGCCGCCGCGCGAGGCGGCATAGGGGTTGTCCCGGCAGGCGTCGAGCACCACCAGGCTCATGGCCCCCTTGGGGCGGCGCTCCAACTCCGCGAGGATGGCGTTGACACTCACCCCTTCGCTTTTGATGTCGGCCTCGCGCTCGATCCTGGCATCCACCGGCAACAGGTAACTGTCGCGGTCGCTGTCCTGCAGACCATGCCCGGAATAGAAGATCACGGCGGGTTCCACCGCGGCGCGGAGGGCGTCGAGGAAGCGGTTGACCTCCAGGCGCAACGCGCGCCCATCGAGGTCCTGCACCTGGGTGACCGCGAACCCCAGCGCGGTCAGCTTGGCCGCCACGTCCCGCGCATCGTTGAGGGTGTTGACCAGGGGTCGCTCACGCTCGTACTTGGCATTGCCGATCACCAGTGCGCGCCCCCCGCTCGCCGCGGCCACGGTGCTCCCCAGCAGCAATAACAGGCCCAGACCAAGCAGCCGGAACCCGTGCCAGCCGCCGCGTTGCCGTGTATGCCCTCGATCCCTCATGCCCCTTCACTCCGCTCGGTGCGTCAATGGTTCAATCGTCGGCGCGCAATATACCGCACCTGGCCCCGGCGCGCGGCGGCGTCGCCGACGATCAGCAATTCCAAATTTGGGCGGCCTCGCGCGACCCGGTGAAAGGATTCGCCAACACCGCGCCGAAGCCGCGACTGGGACCGCCGACAGCCTGCCGGCCCGCCGCCGTCAGGCGGCGTTCGGCACCGATGAAAGGCTGATAAGTCGCTGTAAAAATGACAAGGAATCCTGGGCTTCGCGCCAACGCGTAGGATGGGCAGAGCGAGCGCGATGCCCATCCGGCCACCGCGACGCGTGAGGATGGGCATCGCGCTCGCTCTGCCCATCCTACCGACTTTCGACAATTCGGATACCGGTCAATGTAGGTGCGCCTTCAGTCGCACCTGCGTCCGAGCCGATGGCGGGTGGTATCCGGTGCTCCGGAAATCACCCAAAGTCGCCCCTACACGTCGGTCGATCATTTCCCGGAAAACGCCCTAGGGCTCAATGCCTTCAGGAGATAAAGCAGTAAAGGAATCAGGGGGAAAGCGTCCTGGCAAGACGTAAACCGATATTGACCCAGCGCTCCTCGGGATCGCCGTTGAGGCGATCGGCGGCGCGGGCTTCACTGGAGCCGTTCCAAGACCCACCGCGCAACACCAACCCAAGTTTGGCAAGCTTGGCATCATTATTGCTTATGCATCGCTGCTCAGCACCATCATACAGGGTCAAGGCCGAACAGGTCCACTCGCTGACATTGCCGCTCATGTCATAAAGTCCCAACCCATTCGCCGTCTTGCCGCCGACCGGGTGGGTCTTATCCCCGCTGTTCTTGTCATACCAGGCCAGCCGATCCAGGTCCTTACCGCCGCAGTAGGTCTCCTCCTTGCCCCCGCTGCGGCAGGCATATTCCCACTCGGCCTCGGTCGGTAGCCGCAACCCCTGCTGACCGCCCGGGTCGAGCTTGGCGATGAACGCCTGGGCGTCGTTCCAACTCACCTGCTCCACCGGACAGTCGGCGCAGTCTTTGAAGTTGGACGGGTTGCTGCCCATCACCGCCTGCCACTGCGCCTGGGTCACCTCCGTTGTCGCCAGCCAATACCCCTTGACCTGAACTTGCCGGGCAGGCTTTTCAATTTCCTGGCACTCCCCCGCCCAGGCCCCGCCGCAGCCCATCTGAAAGCGGCCCGCCGGCACCGGCACGAAAACCATCCCGGTCTTGGGCTCGGTCCAGGTCGCTGCCGGGGTGTCACTGCCCGCTTGCACGGGCGGCACCGGCCCGCCCCCGCCCACCACCGGCCGGAAATAGAACTGCCCGAGGATCAGGCCCTCTTGCCAAGGGGTCTGGGCCTTCTTGCTGTCGCGCTGCACGCCGCGGGCGACTTGCTTGAAGGTCTCCTCCACCGGGACGCCGGGCTGGTCGAGGGCGGTGAGCAGATGCTGGGTGAAGAGCCCGTTGCGCCCCGCCGGGTTGTCGCTGGCGGTCTCGCCGGGGCGGGTGGCGTACAGGATGAGGGTGCCGCCGGGCGCCTCGACCCGCGCCAGGCCCTTGTCGCCGATGGCCTTGCGGTCGGAGCGCAGGTAGGGGTTGTTGCGGCAGGCGTCCAGCACGATGAGGTTGACGGCGCTGTCGCCGCGCTCGCCCAACCCGGCCAGCAGGGTGTCGACCGGGATGGTCTCGTTGGGGACGTCCAGCGCGTCGTGCAATTGCGCGTCCACCGGAACCAGATAGTTCCTGCCGCCGACCTGCAAGCCGTGACCCGAGTAATAGAAAAGTGCGACACCGTCGCTGCCGCGCACCTGGCGCACGAAGTCGGTGAGCGCCCGCGCCAGGTCGCGCCGCCCGAGATCCTGGTGCGCGGTCACCCGAAAGCCCAGTCCGATGAGCTTGCGCGCCATGTCCACGCTGTCGTTGCGGGTGTTGACCAGCACCGGCTCGCCGGTGTACGCGGCATTGCCGATCACCAGGGCCTGGCGCTCAGGCTCCGCCGCCGGTGCGGCGCCGGCAAGCAGCAGCGCCCCCAGACCGAGACACCACCAAGAACGGCGTCGTTGCGTCCTGTAACCCTGACCACGCATGCCCATCTCCCGCCCGCTGAAGCAACGTCGCTGTGTCTGGTCCCGGCACGCTGCCGGGTTGAATCCGCGGTGCTCACTATACCGCAGCGTCTGCGGTTGCGCACACAAGTGGCCGCATACCCAGCAGTGCCAAACCTTGAGGATCTTGTGCGGCCCCTGGTGGATGCGGCGCGCACGACCGACGTGCCGCGTCCCGAACATTGTGCGGCGCGCCTTATCCACCCTACAGCCGAGCCGGTTTTGTAGGGTGGATAAGCGCTGCGCATCCACCATCAGCCTCGCCGCCGACACGCTGCCGGCAACCGCCACTCAAGTTTGGAACTGCCGGCTTTGCCGGCAGCGCCTGCAATAACGCCGCTTCGAGCGTACAATACAACCATGGTTTTCATCGAACTGCCGATCTTAGTCCGTTGCGCCAGCGACCTCTTCTCGGACGAGGATATTGCTGAATTGCAGGGCATGCTACTCAACAACCCCGCTGCGGGGGACCTGATTCCCGGTGGTCGCGGTCTGCGCAAGTTACGAATAGCACTACCAGGGCGTGGAAAACGCGGCGGTGCGCGCGTGATTTACTACTATTGGTGCAGCAAGGAACAATGCTATTTGCTTTACGCCTACGCCAAAAACGTAGCATCCGACCTAAGCAAGGAGCAACTGCACCGACTGGCCGATGTCATAGAAGCTGAGCTAAAAAATGGAGAATAAGCAGTTTGAAGAGTTGCTGGAGAGCGTGCGCGACATGGGGCGCCACATGCGCGGTGAGCGCGTGGCCGAGGCACGGGTGCAGGAATTTCCGGAACCCGATGTCAAGGCGATCCGCGAGCGGACCGGCCTGAGCCAGACGCGCTTTGCCTATCTGATCGGCGTCAAGCCCAAGACGCTGCAGAACTGGGAGCAGCACCGCGTGCGGCCGGCTGGACCCGCGCGAGCGCTGCTGAGGATCGTCGAGGCCAACCCTGGCGCTTTGGCCGCTCTGCACACCTGAACCTACGTCCGCTCATTGCTCAGGCCGCTGCCCGCGCGGAAACTTCTCCAGCGTCGGAATGAGCCAGAGGATGAAGCGGTACATGACCTCGAGGGCCGGACCGGTGTGACGGGCATTGTCGGCCATGGGTGCCGGGGCTCCAAAAAAATTTTTAAAGAGGGACACTGCCCGCCGTGCCCCCGGTGCGATCAATACCGATACTGACGCCCCTTTCAGTGTAGGGTACGCATCGCGTACCCACCCCCAGCAGTCGCCGCGGCCTGGCGGGTACGCGATGCGTACCCTACGGGATTCTGGTCAACACATCATGTCCGAGCGCACCCGCCCCTAAACCCTTACCCCGGAGAAGACCGCCTATCCTTAGGGCTCAATGCCTTCAAGGGGTAAAGTGTTAAAGGAATTAAGGGGAAAGCGTCCTGGCAAGACGCAAACCGAGAATGAAGTTGCGGTCCTCGGGATCGAAGGTGAAGCGGTTGGCGGCGCGCGCGTCCCTGGAGCTGTTGCCCCAAGACCCGCCGCGCACCACCCGCGCGGACTTGGCATCATTATTGCTGATGCATCGCTGCTCAGCACCATCATACGGGTTGGCCCAGGCCGAACAAGTCCACTCCCAGACATTGCCGCTCATGTCATAGAGCCCCAACCCGTTCGCCGTCTTGCCGCCGACCGGGTGGGTCTTGCTCCCACTGTTCTCGCCATACCAGGCCAGCCGATCCAAATCCTTACCGCCGCAGTAGGTCTCCTCCTTGCCGCCGCCGCGGCAGGCGTATTCCCACTCGGCCTCGGTCGGTAGCCGCAACCCCTGCTGACCGCCCGGATCGAGCTTGGCGATGAACGCCTGGGCGTCGTTCCAACTCACCCCCTCCACCGGACAGTCGGCGCAGTCTTTGAACTCGGACGGGTTGCTGCCCATCACCGCCTGCCACTGCGCCTGCGTCACCTCCGTTTTCGCCAGCCAATACCCCTTGACCTGGACTTGCCGGGCAGGCTTTTCATTGTCGAAACACTCCCCCGCCCAGGCCCCGCCGCAGCCCATCTGGAAACGGCCCGCCGGGACCCACACGAATTCCATCCCGGTCTGGGGCTCGGTCCAGGTCCCGGCCGCCGCCGGCGGCACCGGGACTGGGGGCACCGCCGGCGCCGCGCCCGGCAGCGCCAGGCCGACCTGAGTCCAAACCGCGGATTGCAGTGCGACTTGCTGCTCCACCCGCTGCCGCCCAGGGGCGCTCGCCGCGACCCGCACCGTGCCCACCGACAGGTTGCTCAGGTTCAGCGGTTCACCCGGCCCGGCCACCCCAACCTCGCGCCCATCCACCCACACCCGCGCGCCGGGGGCGTCCACGTTCACCTGCAAATACCCCACCGTTGGCGGGGGCGGCGGCGACACCTGGGCCAGATAGTGTGGCCTCACCAGGGTGTCGTTCTTCCAGGGTTGCTGCTTGGCGTCGGTCGCCCGCTGCACCCGCGCGGTCACCGCCCCAAAGACCTCCCACAGGCTCTTGCCGGGGGCCGCCAGCTCCGCCACCAGGGCGGCGGTATAGGGACTGAGTGCCCCGCCCCCGTCGGCCGCCGTCCTGCCCGGCCCGGTGGCATAGCCGATGAGGGTTTCGCCGGTGAGTCGCTCCCGCTCGATCCCTTTGAGCCCGGCCCCGCCATAGCTCTTGCCCTGGGCGAGCGGATTGTTGCGGCAGGCGTCGAGCACCACCACGTTGAGCGCGGTGCGGCGCTCCTCCAGCACCCCGAGCACTTCGCGCAGTGCCACGCCGTCGGCGCGCAGCCGCCGCTCGCTGCTCGGGTCAGCGGCATCCACCGGGATCAGATAGTTGTCCTCCCCCACCCCGACCCCGTGCCCGGAATAATAGAAAAAGGCGGTATCACCCTCGCCCAGCGCCTGGGCGAAGCGGTCCAGATCGTCGATCATCTGGCCGCGGCGCCGGTCGGTCTGTTCGATCACCGCGTCGAACTGCAGATCGTCGCGCAGCACCTTGGCCACCGCCGCGGCGTCGGCGTCCGGGCTGCGCAGCCGGTTCCAGCCGGTCTGCGGGTCATAGGCGCCGTTGCCGATCACGAGCGCGATGCGCCGCCCGTGGCCCGGCTCCGCCACGGCGGCCGTTGCCGCCGGAGCGCGCCCCTTGCTCGGCGAGGGCCCCCACTGGTCCGCCGTGCCCCACCAGAACACGCCCAGGCCCACCAATATCAGGACCCCAGCCAACATCATCCAGCGTCTTGTGTTCATCACGCGCGTTCTCCTCCGCGTTATCGTTCGTTTAGAACCCTTTAATATCACAGGAGCCGGGGCGTCCCGCCCCGGATAGCGAAGGGGCCGGGGCGGGACGCCCCGGCTCCTCTCGAAACCTCCTTGGCCCGGTCGGGTTAACGGCCATGGAAGGAACATCAGCGATCCCGGACGATGTCCCCCGTGGGAGCGGCGTCCCGCCGCGATGGGTGCCACGGTGATCTCGAACGCTGCGGTGACACGCCCGGCCCCATCGCGGCGGGACGCCGCTCCCACGGGGTCGCCGCGCGACTTTCACGGTAACGCCTCGGTGCGGTGCCTGGACACGTTGCGCAACCGTCACTCGCCGGCCCCGATGGCGAGCAGCCGCGCGGCGGTCGCGCACAGACGGCGCGGATCTTCAGCCTGAGCCGCGGCGGCCAGGGTGGCGGCCAGCGGCTCGCCCGACTGGGCGGCCAGGTCCGCCGCCAGACGTGTCAGGGTCCGTGCCGCCGCCGCCCAGTCGGGTGCGCGCGCGGCGGCCGGTGCGCAGCCCGCGTCGAGCTCCCAGGCCCAGCGCCCGAGTCGCTGGTAGGCGTCGCGCCGGGCGCGACAGGCGCGCTCGTCGGCGGGACAGTCGGGACGGCGGCCGGCCGCCAGGTCCAATCCTTTTCCGACCCGGCCGCTGCCCGCCGCCAACTGCGCCAGGCGCACGCCGTCGCGGAACGCCTGCCGGGCGTCGGCGTCGGTCGCGGCCGCCTGGCTGGATGTCGCGGGTTGCAAATCCGTGTCCCCACCGGCCCCGTCCAGGTGCGCCAGATCGCGCTCCACTGCCGCCCGCAGACCCGCCTGCTGTTCGCGGCCGGCCGGTGTATGGGCGAGGTCGGGCGCGCGCGGCAGTTGGCCCAGTTGCGGCAAGACGATGAAGCCGATGCCGGCGGCGAGCGCGAGGGTGGCGAGTCCACCGCCCCAAGCCCAGGGCGCCGCGAGTAGCCGCCGACCGGAGAGGAGGCGGGAAAGGAAGCCGGGGTTGACCGGCGCCGCCGCGGGGGCGAGCTGCCGGGCCAGGTCGGCGGCGGTTTCGAGTTCGACGAGCTGGGCGAAGGCCGCGGGGTCACGGGCCAACCGGGCGCGCACCGCGGCGGCCCGTGCCGGGGACAGGGCGCCGTGGCGCCAGCGCTCGATCTCGGCAAGATCGGGCGGCGCTTCGGGCGGGGTCGCGTCGGCGAGGGCGAGCGCGAGGGCGGCGTTGGCCCGCTGGTCTGCATCGGCTGGGTGGTGGGGCATGATGGGGCGGCGCTGACGCGGCGGTCGGCTCATGGTTGGCAGAGAACGGCGGCCGGTGGAGTTTCTGACATTTTCAGGTCTCTTGGGGCAGGAGGTCGTCCAGGCCGATCCCGGCCTGGTGCACCAGCCGAGCGAGCTTGGCGAGCGCACCCTGACGCCGGTAGCGCACCTGCCGTACGCTGAGCCCGCCCAGGAGTTCGCCGATGCGCCGCTCGGTGAGGTCGGCGAGGAAGCCGCGCAGGATGAAGGCTTCCTCGGTGTCGAGGCTGAGGCCGGCGCCGCCGCTGTCGGCCAGCAGCGCGGCGAGCCGGGCAAACAGGGGTTCGGACGCCCCGGTGTAACCGCTGGTGAAAAGCAGCGCCTGGAGCGCCTCGGCCTGGCGGCGGGCGAGCGCGGCCTCGGGGCTGTCGCCGGGGGCGGGCGGGTCGAGCGCGGGGCTGGTGTCGGGCTCGTCCTGGTTGAGCGAGACCTCCTCACGGCCGGCGCACTCCTGCCGGCGGTCGAGCTCGCGCAGCAGGTCTTGCACCTGCGCCGGGTTGACGGCCGGGTGTGCGGCCAGTTCGGGATCGGCGCGCAGGGCGATCAGGACCTCATCGAACCGCTGCCGCGCCAGGCAATAGAGTTCGAAGATGCGCCGCCCCAATGGGCCGTAGGCGCGCAGCCACTGCCGGGGCTCGGGCCGCCCCCGGCGCTCGCGGTAGCAGTCGATGAGTGCGTGCTTGAAGGCGACCAGGAGATAGCCGTCGGTCAGGGCGCGCCCGCCGTCCTCGGCGGTGAGCCCGGCGAGCCGCAGCGCGAGCTTCTGGCGCGCGTCGGCCGCCAGCTCGGCGGCGTCGGTGTAGCGCCCATAGCGCTCGCGCGCCAGCCGCTCGAAGCGCGCCGTCCAGTGCGGCTGGTAGAGGTCACCGATCCAATCGTGTGCGTTGTTGGCTGCCATTGCGTGTTGGGTTGCCGCGGGTGTCCGTGCCTGCTCCTGTTGTTTCCGCGCTTGCCGAGCCAACGACTCGGGGTCCGGGCCGAGTCCCAGCCGGCGGTATGCGTCGTCAGGGCTTCCAGCCCTGACGGTGTCAGGCCAGGATGGCCTGACGACGCACCCGGCACGCCCAAGTGGCCGGAATCGTGATCGAGGCCTGGCCGTTCACTTGCCGCGATGACACTGCTCCGGTTTTCCGGCATTGCCAAGCGCGTTTCGCTTGAACACGAGGCGCTGAAGCGGATGATCGCAGTAAGGGCGCCGTCGTGCAACTGACACACCGCCACAGACCCTGACGCGCCGCCACAGACCCCTGGTGGATGCGGCGCGCGCGACCGGCGTCACGGGTCCCCGACACCGAGCGGCGCGCCTTATCCACGCTACAGCGGCGCCGCTTTCGTAGGGTTCCCGGCACTGGGAACCGCGCCGCATCCACCGCCGCTGTAAGGCCGCGGGTGCGTTGCGGGGGCCGCCATATTGCGCAACCGGCCGGCACCGACCAAACTCACTCCCCAGCGGGCCAGGTGTCAGGCCATGCTGCGCGTCTGAGCACCGCTTTCACCCACGCACTGAGATCCTCACCATGAATAAGAAGGCACTCTGCATCGGTATCAACGACTATCCGGGCACCAACAACGACCTCTCCGGGTGCGTGAACGATGCCAATGACTGGGCGGTAGAACTGGGCAAACGCGGCTTTTCAGTCACCAAGCTGCTCAATGGGCAGGCGACCAAGTCGGCCATGGTCACGGCCATCCGCGGCCTGATCGGTGCCGCGCGCGAGGGCGACACCCTGGTGTTGACCTATTCCGGTCATGGCACCTGGGTCCCCGACAGCTCCGGCGATGAACCGGACGGCCGCGACGAGGCCCTCTGCCCCCATGATATCGGCACCCGCGGTCCGCTCCTGGACGACGAGATCCGCACGCTGTTCGCCGCCCTCGGCAAGGGCGTACGGCTGTTGTTCCTCTCCGACAGTTGTCACTCGGGCTCGGTGATCCGCGGGCGCGAGGACGATCTGGACGCCGGCGGGCCGCGCGCCCGTTTCATGCCGCTGGAAGACTGGATGTCCGAGGACGAACTGCCGCGGGGCATTGCGCAAGCCCCGCGCGTCGTCAGCGGCCTGCGGCGCACCGGCGGCGACCTGCTGCTCGCCGGCTGCAAAGATACCGAATACTCCTACGACACCAGCTTCCAGGGACGGGCCAACGGCGCCTTCAGTTATTACGCGCTCAAGACCCTGCGCGAGCGCAAGCCGTCCAACTACGATGTCTGGTTCAACGCCATCCGCGAGTATCTGCCCAGTTCCCGCCTGGCCCAGACGCCGCAGATTCTGGGTTCAGCCACGGCCCGGCGTTTTGGGGTGTTCGAGTAGCCCACTCGGCTCACCCAAGCCGCGGCTGGGAGCGGGAGTGTCGGCGTCCATGCCCGGCGCCGGGCTGGGCTTTGAGGAGGTCGAGGCTTTACCGTGAAAGTCGCGCGGCGACCCTGTGGGAGCGGCGTCCCGCCGCGATGGGGTCGGGCGTGTCATCGCAGCGTTCGAGATCGCCGCGGCACCGCATCGCGGCGGGACGCCGCTCCCACGGGGGCCATTTTTCTCGTGGCCGGAACCATGATCAAGGACTTATTTCCGACTCATTCACCTGTATCAGGCCGGCGGGAGCATCGCGATGGCAGAAAATCCACGGGTCCGCATCCGCGGTGACTCACAGGCAGCCGCCCTGCCTGCCACCCGACTGGTGGCCGTGCAGACCGCACGGCGACTGGTGCCGGGCAGCGGCCGGGCGAGCGGCGGCGAGACGAGCCTGGCCGCGGACGAGGTGGTGCGCGTTACACTGACCAATGGGTTCGCCCTCTGGACCCGGGCCGACGACCTGGTCCGTGAACGGGGACAGCAGACCGCGACCCGCGGGATTGCCATCGATCGGGACACGATCTGGGAGTTGGACACCCGGCCGCCCGCGCAGGCGCGCGGCGTAACCCGCGGGGGCTGGGGTCTCGGTCTCTCGGTCCTGGACTGCTTCGGCGTCGATCTCAAGGATCAGAGCATCCGTACCCTGGGCGAGCGACTGGAGGAGCACCAGCTTCAGGGCCAGTCGCCGGGACTCTATCACTGCGCCTTGGGAGACACCTTCGCCCTGACGCCAGTCACCGCACAGACGCCGCTCGCCGTTGACCAGGGGCCGCTCCTGGTCTTCATTCACGGCACCGGCTCCAGTTGCCGGGGGTCCTTCGGCGCACTCTGGGCCGGGTCCGCCGCCGCCACCGCGGCGCGCGACGACTTAAGCCGGCGCTACGGCACGCGGGCACTCGCCTGGGAACACCGCTCGCTCACCGAGAGCCCGATCGTCAATGCGCTGGAACTGGTGCGCGCACTCCCCGCCGGAGCCCAGTTGCATCTGGTCACCCATTCGCGCGGCGGTCTGGTCGGCGAACTGCTGTGCCTGGGCGAGCGCGACCGGGCGACCGATCCACTGCAGCCGGACCTGCTCGACACTCTGTTCGCCGCGGACCACACGATCGCCGCGCAACTCGGCTTGAGCCCGCTCGCCGCGACCGCCCGCGTCGAGCACGACCAGGCCTATCGGGCGGACCGCGCGGCGCTTGCGCAACTGCTGACCCTGCTCGCGACCGCGCGCCCGCGGATCAGCCGCTTCGTGCGCGTCGCCTGCCCCGCCCGGGGCACCACCCTGGCCTCCGGCCGCCTGGACCGCTGGCTGTCGGTGCTCGCCCAGTTGGCGGGCTGGACCCTGACCGACGCGACCATGGACTTTCTGCTGGCGGCGGTCAAGGCGCGCACCGATCCGCGCACCCTGCCCGGCCTGGAGGCGATGATGCCCGGCTCGGCCCTGACCCGACTGCTCCAGCATCCGGACCTGATGACCCGCGCGGACCTGACGGTCATCGCCGGCGACGCCCAGGGCGACGCGCTCTGGGGTCAGCTCAAACTGTTCGTTGCCGACTGGTTCTATGGCTCCGATCACGATCTGGTCGTCAATACCGGGTCGATGGCGGGTGGTCTGCGCCGCCCCCCGGGAGGGGCGCGGCTGCTCCGCGATCAAGGTCCGGAGGTCAATCATTTCGGCTATTTCAGCAATGAACGCAGCCTGCGCTGGCTGACCGCCGCGCTCGCCCGCGCCGAGGGGTCGGATGCCGGTTTCCAGCCCATCGAGCAGGCCCCGCATGAAGCGCCGCGCTGGCGCGAGACGGTGCGCCGCGCCCGCTCGGCCGGTACACCCAAGCCATTGGCGGTGATCGTGCCCGGCATGATGGGCAGCAGCCTGGCGGTCGATGGGCACACGCTCTGGCTGGACTATGAGGCCCTGCAACGCGGCGGCATCGAGCGCCTGCGGCGCCACCGAACGGATCGCGTGGAGCCGGTCGGACCGCTGGACGCACGCTACGGCCCGTTGATCGCGTTCCTGGCGCGCAGCCACCGCGTCGAGGTCTTTGCCTACGACTGGCGGCGCTCGATTCTGGACACCGCGCAGACTCTGACCGAACACCTGGACGCCTGGCTGCCCGAGGCCGAGCGGACCAAACAACCCGTCCGGCTGATCGCCCACTCGCTGGGCGGACTGGTGGTGCGCGCCATGATCGGCGACGGCGGGACGGGCGCGGCACTGTGGCGGCGCATCATCGCTTTGCCCGAGTCGCGGCTGCTCATGCTCGGCACCCCTCACCAGGGCACCTGCGAGGCCCTGCGCTGGCTCACCGGCCGGCATCCGACCCTGACACGGTTGAGCCTGCTCGATCTCACCCAGGGGCCTGATGCGCTGGTCGACATCCTGCGCGCCTATCCGGCACTCCTGGAGTTGCTGCCCGGCGCGACACGGGGGCCGGACCTGCTCCGGATGGATGCCTGGAACGACCTCAAGCAGACCCTGCGTGCCGACTGGAACCCGCCCACTGCTGCAGCCTTGCGCCAGGCACGCGCGACCTGGAGCCTGCTGCGTGACAGCCCGGTCGACCCGCGACACCTGGTCTCGGTGGCTGGTCACCAGGCGGCAACCATCGCGGACTACCGGCTCCAACCGGCGGACGCGTCCGACCCGGCGGCTGCCGGACAGCTCGACTTTCTCGCCACCGCCCAGGGGGACGGCACCGTCACCTGGCGTTCCGGACAACTGCCGAACGTGCCGGTCTGGTATGTCGGGGACACCGCCCACGACGCACTCTGCACGCGTCAGGCCGCCTTCCCTGGTTACCTGGATCTGCTCATGACGGGCACCACCACCCGGCTGACCCGGACGCCGCCGGGTGCGACCCGCACTACTGCCGCGGACGATGCGGCCGAGGATGGCGCACTGTTCCCGCTGCCCGCACCGCCGCCCACCGACGACATCCCGGATCAGCAGGCGGTGGAATCCTTCGGCTTCGGATCCAGCCGGTCGACCGAGGACCCGGGGGACGCGCCGGCGGCACCGGCCATCCAGGTCTGCATCCGCCATGGCGACCTGAGTTATGCCCGCTACCCGGTGCTGGTCGGACATTACCTTGGCGATACCATCGTCAGTGCCGAACTGGCGCTGGATGAACGGCTTGCCGGACGTTTGAGCGAGTGTTTGCAACTGGGACTCTATCCCGGCCGGGCGGGCAGTTCGGCGCTCTTCATCAATGAGCGCCCGCGGGCGATGCCGGCCGGTGCGGTGGTGGTCGGACTCGGTCAGGTCGGGGAACTGACGCCCGCGTCACTGGAAACGGGGGTCCGGGATGCCCTGCTCGATTTTGCGCTGCGCGTCGCCCGCTGGTCGAGCGACCGTTTCGGTGCGCCCGACACGGTGCGCTCCGCGGCCTTCTCGGCCTTGCTGGTCGGTTCCGGTGCCGGCGGACTGCGGGTCGCCGATGCCGTCAAGGCGATCCTGCGCGGCGCCTTGGCCGCCGCCGATCGACTGGCAGCGACCGGGCTCGGCGATCGGGTGGCCCTGGATCACATCGAGATCATCGAGCTCTATCAGGATTTGGCGCTGGTGGCCGCCGAGGCGCTCGAGGAGGTCCTGCAGGACGACCAACTGGCCGCCCGCCTCGTCTGGCAACCGCGGGTGGTCGAGGAGGGGGTGGGCGGTCTGCGGCGGGTGCGTTGTGAGGAGGCCGCGGAATGGTGGCAACGTCTGGAAATCACCCAGGAGCCGCGCGGCGAGGCGCTGCGCTTCATCGCGGCCACCGACCGGGCGCGCGCCGAGGTGACGTTGGCGGCCGGTCAGTTACGCCTGGCCGACACCTTCATCGCCCAGGCGTCCCGTTCGCCCGCCGCTAACGCCGAGGCAGCCAAAACGCTGTTCGAGATGCTCCTGCCCACGCGGCTGCGCGAACTCGCGCCCAAGCAGCGCCATCTGGTGGTGCTGGTGGACGAGGTTTCGGCCCGCTTCCCCTGGGAACTCCTGGAGGACCGCTGGAGCCATACCGGCCGTCCGCCCGCCGTCAGCGGCGGCCTCGTGCGGCAGCTCAAGACACCGAGCTATCGGTCCCAAGTCGCACATGCCCAGGAGGCCAAGGCCTATGTCGTGGGCAATCCGGATCTCGATGGCTGGAACGCCTTCAGCGACCTGCCGGGGGCCCGTGAGGAAGCCGGCCGGGTGGCCCAACTGCTGCGCGACCACGGCTTCCAGGTCACGGACCGGATCGACGAAAAAGCCGATGCCATCCTCAACGGACTGCACAAAGACGCCTGGCGCATCCTGCACCTGGCCGGTCACGGCGAGCACGAATTCCCACTGCCCGGGCGAGCGGTCGACACCTGCCCGGCCTGTGGTCAGGCCCCGCCGGCGGTCGCCGAGCGGATCTCCGGTATGGTCATCGGCAAAGAAACCTTCCTGACTCCGGGCGACGTCGAACAACTGCGCTGGGTACCGGAACTGGTGTTCATCAACTGCTGCCACCTCGGTAAGACGCAAGCGACGGCCCCGACCAACGCCAACCAATTGGCGGCCAACCTGGCGGTGCAGTTCATCCGCATGGGCGTCAAGGCCGTGATCGCAGCCGGATGGGCGGTGGACGACCGCGCCGGACTGGCCTTCGCCGAGGGCTTCTATGCCCGGATGCTCGCCGGCCAGCCGTTTGGCGAGTCGGTACGCGCCGCGCGCGAGGAGGTCTGGCGGCGCTTTGCCGACGTGAACACCTGGGGTGCCTACCAATGTTACGGCGACCCGGCCTATCGCCTGCGGGTGGTCCCCGCGCCCGCGGTCGCGCCGGTGCGCCGCCCCTACCATGCCCCGTTTGAAGTGATCGCGGACCTCAGCAATCTGAGCGAGTCCATCCGCACCCAGGTCCGCGAGCGCGACGCCGATCCCGCGACACTGACCGTCTTGCGCACGCGGATCGAGGACCTGATCGGCGCGATCCCGGAGGCACAGCGCGACCCCTGGCTTGCGCGGGCAGACCTGGCGGCGGCCATCGGCTTCGCCTGGGGCGAGACCGGCGCCTATCAGGAAGCGGTGACCTGGCTGGAAACCGCCTTGGGCGCGGAGACCGGCGATTGTTCGCTGCGGACACTGGAACAATGCAGCGACTTCGGGGTGCGGCTCATCGGCGAGCAGTGGCGGACGCTGCGCCATGAACCGGAGGGGCATCATAAGGAGGATCGCCGCCAGGAACTGACCGGGCGGATCGAGCAGTACATCCTGGAGCTGGCCGCGGTCAGCCAACGCGCGCCCACGGCGGAGCGACTGACCCTGCTCGGCCAGGCCTGCCGCCAGCTCGCGTGGCTCCAGACCGAACCGCGCGGCCGGCTCGAAGCCCTGGCCAACATGGCGCACTATCTGGCCCGCGCCGGCGCGCAATCCGACCAACCGGACCCCTGCCCCTTCGCACTCTGGGCCGCGGCCAAGCTGCTGGCCCTGCGGCTGGATGCGACCAGCGGCGGCGACTGGCAGGCCAGCCTGCCCGACACGCTTCAGACGATGATCGACGTGGCCGCCGAGCGCAACGCACGGGAGCCGAGCTTCCGTCACGCGGTGGCCGAGGCCGACAACGCGACGGTCCTGCTGCTCACCCAGACAAGCCCGTCGCCCGCGGCCGTGGAACGCATCATCGCGCTCTACCGGGAACTCTTCCGCCGCGGCGCGAGTCCGCGTGAGGTCGCCTCCGTGCATGAGTCGCTGGACTTTCTCATCGCCTTCGTCGGCGCGCTGCCCACCCCGCTGCCCCAGGTACTGGCGGCCCTCACCGCGATCCGGGAAGCACTCTGATCATGGCCAACCGGGCACGCACCAGGCTCGATCACCTGACGCTTGCGGGACTGGACCCGCAGGACCACATCGCCACCAATTTTCGTGTCTACGAGCTCAGCCGCTGCGAGGTCGCCGCCCGACTCGGCATCGACAATGCCCTGCCCGACGATCAGCTCCTGCGGGCCGCGGTCCAGTTGGTGCGCGAGGTCATGCAGCCGATCCGTGACGCGCACGGCCGCTTCTCGCCCATCAGCCTCTATCGCTGTCAGGCACTGGAACGGGTCCTCAAGAAGAGCCCTCCGGACTGGATCAGCTTGAGTCCCCACACCGGCGGTTGGGCCTGCGATCTGCGCATTCCCGGCCTCACCACCCTGGCGCTGGCGCAATGGGCATCCACCCACCTGCCGGTTTTCGATGAGGTGTGCTGTGAATGTGTCGACCCCGACCTGGGGCCAAGCTCGGGCTGGGTCCACATCGCCCTGCGCCCGGCCGCTTTGGGCCCGAATCGCGCGCAACTGCGCAGCCAGATCCGGGATCGGCGCAACGGGCGCTGGGTGATCGTCGAGGAACTGCAGGACCAGATCGCCTGAATTGCGCCGCCCTGACACTGCAGCAGTTCCAAATTTGGGTGGCCCCTGCCAGCAGAGTGTCGGCGGCGAGGCGGATGGTGGATGCGCTGCGCTTATCCACCCTACGAAACCGGCTCCGTTGTAGGGTGGATAAGGCGCGCCACGCGGTGCCAAGGACCCGGCACAGCGGTCGCGCGCGCCGCATCCACCAAGAGTCGCGCGATGCTGCTCAAATTCGGAACTGCTGCCTGCCCTGTGGTTTGGTTGCCGAACCGCGTTGCGCGCCCCACAATGCCAAGTATCGCCGCGCCAACGAGATTCACTATGTCCGACGACCTGAAGCAGAACGCACTCGATTATCACCGTTACCCGAAGCCCGGCAAGCTGGAGATCAAGGCCACCAAACAGCTCGCCAACCAACGCGATCTCGGCCTGGCCTATTCCCCGGGGGTCGCCGCCGCCTGCGAGGAGATCGTGCGCGATCCCCTGAACGCGGCGCTCTATACCTCCCGCAGCAATCTGGTGGCGGTCATCACCAACGGCACCGCGGTATTGGGTCTGGGCGCCATCGGCAGCCTGGCGAGCAAGCCGGTCATGGAAGGCAAGGCGGTGCTGTTCAAACAGTTCGCGGACATCGATGTATTCGACATCGAAATCGACGAACTGGACCCGGAGCGTTTCGTCGAGACCGTGGCGCGGCTCGAACCCACCTTCGGCGGCATCAACCTGGAGGATATCAAGGCCCCGGACTGCTTCATCATCGAACGTGCGCTCCAGGAGCGCATGGGCATCCCGGTGTTCCATGACGATCAGCACGGCACGGCCATCGTGGTCAGCGCGGCCATCATCAACGCCCTGCGGGTGGTCGGAAAGGAGATCGGCGCGGTGCGCCTGGTCACCGCCGGGGCCGGCGCGGCGGCCCTGTCCTGCCTGGACCTGCTGGTGGCCCTGGGGCTCAAGCCCGAGAACGTCATCGTGACCGACATCGCCGGCGTGGTCTATCAGGGCCGGGTGGAGGTGATGGACCCCTACAAAAGCCGCTACGCGGTGGCGACCGACCTGCGCACCCTGGAGCAGGCGATCACCGGGGCCGATGTCTTTCTGGGGCTCTCCGCCGCCGGCGTGCTCAAACCCGAATGGCTCATCCGCATGGCGGAGCGCCCGATCATCATGGCCTTGGCCAATCCCGATCCGGAGATCATGCCGGACTTGGCCCGCGCCGCCCGCCCGGATGCCATCATCGCCACCGGGCGCTCGGATTTCCCCAACCAGGTCAATAACGTTCTGTGTTTTCCCTTCATCTTCCGCGGCGCCCTGGACTGCGGGGCGACTCAGATCAACGAGGCCATGCAAACCGCGTGCGTGTATGCCATCGCGGATTTGGCGCGGGCTGAACCCTCGGACATCGTGCGCGCGGCCTATGGCGGACAGGGTCTGAGTTTCGGTCCCGAGTACCTGATCCCCCGGCCATTCGATCCGCGCCTGATGGCGCATCTGGCCCCCGCGGTGGCCCAGGCCGCCATGGAATCGGGCGTGGCGACCCGCCCCATTGCGGATCTCGATGCCTATCGGGAGAACCTGAGCGCGCGCGCCTACCGCAGCGGCATGACCATGAAACCCGTCTTCGAGCACGCGCGCGCGGCGCCGCGCCGGGTGGTCTTCGCCGAGGGCGAGCAGGAAAAAATCTTGCAGGTGGCCCAGCAGGCGGTGAGCGAGGGCATCGCCCGGCCCATGCTGATCGGTCGGCCGGAGGTGATCCGGGCAGGACTGAGCGACCTGGGACTCTCCATCCGTCCGGGTCACGATTTCGATCTGGTGGTGGCGTCCGAAAACGACCGTTTCGACGTTCACTGCGCCACCGTCTTCGAGCGCGTCAAGCGGCGCGGCTACACCCTCACCGAGGTCCGCGAGTATGTGCGCAAGGCACCCACGGTCCTGGCCGCCGCCCTGGTGCGCTCGGGAGACGCGGATGCCATGATCTGCGGTGTGGTGGGGCGTTATCTGCGGCACCTGGAGCACGTGGAAGCCATCATCGGCCGCGCCCCCGGGGTGCGTCGGCTCACGGCCATGAATGCGGTCATCCTGGCCCAGGGACCGCTCTTCATCGCCGACACCTATGTGCAGGAGGACCCGAGCGCCGAAGACCTGGCCGAGATCACGCGGCTGTGCGCGGCCCAGGTCGCCCGCTTCGGTCTGGAGCCCAAGATTGCCCTGGTCTCGCACTCCAACTTCGGCAGCCGTGATACGGCTTCCGCAAACAAGATGCGCGACGCCCTGCGGCTACTCCAGGAGAGCGCGCCTGAACTGGAAGTCGAGGGCGAGATGCACGCCAACCTGGCACTGGACGCCGCCATGCGTGAAGTGCGCTTCCCCGGCTCACGGCTCACCGGGCGCGCCAACCTGCTCATCATGCCCAATCAGGATGCCGCCAACATTGCCCTGAACCTGCTGCGCACCCTGGGTGGACCGAGCGGCGCCATCAACGTCGGACCCATGCTCCTCGGGGCGGACCGCCCGGCACACATCGTCAGCACCAGCACCTCGGTACGCGGTCTGCTCAACCTGACCGCGCTGGCCGCCGTGCAGGCCGGCTGATCCATGGCTTGGTGCGCACGTCGGAGCACGACCCAAACGCGTCATCTCTTGACGGCGCATAGCGTCATCGTTCGGCGGAAAATCACGCAACATGCTGTTCTTATTGAACCGAAACACATGGCACGCGGCGTGCCTTAGATCAAAGCGAAGGCACTGACGCCCCGCCAGGACACGCCGTCCAAGGGCAACCAGAGCCAAAAATCCGACAAGACCCGAAATCGGGCGCAAGACCGACACAGCCAGGGACCCAGGATCCAAAACGACCGCTGTCACAGCCAGGGTCACTACGAGAACGATCAACGAGGTCGCCGCAGGCCACAGCCAGGGCCCAAATAAGCAGAGCCGGTCGCCGAGGGACGCACACCGCCGAAGGCGCATAGAACGCCTCATCCGTCAGCCCGCCGAAACGATGCCAGGGACGGCAACAGAGACGACGCCCGACTTTTTTGCTAGCCTGATCGCCGTCCAGTCGTCCGCGCGCCGCAGCACGGCCAGCCGCGTCTGCACCCATGCATTCGATCACCCCACCAGGAACTGCTCATGACCCACGCCCCGCATCCGGAGCTTTCGTCACTCACCGCCCTGTCCCCGGTGGACGGACGCTACAGTTCCAAGATCGCGGATTTGCGGCCGATCTTCAGCGAGTATGGCCTGATACGCCATCGGGTATTGGTTGAGGTGCGCTGGCTCCAGGCACTGGCCCGGCACGCCCGGATCACCGAGGTGCCGACCCTGTCGGAGCACGCCATCAACCTGCTGGACAGCATCGTCTCGGGTTTTCAGTTGGAGGACGCCCAGCGGGTCAAGAATATCGAGCGGACCACCAACCACGACGTGAAGGCGGTGGAGTATTTCCTGAAAGAGCGGATCGCCGGGAATCCAGAGCTTGCCGCGGTCAGCGAGTTCATTCACTTCGCCTGTACCTCTGAAGATATCAACAACCTGGCCCACGCACTGATGATCCGGGAGGGGCGTGGTCAGGTCCTGCTGCCGCAGATGGATGCTTTGATCGGGGCCATCCGCGACTTGGCGCACCGCTACGCGGACCTGCCCATGCTCGCGCGCACCCATGGTCAGCCGGCCACCCCGACCACTCTGGGCAAGGAAATGGCCAATCTGGCTTACCGGCTGCGCATCCAGCGCGGACGGGTCGCCTCAGTCGAACTTCTCGGCAAGATGAACGGCGCCGTCGGGAACTATAACGCCCATCTGGTCGCCTATCCGGAGGTGGATTGGCCGGCCTTCGCCCGCGAATTCGTCGAAACCCTGGGCCTCGGCTGGAACCCCTACACCACTCAGATCGAACCCCACGACTATATGGCCGAGATCTTCGACGCCACCGTGCGCTTCAATACCGTGGCCTTGGATTTCTGCCGTGATGTCTGGGGCTATGTGTCGCTCGGTTATTTCAAGCAGCGAACCGTGGCCGGCGAGATCGGCTCGTCCACCATGCCCCACAAGGTCAATCCGATCGATTTTGAGAATGCCGAGGGAAACTTCGGTCTCGCCAACGCCATTCTGGAGCATCTGGCGGGCAAGCTGCCCATCTCGCGCTGGCAGCGGGATCTCACGGACTCGACGGTGCTGCGCAATCTTGGGGTTGGTTTAGCCCACACCAGCATCGCGCTGCAATCCGCGGTGAAAGGGATCAGCAAGCTGGATGCGGACCCGGCGCGGCTGGCGGCCGACCTGGAGGCGAACTGGGAGGTTCTGGCCGAGCCGATTCAGACCGTCATGCGCCGCTACGGTGTCGCCGAGCCCTACGAGCGACTCAAAGAGTTGACCCGCGGCCGACAAATCGGGCCGCAAGCCCTGGCGGCTTTTATCGACGGCCTGGAGATCCCTGAACAGGCTAAGATACAGTTACGGACACTGACCCCGGCGACCTACATCGGCAACGCCGCCGAACAGGCGCGGGCTATCCGATCCTAGCTCCATCGAAGAAAAAACCGGTCCTCGGGTGACCCGGGGACCGGCCGTCCTTTAAGCCTCGGTCGGGGGGGAAGAGGCCTATTGGATTGGTGTCATCCTTGTTTTCCGACCGCACCTCGCCGGCCCAGAACGCGCAAGCGTCCGGAGCTGCGGTTGCAGATTGATTCTACGAATGGCGGGACACCAGCCCGGGTCCCGATGCGGCGGATCTTCCTGGGGCTCGCGGACCGGCGCCCTGCGGACGTCGGCCCACGGCCGGACAACTGGTTAGTTCTTGAGCTGATCCGGTCCCAGCTCGGTCACGACCACGCGCCGACGCAGGGGGTTGTTCTCGAGCGGACCCAGATCGATGACGGCACCGTCGGCAGCGACGTCGTCGCCGCCTTCCCAGGCCACGCCTTTCACCGAACGGATCGCGCGCTCCGGGTAGCCCTTGTCGATCATATACTGCTTGATCGTGCTGGCGCGGTTCTCGCTCAACACGACATTGTGTTCCCAGGAACCGAGCTTGTCGGTGTGACCAACGATGGTGACCACCTCTTCACGCGGTGTCGCCTGGAACTCGGCAATCAGGTCATCGACCTTGCGCAGTTCCTCTGGGTTACGGATCTCGTTGAGCTGATAGCGGTCCAGATTGAACAGCAGGCGCATGACCAGGGGGGCGCGCGGGGTGAATGCCGCACAAGGCTCCAGGTTCTCGCCGTCGACCCCCTGCCAACACTCACCGTAGGGGTTGACCCAGGCGGTCGTGGTCGGCGCGGCCTTCCAGTAGGTGTCCATTGCGTCGGCGGCCTTGGCGGGGGCGGCCATCACCAGGGCCATGGCCAACGGGGCGGCCAGGGCGGCGACGCGGTAGGTCTGTTTGTCTTTGCGCATCTTTCGTTACCTGTTGCGATTGATTGAGGGAGTGTTCGGACGACGGCGTGGTTTGAAGGTTTAGCCCATGTCAGGAAAAAACAACGCGGCGTTGAGCCTTGGGCCACCCTTGCTTGTTTCCCATGTCACCAGCCTCCCGACGCGGCGGTTGCGGTCATGTGGGCCTGAGCGAGGTTCGCTGACTGAACCTGCGGACATTGAGATTTTAGCCCACAATGAGTACAAAAGTGCAACTATTTTTCCCATGAGCAACATATTTGCAACGCACATGACCCAGAGGCAACACGATGACTGGCAAAACACCATGGATTCTCAGATGTAACGATCCCCGACACATCTTGATCTGTTGCATGATAGACACAAATGCCCTCCCGTCGAGCGAACCAGGCGAGGGCACCGGTCGGCATTCGCCGTTGCGCCGGGTCGAACGATGACAGACGCTCTCAACCACGACCAAACCGACATCAAGGCTGCCGCGTCACCGGACCCGGACGAGACCGCACCGGTCGACGGCCCACTCCTGCTCGCCGATCGGTCGTCGATCCGCGCGGCCGGAGTGCAGTTGGCTGACCTGGCGCGGCGGGAACTGCTGATCGTCAGCCGCGATCTCGATCCGGACCTCTATGATCAGCGCCCCTTCCTCGATGCCGTGCGCCGACTCGCACTGGCGACACCGCGAACGCCGGTGCGGGTGCTGGTGACCGAGCCGCGGCTGCCGGTGATCGGCGGTCACCGACTGATCGAACTGACCCGCAGGCTCGGCTCCCGCATCAGTATCCGCCGGGTCGCGGACGATTTCCGCGACCGGGTGGACTCTTTTCTTGTCACTGATGCTCGCGGCTATTGCCTTCACCGCGTGGCCGACCGCCACCGGGCCCGGATGGAGCTCGACGCCCCGCGCGAGGCCCGCCGGCTGCGCACCACCTTCGAAGAGATTTGGGAGCAGAGTGATGGCGACAGCGAACTGCGACAGTTATACCTCTGAGCGGCGCGGCCGCCGGAGCCCGCGCCGGCCCTGGCGGGTGCTGATCTGGTTGTGGATACTGCCCGCCCTCTGGTGTGGCGCGCAGGCCGGGGACTATCCGCTGGAGGTCATCGAACTGCGCGCCCGCCTGCCCGAGGACTTGATTCCAACCCTGCGACCCCTGGCGGGACCGGACGGAACCCTGGTGGGGGCCAACCACAGCCTGTTCGTGCGCGCCGCGCCCGCACGCCTGGCCGACATCCGCCGCGCACTCGCCGCCCTCGACCAGCCGGCGCAGGGCCTCCTGATCCAGGTGCGCCAGAGCGGCAGCAGCGCGTCCCAGGGCGGCGGAGCGGGAGCGCGCATCGATCAGCGCGTCGGCGGGGACGGTGACGGACGCATCCGCATCGGCCCGCCCGGACCGGCGGGCAGTGCGGTCGGCGCCTGGGCGGGTCAGCGTTCCCAGCAACGCGACCTCACCCAGGAGGTGCGTGCCCTGGACGGACAGCGCGCCTTCATCGCCGTCGGTGAAGAACTGCCGCTACCCTACCGGGAACTGGCCGTTGGCCCAGGCGGCACGGTGGTCCGTGAGGGCCGCACCTACCGCCGTGCGGAGAGCGGTTTCTACGTGGTACCGCGGGTTCTGGGTGACCAAGTGACCCTGGATATCTCGACCCGCGACACGGCCCGGGGGACGCGTGGGACCCTGGAGACCAGCGCCATGCAGGGCCGGGTACAGGGCCGCCTCGGCGACTGGATTCCGCTGGGTCTGAGCAACACGGCGCAAGGCAGCCAGAGTGGCGGGCTCCTCGCTTACGGAACAACCAGAGACAGCGCGGAGCGGCGGATCGAACTGCGGGTTCTGCCGCTGGATTAGAATCGCGTGATTTCACGCACGCGAGCGAACACCCATGCCGAATGACCAAACCGAACCCCTGCTGCACCCGATCGAGGCCCGTATCCTCGGCTGCCTGATGGAAAAACAACGTACCACCCCGGAACAGTACCCGCTGACCCTCAACGCGTTGGTCAATGCCTGCAATCAGAAGAGCAGCCGTCACCCGGTGATGACGCTTGAACCGGGTGAGGTGGGTCATCGGGTCAATCAGCTCCGCGAGCGGGGCATGATCCACGCCGGCAGTTCCGGACGCACGGAGCGCTATGACCACAAAATGGTCGGCACCTACTATCTCAGTCGCGAGGAACAGGCGGTGCTGACCGTGCTGATGCTGCGCGGACCCCAGACCCTGGGCGAGTTGCGCACCAACACCGGACGCATGGCCGAGTTCCGGGACCTGGCGCAGGTGGCGGAGGCGGTTCGCGGACTCATGGACCGCGCGCCGGCCCTGGCGATGGATCTGCCCAGACTGCCCGGCAAGCGCGAAGAGCGCTATATGCATCTGCTGTGCGGAGCCCCCGACCCGGCCGAGCTCGCTGCCATGCAGGCCGCGGCGACGGCTGGCCCGGTCCTGTCGTCGCCGACGGGCGGCGGCCGGGACGAGCGCATCGAGGCGCTGGAAGCGGAGGTCGAACGCCTGCGCGGGGATTTGGAGCGGCTATGGGAACTGACCGGATTGGCGGATCAGCGCGACGACTGAAGGCGCGGGGGACACCGGCCCATGCGGCTGCGGGCCTTGATCATCGTTCCAGCCGTAGCCGTAGGGTGGACAAGCGATAGCGCAGTCCACCGAATCCCGCGCCGCCGCTGGTGGACCGCGCTGCGCTTGTCCACCCTACGATGTCGCGTAGCCGGAATCCTGACCAAGACCCTGGCTGCGCAGCCATCCCGACCTAGCCCTCACGCATACCGAGGAGCCAGGCCATGGGCGCGTCCAAACCGATGGACCGCAGTTCCACGGAGTCCTCTGCGCTGCATTGAAGGCGCGTCCAAAAGGCCCCGCCGCGGCGGTACAGCGTGGCGTCGTCGGTCATCGGATCGAGCAGCAGGTAATCGTACTGACTCAGGTGGGGAATGATCGTGGCGGTCGGCATGCGCGTCGTGTGATCACGGAAGTGGTGACCACAACGCTAGGCCGGCGTCACGCCGACGTCAAGACCCGAGACTCACCACCGGGCGAGCCAGATGGCCAGGGGGCCCAGCATGGCCGCCAGGGCGAGCGGCAGCGCGACGGTCAACCCCAACCCGCGGCCGCCGATGGCGCCCGCCATGCCGCCCTTCACCAGACAATTGGCCCCCGCCGCGATGACGATGCCGGTGACGGCGATGTTCAGGTCCAGACCCGTGCCGGCCATCCCCGCCAGCGAGAGCGTGATGGCGTCCACGTCGGCGATCCCCGAAGCCGCCGCCAGGACCAGAACGCCCGCGTTGCCAAGCCAGACCTCCACCGCCTTGGCCAGCACCATGACCAAGGCCAGCAGCGCCCCGAATCCGATGGCCACCGGCAACTCCAGCGGGTTGGTCATGGCGGCGGCGGCCTCCCCGGGCGGGTCACGCAGCGCCCACCATTGTCGCAGTGCGGCCCCATAGATCACCAAGGTCATCAACCCCAGCGGGAGCAGCGCCGGCAGCAGCAGGCCGGGGGCGACCACCGCCAGGACCACGGCCATGCGCGGGAACATGGTGCCGCAGGCGAGCAGGATACCCATGGCAAGCATCGGACTGAGGTCCGGCCGGCCGCGCGCCAGACGCGAAAAATGCAGTGTCAGCGCGGTGGACGAGGCCAACCCGGCAAACAACCCGGTGAAGACGGCGCCTTTGCGCGCCCCGGCTTCCTTGACCGCGAAATAACCAACGAAGGACATGGCCGCGATCAGGACCACCATCCACCAGATACGGTGCGGATTCAGCGCCTGCCAGGGACCGTAGCCCTGATCCGGCAACAGCGGCAGGACCACCACCGACAGGAGCAACAACTGAAGCCCGGCGGACAGCTCGTGACGCCGCAGGGTGCCGAGCCAGCGATGCATGGCCGGCTTGGCGCTCAGCAGCAAGGCGGCCACCACCGCCCCGGCCGCCGCCGCGGCGACCTGACCCGAGGCCGCCAAAGCACCCAGAACAAAGGTCAGCAGCCCGGCCACCGGAACCGTGATCCCGAGGTGATCCGGCCGCGTGCGGGCGTGGACCACATGGGCGGTGGCAAACAGCCCCCCGAGCGCGAGCAGACCCAGCGCCACCAGCCAGCCCCCCAGGGGCGGCGCCACCAGGACCAGGGCGCCGCCCAACAAGCCGATCAGGGCGAAGGTGCGCACCCCGGCGACCCGGGTTCCTTCCTGTTCCTCCCGTTCCGACCAGCCGCGCTCGACCCCGATCAGCAGCCCGATCGCCAGGGCGACACCCAGATGGTAGAAGGTGGCTTGCTCGGGAGACATGGCGGGACCTCTGGATTGGGAATGCGGCATGCATAAGGCTACCCCATCGGGGCCGGGCCTGGGCGAACGCAAACGCCAAGCCCCTGATCCAACGCCCCGTTTTGGGGCAGAAACCAACATGGACGGGGACAGACCCGGCCGGCTACCATGCTGGGCTGTGCTGGAACGATTCCTGCTGCATCTCTTTGCCTACCCTACGCCCAATTTCGGAGTCCGGACCCCCATGTCGATCCTTGTCCAGATCAATCACAAGACCGAGTACCAGTTCGACCGTCCGGTCAACCTGTCGCCCCATGTGGTTCGGCTCCGCCCCGCCGCCCATTGCCGCACCCCGATCAGAGCCTATTCGCTGAAGATCGAACCCCAGGAACACTTCCTGAACTGGCAGCAGGACCCCTTCGGCAACTATCTGGCGCGGCTAGTCTTTCCGGAGAAGACGCGCAAGCTGACGGTAGAGGTGGACGTGATCGCCGAGATGATCACGATCAACCCCTTCGACTTCTTCCTGGAAGAATACGCCTTCAAGTTCCCCTTCGCGTACGACGAACAGCTCAAGAAAGAACTGGCGCCTTACACGGAGATCAAGGAAAGCGGACCGCTGCTGATGAAGTGGCTGGAAGGGGTCGACCGCACCCCGCGTGAGACCGTCTATTTCCTGGTCGACATCAACCAGCGGCTGCACGAATCCATCGGCTACGTGATCCGCATGGAGCCCGGCATCCAGACCTGCGAAGAGAGTCTGGGCCTGGCCAAGGGCTCCTGCCGGGACTCCGCCTGGGTGCTGGTCCAGGCCCTGCGTCACCTCGGGTTCGCCGCGCGCTTCGTCTCCGGCTATCTGGTGCAGTTGACGGCCGACGTGAAGTCACTGGACGGGCCCTCGGGGCCGGAGGCGGACTTCACCGACCTGCACGCCTGGGCGGAAGTCTACTGCCCCGGCGCCGGCTGGATCGGACTCGACGCCACCTCCGGACTCTTTGCCGGCGAAGGACACATCCCGCTCGCCTGCTCCCCCGATCCATTGAGCGCGGCGCCGATCACCGGGGCCATGGATACCTGCGAGGTGGAAATGTATTTCCACAACCAGGTCCGGCGCATCCATGAGGACCCGCGGGTCACCAAGCCCTACACCGACGAGCAGTGGCAGGCGATCGAAGCCCTGGGCCACCAGGTGGACGCCGAGTTGAAGGCGCAGGACGTGCGCCTGACCATGGGCGGTGAGCCGACCTTCGTCTCCATCGACGACATGGAAGGCGCGGAGTGGAACACCGCCGCCCTGGGGCCGACCAAGAAGCCCCTGGCCGAAGACCTGATGCGCCGCCTCAAAACCCATTTCGCCCCAGGCGGACTGCTGCATATCGGTCAGGGCAAGTGGTACCCCGGTGAACAGCTCCCGCGCTGGGCGCTCTCCTGTTACTGGCGTAAGGACGGGGAGCCCGTGTGGCGCGATCCCAGCCTGTTCGGGATCGAGACCACCACCTACGGTCACGGTCCGGAGGACGCGGAAACCTTCATCCGCACCCTGGCCAAGCACCTGGGCGTCGACCCGACCCATGCCGAGCCGGCCTACGAGGATGTCTGGTACTACCTGTGGAAGGAACAGCGTCTGCCGGCCAACGTCGACCCGCTCGACAACAAGCTCAAGGACCCCAACGAGCGCAAGCGCATCGCCCGGCTCTTCACCGAGGGACTCAACCGCACCGCCGGCTACACCCTGCCGTTGCGCTGGTGGGGCTTCGGCGATCAGGGCGGCTGGAAGAGCGGCAAGTGGACCTTCCGCGACGGGCGTCTGTTCCTGGTCCCCGGTGACTCGCCGATGGGCTTCCGCCTGCCGCTCGACAGCCTGCCCTACCTGCCGGAGGCCGAGCTGGACCAGGTCCCGGAGCGCAACCCCTTCGAGCCGGTGACGCCGCTGCGCTCGCCGACCGACCCGGTCGCGCGCCGCTACAGTCAACTGGTGGCACCGGCCCAGGCCCCGCAGACGCTGCGCGAACAGGGCGGCGACCCGCGCGCCATCGCCGCCCGCTATGGCCGCTTGGCCCCCTTCGATGATTCGCATCAGGCCCTGCACCCGCAGATTGCCCTCCCGGACGATCTGCATCCGGATCTGGTGCGCACCGCGCTGTGCATCGAGCCGCGTGAGGGCCGGCTCTACTGCTTCCTGCCGCCGCTCACCCATCTGGAGCACTGGCTGGATTTGGCCATGTGTCTGGAAGACACGGCCGCTGAACTCAAGATGCCCATCATCATCGAGGGCTACGAGCCGCCGCGCGACCATCGGCTGCAGAAGCTCGCCGTCACCCCGGACCCGGGCGTCATCGAGGTCAATATCCACCCGTCCGAGGCCTGGGACGACATGGTGCGCGACACCCACATCCTCTACGAGGAAGCGCGGCTCGCCCGGCTCGGCACCGAGAAGTTCATGCTCGACGGGCGCCATACCGGCACCGGCGGCGGCAACCATGTGACGCTCGGCGGCCCCACCCCGGCCGATAGTCCGCTACTGCGCCGTCCGGACCTGGTGCAAAGCCTGATCACCTACTGGCAGCACCACCCGAGCCTCTCTTATCTGTTCTCCGGGATGTTCATCGGCCCTACCAGCCAGGCGCCGCGGGTGGACGAGGCGCGCGACGACCGGCTCTATGAGCTGGCCATCGCCTTCCAGCAGATGCCCCAGGGCCAGGTCCCGCAGCCCTGGATCGTCGACCGGGTGCTGCGCAACCTGCTGACCGATGTCACCGGCAACACCCACCGCACCGAGTTCTGCATCGACAAGCTCTACTCGCCCGACAGCGCCTCCGGCCGTCAGGGGCTGGTGGAGTTCCGCGGCTTCGAGATGCCGCCGCACGCGCGCATGAGCCTGGCGCAGATGAGCCTGATGCGCGCCCTGGTCGCCCGCTTCTGGAAGGAGCCCTATAGCCGCAAGCCGGTGCGCTGGGGCACCGAACTGCACGACCGCTTCCTGCTGCCGCACTTCGCGCGGGTCGACTTCGACGACGTGATCTGCGATCTGCGCCGCGCCGGTTACCCCTTCGATCCCGCCTGGTTCGATCCCTTCTTCGAATTCCGCTTCCCGCACTATGGGGACTTGGTGACCGAGAACGGCATCAACATGGAACTGCGCGCGGCCATCGAGCCCTGGCATGTGCTGGGCGAAGAAGTCACCGCGCAGGGCACCGCCCGGTATGTCGACTCCTCGGTGGAGCGGATGCAGGTCAAGGTCAACGGCATGGTCGGCGACCGCCATGTGCTCGCCTGCAACGGCCGCCGGGTGCCGCTGCGCCCCACCGGACGCAAAGCCGAATTCGTCGCCGGCATCCGCTTCAAAGCCTGGAACCCGCCGTCCGGCCTGCACCCCACCATCCCCGCGCACGGCCCGCTGGTATTCGAAATCGTCGACCTCTGGAACCGCGCGAGCCTGGGCGGCTGCACCTACTACGTCGCCCACCCGGGCGGGCGCAGTGAGAGCAATTTCCCGGTCAACAGCTATGAGGCGGAGAGTCGGCGTATTGCCCGCTTCCGGCTGATGGGCCATACGCCGGGGATCATCGACGCGCCGCCGGAGGAGCCGGCGGGGGAGCATCCCTATACGCTCGACTTGCGGTATCGAGCGGGGTGCTGAGCGGTCAACCCCGCGCCGTCATTCCGGCAGGATGCCGGAATCCAGTGCCAGGGACGGTCACTCACAGCCGGCGCTGACCCGGCCACGCAAGACGCAGTTGCCCCTCGTTACACCGCTCCGCGGTGTAACGCATCCCCTGGCGCTCCGCGCCAAGTACCGACGACCGAACTGGGATTGTCACCTGTCAGAGCTCACCGATGTCACCGGCAAGATTGATACAGAATCGCCATGGTGGTATTTTCCCATTATGATCAAGACTCAGATCCAGCTTCCTGACGCACTCTACCGAGAGGCAAAGCGAGTCGCCCGCGACCGCGAGATCTCGCTCGCCGAGGTCGTCCGCCGCGGTTTGGAGTACATCGTGCGCATCTACCCGCCAGTTCCATCCGGTGCGCCCCCATGGGTGCCTCCGCCACCCCGAGCCCTGGGGACCTTTCAAGCCCCGGCGGAAGACTGGCGGCTGCTTGCCAATGAGCCGACCGATCGCGCCCTGCCGTAAGCTCGATCGACACCAATATCCTGCTCTACGCCCAGAACGTCGATTGCGCCGAACATGGTGCCGCCTTTGGATTCGTCGCGGCCTGCGGGACCAGGGAAGACGTGGTCATCTGCGAACTGGTGCTGGTCGAACTCTACCTGCTGCTGCGCACCCGGCTGTCCTCACCGCGCCCCTCACCGCCGAATTGGCGGCAGAAACCTGCATGGCCTACCGCACCAACCCCCGCTGGCGCCTGGTCGAGAACGCGCCGGTCATGGATCAGGTTTGGGCGCTTGCGGGCAAGCCGCAGTTCGCGCGGCGCCGGATCTTCGATGCGCGCATCGCCCTGACCCTGCTCCATCACGGAGTGACCGAACTGGCGACCGCCAATGTGAAGGATTTCGATGGATTCGGGTTTCAAGCCGTTTGGAATCCGGTGGCTGCCTGAATCCTAACCGAGGCGGGCGGCCAGAACTGTCTGCGGAATCTCATATCGCCGGCACTGTTCGTCGGTTGGAGGATGAGCAAGCCGCGCGCATGGAAGCGTGCCTTAGATTGACCGATTCGGTCCTTCGCAATGACGAATTGCAGGAGCGCCTGTATAGTGGACCCTGAAAACCGGACAGTAATTTAAGCTCGCGTCGAACCAAAAGGGGCATATCATAATGGGCGAAGCGAAGCGCAAGACGTACACGGCATCCTTCAAGGCCAAAGTCGGCCTGGAGGCGATCCGCGGGGTCAAAACGACGAACGAGATCGGACAGGAGCATGGAGTCCATCCGGTCCAGGTGGGGCAG
>NZ_KB902534.1 GCF_000379525.1 Lamprocystis purpurea DSM 4197 | reverse complement strand
TGCGTTATAAATATGTCCGTTAGCACATTTGTAGTATAGAACTGGCGCGCGATCTCTTCTGTGAATTTTCGAATCTTCAACTGGGCATTGACAAACAGGGCACCCTAGACCAGTCGGATGAAGTATATTAACCAAGAAATCATAGCATTTCTGTTCGTCCATTAACTCGATGACGGAAAAAATGAGCATATCAGTCCAAAAAGATAATTATGTGCTGTGCGGTATTTCATTATCGTCTATCATTCTAAATTAATAAAGGCTCACACACTTGGCCTCATGAGCCGGGTGGATAAGGCGCGCCGCTCGGTGTCTGGGACCCGGCACAGCGGGCGCGCGCGCCGCATCCACCAAGGGTCGCGCGACGCCGCCAAAATTTGGAACTGCTGTTCCCGCCCATTTTCAAGCATCCGCCCTGGCAATGATGGCCCCGACCTCCGCGTTGCGCATGTGGAGCATCAACCGCTTGGTCGGCGACAGGGTGCCGTAGCGATACCCCGGATGGGTGGCCTCCACCGTCAGCCCGGCTTGACTGACCTTGCTCAACCAAGCGTGCAGCGAATGAAAACACACGCCGACCCCGGCGGTATTGGCGCCTAGGCGCTGGGTGAAAGCCTTGAGCAAGCGGCTCGCGGTCAGCGTGTAGATCAGGCGCGACGGCAGATCGTCGATCAGCAGGCCGGGATAATAGTTCTCGAAGATCACCAGAATCCCGTCCGGTGCCAGCAGGTTGCGTGCATCGATGAGTCCCTGCAGTTGCAGCGCCTGGGTCTGCCGATAGGTGTCTGCCACAAAATGGTGCAGGACCCAGTTGAAGAAGATGACGTCGAACCGGTGCCGCGGATCGAACGCGGCACCCTGAAAGGTACCGCTCACCAGCGTCTTGGACGGACGCGGCAGATTACGCTCGCGCAGCGTCTGGGAGGGCTCCACGATGACCCCTTCCGCCTGTGGGTAGGCATCGAGCACCCGATCGGTAAAGATGCCGTTGCCGCCGCCGACATCCAGAAAGCGCGACGGCCGCGCCAAGCGCGGCTCCAGATGGGGCTCGATCAGCGCCCAGAGTTGCGGAATCACATACTCGACGTCAAACGCCTCGGTCTGCTGGTCAGCCAGGAGCCTGGGCGGGGTGGTGGTGGTCTGCACGCGGGGCCTCCGATTGCGGTCTGGTGTTGGTACCCTGGTACAGGATCGACTAAAACGGGATTGATTTCCGCAAATGGATGCAAAAAAACGCAAAAAATTTGCGTTTATTGGCGGACACTCCGGCTAGATCGGCAGCGAACGCGATAACCGGACCTGGCAGCCTGCCGGACTAACACTGATAACAGGTGGATACACAGATGTTTCGTCGCCTTCTGAGTGCGCAATTTTATCGTGAAATATCAATACTTTACGCTGCAATCTCAACAAACCGCTAGCCAGATCATCGGCCCGCAGATGAGCGATCGGTCGATCCGCGACGGACTCGGCAAGATCACTAAGACATGACCCAGATCACGGTTTGACGATCGCTTTGAGTCTATACTAACGAAGGTTTGTTTTCGACGTGTCGTGTTGACTTTCATAGCGTCTGTTTTAGGTCTTGGTTCCTGACGTTCCGACCACGTGGTCCCGGGAGACGCTTGACACCGCCTGCCGGAGTCGGAATCAGCAGCGCGAAGTTCTGCGCTACGAGTGCTGGGTAGGATTTTTGGGTGTTTGTCCGCTTGCTGTCTAAACGCTTAGGCGACAGCTTTGATTTTTTTAGAGGGCCATTAGTTGATCACAATGAACAAGTCCATGTGATCGGATGGAAGGAGTTCCTTGGCGTTCTGACATCAACTGGTTGGATCTACTTGCTATATGGAATTCTCGTATTAATGCTCGCCGGGGGAATCATAGGCGGTGAGCCACAGATAATTTTTTTGTGCCTTTGCCCTTGAAGCCTTAGTGCTCACAGCTTTTGGCTTCTCTGTCGCCGCTTCTTTATCCGCAATTATTGCCGCAATCTTTATAATGTTCGTTGCTGCGCTGCTTTTAGCATTAGTAGTCAGTATCGAAAGAAGATAAAACAAATATAATTGGTTACCGCTCGCTTCAACCATACAAAATCCATGAAGGTTTATGCTGATACCTCTGTGTTCGGAGGAGTCTTCGACGAAGAATTCGCGCGGGACAGTCGATAGTTCTTCGATGAAGTCCTGGTTGGTAAGTTTAGCCTTGCTGTCTCGGCCTTGGTTGAAGAAGAGATCGAATCTGCACCCGCATGCGTAAGATCTCATTTCATGCAGTTCCTTTCTTCATCTGAGCTTGCGGAAATTAGTCCAGAGGTTCTAGATCTAAGAGACGCTTACCTTAGCGCAGGCATCGTCACACCTAAATCCAAAGATGATGCCACGCACGTAGCGCTCGCTACCATCGCGCAGTGCGAGATTATCGTGAGCTGGAACTTCAAGCACATTGTGCATTTCCAAAAGATTCCTAAATACAATGCCGTGAATGTACTGCACGGATATCGCACCATCAATATTCACTCGCCATCGGAGGTAATCAGCTATGACCCGCCCTGAACCAAAGTGTATTCAATGGAAACGCCAAGGCGCAGAGATGGTTGCCGCGCAAACCGCTAATATGTCCCACGAGCAAGAGGTGGAATTCTGGAGAAAAAAAACAGAGCGGCTGCGTGCGCGTCAGGTTCAGCAACGTCAGGCTGAGCATTTGGCATCGGGTGACAACACCGGCCAGGCTCAATTATGAACCCAAGATTTGCCTAACGAACGACCCAAGGGCGAGCGCAAATGGGTTTCGTATGAAGAGCAATACCCGAACGACACCAACATTTATCTATAGTCGTTCAATCGCGGCAACAACAGCATTTTCGGCAGGCAATAGCAACGCCGGGAACCAGCCGCGCTGGAGCCCAGATCACTCGCCCGCGACACCCCGAGCGATGATCGCCCGGATTTCGGCCTCCTGAGCCTCGATGGACGCGACCAGCGCAAACTGAATTGTGGCCTTACGCAGGTTCTGACCCGGATAGGCGACTCGAAAATAGCGGTCGCGTTCCAGGTGATCGTTGAGAAAGCGCAGGCCCAGTTCGAATGGCATGAGGCGGATGCTGTCGTAACAGAGCGCCAGGTCGGCGGCGGTGAGAAATCCGCGTGTCTCCGCGAAATAGGCACCGAGGATCTGCTCGCAGATGTCCAGATCGAAACGCACCGCGCCGGTGGCACCGGACGGGCCGGACTCGCCGCCGCGGTTGCAGCAGGAGCGCAGACAGTCGCCAAGATCATGCTGGATCAGACCGGGCTGGACCGTATCCAGGTCGATCAGCGCCAGCGCCCGACCGTCCACCCGGTGGAACAGGATGTTGTCGATCTTCGGATCGCCATGGGTGACCCGCAAGGGGATGCGGCCGGCGGCCAGGGCGTCCTCCAGCACCCAGGCCAAGGCGGCGTGGGTGTCGATGAAGGCGGTGCAGGCGCGCACCGAAGCGTCGTCGGCGGCCCAGGTGGCCTGCCCGCGCAGGGCCACGTGGCGGAACATATAGTCAGGCGTCTGGTGAAAACCGGGCAGCGTGAACTCCAGGCGGTCCGTGGCCAAATCCTGGGTCAAACGATGAAAGCGCCCCAGGGCGCGGCCGACCTGCGCGGCCTGCGCCGCGGTGCCGATCCGCTCCAGGGTGACCGCGTCCGCAATCAGTTCCATCAGCCGCCAGAGATCGCCGCCGGCTGTGCGCAGGTAGGGTCGGCCGTCGGCGGCGGGGATCAGGGCCGGCACCCGCAGTCCATCCGTGCCCGCGGCATGAGCGGCGAGTACGGACAGATTGGCCATGATCCGCTCGGCGCGCGGAAAGACCCGCTGGTTGACGCGCTGGAGCACGTAGCGGCCGCTGTCGGTCGTCACCGCGAAGGTGTCGTTGATCAGCCCTTTACCCAGGGGCAGGATCGAACCGACCGCAGCGCCGACGGTGAAGCCCGCGACGATTCCGCTGAGATCCGGCCGGGCGGGTGAGTCCGGAACAGGGACCGCATTGATGTCGTCCGTGATGGCCATGGTCATGGAGCCGAATGAGGCCGCAGGGTCAGGGTCTCCCCGCGCTGGATCAGTTCCAGTTGTTTGAGATAACTCATCCCCAGCAGGACCTCATCACCATGCATGTTGGGCAGCACGCTGGCTCGCACGTTACGGGCCACCAGGCCCCCAAGGTCGACGGTCGCCAGACGCGTACTCCAGGTCTCGACGGTCCCGTTGGCGGTCTGGCTGATACCGCCGGGGCGCAGCGCCAGACCCAAACGGCGGGCCAGCGACAGCGGCAGGGCTACGTCGGTGGCACCGGTATCCACCAGGAACACGACGGGCTTGCCATTGATCCGTCCGCCGGCCACGTAATGACCGGCCCGGTTGCGGCGCAGCACGACCTGGGGCACACCGGTCTGCGTCGTACCGGCAACCGGATCGGGATTGGGGTTGCGCTGACGCTCGATGACGCCGTTGAAGAACAGAACCAGGAGCGCCAGACCCAGGACCCAGGCCGCGAACAGCATGGCGCGACCCAGCCGGGAGGGGCTGTCGTCGCTGGTCGGGATCGGGTCTTTCATGCGGCTGAAGGCCGACTCAGCGACTCGCCGCCTGACCTTGTTCGGCCCCTCGCTGAAACTGCCCACGGTAATAAGACGAGACGCTACGCCCGTTGGCGATCACGTCATAGACCTTCCAGGCCTGACCCGCCTGACCGGATTGGTACATGCGAAACTCCAACCGCGATGGATAGGTGCCCGGACGCATGATCCCGACGTTCACGCTCACCGCGCCGCGGGCACTCAGACGCGGACGCAGCATCCGCACCTGCTGCCCCTGATAGCCGGCCAGTTGACCGCCCAGGGCGGTCAGGAAACTGGACTCGATGCGACCGGCCAGGGCCTTACGCTCCTGTTCGCTCAACTGTGCGTAGCCGGGGCCGGCAGCCCACTTTGCCATGTAGTCGAAATCGAAATAAGGCGCGATCTCCCGATCGAGAAAGGCGGCGACCTGAAGTTTGTTCGGCAGATCCGGCTGACCCAGGAAGGCACGCAGCTTGTCGATCCCCTCCTTGAGCGTGAGGGTCGCCTGCATGAGCGGGCCCCTGACGCGTTCGGTCGGGGGGACCTGACCGGGTGCCGACTGCTGAGTCCCAGGAACCGACCAGGAGGCCGGAGCCGCGGGCGGGGCGACGCCGGGGACCTGTGCGGCCAGGCTGCCGGCCAGACCAAGCAGAAGGACGGGCGAGAGCCGGTAACGACGCTTCATAGGAGTCCTCAATTTTCTGATGTTGCGGGTTGAACTCAGGGATGCGTGGGGAGGGTGCCAATGACGCACGCAAATTGCAATCCTGAATCGCCCCGATCCGGCGTCAGGCAACAGCCGCGCCAAGAACCGATCGGATTAAACCGCGCCAGCTCCAACAATCGTCAAGTCTGCCGGGACCTATCCCATCCAAAAACATCGCATACAGCGCTGGGCGCGGTTTAGTAGAAACCGATCTCCGCGATCCAGAGTTCGAAACGCGTGACCCGGCCGATGGCAACGACGCCGAGACGCAGCAGGCGGGACCGCGCGAGCGGCGCGGCCACCCGGTAGGGGACGAACGCGGTGAAGGGAAACCGCAGTTCCTGCCAGGCGGGCGGCGCGGAAAACCCCGCCCGATACGACTGCCAGGGAAGGTCGGTGTCCGCTGACTTGAGGTGCAGACCGTAGGTTTGATCATCGCCCTGCACCAGTATCCGCACACCGCTGTACGCGCTCGCGTCGAACAGGCCCGCTGGTGCCAGTGCCAGATTCGCCTGCACAAAGCCGCCGTTGTTTTCCAGGCTCAGTTCACCGGTCAGCCCGATGGCTGACCGGCCGTCACGCGGCGCGCGGACCAACTGGCCCCGCGACACACCGCTCATCACCTGATCGGTGATCAATCGCCAGGGTGTACCGAGTCGGGAGAGGTTTCCCGCGCCACGAAAGTCGTCGATCAGTCCGGCGTCCGTGCGCTCGGGGTCAGTAGTGACCATTAGGATGGGTTCGCTCGCAAATGATAAATCCGTTGAAGAATACCCTTAGGCGATTATCGAAAATTTGGTTACCGATAAGTGTAGGTGCGACTGAAGTCGCACCTACATCCGGGGTAGTATCCGGTGTTGCGGGAATCACCTACACCGTTGCCCGCCCAGATCATCGCTCCAGCCGCAAGAAAACCGGAGGTCGAGGCCTTATAGCCGGTCGATCCCGCGTCTAGGCCGCCCTCGTCCGGCTAACGGCCATGGAAGGAACCGCCCCGGAAGATGAAAGTCCCCGTGGGAGCGGCGTCCCGCCGCGATGCGGTGCCGCGGTGACCTCGACGCTGCGGCTGCGTGCCCGGCCCCATCGCGGCGGGACGCCGCTCCCACAGGGTCGCTGCGCGACTTTCACGGTAAGCCTCAACCTCCAGTGCGGGGCGCCCAGCCTTCGGCCGGAACGATGCCTAAGCCATCGGCCGGTCGTCATCCGCGGGCCCGAGACACTGCTCGGACTCATACCACATCACATTGATGACGCCGAAGGCCAAAGCCAACAGGACGCCCAGCAGCCAGGCGAAGTACCACATGGATGTTTCTCCGGTCGATTCTTCAGTAGGCCAGGTGGTCTTGTGCTTTGATCTCGGCCACCGTCACCCGCCGCCACATTTTGGTGTAGGTCCAGGTGGTATACATGAGGATCAGCGGCACGAAGATCATCGCCGCCCAGAACATCACCGTCAGCGTCAAATGACTGGACACGGCGTCCCAGGCGATCAGACTGGAGTTCGGGTTGGTACTGGAGGGCATGATGAAGGGGAACATGGTCGCCCCCGCGGTCATGATAACCCCGGTCAAACCCAGGCTGCTGACCACGAGCCCCAGACCGGGACGATCTTTCATCGACAGCAGGACGGCCCCGCCCAGTCCGGCGAATCCCAGGAGCGGAAACACCAGGGTCCAGGGATACTGCTGGTAGTTGGCGAGCCAGGCCCCGGACTCCTGAACGACTTCCTTGGTCAGCGGATTCGGGGTCGCGCCGAGTTCCGGCATCGAGACCACCCGGAAACCGTCGATCCCCAGACTGAGCCAGACGCCGGCTAAGGCAAAAGCGGCGATCGTCAGGATCCCGGTCTTCTTGGCCCAGACCTTGGCCCGACCGACGATCGGCTCCTCGGTGCGCAGTTGCAGCCAGATCGCCCCGTGCATGGTCAACATCCCCAGGCTGATCACCCCAGCGAGCAGGGCGAAGGGATTCAGCAGACCAAAGAAACTGCCGGTGTACCAGGGCCGCAGGAACTCATCCAGATGAAAAGGTACGCCCTGAATCAAATTGCCGAAGGCGATACCGAACACCAGGGCGGGCACGGCCCCACCCACGAAGAGCCCCCAGTCCCAGGCGCTGCGCCAGGTCGGATTCTCGATCTTGCTGCGGTAGTCGAAGCCGACCGGCCGGAAAAACAAGGCGAACAGCGCCAGCAGCATGGCGAAATAGAACCCGGAGAAGGCGCTGGCATAGACCAGCGGCCAGGCGGCGAAGATCGCCCCGCCGGCGGTGATCAGCCACACCTGATTGCCGTCCCAGTGCGGCCCCACGGTGTTGATGATGACCCGCCGCTCCAGGTCATTCTTACCCAGGAAGGGCAGCAAGGTGCCGACCCCCATGTCCATCCCATCGGTCACGGCGAACCCGATGAGCAGTACGCCCACCAGTATCCACCAGACGAACTTCAACGTTTCGTAGTCAAGGATCATGATAGTTGTCCTCTACTGCGCTTGGTCGTGCGGTGCGGTGGCCGGGGTGGCGCCGCCGCCATGGGCCGCCGGCGATTCCTGGCGGCACTCGTGATGGTACTTACCGGTGTGCAGGGAACTCGGTCCCATGCGCCCGAACTTGAACATCAAGAACATTTCGATGAGGAACAGGATGCTGTAGAAGACGATGAAGCCGGTCAGGCTGATCCGCAGGTCGGTCGCGGTCAGGCTGGAGGCGGCGATACCGGTCGGCAGCACCTCACCGATCGCCCAGGGCTGACGGCCGAACTCGGCGACGAACCAGCCGGTCTCGGCCGCGAGCCAGGGCACCGGGATGCTCAAGACGAACAGCCAGAGCAGGAAGCGGCGATCCTGAATCACCCGACGGGCGTTGAAATAGAAGCCCAGGACGATCAGCAGTAACATCCAGACCCCCGCCCCCACCATCACGCGGAAGGCCCAGAACACGGGCGCGACCTCCGGGATCGAGTCCTTGGCCGCCTGCTTGATCTGCTCCTCGGTGGCGGTGGCGGGGTTCTCGGTGTAACGCTTGAGCAGCAGGCCGTAGCCCAGATCCGCCTTGTGGTCCTCGAAGCTGGCCCGGTTGCCGGGGGTATCCTCGCCATTGCGCAGCCGCTGGAGATATTCATAGGCGATCATGCCGCTGCGGATACGCACCTCGTGCTCGCGCATCAGATCCTTCAGGCCAACGACTTGCGTGTCCAGCGACCGGGTGGCGATCAGCCCCAGCAGATAGGGAATCTTGACCGCATCGTGGGTTTCTTCATCGGCGTTGCTCGGGAAGCCGTACGCGGTGAAGGCGGCCGGTGCCGGTTCGGTCTCCCATTCCGCCTCAATGGCGGCGAGCTTGACCCGCTGGACATCACCCACCTCGTAGCCGGACTCGTCTCCCAGCAAAATGACCGAGAGGATGGACGCCAGCCCGAAGCCGACGGCGACCGAGAAGGACCGCTTGGCGAAGGCCAGGTCGCGGCCCTTGAGCATATACCAGGCACTGATGCCGAGCACGAACATGGAGGCGGTGACATAGCCGGCCGCCACCGTATGGACGAACTTGACCTGTGCCACCGGGTTCAGCAGCAGTTCGGTGAAGCTGGTCATCTCCATGCGCATGGTCTCGTAGCTGAACTCGGAACCCACCGGGTTCTGCATCCAGCCGTTGGCGATCAGGATCCACAGCGCCGAGAGGTTAGAGGCCAGCGCGGTAAGGAAGGTCACCGTGAGATGCTGGAGCTTGCTGAGCCGCTCCCAGCCGAGGAAGAACAAGCCGATGAAGGTCGACTCCAGGAAGAAGGCCATCAGTCCTTCGATGGCCAGCGGCGCCCCGAAGACATCGCCGACATAGTGGCTGTAGTAGGCCCAGTTCGTGCCGAACTGGAACTCCATGGTCAGCCCGGTGGTAACACCCAACGCGAAGTTGATGCCGAACAGCTTGCCCCAGAACTTGGTCATGTCCCGGTAGATCTCGCGCCCGGTCATGACGTAGACCGTCTCCATGATCACCAGGATCCAGGCGAGACCCAGGGTCAGGGGCACAAACAGAAAGTGGTACATCGCGGTGGCGGCGAACTGCCAGCGCGAGAGTTCGATCATGGTGCTGTCGAGCATGGCGGATGTCCCGAGGGTCGAGGCCAATGGTCAGCGAAACCGGCGGTGGCGCCGGCAGGTCCCCGCGTACGCCGGGCTCCACGGATGGCCGGGCTAGCGTCGCGCGATGATGTTCCCCAGCCTACCCTTAAACAAGGAAAGTCGACATGGCGATTACGCTGATACCCTGATAAGCTAGGCTGATGCGCGCGCCAGCAGCAATCGACGGGCGCAGCAGTGCCGCTGGATCAGGGCTCCTGGATTTGAACGAGTTCCGGACCATGATCATGGTCGTGGGGTAAGGCCGCGGCGAGCGGCACACCGGCCGCGACCCGCGCGACCGCCGGCAGCGGGTCGGACTCACTGGTCGCATGAACGGTAATGCCATGGCGGCCCATCCGCTGCACGAAGCCTTGCCCTGCCCCCTGGGTTACCAGCGCCGCGAGCCCCAACTGAAACAGCGGGTGATCCTCGCCGTGGTACGCGTGGACGGACATGTCTTTCGGCAGATCGAGCCGCTCCAGTTCCACGGGGTCAGGCCCAGCGTCCGTCTCGTAGATCAGGAAGCGGCGCGCCTTGCCGGCGTGGCCGGTGATGGTCTTGAAATTCTGGCTGGTCACGGCGATACGCATGGAGTCGCTCCGGCGGGGTTGATTCATGGCTTGAGGATTTGGTTCTTACGTCGTTGTCGTTGTCGTTGTCGTAATCGAGTTTATCGTAGTGCCCCGAAGCCCCGGATTCGTTCGCACCCTAAGTTGCATCGCTTCTCCGATTACGATTACGAATACGACAACGGCTATCGCGGTCGAACCTGATAACCAGTCTTAGGGTCGGGGTCAACACCCGCCCCGATACCAAGAGTCTGCCGGGATCTCGGGCAAAGGCGAGCGGGGTTCAAGATCACACAGCCCCCTGGCCCAGTCCTCGACGACGCCATTGGCGACCGGCATGGGAGCCTCCATGAAGGTCACCAGGAAGCCATCCTCTGTTTCGGCGACGCCGATGGAACGGGGACGCACCGCCAACACCTCAGGTTCCGGCAGGGCGATGCCGAAACAGTAGACAACATTCTTGGCGGCGCGGATGCCCTCGCCGATGCGTCCCTCGCCTAAGGCGCTGGTGTGCGCGAAGTGATCGAACTCGGCGATGAAAACCGCGCAAGGGTGCGCTTCGATCCGTGCCCGAAAATAGGCGCAAATGGCATCGACCGATTGCAGGGTCGTCTCCTCGCGACCGAACTTCAAGACAAAAACCGGAAACGTCTCTTGCCGCACGGTCTGTTGCAAGACTGTAACTCCTGATGATCAGTCACCGGAACCCCCGCCGTGCGCGACACTAACGGTCGCCGCGATGGGAGGTCACTCAATGACTCAGGTTAAGCAGCGGCAGCGATGATCACATTAACAAAGGTCAATGCCCTGGTCGGGGCGGGCCGCCTCAGTCTTCGGCGATACGGGTGAGATTCGGTACATCCAGCAGGAACAGGTTGGGTGCGGTTTCCACCAGCAAGCTCTGACGCTTGAACTCCGCGATGGTCCGGCTCGCCGTCTCGGTGGTGACGCCGAGCATGGCGCCCATGTCCTCGCGGCCGAACAGATAGCACTCACTGGACTCGCGGTCGCGCACCAGGCGCAGCAACAGGCGCGCAACCCGCTGCCGGGCCGATCCGGTGGACAGCTCGGTCAGCCAGGCATCGGCCTCGGTCAGGGCGCGCTGCCAACGCGCCATCAGCTCCCGGTGCAGCGCCGGGCTGTCCTGCCCGAGATCACGCACCAGCCGGGCCGGGAAGCGGCACACCTCGGTCGCGTGCAGGGCCACGGCCTCGTGCTGATAACGCTCATCGAGCAGCGCCTCGAGCCCCAGAACGTCGGTCGTGCGGACGATGCGCACGATGCGCTGGCTGCCGTCGGGCAGGTACTGGACCAGTTTCAGCGAGCCGGTGCGCACGGTGAACAGAAATTCGGCCCGATCCCCGGCGTGGTACAGGATGTTACCGGGTTTGAGCGTAAACTGGTCGATAGGCTCGTGGATTCGCTCGAATGCCTGCTCCTGCAGGCCGGCGAACAGCACCGAGGTTCGCAGCGAGCAGTTGCGGCAATCGGCCTCGCCGGACCAAGCCTCGCGCAATGTGACACTCTTGACCATTGGCCTCGTGCAACTCCTCTGTTCATTCGCCTGTCAGGGCTGCGGTATGGCGCCCGTCTGGATCAACCGCCCGGCCTGCCTCAGCGACCCTGAACCGGCGGGCGACAGCGCCGCGCGCGATGCAAAGGTGCTTACGGCAAATCCTGCGGCCATCACCAACCGGTGCGCGTCCCGGTATTGTCGATGCTGAGATCTCCGGCACCTACCTCTGAACCCTGCGGCGTGGCCGTGATCGTGAAGGTGTCGGCAGTGACATCATTCTTCAGGGCGATGACGTAATATGCCTCGGCCCCGTCGATGGGCGACTTGGTAAATGGCAAGACCGTGGCCGTGCCGCTGTCGCAGGGGTTTTCGTCGTAGCAGCCGTTCTCGGTGTAGATCCGCTCCATGAACTGAGCCGCCTGCATCAGCACCGCCTGAGCATCGCCACGCCGGGTCTTGCGGATTTGGGACTGATAGGACGGATAGGCAATGGCGGCCAGGATGGCCACGATGCCGACGACGATCATCAGTTCGATCAGGGTGAATCCTGGCCGGAACCGAGCCCGACCGAACGGCCGTGGCCTGCAAAAATGGACGGAAGGTAACGACAGCATGCAAAGATCCTCTGTACCCGACGCGCCTCAGCGATAGGTTAGCATGATCAGCGGGCTGTGTCCGAACCGCGAACAACCTTTTCACGCGGCCCGCGCATGTCGGGGGTCGAGGCTTACCATAAGAGGCGCGTAGCGGCCCGGTGGGAGCGGCGTCCCGCCGCGACGGGGCCGGACGCGTCGCCGCAGCGTTCGAGGTCACCGCGGCACCGCATCGCGGCGGGACGCCGCTCCCACGGGGGACACGCATCTGCCGTTCCCAGCGGGTCGAGGCAACCCTATAGCCACTCAGCCGCTTAGCCGGTCAGCGCCGCGAAAACAGCCGGCAGCCGCTCTGGGAGGCGCTCCACCTGATCGACGATCGAGTAATTGTTCTCGCCGAAGATGCGCGCAACGTAACGATCGGCCTGCGGGTCCAGCGTCAGACAGTAGGTGTGCACGCCCTGCATACGCAGATCCTCGACCGCCTTCTTGGCGTCATGGCGCAGGGTCTGGGGATCGCGCTCATCGATGTCGGCCGGTTCCCCGTCAGTGATGACCAGCACCAGCCGCTTGCTCGCCGACTGCCGGGTCAGATGCCAGCCGGCATGGCGCAGGGCCGCGCCCATGCGGGTCGACAGCCCACCCTTCATACCGGCCATCCGCGACTTGGGTCCGTCGTCGTAGGGCTGGTCGAAGTCTTTGAACCGAAAATACTGTACGTCGTGACGACCGTCGGAGGCGAACCCATGGACGGCGAAGGTGTCGCCGATGGAGTCGATGGCCCAGGCCAGCAGCCCCGTCGCCTCGCGCGTCAAACTCAGAATACTCGGGGCTTGCGCATACGCCGGGTCGGATTTATCGAGACCGCTGATTTTCTCGTTCGTGGACTCCGACAGATCCATCAGGACGACCAGGGCGAGGTCACGGACATGACGGCTGATCCGGATGTTGATGCGCGGATCGGGCATGACCCCGCGGCGGATGTCGATCATCGCCCGCACGGCCGCGCTCAGGTCCAGTTCCTCCCCTTCCTCATAGCCGCGCCGCCGCACGATCCCTTGCGGCTGCAGCGCATCGATGAGGTGACGGATGCGGCTGGCCACCGGCTTGTGCTTGGTGAGGATGTCGTCCATCACCTGCGGATCGGCGCGCCCTTGACGGCGCTCGATGACCGTCACCCAATCCGGGCGGTAGAGTTGGGCATGGTAATCCCACTCGTGGTAATAAAAGGGCTCGGAAACCGGCTCCTTGCCTTCCAGCGCATTGAACGAAACCCCATGATCTTCATAGGGAAAAAACTCCGTGGAGCAGACCCAGACCTCTTGCGCATCATCTCCCGCGGTTTCCACATCCACCTCATTGGCCAGTTCCATGGCGGAAACCTGGCGGCGCACCTGCTGCCGGCTGGCCGGCAGATAGTCGATGCCGTGGGACAGGAACCGGTTTTCATCGAAGGCCCAGCAGTAGCGATTATCGTCCCGATAAGGAATCGGCACGTTTTCCAAAACGCGCAGGTTAGGCAAATGACACTGGGCGACCGCCCGGTTATAGAAGTCGATGCCGGCATCCCAACTGATCCGGTTATCGTCGCCGCGCAGCGCGCAGGCGTCATGAAACGCGGCGGCCGTTTCATTGATCATGGCCACTGCGTCCTGATAGTCCGGATCGAGCAGTGCCTGCGCCATGCGCATCATGAGATCCACCATCGGATGCAGCTCGACCGCTTCATCCTTGGCCGTCAGCGGCGCGGTCATGATGCCGAGCCAGAGCTTACGCAGCCCAGGGAAAGCGCGAATGGCGAGGGACTCCACCCGCGCGTCCTCGAACAAGTCGATGAACCGCATCTGGGCCGGGGTCAATTGCTCCGCGCTGAGCGGGGCCGTCGTATAGACCAGGTGCGCGGCACAATGGGCCGCGGCGGCACGGTAGACCGTGACTCCGGAAATGCCGCGAAAACTATCGAATGCGTCCGGCAGGTGGATCTGGAAATCCTCGATGAAGGGCCGCAAGCCCAGCCGCGACTCATAATCTCCGGAGGTCGGGCGCATAAAAAAAGCGCGCGCCCACAGCGCCCGCAGATAAAAATTCAGCTTGCGCTGATTGTCCACGAACAGGGTGCCGCGCCGCTCCTTCTGGAGCACCGCCCGCGAGGACTCGGTTTGCAGTCCGAAATAGGCCAGTTGGCCATCCAGATCGCGGGCATGGGCCTGGGCACCCCACATGGCCCAGCGGCGCAGACCGCCGAGTGTGAGCTTGCCGAGCAACTCGTCCATGTTCTCCATCATCGGCCGCAATCCCCGCGGCGCCTTGCCGGCCAACTGATGCAGCAGGTTGAGATAACCCCGCACGACTTCCGCGTCACCCAACCGGCTCGCGGCCAACGGCATGTTTGCCATGACCAGCGTGATGACGGTACCCGAGGTGTGGGAGGCCAGCTTCATCAAGGCCCCCACCAGATCCGGGGTGATGTCCTCGCCGACCTCTTTGACCACCGCCGGCAGGTGTTGAACATAGGTCAGGATCAGATCCTCCCCCTTGTTCAGACTGCACAGGGCCTTCATGCCGGTCAGGTAATGTTCGAGTCCCTGAGTCGACATGACCCGCGCGGCCTCATGATAGCTCGCCTCCAGCGCCTGCTTGTGCGGGTGCTCCGGGTCGGTTTTCAGACAGGAGACATAGTCGGAGAAGTCGATGGTCATGCCGGGAGCCTCCAGCGGTCTCCTAGAAGAAGGTACTGACCGCCGCGTCCAGCGTATCGCGCATATCCGGATCGTCGGTGAGCGGACGCACCAGGGCCATGCGGCAGGCGGACTGGGGATCGACGCCCTTGCCGATGAGCTGGGCGGCATAGACCAGGAGGCGGGTCGACATCCCCTCATCCAGTCCGTGCCCTTTGAGGTTGCGGCTGCGTTGCGCGATCTGCACCAGCTTCTCCGCCACCGCGCTGTCCACCAGGCCCTCGTGGGTCACGATCTCGGCTTCGATCTCCGCACTGGGATAGTCGAAGTCCAGGGCGCCGAAACGCTGCTTCGTGGATTGCTTCAGATCCTTCATCAGGCTCTGGTAGCCAGGGTTGTAGGAAATCACGATCTGAAAATCCGGGTGCGCATTGACCAGCTCACCCTTCTTCTCCAGCGGCAGATTGCGGCGGTGATCGGTGAGCGGATGGATGACGACCGTGGTGTCCTGACGGGCTTCGACCACTTCATCCAGGTAACAGATGGCACCGATCCGCGCCGCGACCGTCAGCGGACCGTCCTGCCATTTAGTCCCATTGATGTCGAGCAGGAAGCGCCCGACCAGGTCGGAGGCGGTCATGTCCTCGTTACAGGCAACCGTGATCAGCGGCTTCTTCAGCCGCCAGGCCATATACTCCACGAAACGGGATTTACCGCATCCGGTCGGACCCTTGAGCATGACCGGCATCCGCGCCGCATAGGCGGCCTCGTACAGCGCCACCTCGTTGGTCACCGGGCGGTAATAGGGCTCGGTCTTGATCAGATATTGTTCGCGGTCGACTTCACTCATCACTATTGCCCTGGTTCTAATTCTGGCTCCCACGCTCCAGCGTGGGAGCACGTGGCGACGCTCCAGCGTCGCGTCCAGGCTCCGGCCGCTGGAGCGGCCACGACTGTCTTCCCATGCGGAACTTGGAAACGTTAGCGAGCACCTGCCCCGCCGGGCGAAACAGGAGCCCTCGTTTCCGCCTTCAAACAGCGTTTTTCGCGCGAGCGAGAAACGACTAGACCGGCTTGCCCCGATAAATCACCATGGCCGCCCCCTGGGACTGGGCATAGTTATCATAGCCGACCAGCCGCACATGATTATTGGGGTGGGCCTTATGACAGGCCGCGGCTTCCTCGAGAATTCGGTCGGCGTCGGTCTCACCGAACATCGGCAGCTTCCACATATACCAGTAGTGGTCGAAGGCGTTTTCCGGCTCGGTATGCTCGATCGCCGGGTTCCAACCCTTGCGGACCAGGTATTCTACCTGCTTGCGGATACCTTCCGGCTCCATGGGCGGCAGATAAGAGAAGGTTTCGAACTTACGGCTGTTGACGTCTTCGAGACTGGAACGGTAGTCCTGCATGTCGCTCATCAGATGTATCCTCAGATTCGGGTTGTTCGGAGTTCAGTCGGAATTCACGGTGCGACCTCGGCATCCAGCAGCCGCCGGCCGGCACTGCTTGCCGGCGGCTGACCACTGGTTGGCGACAGCCTATTTATGCGCAACGTCGAGTTTGTCGACCGTGTCGAACTCGAACTTGATTTCTTTCCAGGTCTCCATGGCGACCTTGAGTTCAGGACTATGCTTCGCCGCCTTGGTCAGCACGTCCTTGCCCTCCTTCTCGATGGCGATGCCCTCGTTGCGGGCCTGAACACAGGCTTCCAGAGCGACCCGGTTGGCCGCGGCGCCGGCCGCGTTGCCCCAGGGGTGGCCCAGGGTGCCGCCGCCGAACTGAAGGCAGGCGTCGTCGCCGAAGATGGTCACCAGCGCGGGCATGTGCCAGACGTGGATGCCGCCGGAGGCCACCGGGAAGACGCCGGGCATGGAGCCCCAGTCCTGATCGAAGAAGATGCCGCGGCTGCGGTCTTCCTTGATGAACTTGTCGCGCATGATGTCGATCCAGCCGAGGGTGGCCTCGCGATCACCTTCCAGCTTACCCACCACGGTGCCGGAGTGCAGGTGATCGCCCCCGGACAGACGCAGGATCTTCGCCAGCACCCGGAAATGAATGCCATGGTGCGGGTTACGGTCGAGCACGGCGTGCATGGCGCGGTGGATGTGCAGCAGGATGCCGTTATCACGACACCAGTTGGCCAGACCCGTGTTGGCGCAGAAGCCGCCGGTGATGTAGTCGTGCATGATGATGGGCGCGCCGATCTCCTTGGCGTACTCGGCGCGCTTGTACATCTCTTCCGGGGTCGGCGCGGTGACGTTCAGATAGTGCCCCTTGCGCTCGCCGGTCTCGCGCTCGGCCTTGTCGATGGCGTCCATCACGAAATCGAAACGTTGACGCCAGCGCATGAAGGGCTGTGAGTTGACGTTCTCGTCGTCCTTGGTCAGGTCCAGGCCGCCGCGCAGGCACTCGTAGACCGCCCGACCATAGTTCTTGGCGGACAGACCGAGCTTGGGCTTGATGGTGCAACCCAGCAGCGGGCGGCCGTACTTGTTGAGCATGTCGCGCTCGACCTGAATGCCGTGGGGCGGACCGCCGCAGGTCATGACATAGGCGATGGGGAAGCGCACGTCTTCCAGGCGCAGGGCACGCACGGCCTTGAAACCGAAGACGTTACCGACCAGCGAAGTGAACACGTTGACGACCGAACCTTCCTCGAACAGGTCGATCGGGTAGGCGATGAAGGCGTAGTAGCAGGAGTCGTCGCCCGGCACGTCTTCGATGGCGTAAGCGCGACCCTTGTAGTAGTCCAGGTCGGTCAGCAGGTCGGTCCAGACAGTGGTCCAGGTGCCGGTCGACGACTCGGCGGCCACCGCGGCGGCGGCCTCCTCACGGGGCACGCCCGGCTGCGGGGTGATCTTGAAGCACGCCAGGATATCGGTGTCCTTGGGGGTGTAGTCCGGCATCCAGTAAGTCTCGCGGTACTCTTTCACACCCGCGCTGTAACTCTTCGCCATGTTCAGTCCTCGTGGAATGTCATCTTAAAGTGGAAGCAGCCGCCCCACGGGTCGACCACCGTCTTCAAACCGACAAGGGTTGCCGCGAATAACCAAGCAATCTTGTCTGAGGAGTATTTTAGCGATCGGATAAATAAAGAAAACTCAATATTTTTGATATCCACTATACAAAAAAGCTTATAGATGGCCAGGATGTTACCCGGGCCCGCTCGGTCACCGGCTCGATCAATTCAGGGAGTCCAACGACACCGCATACACCGGATCGGCACGGAAGGGCTCCGGCGCCGACGGATCAACCGTAATCCAAACACCGCCAACCACGGGCGATCCGGGCACCTCGATCCGCACCAGGCGTGCGAAGGGCGTACCGCGCACCGGGTCGATCAGCGGCCGGTCGTGCCGAAACCGATGGGTGTCGCCATGCAGCACCAGCACCGGACCGGCGAAACGCGCCATCGCGGCGACGAGTTGCTGTTTGAAACCCCGAAAGCCCGGCGGCCCCTGCCCCCGATCGAACAGCGGATTCGCCTGAATCATCAGCACCAACGCCCGAACATTCCCGGCCTTGGCGGACTCCAGAGCCCGGTTCAGGAAAGCCGTGTTCGCAGCCTCACGCGCCGCGAACTCGGCCGCGGCGGCGGGATCATTGTCGCTAAATCCATTATTACTGCCAACGATATGTAACGAGATAAAGGCGACCGCGTCGATCTGAAAGGCGTAGATTTCCGGAAACGCCTTCGCTGCCGGGACCGCGCCCAAGGCGGCCAGCCGCAGGACCGTTGGATCACCGAAGAACACCTCACGCACCCGCGCCAACCGCACACGCGGATCCAGCCCCCCAGCGGCGGGACGGTGACAATCGGTCCACTCGTTATCTCCGGGCGTGTAGGCGACCGGAACCGGCAGCGCACGGAAGATCCCGGCGATCTCGTGCAGGTTGGCGTCGGTACAAGGGGTGCTGCCGGCTTTGATGTCACCGACATGGGCGATGAAGGGTGGATGCTGGGCCGCGGCAGCGTTCAGGAGTGCCTGCAAGGGGGCGACCTCCGATTGGCCATAGGGCAGATCGCCGACGGCAAAGAACCGCACCGGCGGCGGTCCGCCGGGCTCGCCGCCGCGTGATCCGCTCGCGGCGCCCTCGCCGTCCGCCGCCGCGAGGCCGGCAAGCAGCAGGACACCGATCGCCGCGGCACGAGCGACGGCGCCGATGCCCCTGAAACGGGACCTGCTGCGCCCACGCGACTGGCGGCGAACGGCATTTTTCAAGATAAGCCAATGCGGTCGGCACATCGGATTGGTAGCCCACATGGCGGGACGATCATGGTCGGGGAGTTGACTGAGACGCCCCGGGAGGCACCTGCCGCGCGCATCATGCCCGGACCTGTCGCAAGGGGCAAATCCCGGGTGCGGAGACCATCCGTCGGGCCGCGCAGCGCATCGCCAGGCACCAAGGCAGCGATCCCGGCTAGAATGGCACTCATGAACGACTTGAATCCCACACCTTACGCCGATCTCAGTCCGGATCTGATCCTGGATGCCGTGGAGTCCATCGGTCTGCCCACGGACGGCCACCTGCTGGCGCTCAACAGCTATGAGAACCGGGTCTATCAGGTCGGCATCGACGAGGCCGAGCCGGTGATCGCCAAGTTCTACCGACCGGGCCGCTGGAGCGACGCCGCCATCTTGGAGGAGCACGCCTTCACCCTGGATTTGGCCGACGCGGAAATCCCGGCAGTCCCGCCCTTCGCGACGCTGGGCCGGACCCTGCACGCGCATCGCGGCTACCGCTTCAGTTTGAGCCCGCGCTACGGCGGCCGCTCACCGGAATTGGACGACGCGCGGGTGCTGGAGTGGATCGGCCGCCTGATCGGCCGCATCCATGCCATCGGCGCGGTCAGTCCCTTCGCGCATCGCCCGTGCCTCGACATCGCCTCCTTCGGCACCGGCCCCCGCGATCTGCTGCTCGCCGGCGGCTGGATCCCGCGCGACCTGCTTCCGGCCTATGAATCCGTCGTCGAGATGGCACTGGTCGGCGTGCACGCCTGCTTCGCGCGGGCGGGCGACTTCGCCATGATCCGGCTGCACGGCGACTGTCACCGCGGGAATCTGCTGTGGACCGACGCCGGTCCGCACTTCGTCGATTTCGACGATGCCCGCATGGGACCCGCGGTGCAGGACCTGTGGATGCTGCTCTCCGGAGACCGCGCCGACATGAGCCGCCAGTTGGCGGACGTGCTGGCCGGCTACGAGGACTTTCAGGAGTTCGACCATCGCGAACTGCACCTGATCGAGGCCCTGCGCACCCTGCGCCAAATCCACTATGCCGCCTGGCTCGCCACCCGCTGGGAAGACCCCGCCTTCCCCGCCGCCTTTCCCTGGTTCAACACCCAGCACTACTGGCAGGATCACATCCTGGCCCTGCGCGAGCAGATCGCGGCGATGGAGGAAGGCCCGCTGTGGTCGGCGTGATATGCGGAACGCCTTTGACTTCTCGATCGTTGTCGTTGTCGTTGTCGTAATCGAGGCGATGATATAGGCATCTGACGTGATAACCGGACGTAGGGGCGGGTTTCAAACCCGCCCCTACACCAAGGGTCTGTCCGGATATCAGGTACGAAGATGTTAAAATTATTTTCGCCTACAAATATTTCACTTGAAGTACTTATTTCTGACTCGTGACTAAGTGGTCCTGGACCCGCGCCCGCAACTGCCCGCAACCACCGTCGATCGACTGTCCAACCGAGTTGCGCAGGCGGGTGACGATCCCCGCTTGCTGTAACCGGGCGGCCATCGCCGACGCGTGCTCCCATGAGGGCCGGCTGAACCCGAGTCCCTCGTTCGAGTTATACGGGATGAAGTTCATCATCGCGTATTTCCCGGTGAGGAGCCTGATGATGCCGTTCAGTTCTTCGTCGCCGTCGTTGACGCCGGCAAGTAAGGTCCACTGATATTGGGTCGGACAGCCGGTCGCGCGGGCATAGCACTCGGCCAGATCGACCAGGGCTTCCGGATCGATCAACGGTGCTTTGGGCAACAGCCGGGCACGCAGCTCCGCGCGCGTGCTGTGTAGTGACAGGGCCAGCGCCGGCTTCACCGGGCTTTGCGGCAGACGCGCGAAGACGCGCCGGTCGCCGACCGTGGAAAAGACCAGATGCTTGTGCCCGATCGCCCCGACGGTGCCGAGCAGTTCGATGGCCTCGAGCACGTTGTCGAGGTTATGCGCCGGTTCACCCATTCCCATGAACAAGACCCGCTCGACCGGGCGGCGCGTGCGGGCGAGTGCCACCTGGGCGACGATCTCGGCGCTGCCGAGTTGGCGCAGCAGGCCGGAGCGCCCGGTCATGCAAAAGCGGCAACCGACCGCGCAACCGACCTGAGTGGACACGCACAGGCCATTGCGCGGCAACAGGACGCTCTCGATCAACTGATCATCGGCCAGCGCGACCAGGAGCCGGGCGGAACCGTCGGCATCAGGATGTTCGGACCGCAGCCGGGCCAGACCCTGCAATTCGCCCAACAAGGCCGGCAGCACCGCGCGCACCCGCAGCGGCAGGAAATCTTCGGCGCGACGGTGACGGGTATCCACGGACAGGCCGCGCGCCCAAGCCTGCAACACCCGCTGTTCGTGACAGTGCTTCGCGCCCTGGGCCTGCAGGCGCTGACGAATGGAGTCGATACGCAAGGGATCTCCTTTGGCGTCTCGGTCGTTGTCGTTGTTTAACTTATGCTTGACTCGTTACTCAGGGTCAAGACGACCCCACCGCGACCGCCGCGCTGCTTGAGCACCGTCACCCGCCGGCCGTCAGCGATCCGCTCTACTTGCAGGCGCAGTGGCGCAGGCGAGGGACTACGGCAGGCCGCCGGATCACGAAACAAAAAAGCCAGTGCGCCGCCGGTCTCAGCAGCCAACTGGAGCCGGCGCAGCCGCGTAGGATTCCAAGGCCCGCCACCCCACAGCAGCACCGCCGCACAGGCGCCGGAGCCTAATCCCTGCTCGGCGGCCCAGGCGGACCGCGTACCGGCGTTGATGACCACCACCTGTTCGAGCACCAGACCATGGGCGGCCAGGGCCGGTGCGAAGGGTAGCCAGGGCGGGTCAACCAGCAGCAGCCAGCGCGGTTCGGTACTGAGCCGCGCCAGGGTCGGCAGGACCAGCCCGAGTCCGTCGCCCATCCGTGCACTGAGCAGCTCGCTCAAACTACCGGGCGGCCAACCACCCCAGACCAGTTCCCGATCCAGTGCCGCACACCCGGTCGGCACTCCCGCCGGGACCTGCTCCGGCGCCACCCGGCCGCGCCACAGGTCGGGGTGCCGATCGAGGATTTGTTGGATGGACATGGCGGCAAGATGCTGTGTGAAAAAAACCTGAAACAAGCGCTCAGTCGTCGACCTGCAGCGGCGCGGCCAACCCCAGGCGCAGCACGCCCACGGCAATGCCCTCAATGACCAGTTCCTGCTCCCGCAGGTCCACCACGATGGGCGGAAACTCCGGATTCTCCGCCAGGAGTTGCACGCGATGTTCCCAGCGGGCATGGCGGCGCAGTCGCTTGACCGTCACCTCATCAGCAAGCCGCGCGACGACGATCTGACCATTCTGCGCCTCCGCAGAGGCATGCACGGCGAGCAAGTCGCCGTCGAGGATACCCACGTCGCGCATACTGCTGCCGCGCACCCGCAGCAAGTAGTCCGCCCGCGGACGGAACAGATCGGGGCTGATCCGATGACGGTCCTCAACATGCTCCGCGGCCAGAATCGGACTGCCGGCGGCCACCCTCCCGATCACCGGCAGGTCCGCTCCCGCACCGAACCCACCCGCCGCACCGGGCCGCGTATCCGCATTCGCGTCCCCCCCGATCGCCCCATCCGCAATCAGTCGAATGCCCCGCGAGCGCCCGCGCGTGAGTTCGATGACACCATGCCGGGCCAGGGCGCGCAGGTGGTCCTCCGCGGCATTGACGGAGCGGAACCCCAGGATGCGGGCGATTTCGGCCCGGGTCGGCGGCACGCCGGTCACGCGGATATGACGCTGGATCAGATCCAGTATCTGGCGCTGGCGATCGGTGAGTTGGTCGATCACTGTGCTTGGCCTCCGATGGCGCGGTCGACCCGATAGGAACAACTCATGTTTGCCATTGCCGGATCTCGCGACTTTTTGCAACATACTGTCGGGCTGGATAATCGCGCTTATCCGCCGGCAGAACGATCGCACTTTTGATGCCTTCGCGAAATGCTGCCAAGCCACCCGCCAAACCGCTTTCGCTTAGCCGCATGATCGCCGTAGCACTGACTTCAATGCGATACGCTTCATCGAAGCTGATCAGATTCTGATCGTAAGCGCGGTGGTGCAGCGCGCACAAAGCGACACCGTTGCGCGTTTCGTCCGTACTTGAATCTGCCGCTACCGGAATGATATGGGCGGCTTCAACTAACCTTAGCTGTACACCGCAAAAAGCACAGGTTGCTGCGTAAGCGGTTACAACACGACGGCGGAAATCATACTCACGATATTTTTTTCTAATAGTGGCGATGACCTCGCGCCGTTCGAAACTGGCGATCCTGGTCTCAACGTCACGCTCATTCAACGTATCGATCGTATTCAACATCCCTAAAGCTTCGTCATCAGCCGTAAAACCGTGAAGCGTTGCCAGATTCATACAATATTCGACCAGGAATTCCGGACGGAAACAGATCGCGATTTCACCATTTGCTCGATCATATGCGGAGAATGCCCGGTTGTGCGCATTGAGCAATGATGCCTCCTTGACTTGAATGGAGGGAGAAGCCGATGCTTGGCCGGCATGTCGACGCATGTCGAACCCGACGAAGACACCGTAACCCTCATGCCAACCAAGTAATAAGGTTATCTCTCCCCTTTCAGCTTGCGGGACCGTACCCGTAAGCTGCACCCGAAATTCGTCAACGGGACGGTTCCTGCCGCCTGGTGTACAGTTCCAGATATAGATGCGAAAACTGATAAAATGGGCGTCTTCGCACCTGAATATGCGCAAACCGAACGGGTGTGATCGATGAACGACAAGCGCCTGCCAACCACTGGCATCGACCCCTAAAAGGACTCGCTTCAACAGATCTTGCTTGCGCAGTGGTCCGCTCATTTCTTGTTTGGAAAAAGCGACATCTGAAGGTTTTCCTTCTCCACTGCGCGTGTCACCCGCTTGCTGACTTTCACCGGCAGATCCTTGTCCATAAAGCGAAATTTACTGCCCCGCAGGTATTCTTCGGAGAGTTCGGTCGCCAGCCACCGGCGCGCCAATTTCTCGGCAACGAATCCGGTGGTATTGGAGCCGGCGAAGATGTCGTATACCAAGGCGCCCTCATCGGTTAAAAATTTGATAAAGAATTCGGCGAACTGCGGCGGAAAGCGCGCCGGATGGACCTTAACGCCATATTCACGGCACAGCTGCTGGTAGCGGCCGTTACTGTCGGTATTGGCCAATTCAAGTAGGTTCGGGGGGATCGCGCCGCCATTGTCACGCGAAAACTTCTCCGAGATGTCGTGTCCGCTCGGCCGCAGCTTCGCCTTGTAGCCGTTTTTCAACAGACTTTGCATACTGTCGCTGTAAGGCCGCAACACTTGCCGGTTATCGGCTTTGGGATTCGGTGTCTTGGACAACCACCAGACAACATTCACCGAATCCTTGACCCGCACACGACGTACATTGACCCACTCGGCCGGTGCCGGCAGACGCGCCGGATTGTAGTGGTAAAACTCCTGTGCCAGATAAAATCCAGTCTCCTTGACCAGCCGCACCAGCAACTCGAACTGGTAAATGGAGCGTACGGGGAACCCCGGTTTGTAGGCCCCGCCCAGATCGAGAACAAAGGAACCATCATCCTTGAGAATCCGGTACAGATGCGGGGCGAAGGACATGAACCAGTCGCAGTATTTGTCTTCTTCCTCATTGCCGTACTCTTTCTTGCGTTTGAGCGCAAAGGGCGGCGAGGTGAGGATCAGGTCTACGGACGCATCACACAGAAAAGGCAAAAACTCCAGGGTATCGCACAGAAAGGCTTCTCCCAAAGCACTGGTGTAGTAGGGATGATATGGTGAAGTCCGTTTGAGATACATGGAGTTGCTCCGAGATTCCCAGGGCGGGACCGGCTTGATGTCAGGCGATTGCTGTCAAATCGTGAGACGGTCTGCGATAGCTGTATTTTTATCCAGATCCAGGCATTTTGCAAGCGCGAAGCCACGCGGGGATCGTGCTTGGGACTTGGCACGCGGTGACGGACGCCTTATCTTCCCGACACGATGAACGATACCAAACGCCGCCGGATCTTCGAGCGCCTGCGCGCCGCCAACCCGGCACCAACCACCGAACTGGTGTATCAAAGCCCCTTTGAACTGCTGATCGCCGTCATCCTCTCCGCCCAAGCGACCGACAAGGCGGTCAACCAGGCCACCGCCCGGCTCTTCCCAGTGGCCAACACACCCCAGGCGATCCTCAACCTGGGCGAGGAGGGACTGAAATCCCATATCCGCACCATCGGCCTCTTCAACAGCAAGGCACGCAATATCATCAAGACCTGCGAGCACTTGTTGGCTGCCCACGGCGGCGCTGTGCCCCGCACCCGCGAGTTGCTGGAAGCACTACCCGGCGTGGGCCGCAAGACCGCCAACGTGGTGCTCAATACCGCCTTCGGTGAGCCGACGATGGCGGTCGATACCCACATCTTTCGCGTCGGTAACCGCACCCGGATCGCCCCGGGGGCCACGCCGCTGGCGGTGGAGCACAAGCTCCTGCGCCACACCCCCCGCGAGTTCCTCCAGAACGCCCACCACTGGCTGATTCTGCACGGTCGTTACTGCTGCGTGGCACGCACCCCCAAGTGTCCCACCTGCCCCATCGCCGACCTGTGCGAGTTTCCGGACAAGACCCCGGCGCCGCAAGGAGAAAACGGTTCGCACATGAACGCAAGTGAATCTGCATAAACGAGGCCCATCGTGTTTTCATCAGACCGCCAGACCCATCGTCGCGCTTTCGTCGATGCCTGGGCCAAGGCCCGATCGGGTCAGCCCCTCGATCCGGTGGAGGCGCAGATCGTCCAGATCGTCCGCATGCACCCGCAGTACCAGAACGCGCTCACCGACCCGGAGCGCGTTCTCCAACGGCACTTCGTGCCCACGTCGGGGGATGAGAATCCGTTCCTGCACATGGGCCTGCACATCGTTATCCTGGAGCAATTGAGCATCGACCGGCCAGTCGGCATCCGCCACCTGCATCAGACGCTGATCGCCGTCACCGGGGATCCACATACCGCCGAGCACCGTATGATGGACTGTCTGGCCGCTGGACTCTGGCGCGTCCAGCAGGACCGCAAGCCGTTCGACGACGAGGATTATTTTACTTGCATCCAGCACGCGGCCGCAGGTCGGTGAGCACATGACCGAGGCCGCCGGGACGGACACTCCCCACCGGGAGTACGCCGGGGCCGCGCTGGCTCCGGCGATCAAGGCGTGGGGTCTGGAACTCGGGTTCCAGCAGATCGGTATTGCCGACACGCACCTGAGCCTCGCCGAGGAGCGTCTGCACGACTGGCTCGCGGCCGACCGCCACGGCACCATGGACTATATGGCTCGCCATGGCACGCGGCGCTCGCGCCCGGCGGAACTGGTCCCTGGAACCCGCAGCGTGATCGCGGCGCGCATGGACTACCTGCCGGAGCCCTGCCCGGACATCGAGCGGGCCCTGACGGATCCGGCACGCGCCTTCATCGCCCGTTATGCCCTGGGACGTGACTACCACAAGCTGCTGCGCCGGCGCTTGCAGCGGCTGGCCGAGCGCATCAGCGCGGAAATCGGCCCGTTCGGCTACCGGGTCTTCACGGATTCGGCCCCGGTCATGGAAAAGCCCCTGGCTGAACGCGCCGGTCTCGGCTGGATCGGCAAACACACCACTCTGATCAACCGGCGCGCCGGGTCCTGGTTCTTCCTGGGTGAGATCTATACGGACCTCGACCTGCCTCACGACGGCCCGGCCCGCGCGCATTGCGGCCGCTGCACGGCGTGCCTGGAGGTGTGCCCGACCCGTGCCATCGTCGCGCCCTTTGAACTCGACGCCCGCCGCTGTATCGCCTATCTCACGATCGAGCATCACGGCAGCATCCCCCTGCCATTGCGCCCACTGATCGGCAACCGCATCTTCGGGTGTGACGATTGTCAACTCGTGTGTCCCTGGAACCGCTTCGCACGACGCACCGCGCAGCCCGATTTCCTGCCGCGCAACGGACTCGATCAGGCAACCCTGGTGCAGCTTTTCAGTTGGGACGAAGCCACCTTCATGGCCCGGACGCAGGGATCGGCGATCCGCCGTCTCGGCCACGAACGCTGGCTGCGCAACCTCGCCGTCGCGCTCGGCAACGCGCCCGGATCGCCCGCAGTGCGCGCCGCGCTGGCGGCGCGCGCGGACCATCCCAGTGCGTTGGTTCGCGACCATGTCCGCTGGTCCTTGATGCGCCATCGCGACCCTGGGCCGACCCCGACACGGATCCCGGGCACGGATCCGCAACACAGCACAATGATGGCTCCGGGCCAGGATTGAGCTACACTCATGACTCCGCGTTTCGGCGATTCAGTCACCATGCCCTATTTTGTCTACAAGATCACACCGCCGCTCGAGCTGACACACATCGTTACGCTGGAGCAGTACCAGGAAGCGCGCGCGCAGGTGCGCGCATTGCGGCAAACAGGCGAGTCCGGCGTCGAGTACCGGATGATCTTTGCCAACCAAGCGGGCGAGGCGGAAAAACTCCTCGCAACGCCCCGTGACGAGCGTGTCATCGGCGAGGACTGAGCGCGTTAGCGCTCGTTATACGCCAAGCCGGCAGTCTGTCGGCGCAGGACGGCCACGGTGTAAACATCCAAACGCCAGTCAAGATGTCCAATAACACCATCACTCGATCAGGGAACCGGCGGCAGTACGACGCCGTCATGGACCAATGCCGGGACACCGTCTTGGTGTTCTTCGATACGCAGTTGGCCGATCTGTTCCAAAATGCGGGGGCCGCCCTGCTGGACTTCGCGGAGCGCGCGGAGAGCAATGCGGTCCAAAGCCGGTTCTTCGAGGCCATGGGCCAGTTGACGCGCCGCCGCAGCGACATTGAGCACATCTTCCGTCAGGAGATCAATCTCGGGTTCGACGTGCTGGGGAAATCGAAACCACAATCCTCCGAAGCGTCCGAATCAGGCGAGGGATTCGGGGTGGAACTTTCGCTCGTCGAACCCGACGAGATGGAAGAGTCGGTCGCGGCCGAGAACCTGGTCTTACGTGCGAATGCCAATTATTTCCCGGAACTCTACGCGCTGAGCCAACGCCTCGGCGCGGTCATCGGCGGGCGCAAACTCAAGGATTTCGAGATTCCCGCGGGACCTCACCATGTGGTGCAATGCTTCCGCCGCGCCCTGGAGGGGCTGGATGTGGAGGTACGCGTCAAGATCATCCTCTACGCCCTGTTCGATAAATTCGTGCTGAAAAAAGCGCGCGCGACCTACGTCGAATATAACGCAATCCTGATCGCCGCCGGCATCCTCCCGAACCTCAAACCGGTGCACATCCGCAATGCCGCGGGCAGGGACGCGGCGGAGCATGGCGACGGGGGAAAACCCGAGTCCGAATCCGAGAAGACCGCGGGTGCCGATCAGGTGGAGCCCCAGGCCTTGGGGGCCGAATTATTCGACTCGATCCTCGATCTGATGTCGACCAGACGCGGCGGCCGACGCGGCGGCCGACCGGGCGGGTCCATGGGCGCTCCATCCCCCGCGGAAACACAGGCGCAGACACGCGAACTGCTGAGTGCGATCAGCAGCCTACAGGCCAGCAGCGCCGTTGAGCAGGGGTCGACCGTGACGACCGACATGGCCGCGTTCCCGAACGTCGAGATCGATTCGAGCTTCATCAACCGGGTCAAGGAGGCACTCAGCCTCGAACGCGAGAAGGTCTTGAACTCCGTCGACCGCAACAAGCTCTCGCCCATGGATGCGGACCTGATCGACCTGATCGGCATGCTGTTCGAGTACATGCTCAACGACCCGGTACTGCCAAACGTCGCCAAGGCTCTGCTGAGCCATCTGCACACCCCCTACCTCAAGGTCGCGTTGATCGACCGTCGGCTCCTCGTCGACAGCCGGCACCCGGCCCGTCGCTTGCTGGATCAAATGGTCGAGGCCGGCAGCCAGTGGGTGGAGGAAGGCAACCCGAGCCGCGGCATGTTCCCCGCCTTGCAGCAGATCGTTGATCGGGTGCTGCAGGAATTCTCCGATGACGTCGGCCTGTTCGATGACCTCCTGCACTTCTTCGACGAGAAGATGCGCGACCAACAGCGGCGGAGCGACACCATGGAGCAACGCACCCAGGAGGCGGTCCGCGGGCGCGAGAAATTGACCTTGGCGAAGCAGCGCGCCGCCCGCGAGATCCAGGGTCTGTTCGGACTCTATCCGGTGCCGCAGCCGGTCGCCGGGTTCCTCTCCAAAACCTGGATGGATCATCTGGTGTTCATCCTGCTGCGCGACGAGGAGCAGGAGCGCGGCCCCACCTGGAAGCACGCCGTCGCGGTCGCCGAACAGTTGGTCGCATTGTTCGATCCACGCACCTCGCCTGAGATGCGCCGCGCACGCATCGAGACGATTCCCAAACTGCGCGAAACAATCGTCAATACGGCCGCGCGCGTCGGCGGCTTCAATACCGCCGCTATCGACGCCTTGATCGCCCTGCTGGACGCCCCCCAGAACTGGCCGTCACAAACCCTGGAGCGGCCGGAGATCCCCTTGCCGGGCATGCCCGGCCAGTCGGGCGACTCCACCTCGCCTCCCACCCTGGAGAGCAGCATCAGCGACGACGAGGATCTCTCTGAACCCGAGCGCCAGATGGTGGAGCGCCTGCGCCGCATGCGCTTCGGCACCTGGTTCGAGTTCAGCGGCGACCCGGGAACACCGGTCCGGCGCATCAAGTTGTCTTGGATGAGCCCCTTGACCGCCACCTGCATGTTCGTGGACAGATCCGGGATGCAAGCGGAAATCAAGAGCCTGCGCGATCTGGCGCAGGAGATCCTGGCCGGTCGGGCACGCGTCATCCCGCGCCCGAAACACCCGTTCATCGACCGGGCGCTGGTGTCGATCCGCAAGATGCTGCAAGGCAGCGATGTCGGTACACCAACAGCGGCCGCGGCGGTTCCACCGGCAAGCTAGCCTGAACCATCCGGCGTTGATTCCCCGTCGCAAAGCTCCATTTCAGGCCAAGTGAGAGCATTGTGCTCTACTTAGGTATCCGGGAGATGTTGCGATGACGACTGATGTATTGAATGTGCCGCTGGATGGCGAAGGCTTCTTGGTGAACCGGGACGACTGGAGCGAAGCGATCGCGGTGCAATTGGCCCGCGGCGATGATTTCGAGATGACCGGACAGGTCATGGAGTTCATCAACAAGGCCCGCGCCATGTATGACGAGGACGGCGTGGTCCCACCGATCCGCATCTTTGCGAAAAAGCAGGGTGTGAGCACCAAGGATCTCTACGATATCTTCAAGAAAGGGCCGATGAAGCTGATCTGTAAGTGGGGCGGCCTGCCCAAACCCACGGGTTGCGTCTGAGCCCATCACAGTCTCCACACCGCGCTGACCCGTCGTCGATCAGGCCTCGCCCATGAGCATCTCTCCACAATTCGCATGGGCCGTCGGCCTTAGCCTGTACACCATGGCCGTCCTGTTCCTCACCTTGATCCCCTACCGGGCCATGGTCGCGCGCGGGATGGAGCCGATCCGCGCAGTTTACTATAACCGCAAAATCGTCCATATGATGGCCGGCGGCGTGGGCTCACTGATGGTGCCGCTGGTCTTCACCGACCCCTGGTATCCCTTGATTGCCGGCCTTCTGCTGACCCTGTTCACCTATCTGGCGCACCGCACCGGTTTGCGCTTGTACTGGTTCCAGACCCCGGAGAATACCAACGACGTCAAGTTTGCGCTCATGTGGGCGGCCTCGGTATCGGCGCTGTGGTGGCTGCTCGGTGACCCCTGGCTGGCGGTCTTGCCGGCGCTGTACATGGCGTTCGGTGACGGCGTGACCGGCATCGCCCGCAATGCACTGATCCGACGCCGCTCCAAGGACCCGGTCGGCAACGTCTTCATGCTGATCGTCTGCGTACCGATGGGCTGGATCATCGGTGGGAATGCGGACCCCGCAATCCCCGAATGGGGGGTGATCTCGGCCATCGTCGCGACCATCGTGGAGCGCTACGAGTTCGGCCCCATCGACGATAACGTGCTGATCACGCTCAGTGCCAGCGCGGTACTGCTCTTGGGCACCCTGATCGGACCGCTCGCCTGACCTTTGGTATATCTCACGCACATCCCCACGTTCGGATAATGGCGCCGCAGCGCATCGCGCCGCAAGCGGCCGTAAGACCCCAGGTTACAGCAGGAGAGCAACCATGTCAGAGAAAGCACAAATTTCCAATATCTCGGCACATGCACATTACGCGGCGAGTTTCGAGGCGGAATCCGAGGATGAGGTTTACGACCTGAAGAAAGAGGGCTTGGTGCGCTCACTGCTCACCGAGATCGGAGAGAATCCGGAGCGGGAGGGTCTGCGCCGCACCCCCTTACGGGTCGCGAAGGCCCTGGATTTTCTGACCAGCGGTTACGACCTCTCGGCCGAGGAGATCATTAAGAAGGCGCTCTTTGCCGAAGACGTCAAGGAGATGGTGGTGGTGCGTGATATCGAGTTCTACTCCATGTGCGAGCACCACATGCTGCCCTTCTTTGGCCATGCCCACGTCGGGTACCTGCCCAACGGCCGCGTGGTCGGACTATCGAAGGTCGCGCGGGTGGTGGACTGCTTCGCACGCCGGCTCCAGGTGCAGGAGCGACTGACCAATCAGGTGGCGGACGCGCTGATGGCGCACCTGGGGGCGCACGGGGTGGCGGTCGTGATGGAAGCGAGCCACACCTGCATGATGATGCGCGGCGTACAAAAGCAGCGCAGCACGACGGTCTCCAGCGCTATGCGCGGGACCTTTGAGACCGACCCAGCGACCCGCTCGGAGTTCATGTCCTTCATCAAGACCTGATCCCATCAAGACCTGATCCCATCAAGACCTGATCCCATCAAGACCTGATCCCATCAGGACCTGATCCGGCGCGACCCGGCGCAGCCTGAGTAGAAGCGGCTTCCAGCCGCTGCGAGACGCATTAGAATGCACCCTTCCGACTCGCCGCCCTGGACTCCGCCCGCTTGTGAATCCCCTAAAGCAACTCGCCTCCCAGACCGCCGTTTACGGCATGAGCAGCGTGCTGGGACGCTTTCTCAACTATCTGCTGGTCCCGCTCTTCACCTACACCTTCGCGCCGGCGGAGTATGGTGTCGTGGCGGAATTCTACGCCTACATGGGGTTTCTGGCGGTCCTGCTGGTCTTCGGCCTGGAGACCGGCTATTTCCGCTTCCGCTCGGGCGGCGAACGCCCGGCGCCGGTGGTCTTCGCCACCGTGCTGCGCGTCCTGGTGCTGGCCAACCTCGCCTTCTTCATCCTGGCCTTCGCGTTTCGGCAACCGGTCGCCGACCTGCTGCGTCACCCCGCACATCCGGAATACATCTGGTGGTGCGCCGCCATCCTCGCCTTGGACTCCATCGGCGCGGCGGCCTTCGCCCGGCTCCGGGCCGAGAACCGGGCGGGCCGTTTCGCCGTGGTGAAGCTGATCGAGATCGCCATCAACATCGGTCTCAACCTCTTCTTCATCCTCGGCTGCCGCGCGGCCTTTGACGCGGACCCGCAGTCCTTCCTCGGCCGGCTCTGGGACCCGGCCATCGGGATCGGCTATGTCTTCATCGCCAACCTGGCGGCGAGCGCAATCAAGCTCCTGATGCTGGCGCCCCAGTTCAACGGCGGGCTGCGTGGATTCGATCGGCCGCTCTTCGCCCGGCTGATCCGCTACTCACTGCCGATGGTGGTCATCGGCATGGCCGGGATCGTGAATGAGATGCTGGACCGGGCAGCGCTCAAGTACCTCCTGCCCTACGACGATGCGACCAACATGGCGCAGCTCGGCATCTACAGCGCCTGCTACAAACTGTCGATCCTAATGACCTTGTTCATTCAGGCGTTTCGCTATGCCGGTGAACCCTTCTTCTTCGCCTACGCCAAGCGGGCCGACGCCGGACGCGTCTACGCCATCGTGCTCAATTGGTTCGTGATTTTTTGCGTGTTCATCTTTCTCCTGGTCACCCTCTTCCTCGATGTCTTTCAGTACTTCGTCGGGGCGGCCTACCGCGAGGGGCTCTCGGTGGTTCCGGTCCTGCTGCTGGCCAACTTACTGCTCGGCATCTATGTGAACCTGTCGATCTGGTACAAACTGACCGACCGCACCCTGATGGGCGCCTGGGTGTCGCTCCTGGGTGCCGCAATTACCGTCATCATGCTGATCACCCTGATCCCGACCTGGGGCTATGCCGGTGCCGCTTGGGCACATCTGGCCTGCTACAGCGCGATGGTGGTGGTCTCCTATGTCCTGGGTCGACGCTACTACCCCGTGCCCTATGACCTCAAGCGGGTATTCGGCTATCTGGCCCTGGGCCTGGCGCTGTTCGGAGCGAGTAGGCTGCTGGTGGGCGTAGTCGGCTGGCAAGCCCCGCTGGTCGGAGGCGGACTGCTCGTGCTGTTTTTGGTGCTGGTGTTCTTCGCGGATGGGCGGGCTTTGGTTCGTCGGCGCTGAGCAAGCGACGGCCTTGGTCATCAACCCGGCCACTTCGCTGTCGGCGAGGCTGCTGGTCCGCGTAGCGGACCCTACGGATCCCGGCATTGCCGTCGAGCCGGTTGTGCGCACCAATCTTTAAAGAAATGATGGCTCATGAGGCCAAGTGTGTGAGCCTTTATTAATTTAGAATGATAGACGATAATGAAATACCGCACAGCACATAATTATCTTTTTGGACTGATATGCTCATTTTTTCCGTCATCGAGTTAATGGACGAACAGAAATGCTATGATTTCTTGGTTAATATACTTCATCCGACTGGTCTAGGGTGCCCTGTTTGTCAATGCCCAGTTGAAGATTCGAAAATTCACAGAAGAGATCGCGCGCCAGTTCTATACTACAAATG
>NZ_KB902533.1 GCF_000379525.1 Lamprocystis purpurea DSM 4197 | reverse complement strand
TATAGAGCCCGGCGGCGGTGCGGGTGTAGAACGCCTGATGGTCGGGATGCTTGTGCAGGATGTAATACTCGGGCACGCCCCCGGCAGCGTATTCGGCCTTCTTGATGACAGTATCACGCTCGATGCCGCTACGCTCCTGGTCGGACAGGGCCTCGATACAGAGGTCGAAGACCCCGCGGTAGGAGCAATCCAAGGGCAGCAGCGGCTGGGGATTGTCGTTGCGCACCACGCCGAAATCGGGCTTGCGGATGACGGTGCCGCCCGGCAGCGGCAGCCGGAAACCCATCTCCAAGCCGACCAGCTGCGCGCACGGGTGGGTGCGCAGGAAGTGCCGCACCAACTCGCTGAACCAGGCATAGACCAGAAAGGTCTCGAAATCGGACACCGGTTTCTCCTCCAGGCGGCCATTGTTCCACTCGTAATGGTGGTCCGACTCCAGGTAATAGCTGGTCCAGTAGACCGCCTCCGAGACCAGGAGACCGTCCGCGGAGCGCGGTGTGGCGTCCGCCGCGGGCAGGCACCGAGGCGGCGGGGTCGCGGACGCGGGTGCGGGTTGGGTGGCAGCGCTGGAGGACATGGGCGGCAGGCGTCCAGTGTTGGAATCGCAGAGGCCAAGCTTAGCACGAAGCGGGCGGGACCGGCGCCCGCGGGCGCTGCCGGTGACGGGGACGGATAGGTCGTAGGGTGCGGTGAGGCACGAACCGCGCCCCGTCTGCGCTTGGTGCGGTTCGTGCCTCACCGCACCCTACAGCATCACCCCCGCATCATCAAAGCGGCGCGGGATCTGCGGGGGCGGTGGTCCGCGCAGCGGTCGGTCCGCGCAGCGGTCGGTCCGCGCAGCGGACCCTACCAGAGGTAGGTCAGCGTGATCCCGACCAGATAATTGACTCCGGCCGCCGGATAGTAATTGGTCGGTGAGGGGCTGCTCGAGTTGCAAGCGCCCTTGCATGTTCTCCAGGGTACGGCGCGTCCGGAATTGGAGCGTGGCGGGCTGGGCCTGGCGCCGATCGGCTTGCGCCTGGGCGGCGGTGAGGCCCAGGGGGTCCTCGCTGTCCGGCAGATTCAGCGCATTGGCCACCGGCAGGTCCCGGTTGTTCTCTCCGGTGCGGGTGGCGGTCACCACCACCGGGTCCAAGGTGGACACCGCACTGTCCTCGAGCACATCGTCAACCCCGGCGGCGGGCGGCTCGGCGGCGGCCTGCTCCCCGGCGGAGCCAAGGGTCAGCGCCGCCGGCAGTCCCCAGCGTTGGATCGGCCTCATCGCGGTCAACCCCCCGGCTGGCCGAAGGTCCAACCCGACCCCGGCGCACCGACCGGTGTGAGCGTCGCGGCCTCGGCGTCGGTGAAGAGCCGCGAGCGGGTGTGGAAGCGGACCTCGCGGCCGTTTTCGAGCGAGAACATGCCGCCGCGGCCGGGGACGACGTCGATGATCAACTGGGTGTGGCGCCAGACCTCGAACTGGGGTCCGCTGATATAGAAAGGGGCGCCCGCGATCTCGCCAAGCAGGATGTCATGGTCGCCGATCAGAAAGTCGCCTTGGGCGAAACACATGGGGGACGAGCCGTCGCAGCAGCCGCCGGATTGGTGGAAGAGCAGCGGGCCGTGCTCGGCGCGCAGTGCTTCGATCAGGCGCTCGGCGGACGCGGTGGCGATGACACGGGCAACGGCGGTGAGCTCGCTCATGGTTCGATTCTCTGGTACGCGAAGGCGGGGCGGGTTGCGTTGCGCGGGATGAGCAACCCGATGCGGTCAGTTCAACTACGCGACGGGCCTTGATCGTCGTTCCGGCCAGTGCTCGGGTGTCGCGCATTGATGGCTTTAGCCCGGAACCTTGTGGGAGCGGCGTCCCGCCGCGATGCGGTGCGGTGGCGACCGCTAACGCCTCGGCGGGACGCCCGCCCCCGTCGCGGCGGGACGCCGCTCCCACAGGGNCGCTGCGCGACTGTAACGGTAAAGCCTCAACCTCCGGTTCTCGTGCGGCCGGGACGACGATCAAGGTCTTGAGGGTGCTCCGCCTCAGAAGAACCCTAGCGCTTTGGGGCTGTAGCTCACCAGCAGGTTCTTGGTCTGCTGGTAATGGTCGAGCATCATCCGATGGGTCTCGCGCCCGATGCCGGACTGCTTGTAGCCGCCAAAGGCGGCGTGGGCGGGATAGGCGTGGTAGCAGTTGGTCCAGACGCGGCCGGCGTGGATGCCGCGGCCCATGCGGAAGCAGCGGCCGGCGTCGCGGCTCCAGACCCCGGAGCCCAGGCCGTAGAGGGTGTCGTTGGCCAGGTGCAGGGCCTCGGCCTCGTCCTTGAAGGTGGTGACCGAGACCACGGGGCCGAAGATCTCCTCCTGGAAGATGCGCATGCGGTTGTGGCCCAGAAAGACGGTCGGCTGGATGTAGTAGCCGCCTTCCAGATCGCCGCCCAGATGCGCCGCGGCGCCGCCGGTCAGGACCTCGGCCCCTTCCTGACGACCGATCTCGAAGTAGCTCAGGATCTTCTCGCGCTGTTCGCTCGATGCCTGGGCGCCGAGCATGGTCTCGGTGTCGAGCGGATTGCCCTGCTTGATCTGCTTGACCCGGGCGAGTGCCTTCGTCATGAAGCGGTCATAGATCGACTCCTGGATCAGGGCGCGGCTGGGGCAGGTGCAAACCTCGCCCTGGTTCAAGGCAAACATCACGAACCCCTCGACCGCCTTGTCGAAGAAGTCGTCATCGGCCGCGCAGACATCATCGAAGAAGATGTTCGGCGACTTGCCGCCCAGTTCCAGGGTGACCGGGATCAGGTTCTGGCTGGCGTACTGCATGATCAGCCGGCCGGTGGTGGTCTCCCCGGTGAAGGCGATCTTGGCGATCCGCGGGCTGGAGGCGAGCGGCTTGCCCGCTTCCAGTCCGAAGCCGTTGACGATGTTGAGCACACCGGGCGGCAGGAGGTCGCCAATCAACTCCGCCCAGACCAGGATGCCGACCGGCGTCTGCTCGGCGGGCTTGAGTACCACGCAGTTGCCGGCGGCGAGGGCCGGGGCCAGCTTCCAGGTGGCCATCAGGAGCGGGAAGTTCCAGGGGATGATTTGGCCGACGACCCCCAGCGGCTCGTGAAAATGATACGCGACGGTGTTCTCGTCGATCTCCGACAGCGACCCCTCCTGGGCGCGGATACAGCCGGCGAAATAACGAAAATGGTCGATGGCCAGCGGCAGGTCCGCGGCGAGTGTTTCGCGCACCGGCTTGCCGTTGTCCCAGGTCTCGGCGACCGCCAGGAGTTCCAGGTTGTCCTCCATCCGCTGGGCGATCTTGACCAGGATATTGGCGCGCTCCGCGGCCGGCGTCTTGCCCCAGGCGTCGCGGGCGGCATGGGCGGCGTCCAGGGCGGCCTCGATGTCCTCCGCGCTGGAGCGGGCGACCTCGCAGAAGGGCTGACCATTGACCGGGGACAGGTTCTCGAAATAGGCGCCCTTGGCCGGCGGCGCCCAGCGTCCGCCGATGAAATTGTCGTAGCGCTTCTTGAAGGTGACCTTAGAGCCGGCCTGACCGGGGTTCGCGTAAATCATGACAGTCACTCCTGAAAAATCTGATTATGAACAGACCGTGCGCGGGCGCAAAAGCGCGGGCGGGCGGCCAGTGCGGAGGTGAGAGCACGGGTCGTGCCAAGACCCTGGCGACGTATAGTCGTCGAACGTGATAGCCGGACGTAGGGGCGGGTTTCAAACCCGCCCCTACACCAGAGTCTGTCTGGATATCAGGTAAGAAGGCGATACCACACCGGGCGCCACGTCAGGCCCAGGGGCGGGGAGGGCGGGGCAACGGCGGCCTGGCGACGTGTGGCGCCTAACTCAGGGGCGAGCGGCTGTGCTGATCGGGAACAGTCCGGCGGGTGCGACTGTGCCGTTTTGGCACAGTGGGCGGGTACGGCGCGTTTCGTCAGTCCGTGCCATGGCCGGACCGCCGGCACCGCGGCGCACGCCCCCGGCTGACTTTCCTTTCTGGGATCGAGGATGCGCGCCTATACTTGAGCGATCCCGCCCGGCCGGTGAATTGCCGGCGTTCGCCACCGACGGAGTCCCTGCGATGCCGCAGCTTGCCCGCAAAGAAGACCGATTCACTTACGGCGCCTACTGCCGCTGGCCGGATGACGAGCGCTGGGAACTGATCGACGGGCGGGCGTACGACATGTGTCCCGCCCCGACCCGCGGTCACCAGCAGATGGTGTTGGAGATCGCCACCCAGGCGCACGCCTTCCTGCGCGGCGGCCCCTGCGAGGTCAATGTCGCACCTTTCGACGTCCGTCTGCCGAAGGCCGACGAGGCCGACGACCGGGTGGATACCGTGGTCCAGCCCGACATCGTCGTGATCTGCGACTCCCGGAAACTCGATGAAGCCGGCTGTCGGGGTGCGCCGGACTGGGTCGTGGAGGTGTTGTCACCGCGTACCGCCGCCAAGGACCAGCGCGACAAGCGCGACGCCTACGAGCGTGCGGGGGTGCGGGAATATTGGCTGGTGCATCCCACGGACCGGACCCTGATGATCTACCGACTCACCAACGGGGCGTACGGCCGCCCCGAGGTGCAGCCGCTGGTTGGCGAGACCGCGGTCACGGCCATCGCGGGGCTCAGCATCGCCTGGCCGCCCGTGTCCTCAGCGGTCGATGGGCCAGTCTGAGTCCGCGCAGGACGGCCGCCGACTCGGTGCCCTGGTTTTCCAGATGCGATCGACACCCGGCGTGATGATCTAGCAGCCTCTCGGACTTTAGGCGACTTCCGAATAAGACGCTATCAAGAATCAAGCTCCGTAGGAGCCCGCTTGCGGGCGACGTGACCTGCCGGAATCGCGTCATTGTGCCCCCACCCGTCGCCCGCAAGCGGGCTCCTACGGGNTGGNTTTNTCGCGGAAATCACCTTACGTTAGATTGTGGAGCAACAAAAAGTTTTGTCCAGAATGCACTCAATCGAGTAGGGGCATTTCTTGTTCCTACGCTCAGGCATGGGAGCCAGTTGCGACGCGCGAGCCGTCGCGTGGCGCTACCGGCCGCTGGAGCGGCCGCACGGCATTCCCACGCTGGAGCGTGGGAACGAGAAAGGAATCCGAGTGGCCGCTTTGACTGGAACGACGATCATGACCGCTTCCGCGCTTCCGCCCGCCGACAGATGGCCCCGGTCAGCGCGTCGAAGATGACGGCATGGCCGGGCGCCATGGCGAGCCAGTACAGCAGGCCCCAGACGCCGGCGGGGTGCCAATAGGCGGTGGCGGTGAGGCGGGTGCGCTCGGGTGACAGCGGTTCCAAGTCGAATTCCAGCACTCCGGCGCCGGGGGCGCGCATGCCAAAGGTCATGGTCAGGCGCCGTTCGGGTTCCACACCAATCACTTCCCAGGAGTCGATGCGGTCGCCCACCCGCACCTCGCTGGGGTGGCGCCGGCCGCGGGCCAGACCGCGTCCGCCGACCAGCCAGTCCATGATTTCGCGGATGGTCCAGAGTGTGTTGAGCGCGTAATAGCGGTTGTCGCCGCCGATGGCGCTGACCACGGCCCAGACGTCGGCCGCCGGGGCGGCGGCAATGGTGCTGCCGCCGGCGCGTTTGGCGTAATAGGCATAGTCGATCCGGCCCTTGCGCATGTTGAAGGCTCCTTCGGTCCAGCGGGCGAGGACGGTGGCGTTGCGTTCGGCGGCGAAGGCGGCGTCCACCGATTCGCGGAAGCTCAGCAGGCGCTGCGGGACCAGCCGGCGCAGTTCCTGCGGGTGGGCGGTGAAGTCGTGTTTCAGGCCTTCGATCAGGGCGCGGGCGACGTTGGTCGGGACGGCGGTGACGAAGCGCAGCCAATAGGCGGAGAGCTTGGGGCTCAGCACCGGCACCGGGATGATCCAGGGCGGGCGGCGGCCGGCGGCCTCGGCCAGGATGCGCATCATCTGGGCATAGGTGAGTTCCTCCGGCCCCGCCGCGTCCAGGATACGGTTGGCCGTTTCCGGCAGCCCCGGGGCCATCATCAGGTATTCGAGCAGGTTGTCGAGGGCCACCGGGGGTGACTTGGCGGTGACCCAGCGCGGCGTGATCATGACCGGCAGGTGATAGACCAGGTCGCGCATGACCTCGAAAGCGGCGGAGCCGGGGCCGACGATGATCCCGGCGCGGATTTCGGTGACCGGCACCGTGCCCTGGCGCAGCACCTGGCCGGTGTCGCGGCGCGAGACGATGTGCTCGCTGGTCGCGTCGTCCGGCACCAGACCGCCGAGATAGCAGATGCGCTCCACCCCGGCCTCGGCCGCCGCGGCGGCGAAATTGGCGGCCGCGTCCAGGTCCAGACGGCCGAAATGCTTACCGGCGCCCATCGAGTGGACCAGGTAATAGGCGATACTGACCCCGGCGAGCGCCGCGGGCAGGCTGTCCGGGTCCAGCGCGTCGGCGCCGACGATCTCCACCCCCGGCCAGCCGCGCGCCTCCAGCCCGCGCGGTTGGCGCGAAGACACCCGCACCACGGCGCCGGCCGCGAGCAGACGCGGGACCAGATAGGTGCCGATATAGCCGCTGGCGCCAAAAACGAGCCGGCGGCGGGGATCTTGGGAAAGTGGCATTGATCGAGCCCCAAATAACCCGTTCGGGTGTTGCAGTTCGGCCTATCCTAAGCGATGGGTGCGTCGTGGGCCACGAGGCAGGCTCCGTTCCGGACGTTCCTTTACCTTCAGGAGCATCCTGTTTTCACATCAACCTGTCGCCCTGTGCTGCAAATTTTTTGGATGCTTTCCGAACCGGCCGCCGAGCCCACTCATGTCGACATCGAGCTTAACGCGAAAAACCGGATTTGCCTGGATCATCCTCGCCCTCGGTTTGTCGGCGAGCGTCTTCGGCGGCCTGAAGGTCAAACACCTCATCGCGCAGGATGCGGCGCGGCAATTCGGCTATCGTTGCGATCAGGTGGCCCTCAAGATCGGGGAACGGCTGAGTGCTTACGCGCTGATTCTCCGCGGCGGTGCCGCCCTGTTTGCCGCGTCGCGCACGGTGGACCGCGACGAGTGGCGGGCCTATGTCGAGACCCTGCGGGCGAGCGGCAGTGTCCCCGGCGTGCAGGGGATCGGGTTCGCCCAGGTGATTGCGCCGGATCAACTCGCCGCCCACGTCGCCGGCATTCAAGGCGAAGGCTTCCCCGACTACAGCGTCCGTCCGCCGGGCGAGCGCGCCCTCTATACCTCCATCATCTTCCTTGAACCGTTCCGCGACCGTAACCTGCGCGCGTTCGGTTTCGATATGTATGCCGAGCCGGTCCGGCGGGTCGCCATGGATCAGGCGCGCGACACCGGCGAGGCGGCATTGTCCGGCAAGGTCGAACTGGTGCAGGAGACCGGCACCCAAGTCCAGGCCGGGACCCTCATGTATGTTCCGGTCTATCGCAACGAGGCACCGGTGCAGACGCTCGAGCAGCGGCGGGCCGCGCTGATTGGCTGGGCCTACAGCCCGTATCGCATGCATGACCTCATGACCGGTATCCTCGGCGACTGGGAGGGCCACCAGGGCAAGACCGTCGACCTCACCATCTACGATGGTCTTGAAGCGTCGCCTGACCGCCTGTTATTCGACAGCAAACCGGCGGTCACACCGGACCCGTGGTCGCTGTTTCATCAGCCGCAGACGCTCGACTTCAACGGTCGGCACTGGCTGCTGGTCTGTGATCGCCTGCCGACCGCCTCCGGTATCGACTATAGGCTGGCCTGGACCGCCCTGGCCGGCGGCGGTGCGCTCAGCGGCCTGCTGTTCTGGTTGATGCTGTCCATGATCAACACCCGCGTCAACGCGAGGCGTATCGCCGACCAGTTGACCGAGGAGGTTAGACGCCGCGAAGAACGACTCTACCTGGCCGCCAGCGTCTTTACCCATGCCTGGGAAGGCATCATGATCACCGCTGCCGACGGTACGATCCTCGATGTCAATGACGCCTTCGGCCGGATCACCAGTTACAGCAGCGATGATGTCCTGGGCCGGAATCCGCGTATCCTCAGTTCCGGCCTGCATGGCGCGGCGTTCTATGAGGCCATGTGGCGCGCGCTGCTGGAGCAAGGCCAATGGTCCGGGGAAATCTGGAACCGGCGCAAGAGCGGCGAGGTGTATGCGGTGATGCAAACCATCAGCGCCGTGCGGGATACCCAGGGCTGCATCCGGCAATACGTGGCGCTGTTCTCCGACGTCACCCTGATGAAGGAGCAGGAGCGCGCGTTGGAGTATATCGCCCACTATGATGTATTGACCCGTCTGCCGAACCGCGTGCTGTTGGCCGACCGCCTGCGCCAGGGGATGGTGCTGGCGCAGCGCAATGCGCGCCTGCTGGCCGTGGCCTTTCTCGATCTGGACGGATTCAAGACCATCAACGATCACCACGGACATGCGGCAGGCGACCAACTGTTGATCGCCGCGGCGGCCGGCATGCAGCGGGTCCTGCGCGAGGGCGACACCCTCGCCCGCATCGGCGGAGACGAGTTCGTCGCCGTGCTGATCGACTTGGCCGACATCCAAGCCAGTGTCCCGCTGCTCGCGCGGCTGCTGACTGCCGCGGCCCAGTCGGTGCCGGTCGGCGAGCACGTGCTGCAAGTCTCAGCCAGTGTCGGGGTGACCTTCTACCCGCAAGCGGAGGACATCGATGCCGAGCAACTGCTGCGCCAGGCCGATCAGGCGATGTATCAGGCCAAGCTGGCGGGCAAGAACCGTTACCATGTGTTCGACCCCGAGTTGGACCGCAGCGTCCGCGGCCATCATGAACGCCTGGAACAGATTCGTCACGCGCTCGCCGAGCGTGAATTCGTGCTGTATTACCAGCCGAAGGTGAACCTGCGCACCGGGACGGTCATCGGCGTCGAGGCCCTGATCCGTTGGCAACATCCGCAACTGGGGCTGCTGCTGCCGGCCGCCTTCCTGCCGGCGATCGAGGATCATCCGCTGGCAGTCGCCATCGGCGAGTGGGTGATCGACAGTGCCCTGATCCAAATGGAGCGCTGGCGGACGATCGGACTGGAGATCCCGATCAGCGTCAATGTCGGCGCTCGCCAGTTGCAGCAGGTCGATTTCGTCGACCGGTTGTATGAGATTCTGGCAGCGCATCCGAGCCTCAGGCCGACTGATCTTGAACTGGAAGTGCTGGAAACCAGCGCGCTGGCGGACTTGGCCAGGGTCTCCCTGATCATCGAGCGCTGCCGGGAGCTGGGGGTCAGGTTTGCCCTCGACGACTTTGGCACGGGTTACGCGTCGCTGACCTACCTGAAACGCCTGCCGGTGACCCAGATCAAGATTGACCAGAGTTTTGTGCGTGGCATGCTCGACGATCCGGATGACCTGGCGATTCTGGACGGTGTGCTCGCCCTGGCCGCCGCCTTTGACCGCCAGGTCATCGCCGAAGGGGTGGAGACCGTGGAACACGGTGTGATGTTGCTGCGGCTCGGCTGCGAACTGGCCCAGGGCTACGGTATTGCCCGCCCGATGCCGGCGGCCGAGGTCCCCGGCTGGACCGTCACCTGGCGGTCCGATCCGGCCTGGGGCGGGTTACCCGCGGTGAGCCGCGACGATTTGCCGCTGCTGTTTGCCGGCGCCGAGCATCGCGCCTGGATGGCCGTGGTGGAAAGCCACCTCAACGGCGAGCGTGAAGCCCCGCCGCCGGATCAGCGCCGGTGCCGCTTCGGTCGGTGGCTGGACGGCCAGGGTTTGGCCCGCCATGGTGCCCAGCCGACCTTCCAGGCGATCGAACCGGTACATGCTCAGTTGCACCGGCTGGCGGACGCATTGGTTGAACTTCAGGCTCAAGGCCAGGGCGCGGCGGCGTTGGCGAGGCTGGATGAACTCCACGGCCTGCGGGACCGCGTGCTCGCAGGGTTGCGGGCGCTGGTGCAGGAGAACCCCAGACATGAACACCATTGATCGTTATCCCGGCGCAGCCGAGATCCACCGGGGGCGCGCGCATCGCGTGATGCGTGTGCTCGATCCGGCGGCTGGTCCGCTGATCGTCAAGCGGGGCCTGGATGACGGTGATCGCGAGGCGGTCAGGTCGGCGCTGCATAACGAACAGCGCATCCTGGAACGGCTGCAGGGCCTGGATGCTTGTCCGCGGCTGATCCGCTACGACCCGGCGGTGCCGGAACTGGCCGTCGCCGACTTCGGCGGCGTGACGCTCGGTGAGTCCGGGCTCCTGGGCCGGCGCGATCCGGCCGCCTTCCTCGCCGTGGCCGAACATCTGGCGCACGGCCTGGCGGAGATCCATGGGCGCGGCGTCATCCACAAGGACCTGAACCCGGCCAATGTCCTGGTGCGGATCGACGACCTGCGGGTTCAGGTCATCGACTTCGACCTGGCCACCACCTTCGCCGAGGAACATCCCGGATTCGATCCGTTGAGTGGTTTGTCGGGGAGCCCGGCCTATCTGTCGCCCGAGCAGACCGGGCGGATGAATCGGCCGGTCGACTACCGCACGGACCTGTATTCACTCGGCGCCGTCCTCTACACCCTGGCGACGGGTCGGCCGCCGTTCGAGGAGACCGATCCGCTCGCGCTGGTTCACGCCCATCTGGCCCGCGCCCCGCTGCCGCCGGGAGAACACGCGCCGTGGCTGCCGCCCCTGGTCACCGAACTGATCCTGACGCTGCTCGCCAAGGAGCCGGATGACCGCTATCAGAGCGCCGCCGGGCTGGCCCACGATCTGCATCGACTGCGTGCCGCGCCGGCCGCGCGGCAGCCGCTCGCGGCCGTGCGGTTGAGGGAGCGCGACCTGCCGCTCGCGCCCCGACCCCCGCGCCGCCTGTACGGGCGCGACAGTGAATTGGCGATGCTGCTGACGGCTTTCACCGGCGCGATCGAGGGGGTGGCGCGGGGCCTCTTCGTGGCCGGCTACGCGGGGGTCGGCAAGACGGTGCTGATTCACGAGATCCACCGGCCGGTGACCCTGGAGCGGGGTCTGTTCATCAGCGGCAAGTTCGAGCAGTTTCGTCACGACCGCCCCTTCCTTGGCCCAGTCCAGGCGCTACGCCAGTTGTGCCAACTGCTGTTGGCGGAACCCGAGGCGCAGGTCGACGCGTGGCGCGCGCGCATCCTTGCGGGTGTCGGGCCGGACGCCGGGGCGCTGTTGGAGGTGGTGCCGGAATTGCAGTCGCTGCTTGGTCCGCAGGCTCCCGTGCCCGCGTTGGGACCGCACGAGTCGCAAGTGCGGCTGCGTGCCCTGTTGGTCGCCCTGGTGCGCCGGATCGCCGCGCCCGCCCATCCGTTGGTGCTCTTTCTCGACGATCTGCAATGGGCCGATCAACCGTCGCTGGATTTCATCGGCGCCTTGCTGGAGGAGCCCGATCTGGTTGGCTTGTTGTTGATCGGCGCCTTCCGCGACAACGAGGTCGACCCGGCCCACCCGCTCCTGCGCCTGTTGGGCCGACCGACGGTCACGGGCGCCGCGGCCCCGGTGCTGACCCTGGTCAGCCTGACGGCGGCCGACATGACCGAACTGCTGGCCGACATGCTGCACCTGTCGCATGACGCGGTGCGGCCCCTGGCCGCCGCCCTGTACGCCAAGACCAGCGGCAACCCGTTCTTCACGATCGAGTTCCTCAATGCGCTTTACCGGGAAGGGGCCTTGCGGCCGGATCCGGAACAGGGGTGCTGGCAGTGGGACACCGCCGCGATCCAAGCCCGCCCGGCCAGCGCCAATGTGGTCGATTTCCTCGCCGCGGGCTTGCGTGACCTGGCACAGCAGACCGCCGAATCATTGGTCGCCGCCGCCTGTCTGGGCACGACCTGCACCCTGGGTCAGTTGGCGCTTGCCACCGGTGAGGATCCGGGCGCACTCGCCGAGCGGCTCAGACCGGCGTTGGAACGGGGGATTCTGTTCACGCCCAAGGCGTTGGCCGTTCATCAGGCCGATGACGGTGCCGCGCTGGCGTTCTGCCACGATCGGATGCAGCAAGCCGTGTATATGCTTCGCGACGACGCCTGGCGGGCCCGGTTGCATCTGGCGATGGCCCGGCGCTTTGCCCGGTCCACGGCTGATCCGGTCCATCCACTGCGCGCCGCCGAACACTATGCGATCGCCGCGCCGCTGATCATCGAGACCGCCGAGCGGGCGCTTGCCCGCGCGCTGTTTCTCAGGGCCGCGCGACAGGCCCGCCAATCCGGTGCCTTTGCCACCGCGGAACGGTTCTTGCGCCTGGGGATCGGGCAATTGGCGGCGGACGCCTGGCAGCGCGATCATGATACCGCCTTCGTTCTCCATACCGAACTGCACCTGGTGCTCTATAGCCAGTCGCTTCACAGCGAGGCTGATGCCGTCTACGCCTTGCTGGCGGCACAGGCCGCATCGCCGCGGCAGTTGATCGCACCGATCTGCATCCAGATCGCGAGCCTGTCCAACCGGACGCGTTACTCCGACGCCGTGCGTCTGGGCGGCGACCTGCTCGCTCAACTCGGCATCCGGTTGCCGCCGGAGCCGGTCCGGGAGAGCCTCGATCAGGAACTCGCGTTGTTTTACCGCCATGTGGCGGCGGGCGCGCTGGATCACTTGCCCACGCAACACAACATGGACGATGAGCGGCTGTTGGACATCGCTCAGTTGCTCAACCGGTTGATCCCGGCCGCGCTGTTTTCCGGCTCGCTGCTCGGCTTCTGGATGATGACGCGGTGCAGCCGCCTGTGGATCGAAGCCGGCTACTGCGAGTTCCTGAGCTACCCGATGTGTTGTATCACGATGGTGACCATCGCGCTGCGGGAGGACTATGCCACGGGTTACCACGCGGCCCGCGCGGCCTTGGAAACCGCGCTCACGCGTGATCAGGGCGGCCTCGAGGTGGCCCGTGCCCAGCACAGTTTCGGGCTCTTCGCCTGTCATTGGTTTCAACCGCTCGGCGACGATCTGGTGCATGCCCAGGCGGCGTTCGCCGGACTCTTGCGGGCCGGCGATCTGGAATTCGCGAATTTTACGCCCTTCAACTCGCTGGCGGCGGTGCTTGATACCTGCGGGCAACTCACGCAGATGACTACCGAGATCACGACGGCCATCGGCTTCGCACGCAAGACCGGCAGCACGCATTCAGAGCAGGCGTTCTTGCCCTACCGACAGCTCGTGCGCGCCCTGGAGGGCAAGACACTGGGCAGCGGGAGTTTCGCGGACGCCGAGTTCGACGATGCGGTGCATCTCGCCGCCATCCAGGGAAACGCCATGGCACTGGCGTATTTCCATACCTACCGGGCACTGGGTGCCTGCCTGTTCAACGATGAGGCGGAATTGGTATCCCATGCCGAGTCCGCGGTTCTCCTGTCACGCCACATCAGCGGATTCTATCCGACCGCCTTGGCCAACCTGCTGCATTCACTCGCCCTGATCGCGCAACTGCCGGCGACCGCGCCGGCGGCGCGGCCCGCGCTGTTGGAGCGGCTCGCCGCGAATCAGACCTGGCTGGCGGCCCGCGCCGCCGACGCGCCGATGAACTTCGCGCATCTCCGCGATCTGGTGGAGGCGCAGCGGCTGGACGCCCTGGACCAACCCTGGGCGGCGCTCCAAGTGTTCGAGCGGGCCATGCGCGGCGCCCAGGCTCATCAGCGTCCCTGGCATCATGCGCTCATCACCGAACGCGCCGGGCACTGCGCGCTGCGGCAGGGACTCGAACATGCCGGTCGGGCGCTGTTGTTACGGGCCCATGACCTCTATCGGCACTGGGGTGCCGAGGGTAAGGCGCACGCCATGCGGGCGGCGCTGCCGTTCATCGACGCCGGTGTCCAGGGGAGTCGCGGTGCGCGCCCGATCGATCCGCTGGACTATGAGGCGCTGCTGGGAGCCTCCCAGGCGTTGGCCGCGGAAACCTCCCAACCCCGGTTGCGCGCGCGGGTGCTGGACCTCATGAGCCAATTGACCGGCGCGACCGATGTGCAGTTGCTGGTGCGCAACGCGGACGATGATTGGCTGCTGGAGGGCGGACTGCGGGGCCGCGAGCCGCTGACGCACCTAACGCGGCAGGCGGCGGAAGCGCAACGGATCATTGCCGGATCGGTGCTGCGGCTGGGGCTGAAGACACTGGCGCCCGTGGTGTCCGACGATGCGGTGATCGACAGCCGCTTTGCGGGCGATCCGCATTTCGCCGGTCTGACCCTGTGTTCGCTGCTGGCGCTGCCGGTGGTGGTCCACGGGCGGGCCACGGCCTTTCTGGTGCTGGAGAACCGGCTGTTTCGCGCCGCGTTCACCGCCGCGCGCATCGAGGCCCTGTCGCTGCTGTGCGGACAGTTGGCCATTTCGCTGGAAAACGCCCGGCTCTACCAGTCACTCGAACACAAGGTCGCGGAGCGAACGCACGCGTTGTCGCAGTCCAATGCACTGCTCTCGGACGCGATCCGGCGCTCCGAGGCGGAAATTGCCGAGCGTCGGCGGGCGGAAGAGGCGCTGCGTGAGAGCGAGGCGAAGGTGAGAGACACACTGGCCGCGATTCTCTTGCCGGAGGGTGATATCGGCACCCTGGAACTGGCCGACATCATCGATACCGCGGCGATTCAGGCCATCATGGACGATTTCTTTGCGCTGACCGGGATTGGCGTCGCCGTGATCGACCGCCACGGCACGGTGCTGGTCGCCACCGGTTGGCAGGATATCTGCACCAGGTATCATCGGGTGCATCCCGACACGCTGCGCAATTGCATCGAGAGCGATACCCAGCTATGTCTGGGCGGGGCGCCGGGGACTTTCAAAGCATACAATTGCAAGAATCATTTATGGGATATCGCCACCCCCATCGCGGTGGGCGGCAAGCGCTTGGGACATCTCTTTCTCGGGCAGTTCTTTTATGATGACGAGGTCCCTGATTATGACGGCTTCCGCCGCCAGGCCGAGCGGTTCGGATTCAATGAAGCCGACTACCTGGCGGCCCTGGACCGGGTGCCGCGCTGGAGTCGGGACACCATCGATCGGGTGATGAGTTTCTATACCCGATTCTCGACACTCATTTCGACGCTAAGCTACAGCAATCTCAAGCTGGCGCGCGCCCTGGATGAACGCAAACGGGCGGAAGAGGCGCTGCGCGAAAGCGAGGATAAGTTCAAGGCCATTGCCAATTACGCGGCCAGTTGGGAGGCGTGGTTCAGTCCGGAAGGAACGCTGTTATGGATGAATCCGTTTTCGGTGGAGATCACGGGGTTCACACCGGAAGAGTACCTGGCCGCGGATGACTTCCTGGCCATGCTTGCGACCGATGAAGACCGCCCCCGGGTAGCGAATAAGTTCCAGGAAGCGCTCCAGGGCAGCAGCGGTGACAGTCTGGAGTTCCGGGGGCGGCACAAAGATGGCTCCATCTTCTGGGTTTCGGTTTCCTGGCGGCCCATTCTCGATGCCGATGGTCGTTCGCTCGGTTTTCGCACCAGTGCCCAGGACATCACCGTAAACCGCCAGGCGCGGGAGGATCTCGATCGCGCCAGGGCGGCGGCCGAGGCCGCCAATCACCAACTCGCGGTCCTGAGCACCACCGACAGCCTGACCGGGCTCGCCAATCGCCGCCGCTTCGATGACACGCTGCACGCCGAGTGGCAGCGCGGCGCCCGCTCGGGTGAGTCTTTGGGGCTCGCGATGCTGGATGTCGACTGGTTCAAGAACTACAACGACCGCTATGGTCATCAGGCCGGCGATGAGTGCCTGCGCGCACTCGCCGGGGTCCTCGGTGCCCAGGCCCATCGGATCAGCGATCTGGCCGCCCGGTACGGAGGCGAGGAGTTCGCCGTCATTGCCCCGGCGACCGACGCGGCGGGCATGCTGCGCCTCGGCGAGTCGATTCGCACCGCCCTGGAGGCGCTGGCGCTGCCCCATGCCGACTCGCCGTTTGGCCGGGTCACCGTCAGCATCGGGGTGGCCACGGGGGTTCCGGTGGCCGGAACGCCGCCGGACGCGCTGCTGCGCCTCGCCGATGCGGCGCTCTATCGCGCCAAGGCCCAAGGCCGCAATCGAACGGTGCAGGGAGCGCCGGAGGCCGCAATCAGTCACGAATCAGAAATCTGTTGAGCATGTTTCACTCATGAACGATCTCGCCCCGGTCGCCGGTATCCACAGTGTCCGCAGCGCACTCAAATTCGGCCGCGACGGCGTGGGCGAGCTCTGGCTGGAGCGCAGCCGGCGCGATCGGCGCTTGGCGGAGTTGGCGGAGCTGGCCGGCCAGGCCGGGATCCCGGTGCGCCAACAGGACCGCGCCGCGCTGGATCAGGCGGCTGCCGGGGCCAACCATCAGGGTGCGCTCGCCTGGGTGCGCATCCCGGCATCGCGGCCCATCCAGGATCTCGATACCCTGCTGGACCAGATCGTCGGCCCACCGCTGTTGCTGCTGCTCGATGAGGTTCAGGACCCCCACAACCTGGGCGCCTGTCTGCGCACCGCCGACGCGGCCGGGGTGCATCTGGTCATCGCCCCCAAGGACAACGCGGTGGGCCTGACGCCGGTGGTGTGCAAGGTGGCAAGCGGGGCGGCGGAGACCGTGCCCTATATTCAGGTCACCAATCTTGCCCGCACCATGGATCAGATCAAGGAACGCGGCATCTGGCTCATCGGAACCGCCGGCGAGACGGATGCGGATTTGTATGCCGCCGACCTGACAGGCCCGATCGGTCTGGTGATGGGCAGCGAGGGATCGGGCCTGCGGCGCCTCACCCGTGAGCGCTGCGATCTGCTGGTGCGCCTGCCGATGGCCGGGACAGTCGAGAGTCTGAACGTCTCGGTGGCCGCCGGTGTTTGTCTCTATGAGGCAGTTCGCCAGCGGAGATAACGATGAACGCGCGAGCACTGATCTACGGATCTCGTGTAGGGGCGGGTTTGAAACCCGCCCCTACGTCCGGTTATCACGTCCGAAGGCTATAATCACGTCCGAAGGCTATAACCATGAACGAGCAATCCCCGAGCACTGATCTCCCGATCTTCTACAGCGACGGGTATCGTTATCAGTTGCAGACCCCGGGTCACCCCGAATGTCCGCAGCGGGTGCAGTCCATCATGGAGCGGCTCACGCTGGAGGGTCTGGCCGACGGCGTCCGGGAGCCGGTGCCGGCCGCGTTGGAGGACATCCTCGCCGTCCATGCGGCCAGCCTGCCGGCTGAGCTCAAGGGTGACTACGAGGGCGCCCTGGACCCGAATTGTTATCATCGCCCCAAGACCTACGACACCGCCTTGCTCGCGGCCGGCGGCACCATCCAAGGCGCGGCGCTGGCGGTCGCGACGGGCGCGCCGACGCTGGTCCTCCCGCGCCCTCCAGGGCACCATGCCGGTCGGGATTACTACGGCGGTTTTTGTTATTTCAATAATGTCGCGGTGGCCGCCGAGCGTCTGCTGAAGACGGCGGGTCTGGCGCGCGTCGCCATCATCGATATCGATGTCCATCACGGCAACGGCACGGCGGCCATCTTCGCCCGGCGCCCGGATGTACTCTATATCTCCACACATCAATGGGGCATCTATCCGGGCACCGGCGCGCTGGACGACTGTGGCAGCGGCGCGGGCGAAGGCTTCACCGTCAACCTGCCGCTGCTCGGCGGCGAAGGCGCGGCGACCTACGACCGGATCCTGTCCGAGCTCATCGTGCCGATCCTGCACCAGTACCAACCCGAGGCCCTGCTCGTCAGCATGGGGCTGGATGCGCACTACATGGACCCCTTGGCCGGCATCAATCTGACATCCCAATGCCTGAGCGACGCGTGTCTCACGCTCCATGCGGTCGCGCAAGACCTGTGCGGCGGCCGGATCACCTATGTGCTGGAAGGCGGTTACCATCTCGATGCCATTGCCGAAACCACCGCGGCAGTCGTCGCCGGCTTGACCGGGCGTGCGTTGCGCACCCCGCTCAAGTTCAATCGCGGTGAGCAGCGCCCGGCGGATACCGAGGCGCTGCAGATCTATCGCGAGGTTCAGGCGCGTTATTGGGCACTCTGAAGGGAGGTATGATCAGCCGCGGACGGTCCGCACAGCGGACCCTCCGGTAACACCGTGACCCGTAGGGTCCGCTGTGCGGACCGACGACCGTACCGAACGCGCGATGGCCGGGTGTATAGCCTTCGGACGTGATAACCGGACGTAGGGGCGGGTTTCAAACCCGCCCCTACACGAAGGTTTGTCTGGACATCAGGTGCGAACGCTATATGACCAAGGCCGATCACTCGCACGTGACCGCCGGATGACCCGGCAGTTCCGGGGAGTGGGAGGCCAAGCGCGACCCCCTGCCGGTGCCTCTAAACACCCTGAGCATTCGCCGAGAAAGGGACTTCACACGCGTGTTTTTTCTCTTGATTCTTTGATCAGAACGACGCGCGCATCCCCGGTATATGTGGCGTATCCGCGATCCGTTCGTGCGTTGTGAGGCAAGATTGCCTCATAACGCACGAACGGTGCAGTAAAGAACTGCAGGTAAGGACTTGACAACCCGGATAAACCCTGATGCAATCTAGGCAAGTTTCAGAACCGCAAACCTGACAATTTTTGATTTTACAGAGGAGGCTACAATGGCCATAGCTGGAGGAAAACTTCTAGAAAGATCACGTCGTATTGACTTGTATATTCGCTATAAATTGCCCATCGTTCCACGAAACAGACCTGATGTTTGGCAGAAATTCCTATTCTGGAGCCAATTGCCAGAATCGGTCGCTTTAGCCTTTGTTAAGCATGATCGGGACGTTGGTTATCCGATTATTGGTTTAACTGCAAAGCCAAAGATCAGCGGGTACTATAATGGGGAAAAGTATCCGAGAGTGATCTGGCTCGCAGAGCAGGTCGTTGATGCTTACGAAAACGATGTGCAAGGCTCTGAGATACTCGTCGAATCGACAATATTACACGAGCTTGTGCATATGGGTAGCTACATCAGCCAATATGCGCTTGATGCTCGCGAAGAGTTCACAAAAGAAATAAAAATAAATGGCAAGATCAAAACGCGTTGTGGTTATATGAAGGATGACCGTGGTCACTTAGTAGAGGTTGGCAAGCAATTTGAGGCGGCTGCTTACGGTCAAGATATTGGTTTGAAAAATATGAGTGAAATATATCGCGAACTCCGTTGCGGATCCTGTATTTAAACGCGTAACACGGATAATTTGTAGGGTGTATAGGTGAAGCTTCATACACCGAATGTTTATTTAACACCCAAGCCTAACCCAACGCTCAACCGGAGCGCGGTTATGCGAGGGATTCATTTTTCAGCTTCCCGTGCCGCGCCCGGTTAGCTTTACATGAATTCTGGGGACAGTTTACTTATTTCATACTCTGCGGCAGACGGAATTGAGTAAACTGTCCCCGGAACTGCAAATTCAATCGCGGTGAATAGCACCGGTGGCATTAGAGGCAACCGAAATGACTGTACTCGAAAGAATCGAAGCTCAGGTTCAGGCGTTATCTGAAGTGGAGCTTTACGAGTTTCGCCGCTGGTTTCAGGAGTGGGACGCCGATGCCTGGGACCGCCAAATAGAGGCAGATGCCCAAGCTGGTAAGTTGGACGCCTTGGCGGCAGAAGCGCTCGCCGAGTACCGCTCAGGGCCGGTTAGGGAAATTTGAAACACTACGCATCAACCAAGTTCTGGGGATGTTTCGACGATCTTCCAGAGTCCATTCAGCAGTTGGCAAGAGCGAACTACGAACTCTTGCATCAAGACCCGTCGCATCCGTCCCTGCGCTTCAAACAAGTCAAGAATGGACAGTATCGAAGCGTTCGTGTGGGAAAGCATTTTCGGGCTCTTGGCGTACCCGTCCCAGACGGTGTGCAGTGGTTTTGGATTGGCAGTCATGCCGAGTATGACCAATTGTTGGGCTAACAAGCCCGCTCAAAAAAGTTTGCGGATCATACGCATTAATAATTCGCCATGCTAACAGATTGCATCCTCTTCCAGACGATACGCTAATACGTTGATCGAACTCATGCAATCCAGGATGACACGCAACGAACAAGGTTACCAGGATGAACTCTAGGAGCCAGCGACTGATGGTTCCTTCCTAAATCGCGGACCGATCGCCCAAGCTCAACCGACCGTCGCACCTTCCTCCGCGATGTCCAGCCCGACCACCAGGGCGCGTCGCCCCACCACCTGCCAGCGCAACTCCAGGTCATAGAGCCGCAGGGTGAAGGCATCGCGTTGCGGATACCGGTCCATGTACCCCGGCCGCGGGTCCTGGGCCAACACCTGTTCGATGAGTTGGCGCAGTTGCCGGCTGCCGTCCGGGTCGGCGCGCGTCAGGCCGTGCAAGGCCGCCGGGCTGAACTCCACCACCCAGTCCTGCGCATGCCCGGCCGTCGCGAACCCGGAGCGCGCGTCGGGCAGGGCGTCGGCGTAGGGGACGTAAGGCTTCACGTCGAGCACCGGGGTGCCGTCGAGCAGATCGACACCGCGCAGGCGCAAGGCCAGGCCGGTCGGTGTGCGTTCCAGTCCCTGATGTTCCACCGCGGATAGTCCGATCGGGTTGGGCCGATAGGGCGCGCGGCTGGCGAAGACCCCCACCCGCTCACGTCCGCCCAGACGGGGCGGGCGGACCGTCGGCCGCCAGCCGGCGGTCAGGCAGTCGTCATGGAAGACGAACAGCAACCAGACATGCGAGAAGCCCTCGATCCCCTTGAAGGCCTCCTCGCGAGCATAGTCCGGCAGCAGGTCCAGACGCGCTTGCGCGGCGGTGACCAGTCCCGCCTGCCGCGGGATACCGAACTTGTCGGTGTAGGGGGAGCGGATGAAGCCGATGGGGGAGAAGTGAAAGTCCAACTGAGGGTGCCGCGCCGCCGCTGATCGAGATATGCGGGATGATCGCCGCCCGCGGGCAGTCGGGGCAAGCCGATTCCGGCCTTGGTCATCGTTCCGGCCAGCGGTGCACATTTTGGAGTCCAAGGCTTCAGCCTTGGGCTGCCGATCCAAGGCTGAAGCCTTGGACTCCAGTCGGCCGGCGCCTCGGCTGGCCGGCACCCCTCGGCGGAGCGTGCGCTCGCGCGATTGCATTGCTCTTCTCAGGATCCGATGTCCACCCACCGCCCCAGGGCGTCGCGGAGCCCCGCCTTGGTCATCGGCTTGGCGACAAAGTCGTCCATGCCGGCCGCCAGACAGGCATTACGATCCGTGTCCAGGGTGTTGGCGGTGAGGGCCAGCACCGGGGTGCGCGGCCAGCCCCGTTCGGCTTCCAGGTCACGCAGGAGACGCGTGGCTTCGAAGCCGTCCATGATCGGCATCTGCACATCCATCAGGACGACCTCGATGCCGCCCCGGCCGAACGTGTCCAGTGCCTCCAAGCCATTGCTCGCAATCAGTGTTGAGCAGCCAAGCCGCTCAAGCATGGCCGTGGCCACCTTCTGGCCGACCAGATTGTCCTCGACCAGCAGAACCCGCGGCGGCGCGGGCGGCACCGGTGCCGGGGACCGCGGCGCGGCGCCTGTCGTGTGACTGATGGACAAGGGCACCTGGACCTTGAAGCAGGCCCCCTGATCGGGCTGGCTGTCCACGCTGATGCGGCCGCCCATGAGGTCCAGCAGTCGGCGGCAGATCGCGAGTCCGAGCCCGGCGCCGCCGTGGCGTCGGGTGAATGAGGCGTCGGCCTGGGTGAAGGGGGTGAAGAGTCGGGTTTGGATCTCGGTGCTGATCCCGATTCCCGTGTCGGACACCGCGAGCATCAGTTCATAGCGATCATCGCTCAGGGGGGCACCGCCGATGGCGACGGTCACGGTGCCCCGGTCGGTGAATTTGATCGCATTGTCGATCAGGTTGCCGGCAATCTGGCGCAACCGCCGCGCGTCTCCCAGCAGGTGCGTGGGCAGTGCCGGGTCATGGGTGACGACCAGGTTCAAGCCCTTGGCCGTGCAGCGGTCACGCAGCGATTCGGCCGCCGACTGAAGTTCGGCACCGGGTTCCAGTGGGGCATAGCGAGGCTCCAGCGCGCCCGCTTCGAGCGTCGACATGTCAAGGATATCCTGGATGATGTGCAGCAGCCGATCGCCGGCCTGCTGCGCCAGGACGATGTGTCTGACCTGTTCCGGAGTGGGGTTGTCGGACTGCAGGAGATGCAGCATGCCGAGTACCCCGTTCATTGGAGTGAATAGTTCATGGCTGACGGTCGCCAGGAACTCGCTCTTGGCGCGGCTGGCGGCCTCGGCCCGCTCGCGCTGGGCTTCGATGAGCGCCTGATCGCTGCGGTTCTGAAGCAGTGCGCCGATTTGCTGAGCGAAGACGGTGAATGACTCGAGTTGCGCGGCGGTCAGTTCGTGGCAGCCGGTGTTTTCGCGCGCCGTGACCCCGCCGAGGACGACCGCGAAGCCGGTCTCGCTGGGGCCGATACAGGCGCTCGCGACCAGTTGCCGCAATCCCAGGTCCCGCAGCAGGGGATGCGCTTGCGGACTCCACAATCCGGTGTGGTCGCGCCGAAAGCGCGCGTCGGCGAGCAGGGTGCCCAGCGCGGCGGCGCTGATGGTCGCGGGCGCGATCCCGACGACGGCGGCCGGGTGCTCGGCGAGGGTGCCGTCGGGCGCGGTCAGCCACAGCAGCCCGAAGCTGAGGTCGAACAACTCCATTACCGCTTCGGCCGTGATTTCGGCAAACACGCCTTGGTCACGCACGGCGATGGCGCGGGTGTTGTAGGACTGGATGCCCGCAAAACGCTCCAGCGTGCGGTTCAAGTCGTCCTGGGTGGTCATCAACTGCTGCCGGACCACCGCCGACCGTGCGATCCGGGCCTGGAGTTCGGCGATCTGGCCCGTCAGGTCATTGAGGTCCGTCGGGTCGCTCATGGTCTCGATCCTTATCGTCTGCGTGTTGCCGAATTGTACCGGTCATCGGGCCGCTGCGGGATGGGTCGGTGTCGGCTCAGGCGCGGGGCTATAGCCTTCTCACCTGATATCCAGGCATACCCTTGGCAAGGGGCTGGTTTGAAACCCGTCCCTTGTCCGGTTATCACGTTCGACGGCTATACGGTCGCCGTCGCGGGCTGGCGTGGTGCCCTGGCGTTGCGAACTCGCGGTGCGCTCTGGTGTTGTCAGACAGGTGCGCTCAAGGCTACTGTTGCTTCTGAGGTGCTTGGCGCGACCTCCTGGCGCATGGGGCGGGCAGCGCGCGGCGCTGGTCGCTCCGGAACATAACAACGACGCGAGGGGAGTTTTCATGAAAGTCATCGAGATGCGTGAAACCGGCGGGCCCGCGGTGCTTGAGTTGACGGAGCGTCCGCGGCCGGAGCTGACGACCCCGACCGAGATCCTGGTGAGGCTGGTCGCGGCCGGAATCAATCCGGTTGATACCAAGATCCGCGCACGCGGACCGCTCCTTCCCGACGGGCTGCCGGCCGTCCTGGGCTGCGACGGGTCCGGCGTGGTGGAGGCGGTCGGTGCCGAGGTCACCCGGTTCAAGGTCGGTGACGAGGTCTGGTTCTGTCACGGCGGACTGGGCGGGCCGGTCGGGAACTATGCAGACTACATTTGCCTGGACAATCAGTTTGCTCAGGCGAAGCCGCGCGGGATCAGTTTCGTCGAGGCCGCCGCGGCCCCGTTGGTGCTGCTCACCGCCTGGGAAGCCTTGGCTGACCGGGCCGGTTTGCTGCCGGATCAAACAGTGTTGATCCATGCCGGTGCCGGCGGGGTCGGGCATGTCGCGATTCAACTCGCGCGTGCTGCCGGGGCGCGGGTCTGTACTACGGTCAGCAGCCCGGAGAAGGCTGACTTTGCCCATGCCCTGGGGGCCGAGTACTGCATCAATTACCGGGAGGAGAATCTGCTCGAGGCGGTGATGGACTGGACCGGCGGGCGCGGGGTGGACATCGCCCTCGACACCGTGGGACCCGCGTGCTTCCGTGCCAGTATTCCGGCGATGGCGGCCTACGGCAATCTGGTGACCATTCTGGACCCGGGTCCGGACCTGGACCTGAAGGAGGCGCGCAACCGCAACCTGCGCATCAGTCTGGAACTGATGCTGACGCCGCAACTGCGCGATCTGCCGCGGGCGCGAGCCCACCAGGGCGAGATCCTGCGTCGCTGCGGCAAGATGATCGACACGGGGGAACTGCGGATTCATGTTTCGCAGACCTTCCCACTGGCGCAGGTGCAGGAGGCCCATCGCCTGATCGAGGACGGCCATGTGACCGGCAAGCTGGCTTTGACCATCGCATGAGAACACCGTTTTGCCAGTGATGACCGAGTCTTTCCCCAAGCCGCCGAAATCCCTGTTGCGCCAGGTTGGCCGCGCGATTGCCGACTTCGGCATGATCCGCGACGGTGACCGCATCCTGCTCGGTGTTTCGGGCGGCAAGGACTCGCTGTCGCTGCTGATGATCCTGCATCATCTGCAGACCTATGCTCCGGTGCGTTTCGAGCTGGCGGTGCTGACGGTCGATCCGCAGGTGCCTGGATTCGATCCATCGCACTTGCCGGATTATTACGCGCGTCTGGGGCTCGTTGGGTACTACGAGCGCCAGCCGCTCATGGAGCAGGCCCGCACGCATATGGACGGCGATTCGTTCTGCGCCTACTGTTCGCGCATGAAGCGCGGGATCATGTACCGCATCTGCCGTGAGCAGGGGTACAACGTCTTGGCGCTGGGCCAGCATCTGGACGATCTGGCGGAGAGCCTTCTGATGTCGCTCTTCCACGGCGGCCAGTTGCGGACCATGAAGGCTCATTATGTCAACGATGCGGGGGACATTCGCATCATCCGACCGCTCGCCTATTGCCGTGAGCGCCAGACGGCGGATTTTGCCCGCGCGGCCGGGTTGCCGGTGGTGCCCGACAGTTGCCCGGCCTGTTTCTCCATGCCGACCCGTCGGGAGTACATGAAAGCGCTGCTGGCGCGGGAGGAATCCGGGCACCCCCACCTGTTCGCCAACATCCTACATGCCATCAAGCCCATCCTGACGGAGGGTCCGGTGCCGGAAGCCCTGTGTCCGGCTGATGCGGTGGATCCTCCGCCGCACCCATGACCACCGCAAGCGACTTGCCCGCGGCTCCAGATCCGGCTGCTTTGCGCACGGCAATCAGACCGGTCGCCGAGCGTCATCGCTGGCGGCTGGTGGTCTTGTTCGGTTCCGTGGCGCGGGAGCGTGACGCAAATTGTCCATTGATGACGCCAGGGTCAGGCCAGGCCTCCCTGGGTCAGCGGCGCCGGCGGTACCGGCCCTGAGTCGGGTCATCCAGGATTTCTGTGATCTGGTCGAAAAGTCTTGAAATACAGCCGGCCGCTGATAAACTCCGCGTGGCGTTGTGGATGAACAGGCGCCTGTGGTTGGCACTGATGTAGGCGGTACGGTTATTGCTGCTCTTCAGGCAGCGGAGCCGGGTCAATCGGGATGAGGGTCGGTTCGCGATCCGCCCACCGGATTGCAGATCGCCAGACCGGATGCCGCGATAAGAAAATATGGAGATCGACGAATGAACACGTACAGCCAACGCATTCTCCTGGTCGTGATCGCGCTGAGCCTGTCATTGCTCAGCGCGGCCGCCGCGACGCTCAACCTTGATCGAGCCTCCCAGCTCCAATCGGGTCGTTGTGCGTCTGTGCCTGTCCGGATGATCCGTGGCGGTGCTGCCGAGGATCTGACCGGGCTCACTGCCGCGCTTGCGCGCGAGCCCGAGGCCAATCTGACCGGATTGATCGGTGCCCTGGGACAGATGATCGTCGAGGGCGCACTCAGCGATGCTGCCATCAGCGGCCGCTTCGAACCCGTGATCAATGTTGTCGTGGCGGGATCCCAGTTCTCACTGGAGGTGTGCCGCGACAGCATCGTTGGTGAGGTTTCCGTGGCGCACCAGCCGCGGGTGCACTTCGTGATCGGCGACTTCGACCGCGACGGTGCCACGGACGTGGCGGTGCGCCGCAGCGGCAGTCCCGACTGGTCGGTCGACTTGGGCGCCTTACGCCGGGTGACGGTCGGGCTGGGTGAGCCGGTGCGGCTGCACCTGATCGAGGTTGCGACACCTGGCGCGAGCGTCCTTGACGACGGCGGGCGCTGTCAGATCACCTGGCTTGCCCAAGCGCTGACGGACCGGCACAAGACCTGAAGGGGACATCTGCGGTGTATAGCCTTCGGACGTGATAACCGGACGTAGGGGCGGGTTTCAAACCCGCCCCGCCCCGACACGAAGGTCTGTCTGGATATCAAGTGCGAACGCTATATACCGGCAGGATGTCGGAATCCAGCGCCAAGGATGGTCGCTCGCGGGTACTACGGATTCGCGGGGTTCGCGGGAGCGGGGTAGGCCGCCCCCGGTTGGCTTGCCGAGCGGCGCCGGCCGCCTTGCCTTGCGGCGGCGCGCCCGCACCTTGATTCCACCACATCATAACCCGCAGGATGATCCATGTCTCCCGATCCGCGCTCCGGCGCCCCGTCAACACCTGCGGCCGCCTGGCACGGCCGGCGCGGCGAACTCCTGGTCGCCGTTCAGTTCGCACTCGTCTTTGTCTTTGTCATGGTCCCGATTTGGAACCCCTGGCTGACGCCGGACCTGCTGGCCGCGACCATACAGCCCCGGTGGGTCGCTCTGCTGATCCTGAGTGTCATCGGCGCGGCTTTCGGCACGCTCGGCTCGCTGGGCATTCGCCGGTACCTGACGCCCTTGCCTTACCCGGTGGACCACAGCCGGCTGGTGACGACAGGCGTGTACGGGCTCATCCGTCACCCGCTCTACAGCAGCCAGTTGTTCGTCGCCCTGGGTTGGGTCTTCTATACCCTGAGTCTCAGTCACTTGGCGATTCTGATCCTCGGTTTTCTGTTCTTCGACTTCAAGGCGGCCAAGGAGGAAAGCTGGCTGACCGAGCGTCATCCCGAGTACGCCGGTTACGCGCTCAAGGTCCGCAAGTTCGTGCCCTGGGTTTATTGAGGTAAGGCTCGATTCCGGTCGCTGATTCGGCCACACTGTGGGTTATGCATCAAGCGCGCAAACGTTTCGGCCAGAACTTCCTTCATGACCCCGGTACCATCCGCCGCATCATCGAGGCTATCCGTCCGCGCCCTGGGGAGTCTCTGGTCGAGATCGGCCCAGGGCAGGGCGCCATTACACGGGGTCTGTTGGAGCAGGCCGGCGCGCTGGACGCGATCGAACTCGATCGCGACCTGATCGAGCCGCTGCGGGAGCGCCTGGCCGGGGTCGGAGCCTTGCGCATCCACAGTGCCGATGCGCTGCGCTTCGATTTGTGCACCCTGGCGCCGCGGCCGGCGTCGCTGCGGCTGGTCGGCAATTTGCCGTACAACATCTCGACCCCGCTCATGTTCCGCTTTCTGGAGCAGGCCGAGTGCATCGCCGACATGCATCTGATGCTGCAACGCGAGGTGGTGGAGCGCATCGCCGCGGACCCGGGCAACAAGGTCTATGGCCGGCTCTCGGTGATGGTGCAGACCTGGTGTGATGCGCAATTGCTGTTCCGGATCGGCCCGGGAGCCTTCACCCCGGCCCCCAAGGTGGAGTCCGCCTTGCTGCGTTTGCGGCCCTTGCGGCCCCTGCCGCACCCCCTGGTCGATCCGGCCGGGCACGCGCGGCTGGTCGCCGCGGCCTTTTCCCAGCGTCGTAAAACCTTGCGCAACAGTCTGTTGGGGCTGGCGGATGCGAGTGTCTTCGCCGCCGCCGGGATCGATCCAGGGCAGCGGGCGGAGACCGTCGACGTGGCCGGCTTCATCCGGTTGGCCAATGCCGTGCATCGCCCGGATGCAGAACCCGCTTGCAATTCCCGCGCCGCGCCCTGAAATCCGCCTATAGATAACAAGGTATTAGCCCCCCATGCGGCGCCGCTGGCGGTGCGCTAGGGCGCGGGTTCAATCAGCAACGGGCTAGTGCCCGGGAGACGTGAATGCCTGAGTCGGACAGCGTGGTAGCGGACAGCCTGGACATGGAAAGCGCGGATGTCGAGGACAGCCCCGACCAAGCGGCGGGCGGGCAGATTCAGTTGGCGCGGTCGGGCGACATGTTGCCGGGACAGATTCATCTGTTACCGGTGGCGTCCCGACCCTTTTTCCCTGGTCAGGCGGTGCCGCTCATGATGGCGGCGGAGCACTGGTCGTCCACCATCGAGGCGGTCGGCGCCACCGAGCACAAGATCCTCGGCGTCGTGCTGGTTCGCAGCGAGACTTCGGAGGAGGCCGGCTCCAAGGACTTCTACACCGTCGGCACCGCCTGCCGCGTGCATCGGGTGCACCGTCAGGATGACCATTTGCAGGTGCTGATCGAGTGCCTGCAGCGCTTCCATATCGAAGGCTGGGTCCATGGCGAGGTTCCCTTCAATGCCCGGGTCTCCTATCTGCCCGAGCCCGCCGGTCCGCCGGACGATCAGGTGCGCGCCTATGCGATGGCGGTGATCAATACCATCAAGGAACTGCTGCCGCTCAACCCGCTGTATGTGGAAGAGTTGCGCATGTTTCTGGACCGTTTCGGCCCGGATGATCCCTCGCACCTGTCCGACTTCGCCGCCAGTCTCACCACCTCCAAGAAAGAGCAGTTGCAAGAGGTGCTGGAGGCGGTGCCGCTCCTGCCGCGCATGGAAAAGGTGCTGGTGTTGCTCAACAATGAGCTGGAACTGGCCAAGGCGCAGCAAAAGATCCGCCACTCGGTCGAGGAGCGGATGCAGAAGCAGCAGCGCGAGTTCTTCTTGAAGGAGCAGCTCAAGGCCATCCAGAAGGAGTTGGGGCTGGCCAAGGATGACCGGACCGCTGAGGTGGATAAGTTCAAGGCGCGTTTGACCAAACTCACACTCACGGAGGAGGCCGAGAAGCGCGTCGGCGAGGAACTCGAGAAGATGGCGATCCTGGAGACCGGCTCGCCGGAATACTCGGTGACCCGCAACTATCTCGACTGGATCACGCTCTTGCCCTGGGGGCAGCACTCCGCGGACAAACTGGACCTGAAGCGCGCCCGCCGCATTCTGGACCGCGACCACTATGGGCTGGCGGATGTGAAGGAGCGCATCCTGGAGTTCCTGGCGGTTGGCATCCACAAGGGCGAGATCGCCGGCTCCATCATCCTGCTGGTGGGTCCGCCCGGCGTGGGCAAGACCTCGGTCGGCCGCTCCATCGCCGATGCCCTGGGTCGACGCTTCTATCGGTTCTCGGTGGGCGGCATGCGTGACGAGGCCGAGATCAAGGGCCATCGGCGTACCTACATCGGTGCCATGCCCGGCAAATTCCTGCAGGCCATCAAAGACGCGGGCACCGCCAATCCGGTGATCATGCTCGACGAGATCGACAAGATCGGCGCCTCCTACCATGGCGATCCGGCCTCGGCCCTGCTGGAAGTCCTGGACCCGGAGCAAAACTCGGACTTCCTCGACCACTATCTGGACCTGCGCTTCGATCTCTCCAAGGTCCTGTTCGTCTGTACCGCCAATCAGACCGACAGCATTCCGGGGCCGCTGCTGGACCGCATGGAGCAGATTTCGCTTGCCGGCTACATCGCCGAGGAGAAGCTCCAGATCGCCCGGCGCTTTTTGCTGCCGCGCCAGCTCGACCGGGCCGGGTTGGCCAAGGACACCATCAAACTCGACACCGCGACCCTGCGCCCGCTGATCGACGGCTATGCCCGCGACGCGGGCGTGCGCCGCCTGGAGAAGCAACTCGGCAAGATCGTGCGCAAAGTGGCGGTGCGCCTGCTGGAAGGGCAGGAGACACCCATCATCATCACACCCGATGACCTGAAGGGCTATCTCGGCAGTCCGGTCTTCCGCGACGAGCGTAAGCTCTCCGGTCCCGGTGTCGTCACCGGTCTCGCCTGGACCGCCATGGGTGGTGCCACCCTGTCCATCGAGGCGGTACGGGCCCATGAACAGGCGCGCGGCTTCAAGCTCACCGGCCAATTGGGCGATGTGATGAAAGAGTCCGCCGAGATCGCCTACACCTACGTCGCCAGCCGCGCGCGCGACCTGGGGGCCGAGCCATCCTTTTTCGACAAAGCCTTCATCCACCTGCATGTTCCGGCCGGTGCCACCCCCAAGGATGGACCGTCCGCCGGCATCACCATGGCCTCAGCCCTGCTCTCGCTCGCCCGCAACGAGCCGGTGCGGCGCATCGCCATGACCGGTGAGATCACCCTCACCGGCGAGGTCTTCCCCATCGGCGGCGTCCGCGAGAAACTCATCGCCGCCCGCCGCGCCGGAATCAGCGAACTCATCCTCCCTGAGGACAACCGCGGCGAATTCGATGAAGTTCCGGAGCATGTCCGCAAGGGATTCCGCATCCACTTCGTTTCACGCTACGAGGATGTGCTGCCGCTGCTCTTCAAGGAACCGCGCCGCGCCGAGCGCAAGGGGTAATCGCCGTCTGGAGTCGCCGCAGATCGCGCAGGTTTCGTCAATTTGGGTAGAGCGCGGCGAAACCCATCCAAATCGCGACGCAATTTCGGTTGCTTTCTGGGAGCGCCGACCCGATCAGCGCCGGGTGATGCGGCTGTCGGGGCGACACGGAAGGTGGGCGTGCGGGCCGTCAGAACACGTCGTTCAGGGTGAGTGGTTCGGATTTGGATTTGTTCAAGACCTCCAGTCGGACCTTGGCAACGCCCTTGCGGGTGAGCCCGATCTCGGAGGCGGCGGCGCGCGAGAGGTCGATGACGCGGCCCCGGCTGAAAGGACCACGGTCGTTGATGTGCACTACCACGCTCTCGCCGGAGCCGACATCGGTCACCCGCACCTGGGTCCCCAGGGGGAGCGTGCGATGGGCGGCGCTGAACCCATTACGGTCGTAGCGGGCGCCGCTGGCGGTGCGCCGCCCGTGGAAGCGGTCGGCGTAATAGGAGGCCACACCGGCCTGGGAGGAACCTGACTGCTCCTGCATGAAACCGGTGCGGGCCGCGACTTCGGCGCCGATCAGTTGTGTCGCCAGAGCCGACATGATCAGGGTTTTTTTCATCACTATCAACCGTTTATTTTGGCCGGCCTGCTTCCTCCTGCCCAGGGAATGGGGGTGGGAAGTCGGTCGGTCGTTTGCGGATGGCCGGATACTAAGGGAATTCCCTGAGTAAGGGAACCCTTCATTCCCGAGAGATTCAGCGCGAAGACGCGCAGGAGGTAAGACCTGATCGTTTGCCTACGCCTTCTTGCCGGCTGCGACCCCGCCAATCCGCTGAACCGGGTAGAGGTTGATCAGTGGGTCATCGGTCATTAACAGCAGCGGCTCGGTTTGCGCCTGGACGATCAGCAGGCGGTCAAACGGATCGCGATGATGAACTGGCAGGTGACGGACGGCAGCGGCATGGACGGCGGATATCGGCAGCTCGCGAAAGCCGGTTGCCAGTGCCGCGCGATGGATCGTATCAGGCTCCACGTCGAAATCCGGGCGGTCGAGGGCACGCTTGATCGCAATCTCCCAGATATTGACGGCGCTGAAGAAGACTCGGTGCTCGGGTGATTCCAGCACGTCCCTGCACGCAGCATCGAGCCGCGCGGGCCGCAACAAGGCCCACAGCAGGATGTGGGTGTCGGTCAGCACCCGCATCAGCGGCCCTCGACAGCGTCGGTGAAGTCATCCGGGGTCTCCGGGATCGGCGGTGCATGTTCGTCAGGCAGACTGAAGCAGCCTTCCAGCCGACCGAGCACGCGCCGCTGCGGTGCCTTACCGACCAGCACCAGGCGCACGACCGGCGTGCCGGCGCGGGCGATGACGGCCTCGCCACCGGCCTCCACCTGTTCGATGAGCCGGGACAAGTGTGACTTGGCTTCGTGAATGTTGAACTGGGTTTGCATGGTTAGTCCCCGATTAGCTAATCGGAGGATAAACTTGCACGGCTAGCGAGACAAGGCGCAAGTAAGACACCTGAGTCCTCTTGCCCGATCGTTAACGCCCTGATAAGGTCGACTCCCGGAGCAACTCCGATTCCAGGATGCAAGGAAACAAGGGAGACACCGCGATGGTCCGTCACATCCCCTGCGGGATCGCCGTCAACGAGAGCGAGCGCATCGCCTGCGAACGCCTGCGTGTCACGCTCCAGGGCGCCGAAGGCGACTGGATCATCCTCTCCAACCTCAATCACGCTCAGCACCCCAGCGTCCGCTCGGACGAAATCGACGCTGTCATCATCGGCCCGCCCGGTGTCTTTGTCGTCGAGATCAAGCATTGGGACCTCGAGTACCTGCGCAAGAACCCGCAGATCGCCGAGCGCGAGGCCGACCGGATCGACGCCAAAGCGAAGCGTGTGGCCGGCAAACTGCGCTCGCGGCTCGACCCCGGCTTCGTCGCTGCGCGGCTGCTCCTGACCCGCGGCGTCGTCCGCTGCGACGCGGCCAAGCGTCCAAGTCCTCGTGGTGTTGCTGTCTTTGGGTTATCGGAAGGCCTGGATCTGGTGGCGGCAAGCGGTCGGACCCAGTTGCCCTCCGATCAGATCGCGCTGGCCGCCCGCTTGCTGGAACCCAGAGTCCCGGTTGCGTTGAGCGGCCAATTGCGGACTTTCGCCGGCCTGTCAAACCTGGAGCGCCTGTCCGACCCGTCCAGCAATGGGGTCGACGCCTTCCACCGCAGCTACCGCGGCCAGCACCCGACCCGTCGCGATCGGGTCATCCTGCATCTGTATGACCTGTCGGCCACCCAAGAGAAACAGGCCCTTGAGCTGGCTAAACGGGAATTCGACACCATCCAGCGCTGGCAGAAAAGCCCCTACGTCCCCAGCCTGCTGGACTCCTTCCAGGAGGCTGAAGGCTATCCCGGCGAGTTGGTCTTCTACTCCCTGGTCGACCCGGCTGCCCCGACCATTGCCGAGCGGTCCAAGGATGTCGGCTGGGACCTTCCGTCACGCCTGGCCTATGCCCGGACCACGCTGGCGGCCTTGCGAGAATTCCATCAGCCGCAAGACCAGAACCTGCCGGCGCTCGTCCACCGCCGTCTATCTCCGAACAGCCTGCGCGTCCGTCATAACAATCAACCCCTGTTCACCGACTTCAACCTGACCCGGCTCCAGGACGCCGAAACCCTTGCCTCGGCTCAGGTCGACTTCGGCAACCTCGAGCCCTTCCTGGCCGAGGAGGTCCGCCACGGTGGACTGGCCGCCGCCGACGCCCGCTCCGACATCGCCGCCCTGTGCGCCTCCCTGCTCACCTTGTTCGAGCACGGGGAGCCCGGCGCCGACGCGGTCCGCGGCATTCTGGAACTGGGTCGAGCCCCCAATCCGACCGACCGCCCGACCGCTTCCTCGCGCTGATGAAATGGGTGGAGGGCCAGCCTTTGCAGGATCTGTCCGGGCTCCTGACCCTCTATGTGGAAGAACTGGGTGAAGATAGCGCCGAGGCCCTGGCCTACCGCTGGCTGCTGGACCTGTGCGCCGCCTTGAGCGAGTTGCACCGGGTCGGACTGGTCCATGGCGATGTCAGTCCCAAGAACCTCATCGTTCAGGGCGGGACCATCGTCCTCACCGACTACGACACCGCCTCTCTAGCCGGCGAACCAGCCCGCGGTGGGACCTTGCCCTTCACCAGCCCCCACTATGAAACTCGAATTCGACCCGGTGGCTGATGCCGCCTATTTTGAGATTACTTCCGCCGAGCTCGAGGCAACTAAAGAGATCGAACCCGGCATCATCGCCGACTATGATGCAAACGGACATATCGTCGGCATCGAGATTCTGGCTGTCAGCAAACGCGGCAACATGGTACCAGTGAAGGAGGCCGCGTAGATTGGAGCTTGAAGGACGGGGTGCAGATCTCCGGTGTGGTCCAGGAAAACGTCTTCGCAACCTGGCGATCTCCACTCGGCGACTTGCCCGCGAAGACGACCGTACACGATATGGCTGGAACCCTACGGAAAAGACAGTTCGCAACGCCATGACGAGGCAACTGAGATGACAGCAGTGACACTGGATTTACCGGACTCCCTGGTACGACAGGCAGACCAAGCGGCGCGGCTTATGCAGTGCCCTTAGAGCAAGTGCTCGCCGCAGTTCTGGAAGCAGCCTTGCCCGGATTGGACGACGTACCATCCGAACTTCAGGCTCGCCTTCTGGAAATGACCTGGCTGGGCGACGGACCACTGCTCACAATCGCTCACAGCGCCATGTCGGAATCGGAGCAAGAGCGTCTCTCGGATCTCGGACAACGCTCAGCCGGACTGACGTCTGAAGAGCAGGCTGAGCTTGCCCTGTTGCGCGAGTGTTACGGCGCGATCACCCTGCAGAAGGCTTGGGCTTATGCGCTGCTTAGCATTCGCAGTGGTAAGGCGCGATTCGGACAAACCGCACCGACGTGATAGAGTATTTCAAAGGCGCTGCGAGAGCGTGTTGCCGATCGGCCGGAGCATTGCCATGACTAAGCTGTTCGCCCTAATTCCGGAAGGTGTCTTCTCCGCCCTGAATCTCGACTTCAGTCAAGCGGGCGACACCGGGTCACGCGACAGTCGCTCCGCTTGATTCCATAGTGACTCAGTCTGCCCGACGATCCGCCAATGTTTGGCGATATTGTGCGCCAACCACCTGACACCATGCTCTTCGGTGAGTTTACGGGTCAACTGCGTGAGAGAATACGTATTATCGTCCCCCAGCCAGGTAACCGAAGACCTTTGCGTTGGATCCGCGATGCGCGCCCGAAAAACATTCGGTTCGACAATTGAGTGGTCGACAGGGAGAGCGATAGGAACGATCTCGATTTCCGTCCCTGCCTCTATAATGCCATGTCGTGCAAGCACCTTTAGCGTCAGTTCGCGTCGTCCGCCGCTTGCTTGACGGACCACTTCCTCTTTCTGACGCAACCTGATCTGATAATCGCGGGCCTGAGCAAGTGGGATTACTTGCCGTAGATCGATAAGTAACGAGGCATAAATTAGTTATACATTTTTATTAGGAGAAACCGTTGGGATCAACAACGTAATTCCATTGTCCAAGGCTCAAGTCATGCCGGATAAACTGATCTTTGATCTCCCGGAAGCCGTCGGAGCATTTGCGACCGAGCGCGTAGAATTTATCGAGGATGCGNGCGGTGACGCGCAGCCCGGTGTCGGTGGTCGTGCGCTCGACGGTCCACCGTGCGGTCTCGGGGGAGTCGAGGATGACCCCGCTCCAGGTGNGCTCGACTTGACTGAAGAGGCGATGCTCAATGGGGTTCCACTTGGAGGTATAGGGCGGATAGTGGGCGATGCGCAGGCGCAGGCCCAGGCGTTGGGCCAAGGCGATCAGGTCCTCTTTGAANCGCAGGGAGCGCGCCGCGTTGCTGCCGCCGCCATCGCAGAGCACCAGGA
>NZ_KB902532.1 GCF_000379525.1 Lamprocystis purpurea DSM 4197 | reverse complement strand
CTGATCGTTTACATGTGACGGTGTGTCATACGCCCGGCAAGCGCGTCTGGGCCAGAGATGATGACGGAGACGGCATTCGGGAAGTGCATGTAAATACCAGCGAGGGCTTTTGGACAGGATTGCGCAATTTTCTCCGCCCATTTCGTGGTGTCAACAAGGTCTATCTTCAGCAGTATGTCGCCATTCATGAATGGGCTCACAACATCAAAATATGCTGCATAGAATTTCTCCGAATGCTGTGTGGCGTCACACAGTTGGCCTCATGAGCCACTCTTTCTCCAGCAATTTATCCAAACGATGCATGACGCCCATGAACACGATCGGAAGTTCTCCTTCCTGCAGGGTCGCGGCAATCCGGCCGGCGATAAACTGATCTCGCAACGCCAATAATTTTCTGCTTTTCTCCTGGTATTCTGCATTCACCGAATCCCGATCAGAAACCGCCTTTTTAATCAATAATTTATTTAGCAAATCATATTCTTGTATCAGCAGCTCCATATCTTCGGTACCTTCCAGAACCGCCCCTTTCTTCATTAATTTTATCAGAAATGTGTAATTCGTACTACCCCGTTCCGCGAGCCGCTCCGCCAACGCCGTCTCATTACCGCAGACCGGCGTACCGTCCTGATAGATTCGCGTCTTTTCCCAGGGCAGATTCAACTCGGTGATCTTCGCCGCGATCCCCTGCCACATCTGCTCGACGGCAGTCCGATCAGCACCAACGCTCTCCTTACTTTTCCGCATCTTCGCATTTTCCGACACATTTGAAGCGGCGCGTCCCGAATCGTCCTGTGCGTGAAGAATAGGCACATAGATCAACCGTCTTATTTCTTTCATCGCTGCTGCTTCTTTGATTCAAAGCTTGAATACGCTGCCGATCACGCTTACCAGCTCCTGATTTTCAAAAGGCTTACTGAGATATTCGCTGACATTCAGATCGGCAGCCGCTCTGATCGTATCAGGCGAAGCATATCCCGTCAGTATCACAACCAGCACGCTGTCATCGGATTCCCGAATAATGCGCAACGTCTCGATGCCATCCATTTCCGGCATGTGCAGATCCAGAATGATCAGATCAGGATTCTCCTGGGTATTCCGGAGAATACCATCGGGACCGTTAGCGGCACAGTAGACGAGATAGCCATCGCGTTCCATTACGTGCCTCATCAGCCCCAACAACTCGGGATCATCCTCGATGATCAGTATCTTGCGATTTTTCATTTCCTTGCCGCTTGAAGAATGGTCACTGAAATGCACTGCAATAACCCTCATACCCTGTTGCTGGACCGCGACCACTGCCTGACCGATGAGTCCGGCAGATAACCGGCACGCACTGTTTCACGACCGCCAGCGCGAACAACGGCGCTTGATGATGCTCTGCGGCTTCCGTGGCGCCGCGGTGCTCGCCTGACAACCCCGATGCCGGCACAACAAAAACACTTTTCGTTGATTATCGATCCTGATGCCGGGCGGGCCTTGCACCAGCCTAGCGCAGTCTACCTCTTCGTCCCTGTGGCGGACTACACAAGCTTGAACAATCCCCTCCGCCCCCTGCCGCATGAGATGCGCCCAGGCAGATCAGCGCCGGGGGCGCTCGGTCGTCGGGTGGTCCAGTCGTGAAAAAGCCGCCGCCTGCCCTCCGAGACGGCACCGATCATGCCCTTGAAACGCAGACCCATGCCCGCGCCTCGGCCTCGATCATCCGTCCGGCGGCGGTCCACCGAACCCCGCGCCGCCGGTACCGCCGGTCGGGCCGCCGTCGCGTCCGCTAGCTAATTTTGTGCGCGAACACAGTATCGATCACTTTCACCAGGTCCCGACATTCAAAAGGCTTACTCAGGTACTCGCTGACATTGAGGTCGGCGGCATCCCTGATGGTGTCTGGTGTGGGGTATGAGGTCAGGATGACAACCAGCACTTTGTCATCAGTCTTGCGGATGGCCTGCAGCGCCTCTATCCCGCCCATGATCGGCATGTAGAGGTCAAGAATGATCAGATCCGGACGCTCCCGCGCATGACATGAAATACCGTCCGCACCGTTGGCGGCACAGAACACCAGATAGCCTTCGCGTTCCATCGCAGACCTCATCAACCCCAACAGGTCCAGCGCATCCTCGATGATCAGAATTTTCCGGCGTGCCGCTTCTTGTTTCATTGTTGTTTCTCCGCTTGAGTGTTGATGGCCAAAGTCATCTCCTCAAACAAGGCGGGCGTTCTGCAGTAGCGCACAGACATCGCCCAAGACTGAGATGCGATGACCTCCCACTATCCGGCGTCAGGTCACGCGACGTCAACCAGAATTCTAGACCGCGATCAAGGCACGGAATGCGAAGAATTATGAACGGTAGCACCGTCGGAAACGATCGGACACTCCGACCGCATCAGGCGATTGCCGGAACATCCTGTACCGGATCGCGAAGGATTTTCGTCGGCCGTCAAGGAGCGCCGGCCGGAGCATCCCCGGACGATGTAACCGTCGGCGCGACGCGGACGACAGGCGAAAAGACGGCTTCAAGTGGAACAGGGTCTTGGGGTACACTCGCGCCATGGCTATCCAAATCGGCGTCATCATGGACCCCATCGGGTCCATCAACATCAAGAAGGACAGCACCTTCGCGATGATGCTCGCGGCGCAACGGCGCGGCTGGCGCCTGCGGTACATGGAAGCGGGTGACCTGTTTCTGGCCGACGGGCAGACGCGGGCCCGGATGCGCGAGGTCGGGGTGGCGGACGATCCCGCGGGCTGGTACCAGTTCGGCGCGCAAACCATATGCCCGCTCAGTGACTTGGATGCGGTACTCATGCGCAAGGACCCGCCCTTCGACATGGAGTACATTTTCTCGACCTATCTGCTGGAACACGCCCAGCGCGCCGGTGCGCTGGTGGTCAACGACCCGCGGGCACTGCGTGACGCCAACGAGAAACTGTTCACGGTGGAGTTTCCCCAGTGCACCCCGCCCACCCTGGTGACGCGGCATCTGACCGACATCCGCGCCTTCCAGGCCGTCCATCAGGACATGATCCTCAAGCCCCTGGACGGTATGGGCGGATCCGGGGTGTTCCGGGTGCGCCCCGCGGACCCGAATCTCAGTGTGATCGTGGAAACCCTGACTGAGCGCGGCCGGCGACTGTGCATGGTCCAGCGCTTCATCCCCGAGATCGCCGATGGCGACAAACGCATCCTGATGATCGACGGTGAGCCGGTACCCTACTGCCTGGCGCGCATCCCGGCCCCCGGCGAGACGCGCGGCAATCTGGCGGCCGGAGCCTCGTCCGAAGGCCGTCCGCTGACCGCACGCGACCGCTGGATCAGCGCTCAAGTCGGACCGGTGCTACGTGCGCGCGGCATCCTGTTCGCCGGGCTGGACGTGATCGGCGAGTCGCTGACCGAGATCAATGTCACCAGCCCGACCTGCATCCGCGAATTGGATGCCCAGTTCGGACTGGACATCGCGGGCGACCTGATGGACACCATCGCCGCGCGCCTTCCCACTGCCTGACGCGACCAGAATCCCCGGTCGCGGGCTCGCGCCCCGGAGCTTCCCATGCTGTATCCGTTGGACCTCACCCTCGGCCGGACCCGCCGCCGCGCCGGATGGATCGCCGCCGCCCTGCTCATCCTCCTCACCGGCTGCCGCTCCGAGGCACCGGTGATCACCGCGCGCTTCACGGCCTTCGACAGCATCGTCGACCTGAGCCTGGTGCGCGTGGAGCCCGCCCTGGCCGCGCGCGCGAATGACCTCATCGAGCAAGACTTCCGTTTCCTCGACAGCACCCTGGATACCTGGAAGACCGGCGTCATGGAGCGCGTCAACCAACTCCTGCCGACCGGAGAACCATTCGTCGCGCCGCCCGCCATCCTGCCCCTGGTCCGCATGAGTCAGACCTATGAAAAGCTGAGCGGCGGGCTGTTCAACCCGGCGCTGGGCAATCTCATCGCACTCTGGGGCTTCAATGTCCCGCAACCGGAGTGCAATCCGCCGCCGCGCGATCAGGTGATCGAGCGCTGGGTGAAAGCGAACCCCCGCATGGCCGACATCCAACTCGACGGACTGGAGATCCAGGGCAATAACCGCGCCCTGAGGCTCGATTTCCAGCCGATCATCCGGGGTTACGCGATCGACCTCGCCATTGCCCAGATCAAGGAACTGGGCATCCGCGACGCCTTGGTGCAGATCGGTCGGGATCTGCGGGCGATCGGCGACCGCGGCGGTCAGCCCTGGCGCATTCCGATACGCCGCCCGAGTGGTGCCGGCGTGCTGGCCGTGCTCAAGGTCATGGGCGACGAGAGCGTCGCCACCACCGCCGCCTATGACCGTGACTTCATCTATGCCGGCGTGAACTATCACCATATCCTGGACCCCCGCACCGGCCAACCGGCGCGCGGCACCCAATCGGTGACCGTCGTCCATGGTGACGCGGTCACCGCCACGGCCGCCGCCACCGCCCTGTTCGTCGCCGGCCCCAAGCATTGGCACGCGGTCGCCCAAGCCTTCGGTTTACGCTATGTCATCCTGGTGGACAGTAAGGGTAACGTGCACCTCAACCCGGAATTGCACGCGCGGCTCGACATCGTCGATACCAACGCCGAACTGATCTTGAGCCCGCCGCTCGCAGCACCGCCGGGCGCACCTCCGACCGCCGGTCAGCCTCGCTCCAACCCGGCGTGAGCGAGCACAGCCGCTCCAAACGCAAGCGCACCAATCCGGACGCACGGTCGCGACGTCCTGGCGGAGCCCCGGCGATGAGCCTTTGGGGCTTGCGCCTGAAACGCGGAACCCACTTGAGCGCCGCCACCTTCCGGACACCGCCGGTCCCCCGCGCGCTGACCGCGCCGCTGGATGACGACCCCTCGCGCGTGCTGCCGCTCGCCCTGCTGACAGCCCTGTTCCTGCACCTGTTCCTGCTCCTGGCCGTCTCGTTTCACATGCCCCAACCGGTCACCCAGGCGCCCGCGGATGAGACACTCGAGATCCTGATCCTGAAGGACGCCGGGCAGACCACCCCGACACCCGAGCCGGATGCCGCCTTGTCCCAGCGCTCACGCGTGGGCGAGTCACCGCAGGCCGACAGCGTCGTCTCGGCCGACGCGGATCCGAACGCCGAGGTCGAGTTCCTGGATGAGGAGATGGCGGAACCGGAGCCCCCGGCGCCGCTCCCGCCGCCGCCCCCACCCGCGCGGGCCCAGCCGCCTGAGGTCCTGACCGCGACGACACCCAAGCCCAAACCGGAGCAGCGGGTCAAGCCGCCGGTCGAACCCCTGAGTGATCCCCTGAATGACCCCCGCAGCGACCCCCTGAATGACCCGGGTCGACCGGTGGATGCCGCCCGGATCCTCGCCAGCCGCAACCAGGAGATCGCCCGTCTCACCGAAAGCCTGGAGGCGCGCGGCAGCGCCTATGCCAGCCGCCAGCGACACAAGTCCATCAGCGCCAGCACCCGCGAATACCGCTACGCCAACTATCTCGCCGCCTGGGCGCGCAAAGTCGAGCAGATCGGCAACCTCAACTACCCACAGGCCGCCAAGGACCAGCGCCTCCACGGCAATCTCATCCTGCATGTCGGAGTCCGCGCGGACGGCACCGTGGAACAGATCCGCATCGTGCGCTCTTCCGGACACGAGCTGCTGGACCAGGCCGCCATCAAGATCGTCCAACTCGCCGCGCCCTACGCCCCCTTCCCGCCCGACATCGCCGCCGAAACCGACGTCCTCGACATCATCCGCACCTGGCAATTCCTGCGCGGCGGCAAGCTCGGCTGGGAGTAGGATGGGTAGAGCGTAGCGAAACCCATCCTCGATTCGCCGGCCTTGCACCGGCGCAGCGCTTATTGCGTTCGCACCTGATATCCAGACAGACCTTCGTGTAGGGGCGGGTTTGGAACCCGCCCCTACATCCGGTTATCACGTCCGAAGGCTATAATATCCGTCGCTTCGGGCTTGCCCCGGCCCGCGGGGCACGGGATACTAGCGCCATGGGCTTCAGTACGTCACTCACGAACCACTTCCTGATCGCGATGCCGGGTCTTCAGGACCCCAACTTCGCGCGCACGGTCACCTATGTCTGCGAGCACACCGATCAGGGGGCGATGGGCATCGTCATCAACCGCCCCACGGAGGTGACCCTGGGCGAGTTGTTGGCGCAACTGGACATCCCCACCCGGCTCAGCGCGGTGCGCGATACCCTGGTTTATCAAGGCGGCCCGGTGCAGACGGATCGGGGCTTCGTGCTCCACACCGCCGGCCCGTCGTTCGACTCCACCATCAACATCACCTCCCGGATCAGCGTGACCACCTCACGCGACGTGCTGGAGGCCATCGCCGGCGGCGAGGGTCCGCCGCAAGTCCTGATCGCGCTGGGCTATGCCGGCTGGGGCAGCGGCCAATTGGAGCAGGAACTCAGCGCCAACGCCTGGCTCAGCGGCCCCGCCAACGACGACATCATCTTCCGACTGGACGCGGAGTCACGCTGGCTGGCTGCCGCCAAGCTGCTCGGTGTCGATCTCAACCTGCTCAGCGGCGAGGCCGGACACGCGTAGTGCCAACTCTGCTCGGATTCGACTTCGGCCCGCGCAAAATCGGCGTCGCGGTCGGCCAAACGGTCACCGGCTCCGCCACCCCCTTGACCACCCTGACCTGCCGCGGCGCGCATCCGGACTGGCCCGGCATCGAGGCCCTGGTGCGGCACTGGCAGCCCAGCGCGGCGGTCATTGGCCTGCCCTACAAGCTCGATGATACGCAAGCAGACTGGGCGCCCCTGGTCCACCGCTTCGCGCGTCAGATTCAGGGGCGTTTCGGGCTGACGGTGCATCTGGTCGACGAGCGCTTCACCTCCTGTGAGGCACGCGCTCAACTGAGCAGCCGCCCCAACCCGCGGATCGGTCCCAAGCCGCGCACCGGCGCCCCACCCCACCACGCGGTCGACGCCCTGGCGGCCGCCTTGATCCTGGAAGCCTGGCTCAGTGAGCAACCCCGAACCCCTTAGCCCCGCAACGATCAACCACCCCGGTGATTCTCAAGAGATCTGGATGGATCACGCCGCCGTCGAGACGGCCATCGCCGCCATGGGCATTGGCCTGCAGGCCCTGCTCGAGCGGCGGCACATCACCGCCCCCCTGATGGTCGGTATCCATACCGGCGGGGTCTGGGTGGCCGAGCGGCTACACGCCGAACTCGCCCTCGCCGATCCCCTGGGCCATCTCGACATCTCCTATTACCGCGACGACTTCAGCCGGATCGGAATGCACCCTCAGGTCCGCCCCTCGCATCTGCCGGTCACGGTCGAGAACCGCCATATCATCCTGGTGGACGACGTTCTCCAGACCGGGCGCACCATCCGCGCGGCACTCAATACCCTGTTCGACTATGGCCGTCCCAAATCAGTGATTCTCGCCGTCCTGGCGGAGCTGGACGGACGCCATTTGCCGATCGAGCCCAACGTGGTGGGCCTGCACGCGCGCCTCGCAGCGGGTGAGCGAATCAAGCTGACCGGCCCGGCGCCGCTGGTGCTGGTGCGCGGGCGTGCGCCGGCCAAGCCGGCACCCAAGACGCACCAGGTCGAGGCCGCACCATGATGTCCCACGCCAATGCCCACGATCTGCAACTGGACCCCGCGGGTCACCTCAAGCACCTCCTCACCGTCGAGGGCTTGAGCCGCGAACTCCTGACCGAGGTCCTGGACCAGGCCGAGGGCTTCCTCGGCGTCGCCCAGCAGGCGGTCAAGAAGGTCCCCCTGTGTCGCGGCAAGGTCGTGGCCAACCTGTTCTTCGAAACCAGCACGCGCACCCGCACCACCTTCGAGCTGGCGGCCAAACGGTTGTCGGCGGATGTGCTGAATCTAAACATCGCCGCCTCGGCCACCACCAAAGGCGAGACCCTGCTCGACACCCTGCGCAACCTGGAGGCGATGCAGGTCGATATGTTCGTGGTGCGCCATGCGGCCAGCGGCGCCGCCCACTTCATCGCCTCCCAGGCCGCCCCCCACGTCAGCGTCATCAATGCCGGGGACGGACGCCATGCGCACCCCACGCAGGGCATGCTCGACATGTTCACCATCCGCCGTCATAAGGGCGCCTTCGAGAACCTGCGCATCGCCATCGTCGGGGACATCCTGCACTCACGGGTGGCCCGCTCCCAGATCGCCGCGCTCAACACCCTGGGCACCGGTGAGATCCGGGTTATCGGCCCGCGCACCCTGATGCCGGCGCAGGTCGAATCCCTGGGCGTGCGGGTTTTCGACGATCTGCGCGAAGGGGTGCGTGACGCCGACGTGGTGATCATGCTGCGCCTGCAGCGCGAACGCATGAGCGTCGCCCTGCTGCCCAGCGAGCACGAATATTTCCAACTCTACGGACTCACCGAAGAGCGTCTCTCCACCGCCCGGCCGGACGCCATCGTCATGCACCCCGGCCCCATCAACCGCGGGGTCGAGATGGACACCCAGGTGGCCGACGGGCCACGCTCGGTGATTCTGGAACAGGTCAGCAACGGAATCGCCGTGCGCATGGCGGTCATTGCCATGTGTATCGGCACCCAGAACCTGCGCGGCCAGAGCGCCGTGGGGGGCCTTGATGACTAGCAGCAAAAAGATCAGCATTGTTAATGGTTACCTGATCGACCCGGCGAGCGGGACCGACCACGAGGCCGATCTGCATCTCGCCGATGGCCGGGTCCTCGCCATCGGCGCGCCCCCGGCCGGGTTCCAGCCCGACGTGGTGCTCGACGCCCACGGGCTGGTGGTCTGCCCCGGCCTGATCGACCTCTCCGCCCGGTTGCGCGAGCCCGGTCACGAACAGAAAGCGACCATCGCCAGCGAGACCCGCGCGGCCGCCGCCGCGGGCATCACCACCCTGTGCTGCCCGCCGGACACCGCCCCCATCATCGACACCCCGGCGGTCGCCCAACTTATCCTGCGCACCGCGCAACGCCATGGACTGGCGCGGGTGCTGCCGGTCGGAGCCATCACCCAGGGTCTGGACGGCCGCCATATCACCGAGATGGCCGCCCTGAAACAGGCCGGCTGCCCGGTGCTCAGCCAGGCCGACCGGCCCATCCGCAACAGCCAGGTGCTGATGCGCGCCCTCGATTATGCCGCCACCTTCGGCCTCACGCTGTTCCTGCAACCCCAGGACGCGGATCTCAGCGAGGGCGGCTGCGCCCACGAGGGCCGGGTCGCCACCCGCTTGGGTCTGCCCGGCATCCCGGAGGCTGCCGAGACCGTCGCCGTCGCCCGCGCCCTGGCTCTGGCCGAACAGACCGGTGCCCGCATCCACTTCCGCGGACTCTCCAGCGCCCGCGGCGCGGAGATGCTGGCCGAGGCGCGGCGCCGCGGCATCCCGGCCAGCGGCGACTGCTCGGTGCACCAACTCTTCCTCACCGAGGACGATGTCTACGGCTTCAATGCCGACTGTCATGTGATCCCGCCGCTGCGGACCCTGGCCGACCGGCAGGCGCTGCGCACCGCCGTTGCCGAAGGCGCCATTCAGGCGCTGTGCTCCGACCATCAACCCCACGACGCCGACGCCAAGCAGGCCCCCTTCCCCGAGACCGCACCCGGAATCTCGGCCCTGGAAACCCTGCTGCCGCTCGCCCTTGCCCTGGTCGATGAGGGCGTCCTGACCCTGTCCGCCGCCATCGCCCGCCTGACCACCGGACCCACCGCGATCCTGGGCCACGACCTGGGCCGTCTCGCGCCGGGCCGGCCGGCTGACATCTGCTGCTTCGATCCGGCCGAAACCTGGGTCCTGAGCCCCGAGACACTCGTCAGTCAGGGTCAGAATACCCCCTTTCTCGGTCGTCAACTTCGGGGTCGGGTGCGCTGGACGCTGCTCGGCGGGCGGATCGTCCATGAGCGTGCTTAGTTCGACTCATCCACATTGAACGAAATAGATGACGCGGAGGCCATCGTGGCAGCGGCACAGATCGAGATCCCCGAGGACGTCTTGGATTCGGCGCGCCTGACGGCGGCCGAGGCGAAACGGGAACTGGCATTGGCCTTGTACTCGCAACAGCGGCTGTCGGCGGGTAAGGCCCGAGCGCTTGCCGGTTTGTCGCTATGGGAATTCAGACAATTGTCTGCGTCCCGCGGCATTCCGGTTCATTATGATGAATCCGAATTAACTGAAGATCTCAAGGCGATCGATTGCTGGGAGCGCTCGCACCCATGAGCCTGGTTGTCAGCGACACCTCGCCGCTGACCAATCTCGCGGCGATCGGGAGACTCGACTTGCTGCAGAGCCTGTTCGGCCGCATCCAGATTCCCGAGGCTGTTTGGTTCGAGTTAAACGCGGGCGGGCGGTCCTGGCCAGGTCGCAATGAAGTTGCCGATGCCGATCGATCAAACCCTTGCTCGACGATCTGCGTCTGCGTGCGGGATTTTGGTTGAGCCAATCCGTCTACGAACAGGTTCTCGCGGAGGCCCGAGAGTTCCCGTAATGAGGCGAATCTGCCCAAAACCAATGTCATGGAACCACGTATTCGAGTGCCTATTCACTGGCGTCAAAGCGCGCCGCCTGCTTGTCCACGCCGATGATAGGGCTCGGCCACCGTGGGGTGGCTGGTCCCATCTCTCGGCGGTGAGGTCCAAACGCCAAACGTTCACCCGCTTCCGGGCATCAATCAACAGAGCCATCGCTCCGCACGAGGTTGATCACGTAGACTTCATACCGGAACGAATTGCCGAACAAGACGTTCCAAGGGAGGCGCCGCAAGCGTCGCGCCCCTGAGCGCCCACGTTCAGCGGATCGCCAAAGCGCCATTGCTAGCGCCTTGATGAAAGCGATCATCTAAGTTTACTCGCTAGACGAGTCGCGTTGCCGCGTGCGGATAGTTCCGGAACACCCGGGTTTCCTGCGGGCCGCGAGTAAAATAAAGGGGGGCCGAAAGCCCCGCACTGGCGACGCTGGAGTGGCTGAAGGGGATGATGAGCCAGGGCCTCGAATTGCCGGAGATCATAGGCACCGAACTGCTGCTGGTGGAGGTGGCCTGGGCCTTTCCCGACGGCACCCTGCCGTCGGTGGACCCGGCGACCCTCCCGGCGACCTGGCGGCTGATCTCCAACCTACATTCCACGGCGACCCAGGCGATCGGCAATGCCTGGCTGGATCGGCGCGACTCCCTGGCCTTGCAGGTCCCGTCCTCGACGCTCCCGGATGGCGCGGCGCGGAACCTGCTGATCAACGCTGGCCATCCCGATTATCCCAACCCGATCCCGCCCGAGCACGTGACGGTGACGCCGTTCGATCTGCGGCACTACTCCGCCGTGGGCAGTGCTGTAATCGATAGGATGATCGGCGGACGCTGGCAACACTAAGGAGCCTAGCAAAAATAACTTGGACATTTCTCATCAGCGAGTGTTGTGGATAGCTGCGCTGTCAACACGGAGCACCCGGTAAGTGTCCAAGTTGTTCCTGCTAGCGGCCTAACGCACCGATCGTAGACCATGAAGATCGGCGGGTAAGACGACAAGGCGAGGATTCCATCACCTCAAGCTCAAGGCGCATAATCGCCAACACCGATCTACAGGAGATCCACGGCATGCGAACGAACATCGTGATCGATGACCGGCTCATGGAGCGTGCACAGGCGCTCTCGGGGCTGCAAACCAAGCGTGAGGCGGTCGAGGAGGGGTTGCGGCTCCTGGTGCGACTGAAGGAGCAGGAACGCATCCGCGCGGCGCACGGCAAGCTGCCCTGGGACGGCGACCTGGATGCCACGCGGCGCGACGATGCGTGATGGTGCTGGTCGACTCATCGGTCTGGAGCGATTGTCGCATAGGCCAGGGCCGCATAAATGTCCGCCCGTTCGAGGCTAGGATAGAGTTCCAGGACTTTGTCTATCGTTTCGCCTGACGCCAGCAATCCAGTGACGGTGCCGACCGTTATCCTGATGCCGCGGATACAAGGCTTGCCGCTCATGACCTTGGGGTTGATCGTAATTCGCTCCAGTTCCGGAGAATTCATCTGTTTTCTCTGTCAGAGTGGCTATGGCTGCGCTATCAGCATTACACCTGGGCATGGGGGCTCAGCCGCGCCCGGTGAAAACGGAAAAGGCACCAGGGCCAAGGCGCCACGCCTATAGATCATTCCACACCTCATCGTCCGGGTTGTCCCAGACGGCGGCGAGCGAAGCCGCTTGGGCACCCATCAGATCCTCCCACTCCACCCGCTCGCTCTTTTCCTTTAGATAACCAATGAAATCCAGTACCTCCCGAGCCTCGATCTCAGGGAGTGTCTTGATCTGTTCGTAGGCCAACTCTGCAACAGTCATGGTTGATTCTCCCGAACTGATCCACAACGCGCCAATGATGCGCTGCCTTCGCTGTCAGGCTCAGTTGCACTGGTGGAGCCGAGCCCGTCGTTGAGCAAGCCGGCGGGCGGGCGGACCACCAACCACGTGCCGGTTTGCTCGGCCAGGCGACGCGCCCGCTCGGAGGCCCGCATCAGCGCCACCGGTGCGGCCTGCATGTCGGGGTCATTGAGTCGGGAAACCGGGGATCAGATGTCACCGCGAGCCTCGCTGTCCTTTGATCCCCGCACCCAGCGCTCCAGGTCCTCGATCCCGGTGAAATCCAGCAGGGCCTCACCCAAGGCGGCCAGTTCGTCGGCGGAGAGACGCTCGACCTGCGCGCGCTGATCGGCGGTCGGCTCGCCGACACGACGGCGCAACAAGCGCATCACCAAGCCCAGTTGGCCAAGGACCAGACCGCGCCTCTCGCCGCGTTTCTCTCCACGTTTCTCTCCACGTTTCTCTCCCGCCTCCTCACCCTCACGGAATACCTCCTGGTAAAAGCGAGTCTTTTTCAAATCGGTTTCAGGCAAATGGAGCATGATCTGGATCGCCTCTCGCGAAAGCTCTGGAAATTTGTAGACCAGCACGGTCTCGATCAGAAAGATCGACGCCAGTCAGCGAGCATAGAACCAGGGGTCCGCATAGAACTGGGACTCGGCGAAGACCAACGGCAAGCCGGGTGTACCCGGAGCGGGCAACAGCACCCCGTCGAGCCGAAAGGCCGTCTGTTTCATCTCCTCGGCATGCATCCGGTAGACCCCCGCGGGCGGGACCGCAAGGCCCGCCAGTTCAAAGACGGTCGCCGGACGCTCCTGGAAGATCCGGTAGAAGAGCGGGTCGGTGTGCGTGGGTCCGATTCTAGCCCAACAGCCGTGAATGGGCAGCCGACGTTTCGGGAATCCCGGCATAACTGTTTTCTCAACCCTAAGATTTCCGGTTAGGTAAACTGTCACCGGGACTGCGTATCCAGTAAGACATTCTCGACCTTGACCTGTCGTCCGCGGTACTCAATTTCTGCACTTATATAGGGCAGGCCATGACGCAGCTCGATATTCATCACGCGCTCCGGATGCCAAGCCACTGCCGCTCGCGGATATCCAGCGTATCCCGGCTGGTGTGGAAGACGTAGAACTCCCGTTGCGGGACTTCGCGATGAATTCTGGCGCAGGCGCTCAGGGCCGTCGCCGAATCGGGGAAGGCGTCAAGCACCGCCAATTGGTCGAGAATGCGCTGGTCGCCTTCGGAATGGGCCTTGACTGCCTCCAGCAGAAGCCACTGTTGGGGATAATAGTCGCGGATTTCTTGCCATTGCATCGCTGCGCTCCTGAGTGACTCAAATACCAGAGCGGGGGCCTGGGCGTTTGGTGTACTGATAAGAATTGCTCGGCTGCATCGTGCTCCGCAACCGATATGCTCTTATCGTCAGCTTAAAAAAATGGCCTTAGCCGCTTTGTCTTGCTCATCTAGCTATAGATTACGGAGCCTTCTCGGGTGGCTCCGCTGCGTAGCCTAGATACGAATGCCCAGATCAGAGAGTCGATAACTTTCTCGTCAGTGAAATAGACTGGAAGGAACGCTGCCCTGAAGGCAGTTATTGATGCTGTCAGCAAATCGTTCGCCAGGATCCTTACGTATTCGGAGCGCAGGAACCGATGAAAACTTTCGAGCTGGCTGATCCGATTCCCAAGTGAGAGAGTGCGGGCGGGCTCCCGAAAGAAATAAAACGCAGCAATCTGGCTGTCGTAAATCGGCAACCGGCGATTCTTCATATGAATTAGCTTCGTGGCAAACGAAAACTGAAGACTCTGGCGTTCGTTCCGGTGAGTTGGCACCTTATAGAGATCTCCGACAAGGTTTCCTAGCGTTGGCATGCTGTCTGTAGCCGCAGCGAGGCGGCCAAAATACTCTTGGTAGTAGCTCGAGCTGAGGCGCGCCGCATTCATAGCCCAATATGCTCGATATTTCGATTGAAATTCCGACTCACCAGCGCGATCGATATTCTCGACGAGCCAGTCGTAATCCCGAACGTGGGCCGCAGGGATAGAACCGACGATGCTCCGAATGTGGGTTTCGATCAGACGGAACACGTCAGGCAGCTCCTGGGGGTTGTCTAACTTTCACTCCGGCGAGGCAAATTGCTTCTGGAGCCGGGCGACCAGCGCCGCTGACGATGCTGCGCTGCTCAATCTTGCCGATCATGACCCCATGTCCTCCGTCGAATCTAGGGCCGGTTCTGTTTCAGTGCCGGCGTTACCCTCGGAAAAGTAGCTATCGTCAATTTCGATCAGGGATTGGGGTCGCTTCTTGACGCCGACCTCATGTTTGAGTAGGAGGTCTATGAGCCTGTCGCCATCGATCAAAGTGATGGGCGCGGCTCCGGGGTACAGGGCTGCGTCGGTGCAGCCCTTGGCGAAGCGGCCGGTAGTAATGATCGTGCCGCGAATCGCCTGGTGGTAGGGCAGCGCGCCGCGCAACTGATCGAGCACCGGGCGGGTGATAGAACCCTGATGACGCTTCACCTGGACTACTTCCTTGATCTGAGTGATGCCGAACTGATAATTGGCGATCACATCGACACCTTTATCGCCACTCTGTTTGGTCACGACAACGTCCTCGTAGTCCATCGCTTCAAGGAGATCCCGGATGAGAGCCTCAAACCGGTAGGGATGCATCTTAGCGAGCCGCTCCCGGAGTGCCGTGACCTGATCGTCGTTGTATTTCTTGATGGCGCTGAGTACCCGCTGATGCGGATGCTGCTCCGACGTCGCGATCGAATCGGCGGCGTAGGCGATGCCTTTCTCGGTGATGGCGTAGGTATTACCTGCCCGAGTGGAGTAGCCACGTTCGACGACGTTGAGCATACGATAACGTAGCGTATGCTTGATGGTCGAAGGAGTCCTATAGGTTGAATGGGCCAGCAAGAAACTCCCCCAGTCTTCGAGCAAATCGCCACGTTTGCCCGGCGAATGCGCGGCGAGGATGGAGAGTAGAATCGGGATGCCTTCGGCCTCGTCGATTTTGCGGACCGTAGCGATATCGTCGTCGAGAAATGCCTGCCCGATGTCGGACAGTCGGTATATGCCACTGCTGTCAGGCATCAGCAGCTTGTAAGTGGCGATAAACCGGTAAGCGCCGTAAAGGTAGCGGGGGTTGATGGTCTCACCGCTTTCCTTCCAGATTCGGCCAGCTAACGCCGCGGACTCGCCTGAGAGGCGTTGAATAATCCATTCGTCCGGGTTGCTCCAATCGACCTGATTTTGGGGCGTGCCGGTATGGTCCCATACCGCGGCGACCATGTCGCGGACGGCAGTTTGGCTGGTCGTACCCGTCCAGATGGCGATGAGCCTGCGGACTTCCGTATAGCTCGGGAGATTGGGGATGTGAACTAGGTCGTGATGATTTTCGGTCATGTTTGGCTACGTGATCCATTGCTTAAGCATCATAGATGCCCGGGGCGGTATCTTGGCAGTACTATACTCAAATAAGTAGTCGCGGGCGCGCGAGTCAGCGAGCCTCGGTCGGTCACAGGTATAACTGATTCTTGATTCTTGGCATGCTGTAATCTCAAGCGGCTAGCGGTACCCGCAGGTCGATCTCATCCCAAGGTACGAATACGCGTTGGCGGTCGTCGACTTCAAGGATACCTAAATCGACCAAGGTCCCGACATCGGTGCAGCCAAGGGTCTTGTCCTGCTCGGGTGGTTCAGCAAGTTCCCCGATGGGGGTGGGTCCGCGGCGTTTGACTGTCTGTATCAGTTCCCAACGCCTTGGCGTCAGGGTACTGAGCATCTCAGACAGGCTCTCGAAGCCAATGGATTCAACTGGAGTGACGGCTTCGCCCCGTTCCAGGCGTTCCCAGGTTTGCGCGAACGCCTCCATCGCGGCCTGCGGGGTCGAGATCTCGATGCGAAGGATGCGTCGTTCACTCATCGGTCAAGCTCCTGACATCGGCCCAGAAATCGTCGAGCAAAGTCCTGACGCTGACGAACGTATAAGGTTCTTCCCGTCCGCCCAGATGCTTGTGGTCGCCCTTGCCGCGCTCGTTGTCATAACCGACGATACGCTGCCGGTCCCGAATATACACTAAACGGTACTTCAGCCCGTGCGGGCGCTCCGCGTCAGCCTGCGGGAGTTGCCAGATGACCATTTCGATCAGGCCGGAGCGGAAAGTCTGACGGCGCTCGAAGAGCTTTCTGGCGTTCATTGTTCCAATGACGCCACGATTGAGGACCGTGGTCAAGTGCTGAGCCACACCGCGCGCGTGCCCGGTGGCGGCTTGGGCACTCCAGTTGGGACAAGTGGCGGTCGAGGATGGACTCCAAGTAGGACGCGAGGCCGAAGACGCGGCTTGCGAGCTCGCGGCTGCTGGGCAAAAGGTCCGGGCGAAGCAGGTGGAGCAAGGTGTAGAGATCGGGGTCGCCGAGTTGGATGGGGGTGGCTTCGATCCGGACAACGGCCTCGGCGTTGTCGCAGAACCAGCGGACCGCCCGGTAGGCCCAGGTCTCGGTGTTGCGGATGTGGTGGGCCTCGTCGATGATGACCAGGTCGAAAGTGGGCGGCGGGTCCAGACCGAGCAAGCCGCGCCGGGGGCGCCGCCGCTCGGTGTCGCCCATCAGCAGGGCCTCGTCGGGCAGGATGGCGCGGGCGTATTTCTGCGGCCAGACGCCGTCCAGATGGGTCTCTTCGATGCAGTAGCGCAGGGTCGGGCCGTCCAGGTGGTCGAAACGCTCGTCGAAACGTTTCATCTCTTCGAGCCATTTGCGCTCGGCAACCAGCGGCTTGGGGCAGATGACGAGCACGGTGCGCAGTTCGCGGCGGGCCTGAAGCTCCTTGAGGATCAGCCCGGCCTCAATGGTCTTGCCGACACCGACCTCATCGGCGATGAGCAGCCGGGGCCGGTCAGCCTGAATGAGCCGGACCAATTACGGTCGGCGATTCGCAGCAGGGCGGCCAGGTCGAGTTGGTCGAGCCGGGTGTAGCCCGCGGTGTCGACGTGGTTGCGTTGCTGAAAGGTCAGTTCTTGCAGGACGTGGGTCTGCCACCAGTGGTCGGAGAGGCGCGGCAAGACCTCGGCGAGGAAGGCCGCAAGCTGGGCAGACAGGGTGGTCAGGTGGCGGTGGTCCATGGGTCCGTCCGTCGTTGTTGATGGAAGCCGATTCTTCACGCTACGCCATTATGTCCTTATGGGGACTACCTGTGAATGCGCTTCAGGTCAAGACGTTGGGACCCACCCGACCGCCGTGCCGGGTGGTCTGCAAGCACTGCGTATTGGGTTAGTTACAACCCCGCTAGCCAGTACCGGCGGCGAGCAGATCCCGAAACGGTGCCAGATAGCGCCGCTCCGGCGACCAGTCAGCGATGGCGAAAACCACTGACTGGAAGGCGCCGGCCTGTTCCTTGAGTGCCTCATGGAAGATGGCGGCAATGCGGGCCGGGTCGTTGCCGTAGGTCCCGCAGCCCCAGGCACCGAGGACCAGCCCGGTGTAGCCGAAAGCGCGCGCGATGGCCAACACGCGGCGGATGCGGGTCTGCATCCGGTCGGCAGCGGCCGCCTGGCCGAGCTTGGGCGCGTAGGGCGCGGCGCAGGTCAGGATACCGAGCGGCCAGGGCTGGTCCAGCGGCGTGCCGTCAGCGGCGCGGAAGACCGGCACGTCCGGGGAGAGGATCGCCCAGTCGGTCGAGTCCGGCAGGGGCCGCGCGGCGTGGGCGGCGTACATGGGATCAGCGGACAGGGTGGCGAAGAGCGCGCTGGAGCGGCACAGCAGGCTCTCCTGACCGCGATTGCCCTGCTGGAAGCCGCCGCCGGGGTGGAGTCCGTTGGCGAAATTGAGCACCAGCACACGCCGGGCCGTCGCCGTGAGGCGCCGCGCGGTGGCGAGCGTGCTCTCGTTGACGACCTGGACTTGGGTGACGGTGAAGCCGACTGGCCCGACCTGCGGCAGGACGGCATCCGCCGGCAGGCTGCGCTTGGCCGCGACGGCCGCGGCCACGGCGGCACCCCAGTGGACGGGCTGACCGGCGACGTTGGAATAGGTCCCGGCCGTGATCGCCGCCAGTGCCGACTGGCCCAGGGCCGCCGCCTGTTCGCGCGGGATCTGACTCAGCTTGCGGCAGCGTTCGGCGAGTTCCGGACTGTCCTGGCACGGGCGAACCTCCACCCGGGCCAGGGCGCGTTCCTCTGGTGCCGCTCGATCCCGGATGCGGTCACCGCTTCCCCCGCGGCTGCGCAGGGCATTGCCCGACTCATACACGGCTTCCTTGACGCCGCGGCTGCCCAACGGCTCACGGTGACGCTCGACCTCGGTCTCCAGCGCGGCGGCCAGGGCCACCAGTTCGGGATTCTTGCCGCTATAGTCGCGAATCCGTTTGGCGGCATCGCGAAGCGTCTTGCGCGCCCGTTTGAGATCGCCCTCGCGGTTGGCCGAGGCGGCGTCGTAACGCGCCTGATGAGCCAGGTGTTCGGCAACCCGGCGCTCGACCGCGACCTGGCGGGGCTGAGACTTACGGGCGGCATCATCGACCCAGGTCCAGCGAAAGTCGGCCGCGGTCAGGGGCCGGTCGCCGTCGCTGACCTGCACCCGCAGCGGACAATCCGCGTTCAATGCACCCGGCGTGAAGCGGACGCTGACCAGCAGGTCGAGCACCTGTCCGCTCGCCAGGTCGCCGGGATGGATGCTGAGGGCGCGATCGCCGGTCTTGGTGCGCCAGGGACCCAGGGCCTTGACCGCAAGGCTCCCGTCCCAGGACAGATGCACGCGTGGATCGGCGCAGACCACCGCGAGGGCGTCCCCGAGTTCCCGGCCGATGCGGGGGGCGATGTCCGCGCCGGTGGGGATGTCGTGGAAAGCGCCGCCGCCGGCATCCGCCAGCGGCCCGAGCAGTGACTCGTTGTAGTCATCGCCGATGCCAAAGGTGCTGGTGCGCACTCCAAGCGTCAGCAGTTGTGCGGCGTGAACGGCCAGTTCGGCAGGATCGACGATGCCGACATTGGCCTGGCCGTCGGTGAGCACGAAGCAACGGCGCAGTCGCTCGTTCGGGGGCTCGCGGCCGATCAGACCGCAGGCGGTGAGCCAACCTTCGCCGAGATTGGTGGAACCGCGGGGACCGATCTTGCCGAGTGCCGCGCTGGCCGCGGCCCTGGCACCGGCACCCGCGTGGGTCAGCGGCAGGACGGTGTCGATGTGGTCGTCGAAGACCACCAGGGCGATCCGGTCGCGGGGTCCGAGACGGTCGATGGCCGCCAGGGCGGTCTCACGGGCGCGCGGCCACTTGTCGCCGCCCATCGACCCCGAGCGGTCGAGTGCCAGGGCCAGGTCGACCGGGGCACGCTCGCCGTTCAGGTGCGGGGCCTGGAGTCGCAGGTGCAGGTAGCGCTCGCTCAGACCGGCGGCACGGATCAGCCGGCGATCGGTGTCCAATGTGAGTCCCAGCCGTTCGCGGCCCTCGGGGTCCGGGGCCTCGCCGTCGTCAGCGTCGGCCGCGGTCCGGAAGGCGCAGAGGTGGATGAGACGCCCGTCTTTCACCAAGGCACCGCCGGCGAGCCCGTCGCCGACCAGGCGCCAGTCCTCGCCCTCCCCGACGGCTGCGAAGCGCTCGATCGGGGCCGCTGCAATGGACTTGAGCCAGGGACCCGGGACTTCCTGCGCCTGGGTTCGGACGTCGCTCGCCGCGTCGATGGCATCCAGCGCGTAGCTCTCCACCAGCTTGCCAAGGGCAGCGGCCAGGGTGGCCGGGCTATCGAAGAGATCGAGTCCCACGAGCCGGCCGTTGATCGCGAAGAGCGCGCCGCATTGGTTCGGCTGCGGGGTGAAAGCGGCGCGGAAGTCGTCCAGCCGGGCGCGGCTGCCCTCATACAAGGCCGCGGCGGCTCCGGTCGGAGAGGACACCTGCATGCGGCGGGAACGCTCTTCGATGTCGCGCCATACCGCGCCCTGGTTACTCTCGCGAGAGCCGCGCCGGCGCAGGGAATCACTCACGTCCGCGGCCTTGCGCGCCCGCCCGGCGGCGAAGTGGGCACGCCGGGCGCTGCCGAACTCGGCGGACTCGGCCTGCCAGCGACCGGCCTCGACGCAGGAGACCGGGATGATGATGGTCTGGTGCGCGGGGGCCAGGATGCTGAGGTTGAGGATGCGGTTCTGCTTGGCGCCGATCAATTCCTCCCCGTCGAGCAACAACACCGGCCAGTCGCCCCGATTGACGAAGCACAACTCCGGCACCTGCCCCGCCTCGGAGACCTCCGTGACGCGCGCGCCGCCGTCGCCCAGTGCCTCATCCAGGAGCCGATAGCCCGGCTGGGCCGGTCCTTCGGCCAGCAGCGGAAAGAGACTGAGATTGAGGAACTGGATCGGGTTTCCGACGACGACGCGTGACAGGCTCTCGGCAATGGCGGACATGGGCGTCTCCTTCAGGTTGTCGTAGCGGCGGACGGAGACTGCTGGGGTCGGCGCCTGCCCGGTTGGGTTTCGGTGGCTGGATTCCTGGTCAGGGCTCGGTGCTGAACAGCCGCTGCGCCTGCTCCAGCAGGGCGTCGAGCCGGCGCTGATCGGCGCGGGCGAGCGGTCGACGCACATGCAACTCGATATCCGGGTGCAGGGTGATGCGCTCCCACGTGCTGCGATGCGGTTGCCGCGCCATTGGCGGCGGTGCAGGCGTGACCGCGGGCTCCGGTCGCGCGGCACCGGTGGGCGGTTCGCCGTGCCGGGCAGGCTGACCCAACACCTGGCGCACATAGTCGTAGGCCGTCGCGGGAGCATCTTGCACAGCGCCCGGTTCGACCAGCGCCGCGGCCACGCCGGCATCGTCGAGGGCCTCCAACTGCGCCCGGATCGTGGCCAACGGCTGGTGGGCTTCCTGCAAGCGTCGGATCAGCCGCAGGCGGTCGCGGTGGCCGGGGCCATAGCTCGCGGCTGGTCCCCGTCCCGCCGACGCCGGCAGCAGTTTCTCCGCCAGGTAGTAGCGGATGGTGCGCACGGGGACGCCGGTCTCACGACTGAGGGCGTTGATGTCGAGTGGGTCAATCATGGCCTAACTATACATCAAACAGTGTCGCTGTCAACTTGGCGACAGGCGAGATTCGTGTTTCAGGGACGGCGGAACAGAAAATCCCGGTCAGGTCTGAAAAGCTTGGGCGGTATGAAAAGCGGTGAGGTAGGCATTGCGTCCCGGATCGTTGCCCGGTCCGGTGTCGAGCGTCGCGCGCCAATGAGAGAGGCATTGACGCGCCTTTTCAAAATAGCGGGCAGCTCAAGATTTCGCGTCGCAGGATGTACGACGCGACGTCGCGCGGGTTTTTTTGCTTGCGCGCTTGGCCGGTATAGCCTTCGGACGTGATAACCGGACGTAGGGGCGGGTTTCAAACCCGCCCCTACACCAAGAGTACGAAGGCTATAACATCGCGCTCATCGTTTCGCCCGCCTTCGGCGTCGCGCCGACCGTCACATGGCGCTGCTATGCTCCGGTCGGGGCTCCTGGAAAGCAGACGAAGATTCAGGATCACCGGTAAACCCATACTCCACCGGCACCCTGAGATAAAACAGATTGAGCCCCTGCCCCGCGATGTGAGCCAGGAACCGATCGGCCTCCTCCTGGGTCACCACGAAACCCACTTCCACCGGCAGGTCTCCAGCCAACTCGAAAAAACGCTCCTCGTGCAGTCGCCCATGACGGCCATAGCCGGCCAGGGCGCGGAACGCTGAGCCGCCGTGCAAACCGAGTTGCTTCGCCTCCTCCAGCAGCCAGTCGTAGGCCAGTTTACGATGGTGGCGGCGGTTTTCCGCCACATAGAACTTGAGAAAACAGCCGTTCATGGACAGTCCTGCCAGTCATCTGACGCACGTGTGAACATGGATGTCTCGCAACCTGAACGGGGCCTTCGGCTTCAAGCCGCCGGCCAGCCGCGCGATCCAGGCGCGAGACCACCGCGAACCCTGCGCATAAGGTATAACGCAAACGGGTCGTCGGCGGCTGCCGACCGACCGGCGTTTCCAGCCACATCCTTCGTCTGAACCTTGCAGCGGGGAGCACGCGTGACCAGTACCGACCAGACCAACCCGCCGCACCGCAGCAAACCCAGGCGCTTACCCCCGCGGGAGCGACTGCGCGCGCTGCTCGGCATCGAATCCCGGCCGGCCAGCCATCACGAGCGCTGGCTGGCGATGGCCGGAGGTGTCCTCGGTATTGCGCTGGTGTTCGCTGCCGCGGCGCTGCACCCCCTGGGGCCGGGCAGTACGCTGGTGGTGGCCTCGATGGGGGCCTCGGCCGTGCTGATCTTCGCCGTGCCCCATGGCGCCCTGTCTCAGCCCTGGCCGGTCATCGGCGGCCATCTGCTGTCCGCCTTCATCGGCGTCACCGCGGCGCACTGGATCCCGTCGGCGGCACTTGCCGGGCCGCTCGCCGTCGGTCTCGCGATCGTGACCATGCATTATGCGCGCTGTCTGCACCCGCCGGGCGGCGCCACCGCCCTGACGGCGATCATCGGCGGCGCCGAGATCCAGGCCCTGGGGTACGGCTATCTCCTGGCACCAGTGCTGGTCAATGCCGCGCTGCTGGTGGCGGCCGGCATCCTGCTCAACTTCCCTTTCCGCTGGCGGCGTTATCCGGCCGCTTTGGCGGCACCCGCGGCGGCACCCGGCGTACCCGATACCGGGGAGACGCCGACACCGCCCGCACTCGGCCACGACGATCTGGTCTATGCCTTAGGGCGGATGGATTCATTCATCGACGTCTCCGAGGCCGACCTGGCACAGATCTTCGCCCTGGCGGCGCACCACGCCCAGGAACGCCATCCGGGCGATCTGGAGATCCGGCCTGGCCGCTGCTACAGCAACGGCCGTTACGGGGCCGACTGGGCGGTACGTCGCGTGATCACGGTTGAGCCCGGCGGCGCTGAGGCCCTGGTGTCCTTCCGCGGCGCTGCCGGAACCGAACGGCGCACCCGCGGCACCCTGAGTCGCGCGGCCTTCGCCGACTGGGCACGGCATGAGGTCGAGCGCGACGAGACCACCTGGCGACGCGTCGTCCACCCCCGACCGGAGCACCGCGAGCTTTCCACATCCCCTGTTGTCGCTTCTGTGGATAAGCTGTGCCCAAGCGGGACTGAACCTTAACCAAACAGTGCGTTTGAAACGCCGACTAAAGTTTCGCCACCACGCCGGATGCGGCGGCGTCGATGAGTCATCAGGAGGGCGGACGACGCAACCGCGGCGTCCGCGGTGCGGCGCCCGGCGTGGCGTGGATTCCAGGAACAACTCGCCGGAGGGTGACGCCGACAATCACCGCGAACGCAGGTAACGCTCCTGCGGCAGTGCCCGCCCGTGACGGCGGATGATGGTCCAGAGCCGGCGCACCGGCGCGCTCGGACTGGCATCCAGCGCGGCGGCGGCCATGGGGAGCTGCGCCTGATAGCGCTCGGCCAGACCCTGCGCCAGGTCACGTTCCAGGCGCTCGAGCGGCGGCGCGATGAGACCGGCCAAACCGGGCAGCGCGGCGGCAATCAGCAAACCCGCGGGGTCATAATCCACGAAAGGCCCAGACCGGGACCTGCAAGGCGCGCAACAGTCCCAGCGCATGGTCCGCGCGGGTGTCGGAGCGGTCGCCCCGCCAGACCACCAGTGGATTCTCTCCGGCCGGGGAAAAATCCAGCTCGGTGTCATGGATGCGATTGAAGGACTCCCAGTTCTCCACCAGCAGCACGGTGGCGTGAGCCAAGAGACCGGCGACCGTCGGGCCTTCCACGTCCAGGTGGCTGGCGGGCGGCAGGATGAGCGCCTGGCCGTCCAGCATCAGGGGACGCCCCGGCAGCGTCTTGATGGCGACCCGTCGGCGCTTGACCGGGGCGGCGGCGAATTTTTCGTTCGGTCCAAGGTGCAGCGCCTGGGCGCGGCCGATCCCGTTCCAGGCCGCCGGATCCGTGTCCGGAGCGATGCCATCGGCGCTCAGGAGTTCGCGAATCCGCGCCTTGTCTTCCCGATCGAACAGGAAGGCAGATCCTTTGGTCCGCCCGATGCGGAAGTCCTCGAAGAACGTCGTCCAGATGCCGCGCGAGCGATGACGCGAGCCGGAAGGCGTCTTGCTCGAGCGGCACCAAGGTGCGGTGCCGGCGCAGCGCCTGAAGGCCGTTCGGGGTCGCGGCCTCGTCCGCGCTCTCGATCCGACCCTGATGACTACCAGCAAGCGCAGATTGTGCTTGATCTCGGCGAACCCGTCGCGCAATGCGCGCCGCTCGTCCTCGCCGATCCGGGCATAGGCGGCGAACCAGGCCCCGCCCTGTCGGGTGCAGGCGAGCCGCCGGCCCAGCCGGGCCAGCCGGGCCAGAAAGGCTTCGGCATCCCGGCGCTGAGCCTCATCCTCCAGGAACCGGCAGGCGTCCGGATAACGCACGGCACAGACGAACTCGCCGGCCAGGAGCAGGGTCAGGGTTTGCTCAAACATGTGCTCCGCCATTTTTGACTATGCGCTCTGCCATCTGGCACATTATCCTAGAAAGGCAGCCGGCGACCAACCTCCAGTTGTTCCGCTTCAGCGCGGGCTGCTGTCCCCCCTGTTTACCGAGATGATCCATGACGCCCACCGTTACCCTCTCCGCTCCGTCGCTGCTTGCGGTCAATGATCTACTTGGCGGCCAGACCGTCCTGGCCTGCCTCCCTCGCTCAACGCTTGACTGGGTGACCCTCATCCGTAGCGGCATTCCCGCGTCCGCTGTGGATGCCCTGACCAGACTCACGCACCTGTCCCAGACCGAGTTGGCGACCGCCGTGGGCATCCCCGAGCGGACCCTGGCGCGGCGCAAGCGCGAGGGCAAACTCACAAGCGAGGAGTCATCCAGGGTGATCCGTCTGGCGCGGGTGATTGCCCGCGGCGAAGAGGTTTTCGAGGATCTGGCCGCGACCATCGACTGGCTCAAGTCGCCCAATGCCGCGCTCGGCGGAGTCACACCCTTGACACTGCTTGACACCGACATTGGTACCGAGAGCGCAATGGACACCCTTGGGCGCATTGAGCACGGCATTTTCTCCTGATGCTCACCGTCTGGCGGATACTGACCGCGCGCTTTGCCGACAGCGCCTTCTCCGGAGAAGGCGCCAGACGCTACGGGGGCCGCTGGAATCGCAAGGGTGTGCCGCTGGTCTACACCGCCGGCTCCCAATCCCTGGCCATGCTGGAAATGCTGGTCCAAGACCAGCCCCTGCGTGCCCGTTACCTGATGATCCCGGCCAAGGTCCCGACTGACCTGGCGATTGCTCGGGTCACCACCGGGCAACTCGACCCCGATTGGCGCGACGCGGCAGCTCTCGAGGCCCTTCGTGCCCTGGGTACCCAGTGGGCAGAGGGGCTGACCACCGCCGTACTCGCCGTCCCCAGCGCAGTGGTCCCCGCCGAGACGAATTACCTACTCAATCCGCGACACCCCGATTTTGCCCGAATCAGAGTCGGCGAGCCGCAGCTGCTGATCACCGATCTGCGGCTGATCAGGCGATCACCTTAGCTCCGGGCCCCGACAGCCGCGCTTCCAGCAACCGCCGACCTGCTTCCACACTGAACCGATACCGGAACAGGGCCAAGACCTCGGCGTCCGGGTCCGGAAGCGATTGGCGGCTTGATATTTCCGTTCTCATCCAGATTGATGGACCAGAGCGCGGCGACCTGCCCATCACCTCGAACACATCGGATACAAACCGCGGATGACCCTCGCCTTCGACAACACCTACGCCCGCCTGCCGGACCACTTCTACGCGCGACTGGCCCCAGTGCCGGTGGCCGGTCCGCGGCTGGTCAAACTGAATACCGCACTGGCCCTGTCGCTCGGACTCGACCCGACAGCGCTGGACACGCCGGAGGGCTTGGCCGTGTTCGCGGGCAATCAGGTGCCCGCGGGCGCGGAGCCGCTGGCTATGGCCTATGCCGGGCATCAGTTCGGCCATTTCGTCCCGCAGCTCGGCGACGGCCGGGCGATCCTGCTCGGCGAGATCACGGACCCGCAGGGAACCCGTTTCGATATTCACCTCAAGGGCTCGGGCCGCACCCCTTTCTCGCGCGGGGGTGACGGACGCGCCTGGCTGGGTCCGGTGCTGCGGGAATACGTGATCGGCGAGGCGATGCACGCGCTCGGCATCCCGACCACGCGCGCACTCGCCGTGGTCACCACGGGCGAACCGGTCTATCGCGAAGCCACCCGACCGGGCGCGGTACTGACACGGATAGCGCGCGGCCATGTGCGGGTCGGGACCTTCGAGTATTTCGCGGCCCGCGAGGACCACGCGGCCCTGCGCCGCCTGGCCGACTATGTCATCGCCCGCCACGACCCCGCACTGGCCGAGGCTGAACAGCCTTACCTGGCCCTGCTGGACGCGGTCATCGGGCGTCAGGCGGACCTGATTGCGCGTTGGCTCGGCATCGGCTTCATCCACGGGGTGATGAATACCGACAACATGTCGATCACCGGCGAGACCATCGATTACGGCCCCTGCGCCTTCATGGATACCTATCACCCCGAGACGGTCTACAGCTCCATCGATCGGCACGGGCGCTATGCCTATGCCAATCAGCCGCGCATCGCCCAGTGGAACCTGGTGAGCCTTGCCCAATCACTGCTGCCGCTGCTCGACGAAGACCCGGAGCGGGCGTTGGACATCGCCCAGACGGCGGTCGACACCTTCATGCCGCGGTTCGAACAGGCCTATCTCGCGGTCTTTCGGGCCAAGCTGGGGCTCATGGATGAGCAGGCGGACGATGCCGAACAGATCGCCGGGTTCCTGGCGGCCCTGGCCGCGGACAATGCAGATTTTACCAACAGCTTCCGCGCCTTGGGTGAGGTTGCAGCGGGTAACGAGACCCGCTGGAGCGACGGTGGCGCCATCGCCGCCTGGCTGCCGGACTGGCGCGCCCGGCTCGCACGCGAGACCGCAAGCCCGGCCGAGCGGGCGGCCCGGATGCGGCGGGCCAACCCGGCCGTGATCCCGCGCAATCACCGGGTCGAGGCGGCGCTGAACGCGGCGGTGGACGGCGACCACGTACCGCTGGACGCACTCTTGCGGGTACTCGCCAGCCCCTGGGAGATGCGGCCCGAGCACGCACCTTACACGCAACCGCCACAGCCGCACGAAGTCGTACAGCAAACCTTCTGCGGAACCTGAAACGGTGATCCGGTTGAGCAGCATAGCGGCGATCCTGTTCAGCGTGCTGGCCGCTTGGGCGCTGCTCAACGGCCTGCTCTTTCTGGCCCAGCCGAGGATGCTGTTCTTCCCTTCGACCACGCTGGAGGCGACGCCCCGGGACTGGGGTCTCGATTACCGGGATCTCGCAATCCATACCGAGGATGGCATCCGGCTACACGGCTGGTTCATCCCCGCCGCCACCACCGGCGCGCGGCGCGTGCTGCTCTTCTTCCACGGCAATGCCGGCAATATCGCCCATCGGGGGGCATCCGTGGCCATCTTCCATCGTTTGGGGCTCGACATACTTCTCCTGGATTACCGGGGCTATGGCCGCAGCGAGGGCGCACCCAGCGAAGCGGGGCTCTACCGGGACAGTCGTGCCGCCTGGCGCTGGCTCACCGTAGACCAGGGGATCGCTCCGGCGCATATCGTCCTGTTCGGCCGCTCCCTGGGGGGCATCGTGGCGGCCCATCTTGCCGCCGAGGTCCAACCCGGGGGCTTGATCCTGGAGTCGACCTTCAGCTCCGCCCGCGACCTTGCGGACACTCTCTTCCCGCTCCTGTCGCGGGCGATCGTCCTGCCCTTCCGTCTCGACGCGGCCGGCGCTCTGCATCAGGTGCGCTGCCCGGTCCTGGTGCTGCACAGCCCGGACGACGAGATCATTCCCTACGCGCTCGGACGCCGACTCTTCGCGGCGGCGCCGGAACCCAAAGGCTTCGTCGTTCTCCGCGACGGGCACAACGACGGCTTTCTGCGTTCCCAGCCCGGTTACGAGCAGGCACTCGACCAGTATTTGGCGAGTCTGCCGCCGGACCCATATTGAACCCCATCCCAGATCCAGACTAATCCACACAGGAACACCGCCATGAACGCGATGCCAACCGCCGTCGTCACCGGCGCCGACCGCGGACTCGGCCTTGAAACCGCCCGCCTGCTCGCACGGCGCGGCTATCGGGTGTTGATCACCGCCCGCCGCGACGCCGCCGGCCAGGCCGCGGCCGCCGCCTTGGCGGCCGAGGGCCACGAGGCGCACTTCCGGCACCTGGATGTCACCGCGCCGGCCGAGGTGCAGGCCCTGCGCGATCATCTCAAAGCGACCTTCGGACGCATCGACGTGCTGGTGAACAACGCCGGCATCTTTCCGGACCCGAGCCCCGGCAGTCCCGAGTCGAGCATCTTCAACGCGGATCTCGACACCATCCGCCGCGCCATGGAAACCAACACCCTGGCCGCCATCCACCTGTGCCAGGTGTTGATTCCGCTGATGCAGGGCAACGGGCGCGTGGTCAACGTCTCCTCCGGCATGGGCCAGCTCAGCGACATGAACGGCGGCTGCCCCGGCTACCGGCTCTCAAAGGTGTCGCTCAACGCCGTCACCCGCATCTTCGCCGACGAACTGCAGGGCACGAACGTCAAGGTGAACTCAGTCTGCCCCGGCTGGGTGCGCACCGACCTCGGCGGATCGGATGCGCCGCTGAGCGTCGCGGAGGGCGCCAAGGGCATCGTCTGGGCCGCGACCCTGCCGGACGACGGCCCGAACGGCGGCTTCTTCCGGCATGGGGAGGCGATTGCCTGGTAGCCGTCAGTCACCGCAAACCAGACGACCAAAGGACGGCCGGCCCAGTTGCGCGGGATCGGCACAGACACGCCGCAGCCGCGCGATCAAGGAGCCGTCGGGATCGAACACAAGGACCCAGGACCTGGCCGCCATCGACAGGCCGTCGAAACCATCCTCCCGGCAGTCCCAATAGACCTGTTGATAGAGGGTGTCGCACAAAGGCCGATCGATCCGCTCGGGATGGTACCCGCATTGCTCAATCACCTCCGGCAGCGCCCCGCTGCCGGTGGCCCCGGTGTAGGCGCCGGCATCGCCGAACTCGCGACGCCCGGCAGCCTCCAGATCCGCAAACACCCGATCCCGGCACGCCTCCCACGCGTCCCCCGACCGGGCGGCAAGGCCCGGCGCGCCATACAGGGCGAGGAGCATCATCATCCAGACCGGGATCCAAGACCGCTCCCGAGGGCGGGGTAGCACGACCATGGCGACCTCCTGTCCGGACCGACGCATGCGCCGTCTGCCGGCTGCATGCGTCGTCGGGACCGTGCGGACGGTACCATCAATACACAGGTGCCGGGCGGCGGGCAGACGCAGTGCACCGCCCGACACGCGGACCGCGACTGAACAAGCTGCGGCGGCACGACCGGGAACGGCCGACGCTGTCGACGGCACCGTGTCCGATCGCGACGATGTCCGCATCAAGTATATGTGGTGACCGGCGATCCTGTTGGATTCGGTGCCTGGCGTGGCTGCGGCCACCAGATCACGTCCGAGGCCAGCCGGGCACTCGCCATCCGCGGTCTTGATCACGGTTTCGGCCACGCGGCATCGGGTGGACAAGCACCGCGCTGTCCACCCGCGGCGGTGCGGGATTCGGTGGTCGACTTTCCAGACTCAAGGGTTCGAAGCCTTAGCCAAAGATCTGATAGCATCCGGTAAAGATCGACCCACACCGGCACGCGCCTTGGCCGTGGCAAGCAATTGCCGATCGTGGTCGGTTTGAACCATCCGCTCCAGACTGGCGATCAGGGCGTCGGCGATTGCATCCTCGCCCCTGGCGCGGCGGAGCATGGCCATGACACCGTAGAGGGCAAACGCCTCCTGGATGTGGAGCCGCGGACGCTGTCCGAGACCGCTCAGCAAGGTTTCGGCTTCTTCCAGATCCCCATCCTCGATCAGGAGGCTGGCCAGGTTAACGCGGGCAAACAAGTAATCAGGATGCGCCGCGATCACCCGACGCAAGAGTTCCCGGGACTCCGGATCCCGCCCCTGCTTGACGCGGATGGCCGCCAGGTTGCCCAAGGCGGCCTGGTGGTCCGGAACGCGCTCCAGCACAGCTTGGAGATACGCCTCGGCGGCCATCAGCTCGCCATCCCACGTCGAACGCACCGAGGCATCGAGCATGGCCTGCAGGTCCGGCGGCAGATCGGGCGGATCGGGCTCGCGGTAAATGTCGGTCGACACCAATTTGATCTCCTGCAGCGTCGCACCGTTCCAGTATTGAACAGCCTCATCGGCCCCAACCAGACCGTGTTCACGCAGTGCATGCAGCATCGCGACGCGCTCTTGCGGGGTACCGACCGACCGGCAGGCCAGATCCCGAAGGATGGCTGGCGCGCGCCGTTCGGGCTGACCACCAGCCGGCGGCTCGGCCTGGGACGCGCGCTTCAGCCGATGCTTCAACAGTTGCGTGGCGTAGGAACGTACAAACGCCTCGCCGGCCAGGTAGATCGCCTCCAGATAGGAATCGGTCGCGCTCAACTCATCGAGGTAGGCATCCAGGGGCGCCTGGCCCATCGCGCGCAATCGCTGCACCCAGCCGACCGGCAGCACATGGGACCAATCGAACAGCGCCGGATGCGCCGAGGGCGCCCCGTCCCGTTCCAGGATGGCCAGGTTCTCCCCCGCCGCCGCATGACGCGGGGCGCGCTCCAGGATCTGCCGCCACAGCGACGCTGCCTGCTCGGCCTGTCCGAGCCGACTGGCGGCGCCCGCTCCCAGGTTGAGCCGTTCGACGACCAGGGGACCGGTGTCACGGTTAATCCAGGTCGCCTGACCGGAACGCTCGAAGGCTTCCCAGGCGGCCTGGTCCTCCCGGATCAGCAGCAAGCCGGCGAGCTGACCATAGGCATCCTCGATGCGGCGCGCCTCGGCGCGGACCAAGGGCGCAACGAGCGCGCGGGCGCCGGTCTCATCGCCCTGATACAGCCGCAGCCGCAACGCCCAGCCCAGGGCGAAGAGATTACCCTGGTCGTGCTGCCAGGCATCCAGGAAGCACGCCAGCGCCTCCGCGATGCGGTTCTGGTGAAAGAAGGCGAAAGCCCGGTTGTTGCGGGCCGAGGTGAGGGCAATACCGTCCAGTGCCCGGACGGCACCCGCGAAATCATTGGCTTCCAGATACAGTCTGCCGATATCGAACTGTTCCATCTGCGCGCGGGTCGCCCGCGTGCCGTCGGGCTGTGCCAACAACGCATCCCAGTTCGTGGCGTCGGAGAGCGCAGTCCCGGCCGGAGCACCCAGGTCCCGCAACTGGTCCGCGACGCGATTGGCCAAGAAGAGGTGATGGCCCGCGAGGACAAACTGCAACAAGGCTTCGAGCGCCCGCGGACTCCGCGGCCGACGTTCCGCCCATTGATACGCGGCCAGGGCCGCCGCGCCGCGACTCTGACCCCGCTCCAGGGCCTGCAGCAACAGATGGTTCGCGCCGCCGTGATCGGGAAACCGTTGGACCAGGACCTGTGCCCGCTCGATCGCCCGCTGGTAGTCACCGTCCTTGAGCAACCGTTCGACGGACTTGAACTGGGCCGGCTCGGGCTGCGGGGTCTTGGCTGGCTGGGTCTTCGACGGCTTGTTCGGCACTGCGGTTTCTCCGGTGGCTTGGCGTTGAACAGTGTACTACCCCCGCGGCAGCCCGTCTGATTGAGGCGGCACCCTGAGCAAGACGGTGAGATTCCCGATGAAACGCCGCCCGTCGGCATCCGCATCAGTCGGCCTTGTCGCGCCGATCTTTTGTCCCTAAGCTTACCCCATTCACAACAATTGAGGTGATTGACATGGTTCGTGAAGCCCCGGCAATGACGGTGCGGCAAAATCTCGGGGAGTTACTCAACGAGATTCAGTACCGTGGCGATTCGATCGTCATCACCAAGAGCGGGAAGCGGGTCGCAGCAATCGTCGATATCGCGCTCTTTCAGCGGTTGCAGACCATAGACGAGGACCGCGCCCTGCAGCTTGGCAACCGCGCTCAGACACTCCCCCCTGCCCCGCCGAACGAGCACCTGGTCAGCATTGATGCAGCGCAAGCGGACGCTGAGGGATTCGGCCGCCTCGCGGCCCTGCTGGCGCAAATCGACCTGATCCCGGAACGAGAGGACGCGTATGATCCGGTGGCCTGGGATGAGCATGGCCTGCCGCAATGATCGCGGTTGATACGTCGGCCGTCGTCGCCATCGCCTTCGGGGAACCTGAGCGTGAGACATTCGTACGCGTCCTACAACAGGCCAACAGGGCCTTGATCAGCACGGTCTCGGTGGTTGAGGCGCGCATGGTGGTGCATGGCAGACGGGGACAGCGGGCGGTCGTGTTGCTGGACGACGTGCTGCGACTGCCGATGTTTGAAATAGTATCCCCCGGTCCGGCCGAGATGGACGCGGCCTATGCCGCCTTCGTGGCGTTCGGCAAGGGCAGCGGCCACCCCGCCGGGCTGAACTTCGGCGATGTGTTCAGTTACGCATTGGCGAAGGTGCGCGGATTGCCGCTGCTGTTCAAAGGTAACGATTTTTCTCAAACAGACGTTGCGAGTGCCGGCGGGGCATCCGGCTAAGTGATGCGTCGACCCGGACTGGCCAGCGCCACCCGCGCCTTGGCCAGCGCAAGCCGGCGTCTGTCATCATCGGTTTCCACCAATTGCTCAAGTTTGGCAATGAGCGCGTCGGCTGACGCGTCCTCGCCTTGGGCGCGGCTCAACTCGGTTGGCCGCGGCGCCCGATCAATCTGGGTCGAGAGCACTTGAACCGAGCGCAACACCTTGCCGTCCCAATACTGCACGGTCTCGTCGCCGTCGACCAACCCGCTCTCGCGCAGCGTGCGGAGCAATTCGGTGCGTTCCTCAGAGGTACCGACAGGCTGGCGCGCCAGATCCCGAAGGATGACTGCCGCACGCCGTTCGGGCGGCCCGCCAGGGATGGGCTGAACCGGTGACTCGCGCGTCAGCCGATGGGTCAGCAATTGTGCGCCCAAGGCACGCACGGTCGCGTCGCCGGCCAGATAGATCGTTTCCAGATAGGCATCGCTGGCGGTCAAGGCGCCGAGCGCTGACTCCAGGTGTGCCGCGTCAGCCTCCGACAGTCGACGCATCCAGTCGATCGGCAGCACCTGGCGCCAACCGAAGAGCGCCGGACAAGTCAGGGGTGCCGCATCCCGTTCCAGGACGGCGAGGTTTTCCGCGGCGGTCGCATGCCGCGGATCCTGCTCCAGCGCCTCCCGCCACAGCGTGCGCGCCTGATCGGCACGCCCCAGCCGACTGGCCGCCCCGGCAGCCAGATGGAGCCGTTCTGCGACCCGATGGCGGCGCTCGCTCGCGGCCCACGCGGCCCGCTCCATACACTCGAAGGCATCCCAGGCCGCCTGATCTTCGTGGATCAACAGCAGCGCGGTGAGCTGCCCGTAAGCATCCTCGGAACGGCGGGCAGGTGCCTGAGCCAAGGGGACGCCAAGCGCCCTGGCGCCGGTCTCATCGCCCAAATACAGGCGCAGCCGCAGTGCCCAGCCCAGGGCATACAGGTTCTCCGGTACGCCAATGCGAGATGGCGGCCCTCGACCGCCAACGGGAAGAAGGTTTCAAGCGCACGCGGACTGTTGGGCCGACGCTCCAGCCACTGATAGGCGGCCAGGACGGCCGCACCCCGGCCGCGGCCCAGGTCCAGGGCATCCACCAATAATGGTTGGCGCCGCCGTGATCGGGGAAACGCTGGACCAGGACCCGTGCCCGCTCGATCGCCCGCGGATAGTCCCGGTCGCGGAGCAGCCGCTCCACCGCCTTGATCTGAGCCGGCTCGGGCGTCGGGGTCTTCGAGGGCTTTTTCGGCACCGCGGTTCCTCATAGTGGTTTGGTGTTGAGCAGGCATCCAGTGTAACGGAACCGGTCTGCCGACGCGGCGAAGCAGGCCGTTCGCCAACGCCAGACCGACCTTTATAATATACTATGATATATATCAACGCCGGAGGATACCGCCATGAGCCAAGTCGCCAAACTTTTCACAAACGGTCGGAGCCAGGCGGTCTGTTTGCCGGCCGCCTATCGATTCGATACGAAAGAAGTGTTCATCCGTCGAGATCCGGCAACCGGCGACGTGATTTTGTCGCGCAAGCCGACGGACTGGGATGAATTTTTCGCTATCCTCAAGGATGCGGAGGTGCCGGCGGATTTTCTCGACGAGCACGAGCGTCATCAAGGAGCGCACGCGCGCGACCCGTTCGCGGGTTGGAGTGAATGAAGCAATACATGCAAGTGCTCGCCAGGATTTATCCACAGATGACACAGATGTTCACAGATAAAGAAAAACATCTGTGTTCATCTGTGTTCATCTGTGACATCTGTGACATCTGTGGATGGAATTTCCGTTCCTGAGCTCCGACGAAAGCTTGCCGGAACGATGACGAACGATTACCAAGGCCCGCGGGCTAATACCCCGTTCCGCCTAAAGTTGCGGGAAAGCCGCCCTCGTCATTCCGGCAGGATGCCGGAATCCAGTGCCATGGATGGTAACTCGCAGCGAGCACGGACCTGCAAGATAAGATGAAACGCCCCACCAGTTGGGCAAAGACGTTCATCTCCATAAACTCAGGCCGCCCGGCTACGATTGCGAACCTCCCAGCCCTCGCACGCTAAGCCAATGTAGATGGGGATAGGCTTTTGACCGGCGTGGTAATAGGTGATGGTTCGACGGGAAAGCCCGAGCGCTTGGGCCGCGGCGCTCAAGGTGAGCCCGTTGCGCTCCATCCAGGCATTGAAGCCGGCGGTGGGGAAGGCGGTGCCGGCCTGTTCGCGCGCCATGCGAGTCAGGGTCTCGACCGACAATCCCTGGTCAATGGCTGGCCATTCGATACCGTGGCCCCAGTCCGCTACGACGATATTCGCGAAACAATCAGCATCAGTCAGCGCCTCATAGCCGGCAGAGCCGATGATCGTCGCGGCCTCCAGTGTTAACGTCCTGCCGTCGGAAAGGGCGGCTTCGATCGTCGCGGGCGCAACGGCCTTGACGGAAATAACGGTCAGCATCAGCCAATACCTCACAACTGAGGGTTGAGCTTGCGCCATTCGGAAATTGTGATGTTCGAGGCGGCAAGCGCGATCCGGTCGGCTTCCGCCCATCGGTTATCAATGCCTCTTCCAGGTCCCCTTGCGCGTCCGCCCGAGGGCCTTGATCATCGTTTCGGCCAGCGACGGCCTGTCCGCAACTGGAGGCCGAGGCTTTAGCCGGTGGCGATTCCCGAGATCTCAAATAAAATCAGTGGTGCCTGTGCGCCGAACCGGCTAAACCGAAGTTCCCGCCTGGAAAACGCGATATTCGACTGATATTTCAATATTTTTCGAAAAATTTTGGTGCAAATGCCTGGCTACATCTCGATCGCCTTGATCAGCGCCAGCGCCTCGCGTTGCTTGGCGTT
>NZ_KB902531.1 GCF_000379525.1 Lamprocystis purpurea DSM 4197 | reverse complement strand
GTCAGATCGTCAAAATAGCGCAGGCAGGCCCCACAGCGGTATTTCTGCCGCGCTGGCTGGGTCGTATCATGTCCCTGCTTCGTGATCAGCGACGCCTCGCAGTGGGGGCAAAGAACACCCTCTGGCCAACGCAACTGACGGAGTGTGTCGTAGCACTTGGCGTCGTCCAGCAGGTCTTGAAGGTTGATCATCGGCGGGAAACTGTCGGTCAGCGTGGTTGAGTCCTGACGTGTAGTGTACGCTTGGACCACCCGAAGAGCGAGCTAGACTCAGCAGTCCGGAACCCATATTGAGCCATTTGGAATTGCTGGACCCAGGCCCCGGCCCCCCGCAGGTGCTGGAGTCATGATTGATGCTGGAAGATGCCGTCCGGCTGCACCCACCGCCGTTCCGAGCGCAGCTCATCCGGCAGGCCGTGCGCCATAGCCGCGCGGCCTCCGGCCTCACGCAATCATGGCAGTAATCGAGAAAATGAGGTGAGACTCATGACCGAACAAGAACACACGGACCCTGTTGGGTTGACCAGACGCGACGCATTGAAGATCTCGGGATGGGCTTTGAGCAGCTTTGTTCTCGGGGGGACTGCACTGAAATTGTTTGCAGACCAAATGCAGGGCGGCGATACCTGCCCGGTTTGCGATCAATCGGACTGCGAGGATAAGCCGTCTTGCTACTGGGGTAATCCGCTAAAAGCTCGCCGGTATCGTTATTTCGACCAATTGCCGCGGTTCTATCCGTTCAGTCCTACCACTGTCACCCAGATCCAGCCGCTTCATGAAAATGAGATGCGGATTACCTTCATGGGGACATCGATCCCTCCAAATCAGCGACACGCACAGCAGATGATGAGCATCTTTGTCGAGGTCGGTTGGAACCGCGACACCCAACTGCCGAAAGATCAGTTCGTTTTTGACTGTGGCTCCGGCGTCTGTACCAACTACACCAACATGAACGTGGGCTTCGGGCGGATGGACAAGGTGTTTCTCACCCATCTGCACGGTGACCATATGAGCGACTTGACCCACATTTATTGCTTTGGCCCTTCGGCCGATCGCAAGTCACCGTTGTTCGTCTGGGGACCCGGACCTTCGGGAGTTGAAAGTCCGCCCGGCTCAGGAATTTTCTACGAAGACGGCACCAACGCATTCTGCAAGCACCTGCGGGAGGCGTGCCGGTGGCATTCGGAGAGCTTCAGCTTCCAGACCACCAGTTACACTTCCTATCAGCCTCCGACCAAGAGAAGCTGGGGGTTACCGTGCGAACCGGTCCCGGTCGGTGACGGCAACCCCGCCCACGATGATCCGGTTGACGACGCCTATGCCATGATTCCCGTCCAGCTGAAGGTGGTGGGCTATGACCCGGATGATAACGTGGCCTACCATAACCACGAGACCGGTGTGAAGATCACCTACTTTCCGGTGATCCACGCCCGTAAAGGCTCCATCGGCTACAAGCTGGAATGGCTTACACCGAGTGGTGAAACCCTGACGATGATCTACACGGGCGACACCAAGCCCGAGTCCGTCAGTGTTGATCAGGCCTGCAACAACGGTCATGGTGTCGACGTCTTCATCCATGAGATGGGGGCGGCGGCGCAAGTCTGGGCCATGAAGAACATGAATGCTCATGAGCTGCCCGACCAGAACAGCCAAATTGTCCAGCAGATGCAAATGGTCCAGAACAGCTCCCATAGCCCCCAGGGTGCGTTCGGATACGTCCTCAGTCAAATCAACCCATTGCCGCGACTGACAGTAGCAACCCATTTCCCGACATCCGACGACACTGTCGCCTGCGCGATGAAGAGTGTTCGTCAGCATGTCGATGTTGTTCAAGGCAATGATTCTTCCGATTCTTCCTTGAGCGGGGAAGGTCCGGGCAACGACAATAAAGGACAAAGTACGCGTCTTCCCCGAATCACGTGGTCCTTGGATCTCATGGTGATCTCAGTCACACCGGAGCGCATCGTCGAGAAAAGAGGTATGGTTCCGGAAATCGGGTATGTCGCGCACTATCAGCCGCCGCCAGGGACGCAAAACCCCGACGGGACTCCCATCCCCTACGGATTCAACGCGCCGAAGTATGGCTATCTCGATGACAACGGCTTTCCCGTTGGGGATGCGTATGCGCAGATCGACACCACGACGCAGTATTGTCCTTGTGATGAACTAGGGAACTGCAATTATCGCGAAGACGGGTATTGAGCAGCTCGACCAGGATTCCCCGAGTGCGTCGTCAGGCCATCCTGGCCTGGCGGCGTCGGGGCTGGAACAGTCAGGGCTGGAAGCCCTGACGACGCAGCCTCGCTGGGAACGAGAATACGGTTCCGGTCAGATCGTCAAAATTGCGCAGGCAGGCGTTTCCCAAGGGGGGCAGGATGGCCCCGCCATGGTCCAAGCGCCTAAGCGCTTGAACCATGTAGCGCTTTGAGAATCGCACGTTTCGCCCCCGCAATGCGTATTTTCAATGCCGAGAGACGGCGATTGTGTTAAATGATTTAAGAGTCTTGACGGCAGGCGAGGCCCCGCTCCCCAAACGGCGCCTCGACGTCGATCCCAGGCGTATTTGCTCCAATGCGCAACAGCGCCCTGGCTCGAACCGGGCGGCAGGACGGAGTGTCGGGACCGCTCACCCCGTTATCGAACGGCTCCCGATACACTTTCTGGTCTCACATAAGAAGGGGTTCTACCATGAGCAGGTACTTCAGTTTGGTCGCCCTGCTGGCGACAGTCATCGTTCTGGTTAGCGCGTCCCAAACCTTCGCGAGCGGCGGCAAGAACGCTGTTAACAACCCCAGCGGCAGCCCGGACGAGGATACGTTCGAGACGCCCTTCGCCAACACCGGTGGCGGGCGCATGTTGGTCTTCTGCGCCGAGGACGAAACCCTGATCACGCTGACCGTGGCTGACGGATCCTTGGAGCTCACCTGCGTCCCTACGGCTCAGTGACTGGTGTTGTACTGAAAGGGAGGGCCGAAACTCCTTGAGCCGACGAGGTTCGGGACCGCTTAGAAGTCCAGACGACTGACCTGCGCCTAGGTTCCGGCATCTCTGAGCAAGACGTCACGTCGGGCGTAGAGCGACTGGCCGCTGGAGCGGCCGGACGGCATTCCCACGCTGGAGCGTGGGAACGAGAACAGGCCGGCCGATCAATGCGGCTGCTCCGGCCGCTGCAAAGCGCTCAAGGTCAGCAGTGCCTGATCGTAATCGAAGGCATTGATCTGACGCGACAGGGTCTCGGCCGGCTCCCCCAGCGTTGCCCGCAGCGCTGCCGCGGACTCGCGCATCAGGTGGTTGGCGGCGATGTCGCCGACGCTCAACAGGTCCGTCAGGCGTTCGACCAGGGCGCTTAAGGCCGGGGGGTCGAGTCCCGTTGGCGGTGTGGGCACCGGATTCGGCGCGGCAATGCCGGCGCCGACCGCGTCGACCGGGCCATCGTCCAGCCACCGGCACAGCGCCGCAAACAGGGTGCCCGGGTCGACCGGCTTGGCGACATGATCATCCATCCCCGCGTCCAGGCAGGCTTGGCGATCTTCCGCGAAAACATTGGCGGTCATGGCCAGGATGGGTGTACTCGCCCGCCCCGGCAGACGACGGATGGCGCGGGTCGCGCTCAGACCATCCATCACGGGCATCTGCACGTCCATCAGGATCAGGTCATAGGCCGTGGCCGCGGCCATCGTGAGTGCCTCCCGGCCATCCGCGGCGGTAGCCACCACGAGACCGGCCGCACGCAGGAGGTCCAGTGCGACCTCCCGATTGATCGCATCGTCCTCCACCAACAACACCCGCGCCCCAACATGGCGGCGACACAGTTCCTGCTCAGGATCCACGCCTGCCGCACCCGGCCGCGGAACGCTGATCGAGGACTGGCCGAGCCCCAGCCAGGCCGTGAACCAGAAGGTGCTGCCCTGTCCCGGCGTACTCTCGACCCCGGCCTCCCCCCCCATCAACTGTGCCAGGCGACGGGTGATGGCGAGCCCCAGACCGGTACCGCCGTAGCGGCGGGTCGTCGAGGTATCCGCCTGCTCAAACGCCTCGAACAGGCGAATACGCTGCTCGGGGGCGATGCCGATCCCGGTGTCCTGCACCTCGAAGCACACCAGGCAGCCGCGCCGGGTTTCCTCCAGTACCCGGACCCGCAGCCGGATCCGACCCCGCTCGGTGAACTTGACGGCGTTGGCCGCGTAGTTGAGCAGCGCCTGACCCAGCCGCGTCGGATCGCCGCACAACGGCCGCGTCAGGGTATCGCCCTCGCTGTCGGCGGCCACGTCCAGCGTCAGCCCCTTATCCCTGGCCTGCTCAGTCACCAGTGAACGCACGTGGTCGAGCACGGCGCCCAGGACAAACTCGGTGTGCTCCAATTCAAGGCGGCCCGCCTCGATCTTGGACAGATCGAGGATATTGTTGAGGATCGCCAGCAGATGGCGGGCCGCACCATCGATCCGGATCAGCCGCTCGGCCTGAATCGGGGTGATCTCGGTGCGTTGCAGCAGGTGGGTGAGACCGACGATGGCGTTCATCGGTGTGCGGATCTCATGGCTCATGTTCGCCAGAAAGACACTCTTGGCCCGGTTGGCCGCCTCCGCACGGATGCGCGCCTCGGTGAGTTCCTGGGTGCGGCTGACAACCAGGTCTTCCAGGTGGTGGCGATGGTTGTCGAGTTCGGCGGCCAGACGCTGTTTCTCACTGATGTCCTCCTTGACGGCGACATAGTGGGTGATGGTTCCATCGGGCTGACGCAGCGGTGTGATGATGGCGTGCTCGGCGTATTCGCTGCCGTCGCGACGCCGGTTGATGAACTCGCCCTGCCAGGGCCGACCATGGGTCAGCGCGTTCCACAGGGCCTTATAGGTTGCCGCCGGGGTCTTGCCCGACTGGAGCAGGCGCGGGTTTTGCCCGGTGGCATCGGCCCGACTATACCCGGTACCGCGCACGAAAGCGTCGTTGACGTACTCGATCTGCCCTGCAAGATCGGTGATGATGATACTCTCCGGACTTTGCTCGACCGCTTGGGCCAACTTGCGCAGTTGCGCGTCGGCGCGCCGCTGGCGCGTGATCCGCCAGACCTCGTTGGCGAGCAGTTGGGTCGTTTCGACATCCAGATCCGTATAGGGCTCAGCCTTGTTGCCAACCCCGGCGATCATCCGCACCAGACCGCCCTCGAGCACCGGCACACTGATCAGACGGGTTAGCGCGGCATGGCCGGCAGGCAGGCCGCGGCGCTGGATCTGTTCCTGGGGGGCGCCGAGATAGTCATTGAAGACGACCGGCACGCGTCGCCGCACGGCGTCAGCCCAGATGCCGGCCTGCCGGACCGGATAGTGGCGGTCGAAGCCGGCCTGGCAATAGTGCTCCAGGGTCGCGCGCGACCAGGTCACGAGTTCGATTTCCTGCTGGTCGTCATTGACGAAGTGGATGAAGCCGATGGGGCTGCGGGTGAGTCCCTCGGCCAACTCGAGCCCGAACTGCATGAAGGCCCGCTCGTCCAGACGCTCGACCGCCCGCGGGAGTTCCAGCAGCGCCTCGGCGCGGCGCGCCTGCAAGGCCAGGTCCTGCTCGGCCTGCCGCGACTGAGTCACGTCGAGCATCACCCCTTGCAGGTGACGCGGTTGACCCGCTTCGTCACTCACGACTTGGGCCGCATCGTGATAGTGCCGCCACTTCCCGTCGCGGGTCGCCAAGCGGTAATCCATTTCAAGAACGGCGCCGCTCACGTGCTCGCTCCGCACCATATCGTCCAGCGCACCCAGCACGCGCTGCCGGTCGTCCGGATGGATTAGCCGGGCCCACAGGTCAGGATCCTGGATCATGTCTTCCAGGGTATAGCCCAAATCGTTGATCCGCTGACTCACATAAAGCGTCGGACACCGCGGATCGAGCGCGGCCCGGTAAAGAATCGCCGGCAACTGTTCAGTCAGCATGCGGGCGCGCCCTTCGCTCTCGCGCAGGGTCTCCGCCGTGCGCTGTTGGTCTTCCAGGAGACTCAGCAGTGCCCGGCTCGCCTGGTCGGACACCGCCAACAGACGCGTCGTCTCGGCCTGAGCGGCCCGTAACCGTTCCTCGGCCAGTCGGTGGTCCGTGATGTCCAGGACGCTGCCGAACACGCGTGCCACCCGACCGCGGCGACATTCAGCCTCGGCGCCGGCACGGACCCAGCGCTGCCCCGCTGAGGGAGTCACGATCCGCAGTTCGAGGTCATAGGGTTCGCCGTGGGCAACCACCCGTGCGAAGGCCGCTCGCAGGGACGGACGATCCGCGGGAGCGAGCAACAGGATGACCCGCTCAGGGTCGCTGAGGTCCTCGTCCGGGCCGACCTCGAACAGGCGCTGGACCTCGTCCGTCCACTGCAACCGGCGGGTCACCAGGTCATATTCCCAACCCGCGAGACCTACGCGTCCGCGGGTACTGCGCAGCAAGAGGCGATCCCGGCGCAGCGCCGCGTCGGTCTGTTGGCGGCGCAACCGGGCGGCCAGCAAAACGGCCAGCAGCACGGTCGTCACGGGGTAAATCAGGAGGATCGGCAGCGCGATGCGTTGCACCACGGGCAGCCCCAGCAGCACCAGTATCACGGCCAACACGACACCATGGACCACGACGCCGAACAGATAACACTCGCGCAGCGACAAGCGCTCCGGTGCCGGTCGGACCTGCCCCCAGAGGATTCCGATGGTGCCGGAAGCCAGAATCACGAGGACTCCGGTCAGGGCTCCGGCGCCGCCCTGAATGAGTCGCAGAACGGCGGTCATGGCCATGGCGACCAGGGTGGGCAAGGGGCCAAAGAAGAGCCCGGCGCTGCTCAGCAAGACCGAGCGGGTGTCAAACACCAGGCCCGGACGCAATGTCCAGGGCGTGAGCATCAACGCCAACCCGATACACCCGATTACCAGCCCGATCACCAGCCGCATCGGCCTGGCGCCCCAGGCACCGCGGCCACCCTTGTCGCGGCTGAGCAAATCCAGCAGCAGCGCCAGTGACAACAGCAGCGCGGCGTTGTGAATCAGCGGGAGAAAAGGCAGACCGGTCAAGATGTATCAGCCTGGATCAGCGTCGCCGGTCGCGCTGGGGTAGCGCGGTGCCTGCCCGGTCCGGGCCAACAGGGTATTGACCTCCTGCTTCAGCTCCAGAATGCGGGCCTCACGGCCCAGGACGAGCCGCTGCCAACGACGCAACTCATCGAGTTGGGTGCGGTTCTCTTCCTCCGCGCGCGCGCGCTCGGTGATGTCGCGGGAGATCCCGAAGAGCCCGACGACCCGACCGGCAGCATCGTGCAGCGGCCCCTTGATGGCCAGGAAGGTGATCGAACCTTGCGCGGTAGTCAGTTCTTCCTGGAAGGTGACGACGCGGTCTTCCGCCACCACCTGTCGATCGTGCGCCATGAGCAAAGCCGCTTGTTCGGGCGGGAAGATGGCTTGGTCGTCACGACCCAGCGCCGCCTCGGGAGCGATCGCGCAGAAGCCTGCGGCCGCCCGGTTGAAGAGCAGATAGGTGCCCGCCAGGTCCTTGGCAAAAATGGCATCGCTCGACGCATCGACGACCGCGTCGCGCAGTTGCAGGTCATGCAGCCGCGCGGCCAGTTCCTGCTGGTGGATCCGCGCGAGGCGCAGCGCGTGGCGCTGATACAGAAGCAGCGCGGAGACCAACATCAGCACCAGCGCCAGACCCAGGGCCGACCCCAGCCACAGCAGATCGCGCCACTCCGCCGCCGCGAGCTCGGCGAGGTCGACCTTGGCGATGAGGGACCAGGCCGTCCCGGCGACCGGCAGCGCCAAGCCCAAGACCGGGACGCCGCGGTAGTCCAGGGCACGGACCGGATCGCCGGGCAGCACCTGACCGCTCACCACCCGGTCGGCCAGCAGCGACCCCGCGCCCAAGGGCAGACGCAGGCGCATGGCGGTGTCGGTCCGGTCGCGCGGCGCATTGAGAAATAGCACCGCGTCGCCGTCGCGACGCACCAGCAGGGTCTCGGCACTGGCGCTCGGCAGCGGCCAGTCCTGAAGGAAGGGGAAGAGGAAGGCGTCGCGGTCCAGACGCAGCACGACGACAACACCCGCGAGTTCATCGGTTACCAGCGGCGCGACGAAGTCCAGGTGGATATGTTCTTCGCCATCGACATGGTCGCGATAGAGATCGGTGAATTCGACCCGGCCGCTTGCCAGGGCGCGCGCGGCGGTGTCCAGCAAGGGACCGGCGGCCTGATGGTGACCGCCGACGCCGAGCACGACGGCTCCCGCGGAGTCCATCACCATCACTGCCTGAAAGCCCTCGATGCGGCGCATCGCCTCCAACTGTGCCAAGATGAGGTCGCGGGTGTGGGTGTCGCCGTCGCGCAGCCAACGGGGCAGGTCACGCAGCAGCACGGGAGACGTACTCAAGAGTTCCGCGTCCTGGCGGCGTTCGGTCAGCCAATGTTCGATCTGACTCACCTTGAGCAAGGCAATGGCACGCAATTGCTCCACGACCAGCAGCTCATGGCCCCGCACGACTTTGCTGAACCCCGCCGCGCCGACCAGGATCAGGGCCGGCACCAGCAGCGCCAGAGCCAGCGCGAGCGCCAGGAGGGTCCGCCCATGGCGCCCATCGCTGGCCAGTCCGGTCCGAATTGACCAGCGACCAGTCGGCGCGTCGGAGGTGCTGGCCATACTCCCCTTAAACGGCGTCCGTCATTGCCTTCAGATGCGTGTGGGCAATGTCGGCATAGTCGCTGAATTCCAGCAAAAAGGTATCGACCACGGCGGGGTCGAAGTGACTGCCGCGCTCGGTGGCGATGAGGTCGCGCGCCTCCGCCAAGGGGATGGCCGGCTTATAGACCCGCGGCGAAATGAGCGCGTCGAAGCAGTCGGCCAGACTCATGATGCGGGCACCGATCGGGATCGCGGCGCCGGCCAGTCCGTCCGGATAGCCCGTGCCGTCCCAGCGCTCATGGTGCCAGCGCGCAATATCCCGCGCCACGGTGAGGAATGGCAGCGGGTGATCCAGATCCTGCTGGGCCAGATCGATGGCGTCGGCTCCGAGCCGGGCGTGTGTCTGCATGATCGCCCATTCCGCCGGCGTCAATGGCCCCGGCTTTTGCAGGATGGCGTCGGGGATGCCGACCTTGCCGATGTCATGCAGCGGCGCCGAGCGGGTGAGGAGTTCGATGTAGCCTTGATCCAGCGTCGCGGCGAAGCCCGGCCGGCGGCTCAGGTGCGTGGCAAGCAGGCGCACGAACGCCTGGGTGCGCAAGATGTGGTTGCCGGTCTCCCGATCGCGGATCTCCGCCAGGGTCGCCAGGGCGCGGATGGCGACCGTCTGGGTCAGCTCATTCTCCGCCATGCGCCGGGACACCTCCGCCTCCAGATAGGCGTTCTGGTCTTTGAGCCAGTCGCGCGCCCGCTTGACCTCCAGTTGGGTGCGCACCCGCGCCAACACCAGGCTGGGCCGGATCGGCTTGGTGATGTAGTCGGCGGCACCGGCGTCCAGACCCCGCAACTCTTCCTCCGGGCTGTCCATGGCCGTGATGAAGATCACCGGAATCGCCAGGGTGGCAGGATCGGCGCGCAAGCGCTCCAGCACCTCGTACCCCCCCATGTCCGGCATCATCACATCGAGCAGGATGAGGTCGGGGCTCGGCGTACCGCGCGCGATGCGCAATGCCTTGGCCCCCGAATTCGCGACCAGAACCCGGTAAGTCGGATACAGCAAGCCGCCGAGGACGGAGAGATTCTCCGCGGCGTCATCGACGATGAGAACGGTGGCAGTGGTCGGCAAGAGGCGCCTCATCGCTTACAGGGGCCGCGCTGCAGCCCCGGCGGGAGGATGCATCGTCATTCGCGGATGCACGCACCAAACACCAACGCGGGTCTGGCGCGGGATGGGGGCACCCGGATCAGCTCCAGGCATCATCGATCACCACCCGGCGATCAGCTAATCATAGCCGATTGCGCGTATCGCCATGACAACGCCTCGTGAATTGGGAAGAAGAGGTGCAATTGCGGGATCAGGGGCAGGGTGCTAAGGTCAAGTCCTCGGTAGCATCCTGCCAGCCGTCATGGCTTACCTGTCCGGCAACGTGATCGCCGGCCGCGAAAAGATGAAGCTGGAGGCGCAAATCAAGCAGCGACCGACGAGCATTGAGCAACTGCTGACCCGCGAGAATCAGGTGCTGCGGGCGCTGCCGCTCCACGAGGGCAGCATCGCCAGTGCCCCCGTGTACCCGCGCCTGGTCGTCGAAGCCGCCCTGCGCCACCACGCCGCACAGGTCGTCTTCGCCCACAACCACCCGGGTGGCGTCGCCCAACCGTCAGACGACGACGTCAAGATCACGCAGACCCTGGTGAGCGTTTTCGACGCCCTCGCCATCCCCGTGGTGGACCACATCATCGTGGCCGGGCCGCGGACCTTCAGCATGGCCGAGGCTGGACTCCTGCGCGCCGCCGCATCGCATCGAGCAGGCGACGCCATGTGAGCACCGTCATCGAGAAGGACACGGTACTCGAAGGGCTCCTGTGGCCGGAGCCGGTGCGCGTCTTGAGCGTCGAGCACTTCGGCACCTTGCTCCAGGTCGACGCCGTCGGCACCCGCACCCGGCAGTTCTACCCCGGCATCATCGTCACCGCGGCGCAGGCCGATGGGCTCAAGGTCCTGTCCAGTGCCAAGGCAATGGACTTCTCCGGAGACCCGGAGGCCTTCCATCTCGCCATCGAGGCGCTGCGGATTCGCCTCGCCTACGAGTACGACCCGCACTTTGCGGTCAACGCCTCGACCATCACCCCGCTGCCGCACCAACTCGACGCCGTCTACCGCTACATGCTCAAGTCGCCGCTGGTGCGCTTCCTGCTCGCGGACGACCCAGGGGCGGGCAAGACCATCATGGCCGGCCTGCTGCTCAAGGAACTGCGCTTCCGGGGGCTTGCAGACCGTGTCCTCATCGTCGTTCCGCCGCTGGTCTCCCGCCAGTGGCAGGAGGAGCTTGCGGAAAAGTTCTCCGAGGCGTTCACGATCATTGACAACGGCGTACTCAAGGCCAACGTCGGGCGTAACCCCTGGACCGAAAACGACCGCTGCATCACCTCGGTCTACTGGGCTGCGCGGGACAACATCCTGAAGACCCTCAAGGAGGCCGACTGGGACCTCGTGATCGCGGACGAGGCGCACAAGATGGCGGCCTACCGCCAGGGCACACGCTCGCTGAAGACCCGCAAGACCCGACTCTACCGCCTTGGCGAAGAACTCTCGGTGCGTACCAAACACCTGCTGCTGCTCACCGCGACGCCACACAAGGGCGACCCAGAGAACTTCCGCTTGCTGCTCGAACTGCTCGACAAAGACCTCTTCGCTGACCGCCACATCCTTGAAGAGGCCATGTCCAGCCAGGATAACCCGATCATCCTGCGGCGACTCAAGGAGGAGATGTGTCGCTTCGACGGCTCGCCCCTGTTTCCCCAGCGCACGGTCAAGACCGTCGCCTTCGATTTGAGCCGCGCCGAGCGCGACCTCTACGAGGAGGTCACCGAGTATGTGTCCGAGCACTTCAACAAGGCGATGCAGAAGGAGAAACGCAACGTCGGTTTCGCCATGACCATCCTGCAGCGTCGTCTGACGTCGAGCCTCGCGGCGATCACCGCGTCACTGACGCGCCGCCACGAGCGCTTGCAAACGTTACTCGACCAGGTCCGCGCCCTCGTCGCCACCAAGGCGCGCAGCGCACTGCAAGCCGGCACTGACGACGCAACGCTCGACGAACTGCTGGGCGGCGCCGCCGTGGAGGACCTCGATGACCTCGCCGAGACCGAACGCTGGGACATCGAAGACTCCCTGGTCGAGCGCCTGACCAACGCCAAGTCGATCGAGGAACTGGAGGCCGAGGTGTTGGCGCTCGAACGGCTCGTGCGCCGCGCCCGGGCCGCGCTGGGCAGCGGCATCGAGGCCAAACTCATCCAGCTCACCGACGCGATCCTGCGGGACCAAGGGCTGGCCGCCCGGGGCGAAAAGCTGCTGATCTTCACCGAGGCGAAGGACACCTTGACCTTCCTGGTGAGCCAACTGCGCGGGCAGGGCTTCACGGTCGCCGTCATCGAGGGCGCGCTCTCGATGGACCAGCGCCGCCGGCAACAGGAATTGTTCCGCGGCCCGGCGCAGATCATGGTGGCCACCGAGGCGGGCGGCGAGTCCATCAACCTCCAGTTCTGCAACCAGATGGTCAATTACGACATCCCCTGGAACCCGAACCGCCTCGAACAGCGGATGGGCCGCATCCACCGCATCGGGCAGCAGAATGAGGTATTCATCTTCAACCTCGTCGCCACCGATACCCGCGAGGGTGCGGTGCTCGCGGCGCTGCTGCGCAAGATGGAGGAGATGCGCCAGGGACTGGGCTCCGACCGTGTATTCGACCTGATCGGCGACCTGCTCGAAGACCATGAGATCTCGCTTGCCGACCTCATCATCGACTGCATCACCAACCGCCGCCGGCTCGCGGACGCGGTGGCCGGCATTGAGCAGGCCGTGAGCCCCGAGCACCAGGCCGCGCTGACCGCCGCCCGCGAGGAGGGGCTCGCGCGCCGCTTCGTGAACCTGCCCGAGCTGCGTTTCGAGGCCGCCCGCTCGGCCAGCCAGGCCTTGCTCCCGGCCCACCTCGAAGCCTTCTTTACCCGCTCGCTCGAGCGCAACCGCGGACGCTGGGAGCGCCGCGCCGACGGCAAGATTCGCTGCGAGCGCGTCCCCCTGAACCTGCGCCGGGAGCAGGAGATCGCGTTTCGCCGTCGCCATGGCACCGTCGAGCGCGCTTACCTCTCGCTCACCTTCGACAAGACCACCGTCGGCGAAGACGGCCGCACCGACCTCCTCGGCCCCGGCCATCCGCTCTTCGAGTCCGTGCTCCAGGCCGCCGAGTCCGGCTGCATCGATGCGCTCGCCCGCGGCGCCGTTTTTCGGGACGTCGATGCCAAGGCCCCAGAGCGACTCTGGTTCTTCCGCGGCAGCGTCGGCGACGGCACCGGCCGCGTGCTGTCGCAGCGCCTCTTTGCCGTGCGCGAGATCGGCCTGGCCGGCGACGGGACCGCCGGCGGCCTGCCGGCCAGTCACCCGGCCTTCGTCGCCGCGCACCCCATCCACCTGCACGACCTTCGCCCAGGCTCCGACGGCGCGTCACCACCCCCGCTGACCGACTTCGACCAGCGCCGCCATGCCGCCACGCGCCCGGGCTTCGTCGATACGGTGGCGAGCGGGCGGCTCAAGGACCTGGGCCTCAAGGAACGCTGGCTGGAGCGCTCCTTCCGGGTCGTCATCAGCCGTCACGCCGACCGACTGCTCGACCTCGACGCCAAGGCGGGCGCGGGCCAGGACATGGCGCTGGCCATCGGTCGCGAGCAACGGCTGATGGAGGACGCCAAGCGCCGCCCGCAAGAGCGGCTGGCCGAGGTGCGACTTGAGCAGCAGCTCGTCCCGCGGGCGCCGGAGTTCCTCGGCGTGGTCACGGTGCTGCCGGCGGCGGCCCGCGTGGGTGAAGCCCAGGCCGATGACGCGCTGCTCGGGCGCGTGCGTGAGGTCGAGGCCGCCCAGGGCCGCGCGCTCGTTGACCGGCGTGACGACGGACTCGGCTTTGACGCCATCGCTGGCGACACCGACGGCCAGGCGGTACGCTTCATCCTGGCCCGCCGGCTCGACGCGGATGGGCGTCTCTGGCTCAAGGCCAGCGAGTGGGCGCAGGTCCAGCACCTTGGCGAACAGGTCTCGATCTACGCTGCCCAAGACGGTCAGGTCCTTGAGCTGTCGGCCAAAGACGCCGCGCTCGGCGCTGCCATCGACGCCACCAACCGACGGGTATCCATCCGCCTGTCCGGAGGTCCAACCCCATGACCACCGAGAACAGTCCACCCAAGACCGTCGGCCCAGCCGCCCCAAGCAGGACCGCCGCCGCCCCAGCGGCGCGAAGCGCAAGCCCTGGGACCGCCGCCGGCCCGGCGGCGCGAAGCGCAACCCCTGGGACCGCCGCCGGCCCGGCGGCACGAAGCACAACCCCTGGGACCGCCGCCGGCCCGGCGGCGCGAAGCACCAACAGCCAGGGCTCCAAACCCCTCTGGTCATCCCGCGGCTACCTCCCCCATTTTCACGGCGACAACGCCATCCAGGCCATCACCTACCGTCTCGCCGACTCGCTCCCATCGCAGGTCCTGGAAGACCTCAGGTGCGAACTGGCAAATCTCTCCGCGGAACACCGCGACCGCCGTCGCCGCGAACGAATCGACGCCTATCTCGACGCCGGCCACGGGTCCTGCGTCCTCGCACGCCCCGAGTGCGCTCAAATCGTCATCGACAACTGGCAGCACTTCGATGGCCAGCGCTATCGGCTGCTGGCCTGGGTGGTCATGCCGAACCATGTCCATGTCCTGATCGAAACCCTCCCGGGCTGGCCGCTCGATAGCATCCTGCATAGCTGGAAGTCATACACGTCAAAGCGGATACTGGCCCTGCTGGAAAATGACCGGCCGGCGGGCCGCCGGCGGTCCCGGGCCGGCGAGCCGCCGGCGCTCCCCGGCGGGCCGCCGGAGCTCCCGGGCCGGCAGGCACAGCAGTTGTGGCAGCGCGAGTATTGGGACCGGTGTGTGCGCGACGAGCGCCACTACGCCGCGGTGATCGATTACATCCACCACAACCCCGTCAAGGCCGGCCTCGCCCCCACCCCCGAAGCCTGGCCCTTCAGCAGCGCGAGCGGGAGCGCCGGCGACCCGCCGGCCGCTGGGACCGCCGGCGGCCCGCCGGCCAGTAACCCAAGAACCGAGCACACACCACCATGACCGACCGGCGCCTCATCAAGGACAGCCTGCCGTTGACGGCGATCAGCGAATACAGCGCCAAGGAAAAGTCTATTAGGAGTGAAGCATGACCAATGGTTTAAAGCGCATCCGCATCAAGGGATTCGGGTCCCTGCGCGACGTCGAACTGATGCCGGGTCCACTGACGGTCTTGATCGGTGCCAACGGATCGGGAAAGTCCAACCTCCTGAAGGCGCTGCGCATGGTGGCCCTGATGCGGACCAGCGCGCTGCAACGGTTCGTTGGCGAAGCGGCCGGCGGTGCCGCGGCCCTGTTGCACTACGGGCCGAAACACACCCAGGCCATCACCCTGCAACTTGATTTCGAGCAGGCGGGTTCGTCCAATCAGTATTACGCACGACTCGGATACGCCGCGGGCGACCGGCTCATGTATCTCGACGAATCGGTTGGCTACCGCCCGCCCAACCAGCAAGACCCGGGAATGACCAGTCTGGGCGCAGGTCACTGGGAATCCTTGCTGCGCGATCGGGCACCCGCCGACCCCACCGCGAGGACCGTCAACGATTGGCTTTCGCAGTTGACCTTTTTTCACTTCCACGATACCTCCATGACCTCGGCACTGCGCACCCATGCACGGGCCGAAGACGACCAATACCTGCGTTCCGATGGCAGCAACCTCGCGGCCTTTCTCGCCCGGCTCCAACGCGGCGATGATCAGGCCGAGCAAAAGGCCTGGCGGCGTATCAGTGCGCTCGTGCAGCGAGTGGCCCCAGTCGTGCGCGAACTCCTGCCGACCCCGACCAACGGCGGCAGCGTGCGTCTCGACTGGAGCGATGACCGCGACGAGCGCTTTGGCGCCCACCAGCTCTCGGACGGCACCCTGCGCGCCATCGCACTGATCACGGCCCTCGCCCAGCCGACGGAGAAGCTCCCGCGGTTCATCAGCATCGACGAGCCCGAACTGGGCCTGCACCCGGCCGCCATCGGGCTGCTCGCCGAGTTGGCGCGCTCGGTCGCGCACCGCACCCAGGTGCTCTTTGCCACGCAATCCACGGCCTTCCTCGACCATTTCGAGCCGGCGGAGGTCGTGGTCGTTGAGCGGAACAATGCGCAGACACGGCTGCATCGCCCTGACCCAAAGACCCTCGATGGCTGGCTGGAGGACTACAGCCTGTCGGACATCTTTAATAAGGGTGTCATCGGAGGTCGTCCGTGACGCGCTTGATCGTCCTCGTCGAAGGCCAGACGGAGGAGGCATTCGTCAAGGCCCTACTGAGGCCGTATCTGGAAGAACGAGGCGTCTATGTCGCAGCGACGATCGTCGGCAAACTGATCGGGCAAGGGCGCGGCCACGGCCAACGTGGGGGCGGGCACTATCGTCACTGGCGTCGCGACCTGAATGGATAGATCGGTATTCTTGAGAGATTAGGCGCGGTGGCGGACGATGACCAGCGCTGAAAGAGGACATCAGTTGCATCTGCACCGCAGCGCAGGCTTTGCGGCCCAGCCGGCAGCCCGGCGAGACGACAGGAGTGAAGCACGACCGACCGGCGCCTCATTGAGGACAGCCTTCCGATACTTAAGATCGGAGAGATCGCCTCGAAGGAGAAATACCGAGGAAAAAAGCATCTGCAGACCCTGCACCCTTGGTGGGCCCGCAGGCCTCTCGCAGCCTGTCGCGCAATCGCGTTTGCTGCTCTTGTGGATGCGCCAAAAGACGAGGAAGAGCGGCAACGTTTGCATGGCCTGATTCGGGACATCATCGAGTGGGATGCGACAGAACCTGGCACTCCCCTAAACATGCGCCTCGCCGAAGCAGCTCGTTTGGTGGGAGAAGCTCATCAGCGAAGGACCGGAAAACTAACGCCTCCGCGCGTTCTGGACCCGTTCTCGGGCGGTGGTTCCATTCCTCTAGAGGCTGCACGATTGGGCTGTCAGACGCTCGCCGCCGACTTAAACCCGGTAGCCTATCTTCTTGGCGTCGCCGGCCTGTACCTTCCTCAGAAGCATGCCAGGACCCGCAGTCAGAAGAAGGCAACGAGCGGCCAACTTTCCCTTGATGAGATCGTCTGCGCGAGCGAAACCAAGCTATCGCACGACATTCGGACGTGGGGAACTCTCGTTCAGAGTCGTGTGCGCGCCAATTGCTCGAAACTCTATCCGAGCAGTCCTGGGCGTGAAATCCTCGCATACTTCTGGGCCAAGACTGTTCGTTGCTCAAACCCGGCTTGTCGCGTGAGGATTCCCGTCATCGCCCAGTCGTGGCTCACCCGCCAAGATGCTAGGCCGATTGCATTCGACGTAGAGATGGATGCAAGTGATCCGCGAGGATGGGTGACACCGATTCGGGAGGGCGAAGCCATCACGTTCGACCCTTCTGAAGGCACGTATTCTGGCGGAAAGTTGACGTGTCCGGCGTGCAAGCAGATCACGCCGAGCCGCTACATACGTGAAGAGGGCGTAGCAGGAAGAATCGGGGAAGAACTCTTGGTGGTCTGCGAAGTCTCCAACTCCGAGCAAGGGCGAACCTACCGACAAGCCACGAAAGAGGATGCTGAGGCGGTTCAGGCCGCAGTTGAGATGGCGCAAGCAGTTCCAGCGATGGAAGAAGTTATTCCGACCAAGCGCCCGTCATCTAATGCGCGGGGCCTGAGTGCCGTAGTCCGATACGGCTTCGACACGTTCGGAAAGCTCTACAACCCCCGCCAGTTCGTAGTGCTCAACGAGTATGCCTGTGCCATCGAGTCGGCTCGCGCTAAAATGCTGAACGATGGCGAAGACGAAGACTACGCAAACGCAGTCGCGCTTTACCTTGCTTTCGCCCTGAATCGAATCGCTAACCAATGCACACGGCTCTGTCGCTGGTACACTCAGGGTGAGAAAATTCAAGGCGCTTTCTCAAAACAAGCCATCGCCATGGTCTGGGATTACGTAGAGAGCAACCCGACGGGTGACAAGGCGGCCAGTTGGACGGGCGCCATGGACCTTGTTGCAGCCGTCGCAGAACACAACTCGTTCCAGAATCCCGTTGCAGTTCACCTCGGATCTGCCACTGACCTATCGTGGATTATGGAGCCACTAGACCCGGTAATCACTGACCCGCCGTACTACGATTCGGTCCCATACGCCGATTTGTCGGACTTCTTTTTCGTCTGGCTCAAGAGGAGCGTTGGTCAGGCGTTTCCTGGGGAACTCGCCGGTGCACTGACGCCCAAGCGGCGCGAAATCGTGCAGCAAGACTCGCGTCACGGTGGCGCTGCGAAGGCGCGCGAGTTCTACGAAACTGAGATGGCGAAGGCGTTTGGTGCGATGCGAGCCGCGTGTGGAGAACACGCGCTTGTCGTCATCGTGTTCGCCCACAAGACCACGGCCGCCTGGGAGACCCTGCTCAAGGCGCTGCTCGACTCGGACCTCGTGGTGACTGCATCCTGGCCTATCGACACGGAGATGCGAACGAGGACGGCTGCCCAGGGTGCCGCGTCCCTTGCGTCGTCTGTATTCATCGTGTGCAGGCCACGCACCGCTGATGATGCGGGTTTTCTTGACGACGTAGAGCCCGAGCTGAAGTCCACACTGTCGCAACGCCTCGACCACTTCTGGTCCCAAGGCATCCGCGGCGCCGATTTCTTCATGTCGGCCATCGGTCCCGCGGTGGAGGTCTTCGGCCGGCACAAGCGGGTGCTGAAGCTCAGCGGCGAGGAGGTCACGATCGCCGAACTGCTCGATCGGGTCCGGGGCATCGTCGCCGACTATGCCCTGCAGCGCATCGTCCATGGTGAGGCCGCGGGCGATGTGGACGAGGCCAGCCGCTTCTATGTGATCTGGCGCTGGGCCTTCGGCACCACCGAGGTCGACAGCGGCGAGGCGATCCACATGGCCCAGTCGATGGGCTGCGAGTTCAACGAACTCGTCGCCGACCGGGGTGTGCTCCACAAGAAGGGCGACAAGGTGAATCTCAAGGGTCCGCTCGACCGCAAGAAGATCAAGGGCCTCGGCGATCCGGCGGCAACCGGGACCCTGGCACCGCTCATCGACGTACTGCACCGGGCCGCGAATCTCTGGGCGGCCGGCGAGCGACAGGAGCTGGCCGACTTCCTGGGCGCCGCCCTGCCTGCCGGTGGCGCCGATCACATGCAGCGCCTGGCGCAGAGCATCGTCGATGTGCTACCGCCCGGCGACAAGGAGCGGGCGCTCTACGAGAACTTCCTGGTCGGCTCGCGCTCCCTACCCGCGCCGACGCAGCCGGTCGAAACCGCTGACCCGCAGATGAAACTGTTCTGACCGGAGGATTGAAAATGCCCGATCCACTCGTGCCTTACGCGCCCGATGCCCTAGTGGGGGAGCTGCGCGCGCTCATCGAACAGGCGCGCGGCCGGGTCGCGCAGGCCGTCAACAGCGAGCTGGTCTGGCTGTACTGGCAAGTTGGGGTACGTCTGCGCAGCGAGCTTCTCGGCGACGGACGCGCCGCCTATGGCAATCAGATCATCGAGGCCGTGGCGGCTCATCTCATGGGTGAGTTCGGCCGCGGGTTCAATAAGCGGAACATCCACTACATGGTCCGTTTCGCCGAGGTCTTTCCGGATACGGAGATTGTGCACGCACTGCGTGCACAATTGAGCTGGACCCACCTGCGGGAGCTGATCGCCATCGACGAACCGCTCAAGCGACAATTCTACACCGAGATCTGTCGTGTCGAGCGCTGGAGCACCCGCACGCTCAAGGCCAAGATGGACGGGATGCTCTTCGAGCGCACGGCCATCGCCAAACAGCCCGCGGGCGTGGTCGCACAGACGCTGGACGCGCTGCGCGACGAGGGGCGGGTGACGCCCGACCTTGTCTTTCGCGACCCCTATGTCCTCGATTTCCTAGGTCTGCCGACGGACTTCAGCGAAGCGGACCTCGAAGCGGCCATCCTGCGCGAGATCGAGACCTTCCTCTTGGAACTGGGCTCGGGTTTCACCTTCGTCGCGCGCCAGAAGCGGATGTCGATCGGCGCCGACGACTACTATCTCGATCTCCTGTTTTTCCACCGCGCCTTGCGGGCGCTGGTCGCCATCGACCTCAAACTGGGCCGTTTCGATGCGCGCGACAAGGGGCAGATGGAGCTGTATCTACGCTGGCTGGACCGCTACGAACGCCGGCCCGGCGAGAACCCGCCGCTCGGGCTGATCCTCTGCGCCGACAAGAACGAGGAGCAGATCGAACTGCTGGAGCTGGCCGAAGGCTCGATCCGGGTGGCCAGCTATCTCACCGAGTTGCCGCCGCGCGAGCTGCTGGAACGTAAGCTCTTGGAGAGCATCGAGCACGCCCGTGCGCGCGCGCTGAACCGTCCGTCATCGAGGCCGTCATCAAAGCCGACATCGAAGCCGTCATCTAAGGAAGACTAGCCATGAACCAACCCGCCTCGACCACGCCCTGGCGGCAGATCGTCACGCCGCATGACAACATCAAGCAGGGCCGGGTGAAGCAGAACGACTTCGCCGCGAGCCTCGCCGATGTGCTGCATGCCAGCGGCAACCCGGACTACCATGATCCCGTGCGCTTTTTCAATCGCACCTTCCTGACCGCGGGTCTGCGTCAGCTCGCCGGGGAGGTGGTCGGGCGCCTGACCGGTCAGGGTGATGGCGACGCGGTCATGCAGATCCAGACGCCCTTCGGCGGCGGTAAGACGCATACCCTGATCACGCTCTATCACCTGGTAAGGAACGGGCAGGCCTGCTTCGAGCATTCGGCGCTCAAGACCTACTGGCTGGAGCGCGGCTGGCAGATTCCGCCCAGCGTGCCGGTCGCCGCGTTCGACGGCAACCAGGTCGGCACCGGTACCGTCGAACTGGAGCCCGGGCTCGCGGTACAGACCATGTGGGGCCACCTCGCCTGGCAACTGGCGGGACGCGACGGCTACGCCCTGGTGCGCGCCTACGACGCGGACCGCATCACCCCGGGCGGGGAGGAGATCGACCAACTGCTCACCCTGTCCGGCGGCGGCCTCATCATCCTCGATGAGGTGGTCAACTATATCGAGCGGGCGTCCGCGGTGGCGGTGCAGGACTCGACGCTCGCGGCACAAACCCTGACCTTTTTGCAAATCCTGACGCGGCGCATTGGGGGACATGAGCGCTGTGTGTTGGCCGCGACCCTGCCCAAGAGCCGCCTGGAGCTGCACGGCACCGCGTCGGTGGACGCGCTCGACCGCCTGCAGAAGATCTTCGGTTCGGTCCAGAAGATCCGTGAGCCGGTGGAGGGCGACGAGGTCCACGAGATCATCCGCCGGCGCCTCTTCGTGCCCTTTGGCGAGGACACCGAGGACAAAGGCACCCGCACCAAAAAGGCGAGTGGCCGCGACGCTACCATCGCCGCCTATGTGGCCGATCTCAAGGCACGCCCGCAGGTGTCCGATTTCGCCAAGGAGCCGGCTTACGCCCTGCGCTTCAAACAGAGCTATCCCTTCCATCCCTATCTGCTCGACATCCTCAACCGCTATCTCGGCGCCAATCCGAAGTTTCAGCGCACGCGCGGGGTGCTGCGCCTGTTGGCGCTGGTGGTTGCCGACCTGGTGAAGCGGACACACAACGGCGGACTGATCCAGGCCAGCGATATCGACCTCAACAACGAGGAGATCCGCTCCGAACTGCTCGAACTGGTCGACCGCGAGTTTCGCTCCGCGCTGGAGGCCGACATCATCGGTGCCGGGGCCAATGCCGTGGGCCTGGATAAGCAGAGCGCGCAGATGACGCAATGGCGCATCGCGTCCGGACTTGCAACGACGACCTTCCTGTTCACCTGCGAGGCCGGCAACGGGTCACGGGGCGCGACACTGGCGGAACTGCACCTCGCCTCGGCGCGGCCCGAGATCGACCGCGGGACCATCCCTGGCGTCGCCCTGCAGATCAAGGAGCGTTTCCACTTCATCAATACGGAAGGTGACCGGTTCCGCTTCTCGACCACCCCCAACCTCAACCGCATCCTGCTGGACGCCAAAGACGGCGTGGACGACGCGTTGGTGCGTGAGCGGCTCGAAGCCGAGATCCGCAGGCTGCTCGCCCAGGCACCGCTGTCGCCCTACATCTGGCCGGAAGGCCCGGGCGACATCGCCGACAGTGCGAGCAACAAGCTCGTGGTCATGCCGCCCGAGCACACCTTCGGTCCGACGAACCGGGCAGCTACTCAGCAGGTGGTCCTGGAGATCCTGAACAAGAGCGGCTCAACCCACCGTACCCGGCGCAACACCTTGGTCTTCCTGATGGCGGACGAGGCCGAGGTCGCTGCCCTGCGCGAGCGCATCCGCAGTCTGCTCGCCGCCGAGAACGTCGACACGAACCGCGAGCGCCACAATCTGTCCAAGAGCCAGGTGGCCCAACTCCAGACGGAGAAGGCCAATGGCGCCAAGGGCGTGCGTCAGCAAATCCTGCGCGCCTACCGCCACACGGCCTGGGGCGGCAGCAATGGAGCCCCCCTCAAGACCCTCGACATGGGCCAACCCCCGGCCACCACCGAGCAGGGTCTGAGCGAGCTGGTCGTCGCGTTCCTGAAGAACAAGGAGAAGTACCAGGAACGGATCGCCTCGATCCTGCTGGTGCACCCCACCAAGCTTGCGGTCTGGCCGGAAGACGAGCCCGTGCTGAGCCTAAAGGCGTTGCCGGGGTATTTTCGCAACTTCACGCACCTGCCGATCTTGCGGGACGATGATGTGCTGCGTCAGGCGGTTGTCGATGGCGTTCGCGCCGGGCATTTTGCGCTCTGCGAGGGGACCAACGCGGAGGATGCAAAGATCCTGCACTACAAGACAGCGATCACCACGACGGCGGTGGCGCTGGAGGACGGCTATCTGCTGGTACGGCCGACCCTGGCTGACCAGAAGATCGCGGCGGCAGAGGCCAAGGCCGCGGCGGAGACCCCGGCCGTTACCGTGACGCCGCCGGTACAAACCGGCGTCAGCCAGCCAACGACTGGGACCGGCACGACGACAATCATCACGGGCGGGAACACACCGACCGGCGGCACGGGCGTACCGGCGACCGGTTCGACGGAAGTGACTGGGAAGGACGGCAAGCCGCACCGCCTGAATCTGTCAGTCGAGGTGCCATTCACGGACTTCCATGCGTTCTACACCGGCATCATCAATGCACTCGGACGCAACGCGGACCACATCAAGATCAAAATCCAGATCGAGGCGTCGTCGGAGGCCGGTTTCACTCCGACCCTGATCGAGGACACGGTGAAGGAGACGCTGTTCAATCTGTTTCGCACCGACGAGTCGCTTCGGATTGACGAGTAGGAACACCGATGAGCACGCAGGTCAAAGACATCCTCAACCGTTACCTGGCCGCAGAACTGGCGTCCTTGCAGCTCCCGGACCCGGACGCGCTTGCTCGGCAACGAGCGGCCTTCCTCGCGCGTTTCGGGCCGGAACCACTCGCTCGGATGAGTGGGCCGGCGTTGTTGCGGGAACTGCCCCATAACGCCGCCAATGAGCAGCCGATGGACTACTGGCTTGAGTTCAAGAACGACGAGGAGTTCAACTGTGCGCTGTTTGGCAGCATCCTGGGTGGCAGTTCGGCCAAATTCGGCACCTGGCAGGAGAAGAAGAGCGGTTCCTGGCGTGCCCAGCGGTCGGGCTCACGGTCGATTCAAGACATCGCCGAGGATGAGGCCCTGGGGATCGTCGCGGGGCGGCGCGACGAGATGCTGGCGGCGGTTCAGGCCATTGCGGCGTTTGCGCACCAGCCGGTCGAGGCCATCGATCCGCAGAAGTTCCAGGCGGCGCTTGCGGCCGCCGCGCCGCGCTGGTTCGCCAGCGCATGGCTGCACAAGTATCTGCACCTGAACTTTCCCACACTGCTCACCAGAAATGCCACGCAAGCCTATTCGGAAGCCCAGTTATATCGTGTCGGTGAGGTGCCGACGGGGACCGGGGTGTTTGCGCTGGACGTTCAGATCATCCGTTTCTGGAATAGCGTCCCGGCCCTGACCAACCTGTCGGCGGAACTGCGTTACCGCGTCGGCAATGGCCTGGGGCCGCGGAATCACTGGTGCCTTGGGCTCGCCGGCGAGGTGTCGGCCTGGAAGGAGATGCTCGCGCACGAGCACTTGGCGCTCGGTCCGGCCAAGGTAGGGAACCTGGCCGAGGCCATCGCGCTGAACAAACGGCGGGACGTCCGACTGGCCGTGGCAACTGCATTCGAGAGCGCGGGCCTGGGAACGCACTCCACCGAGGTGCGCAACCTCACTGAACTTGCCTGCCGCCTCATGGAGGGGAGCATTGTCGCGCTCTTCTCGGATGCATCCACGGTGGTGGCCGTTGGAGAAGTGACGGGAGGCTATCGCTTTATCCAGGGCGCAGAGCGGCCACATCAGGTGCCCGTGCGCTGGTATCACAACCGCAGCTTCGAAACGTCCACCCCCGTCGATGTGAAGCGTAGCCTGATGATGCTTGAGGCCACCCACCCGGCGGTCGCAGACATTGAGGCCTCGCTGGTGGTCAACGGCGTCGGCCCCTGGCCCAATTTTGCGAGCACGACAGACGCGACTGCGCTGCTGCTTCCCAAATCCACGGCGGTGTCCGGCGGTTTCAGCACTGGCGCGAACGCCGATGCACCGCCCCCGCTGGAAGGGATTTCCCGACACGTAGTTGAGATGCTGGAACGCAAGCGGCAGGTCATCCTCTATGGGCCCCCGGGGACCGGCAAGACCTACCACGCGGAACGCATCGCGCTCGAAATCGTCGCGCGGCATAACTTCAACTGCCTGCCGTCGCAGCTTTCCGACCGCCAGCGTGACACGGTCTACGGCCGCGGCAACCCGGACCCCTTCATTACGACCTGCACCTTTCACCCGATGTACTCCTACGAGGACTTCATCGAAGGGTATCGGCCCGACGGTGAAGGCTTCAAGCTGGAGCCGGGGATTTTCAAGCGCATGGTCACGGTCGCACAGGCGCAGCCAGGCAAGCGCTTCGTGTTGATCATCGACGAGATCAATCGCGGCAACATCCCGAAGATCTTCGGCGAACTCATCACGCTCATCGAGGCGACGAAGCGGGGCTTGAGCAGTTCGCTCCTGCCCCTGTCCAAGGAGCCGTTCAGCGTCCCGGATAATCTCTTCGTCATCGGCACGATGAACACGGCGGACCGCTCCATCCTGCTGCTCGACACGGCGCTGCGGCGACGCTTTGCGTTCAAAGAACTGCTCCCCGAGCCCCATCTGTTGCGCGCCGGCGGCATTGCCGACATCACGCTCAGTACCTGGCTGCGCGCCTTGAATCGCCGCATCGTCGAGCAGCTTGGGCGAGACGGCCGTAATCTTCAGGTCGGTCACGCCTACCTGATGCCGGGCGGGAAGCCCGCGGCGACGCTCGGCCGCATCGGTGAAATCGTACGTGACGAGTTGTGGCCGCTCTTGCAGGAATATTGCTATGAGGACCCGAAAAAACTGGCCAATATCCTCGCCGCGGACAAGGGCGGAGTCTTCGACCGCGAAGCGGCCAACCTGCGCTTTGACCTTTTCGAGTCGGGGCGGGAGGACGAACTCGCGCAGGCGCTGATCGCGATCGTCACGCCCGAGGACAAGAAGCACGACGCGGCGCTGGGCGAGGACGTGGCTGATGACGAGGACGCCGAGGAGTCGGAGGAGAACGGAGTTGGTCAGGCAGGATCCGACCGGGAATGACGAGCAGGCCAACGCTGCACATCCGCGAATGGAGTGCGACCACACCGGACTCGCCGCTGGCGGGCGCGCTGCTGCGTGGCGTGCGCCTGACCGACGCCGACCGCGCGCTCATTGGCGAATTGGAAGGACGAGCGAGCCTCCAATTCACCGAGCTTCGTTCGGGATTGGCCATTTCGGTGGGGCCGCACATCGGCACGGTGAACCTGACCGGCTTGCGCATCGTGATCATGCCGAAGCTGCGCATCGACCACCTGATGAGTATGGTGGCCTACGCCTTTGACCTCTCCGATCTCATTGTCACCGAAACCCAGACGACCTACGCAACGTCCGACCAAGGACTCATTGACCTGTTGGGACTTGCGCTGCTCCGCGCAGTCGAGCGCATCGCCCGCGGTGGTCTGCTGCCGGAGTATGAGTCGCGTCACGAGGCCCTGCCGACCCCGCGGGGTCGGCTGGACTTGCGTCACATCGCCACGCATGCGCGGCTTGCAACCCTGCGCTGCACCTACGACGACCTGACGACAGATCACCGGTTGAACCAGGTCCTGGCGGGCGGACTTCGCCTTGCCGCCGCCGTTATGCAGTCATCGGACCTGCGTCTCGACCTCGCAAGGGCCGCCGACCGTTTCTTCGGGGACCTGACGCGGCTGCCCCTCGCCGCGGATTCGCTTCGCTCGCTCGTTGATGACCTCGACCGCCGCTCCAGCCATTACCGCACCGCGCTGACGCTGGTAACACTCATCCACCAGGGTGCCCGGCTGGGCGCGCATGCTCCCGACGGCGAACTGCCGCTGTCGAGTTTCCTGCTGAACATGAATCTGGTCTTCGAGCGCTTCCTGGGGCGCTACCTCAGCGAACATGCCCCGGACGACATTCGCATCAGCACGCAGGAAGTCCGGGGCGACGTGTTCAACTATCTCGATAACGCGAGCGGATGGAACCGGCCGACCATCCGTCCTGACTTCGTGTTCCGGCGCCACCAAAGTACCGTCGCGCTGGGCGACGCCAAGTACAAGAACCGCTACGAGCACCCGCCCTCGGCGGCCGAATTGTACCAATTGACCACCTATGGCCTTGCCTACGCGATGCCGGAGCCGCGGGAAGTCTTGCTTCTGCACCCATTGACCAACGGTGAACTGGAGCGTGCGACAACACTCCTGTTTGCCCCGGCCGCGGTCGCACAACAGGTGCGCATCCGGCTCGTCGGCGTTCCCATCGACGGTCTCCTCGACGGGTCTGTGCGCGACTGGTGGCCGTGGCGACGTTCTTCCCGCATCTTGCCGGAGTGATGCTGCGGCGTGGGAACCGTTCGTTAATAAGCTCAACGAGTCGATTAGGGAACGACTTCGGCCTCTTGGTCGTTGTCGTTGTCGTAATCGGGGTGACGAAACCCGCGAGGATTCTCCCACACCGCGTCGTTTCGCGGTCCGAGCTTTGCAAACAGCGCAACGATGCGTTGATCCCGTGTGTGGCATCGAAGCCTTGGAAAAGCTTGGCGACCTTGTACGCCCAAGCGACGGAGCGAATCGAAACCCGATCGACAACGGGCTGCTCATGCCTAACTTGAATCGCTTCTCCGATTACGACAACGACAACGATTGCATTCGTTGTTAAAGCTATTGCTAACTCGTTACTGTTGTTGAAAACGGATGTCAGGATCAATGATCGACATAGGGCACATAGTCCAAGTCGGCGCAACTGATATGCTCGATGAGCCAATCCTGCGCGATCTCCAGGGCGCGCTCCGCCAAGTGCTGACTGGGACCGAAGACCTCCAGGTCATACACCAGTTGGTCCAGACGCTCGAAGAAGGCCGCGTGCAGTTGCTGGTGGGCCGCGAGTCCGGGAAAGCCGTGGCGACGCATCAGGTCCTCTTCGGCCTGAAAGTGTCGCGCCGCGTAATCCCGCAAAAAGGCGATGGCGTCCTCGACACCGTGCTCGCCCGCGCAATTGAGAATTTGGTCATACAGGCCATGAGCGGCCGCGAAGAATCCCTGGTGCTGGTGGTCGATCTCGGCGATGCCGATCTTGTACGCGTCCGACCAGTCTCTGAGCATGGTTCACCTCCGATGCGGGTCCGTGAAACGGGCGTTGGCGGTCGGCCGCCGGGACACGCGGTCCCGCGGTCGACCGACAGGCGGTCAGGCGTTCAGCACCGCCATGGCCTGTTCGTGCTGGGCGTCGGTCATGAAGGGGATGCCGGTGACCTCCGCGGTCTCGCGATTGGCGGACATCAGGTCCTCGCGGGCGAGTTGATCGATGGAGAACTTGCGCGCGCCGGCCATGAATTGCTGGAGTCCGCAGGCGAGTTTGTCCGCGTAGCCATACATGGCGACCGCGCCGAACGGGATCTGCTCCATCTCCGCGTCACCGACCTTCTGACGCACCGCCTCCCAGCCCGCGAAGATCGACTCCGGGGTCTCGCCGATGGTCTTGACCGACGAGGGCAGATGGTCCCAGTGACCGGACACGGCGGCGCGGCGCTTCGGCCGCAACACGCCTTCGATGTTGCTGCCCAGGAAACCCGGAATCATCGGTGCCCGCCCCATGCAGACCATCTTCGCGAACGGGGCACCCAGCGCCAGCGCCTTGAACAGATGGTCCTCACGCGCCATCCCCCCGGCGAGCGAGATGTCCGGCACCGCGATGCCGCGCTCGGTCAGGATGCGGCAGTAGTCGTAGGCCTTGGCGTGCAGCGGCAGTGAGGGCACACCCCAATGCTCCATCATGTTCCACGGACTCATGCCGGTGCCGCCGCCGGACCCGTCGATGGTCAGCAAGTCGAGCTTGGCATCGGCCGCGTAGCGGATCGCCATCGCCAGAGCCTCCATGCCATAGGACCCGGTCTTGAGCGAAATGCGCTTGAACCCCAGACCGCGCAGCCGCGCCACCTCGCCCATGAAGGCATCGCGGACCTGCCCGGCCGAACTGAGGTCGGTGGCGCCGAGCCGGCTGTGGCGGGCGAAGCTGGTGATGGCCCCGCGCTCGAACGCGGTGCGCACCGCGGGGTCGGTCGGATCCGGATCGACCAGGTAGCCGCGCGCCTTGAGGAAGCAGGCATAGTCGATGTCACTGACCTGGATCTCGCCGCCGATGTTCTTCGCTCCCTGGCCCCACTTCAGTTCGATGATGATCTGGTCGCCATATTTGTCGATCAGATATTCGGCCACCCCGTTGCGGGTGTCTTCCACATTCATCTGGACGATGATGGCGCCGAAGCCGTCGAAATAGCGGCGGAAGATCGCGATCCGCCGATCCAGTTCCGGGGCGGACGTGATGCGGCCGTTGTCGAGGACCGCGGCGCGGTCGATGCCGACCACGTTCTCCCCGATCACGATGGGGAAGCCGCAGAGTGCGGCACCCACGGCGAACGAATTCCAATACTTGGCGGCGATGAAGGTCGACCCCAGCGCACCGGTCATGATCGGCAGACGACAGGTCGTCTTGACCTCCTGACCGAAGCGGGTGGTGATATCGACGTTCGGGAAGGTGCGATCGTCACTCGTGGTGGAGAGGCGGTCGGTGAGCCCGCGCGCACCGTAGGCGTAACCCTGAATACGCACGGCGTGGTAGCCGATACCCTCCGCCACCGCGTTGCCGGAACCCGAGGTGGTATCACCGAAATTGCGGGGATACAGGAGCTTACGACCCAGGAGCGAGGACAGCCAGGTCTCACACTTGCCCTTGCAGTCACTGCTGCACAGGGTGCAGAGCCCGGATTCACAGGGATTGCCCCGATTGGTGGTTCCCAGGGCATCGTTTTGCTTAGGTGCTTCGTACATGGATCGTCCTCGTCGTGCAGTCGTTAGCGAACACAAAGGTTTGCACCAATGCGGCGCGGCATACTACACCGCGAGATCGATACGCTACAACATAGCGCATTACTGCGCTTCAGGTTGGCGCAGGAGGAACGCAGTCATTCCCCAGGGGAAGGCGGCATCGGCCCCAGTCGGGTGCAAGATCGGGCACGGACATGCACCGCCATCGCCCATCAAACGCCTTGGTGACCAGCCCGACCGTCGGCGCGCTCGACACGGTTGCGGCCGCCTTGTTTGGCGCGATAGAGCGCCTCATCGGCGCGCCGGATCAGTCCGTCGAGCGGTTCGTGCTGCCGGCGTTCGGCGACCCCGATGCTCACCGTGACGCTCAGGGACAACCCCGGTCCCAAGGCGCAGGGGTGACGCTCGATGGCGCTGCGAATACGCTCAGCGTACTCGGCGACACCGACGGAGCTGGCCCCCACCAGGAACAAGATGAACTCCTCGCCGCCGTAGCGCACCGGGATGTCGGCCTCCCGCACGCTGTTGCGCAGGACCTCGGCCACCTGCTTCAATACCTCGTCCCCCGCGCCGTGACCATGGGTATCGTTGACGCGCTTGAAGTAGTCGACATCCACCATCAACGCCGCCACGGGGGCGCTCGGGTCGCGATCGTGAAGACTGCAATGGCGCTCCATCGCGTCCAGCATGTAGACGCGGGTGAAGAGCCCGGTGAGCGGATCGCGAATCGAGCGTTGATAGGCTTTCTGCCGCTCGGCTTCGATGGTGCGATAAATCACCTCGCGCTCCAGCGCGACCTGCAGCGGCATGGCGATCTGCCGCACCACCTGCTCCTCCTCGGGGGTGATCGGAACCTCCTGGTGCAGATGGATCAGGGCCGCTCCCTCCAGGCGGTGGCGCTCGGGTGAGAACAGGGGCAAGGTCAGCACCTGACCCCCGGCCCCGTCCCCACGACTGCAGAAGGCCCCCGTGTGCAATCGGTGCCCCGCCATCAAGGGGTCGTCCTGATGGGCTTGCGCCCAATCCTCCCGGCTCTTGCCCAGGATGCGCGTCACATCCGGCGGGGCATCGCCGACGAAACCGGAGAAGCGGGTCTCGTGGGACAGGGTGAGGACCTGATCGCCGTCGATCAGCGCGTAGTAGTCGATCCGGTCCGCCGGCAGATTGTTCTGCACGACCTGGAAGAGTTGATCGGCGATGTCGCGAAAATCGCGGTACAGCAGCATGGTCTGGGTGATTTCGCGCAGTGTCCGGTTCAGCCGCGAGAGCTTGACGAAGTCGGTGTTCTCGCGCGCGAATAGATAGATACCGCAGTCCAGATGGCGCAGCTTGTCGATCATGAAGGCCACCAGCCGCTCCGGGATGATGGATCCATGCTGGGGGGCGATGACCTTGACCGGATGACGTTCGATCTGACTCAGAGCGAAGTCGAGGATGTCGCGGCTGGGCATGTAGTGCTCATGGAAGGGCCGCAAGGCCTCGAAATAGGACTCGTCCGCGGCAACCAGGGCCGGGTGCTCGGTGAAGCCGCCGAAGAGGTCGCTGGAGAAGCAGACGCCCGTGGCCGGGTCAAAGCTCGCGATTGCCCCCGGAAAGTGCGCATAGGGGGTGAAGATGAAGCGCAGTTCCCGATCGACCAGCGGCAGGCGCCAGCCGTGCTCATCGACCAGCCAGAACGGCATCTTCAATCCATAGTGCTTGAGCAACGCCTGGGTGCGCCAATGAGTGACCAGCACCGCATCCTTGCGATCGATCATCTCGTCGATCAACGGCATGGCCGCGGCGATGTCCGGGTCCTGGTGGTGGCAGACGAAATAGCGGATATTGGTGAATGGGATCACCTCCTCGATCTTGCGCAGGGTCCCGGCAAAGGTCAGGCGCGAACCGGGGTCGAACAGCACCGATTGGTCTCCCTGTTCGAGCAGATAGACATGACACTGAAAGACATCGTCGTCCAGCACATGCCCAACCCACCAGACACGCGGCGCGATCTGCACGGCATGCTGGGTGTCGACCCCGACGAGATGGGTAAGGTTCGTATCCATGGGGAATTCCCTTGCAGGGTCCGGACGCGGGGCGGCGTCGGGAGCGGTGTGGGACAATCGCCCGAAGGCTGTCGATTGTACCCGCTCCGCATCCCGGCGCGTCGGACGACAATGCAATGTGAACGCCGCGTGAATTACCGGTAAAAAAATGAAGGAATCGCTGAATTATTGGATCGGCATCGACCTCGGCACCTCGGGCTGTCGGGCGGTGGCGGTGGACGCCGACGGCGTGACGCTGGCGGACGCGCGCGTGGGGTTGCCGCCGCCGGAGCGCCCCGCGCCGGGCTGGTCGCAACAGGACCCCGCGGTCTGGTGGGCGGCCGTGTGCCGCGTCCTGCGTGCGCTGGCCGCCCAGTTGCCCGGTCGCCGCAGCGCCGGCCTGGCGGTGGACGGGACCTCCGCCTCCCTGATGCTTGCCGGCCTCGACGGCACGCCGCTGGGTCCGGCCCTGATGTACAACGACCGTCGCGCGATCACGGCGGCCGCGGCGATCGACCGGGCAGCGCCGGCGCAGAGCCCGGCGCGCGGGCCGACCTCGAGCCTGGCCAAGCTGATCCACCTGGCAGCGGAGCACACCGGACAACAGGACATCCTGGCCCTGCATCAGGCGGACTGGGTGAGCGGACGGCTCGCCGGCCGCTATGGCCGCGGCGACTGGAACAACGCGCTGAAGTTGGGTTTCGATGCGGCCCGTCTGATGTGGCCCGCGTGGGTCCGGACGTGCCTCCCGACCCACGTCCGCCTGCCGGAGGTGGTGGCACCCGGATACCCGATCGGCACCCTGGATCCCGCCCTGGCGGACGCACTGGGCTTGTCATCAGCGACCATGGTCTGCGCGGGGACCACCGACAGCACCGCGGCAGTCATTGCCACCGGCGCCGGACAACCCGGCGATGCGGTGAGCTGCCTGGGTTCCACTCTGGTCCTCAAACTGCTCTCGCCGCACCCGGTCGAGTCAGCCCGCCACGGCGTTTACAGCCACCGCTTCGGCGACGGCTGGCTGGTGGGCGGCGCGTCCAACAGCGGCGGGGCCGTGCTCTTGCAGCACTTCAGCCTGGACGAGATCCGCATCGTGTCGGCACAACTCGACACCACCGGCGCCAGCGGTCTCGACTACTATCCCCTGCCCGGTCCCGGCGAGCGCTTCCCCCGCTATGATCCGACGCTGGCACCTCGGCTCGAACCGCGCCCGGCGGATCGCGGACGCTTCCTGCAGGGCCTGCTGGAAGGGGTGGCCGCCATCGAGGCCGAGGGGTATCGGCTGCTGCGTGAACTTGGTGCACCGCCGCCGCGGCGGGTGATCAGCATCGGCGGCGGCGCCGCCAACCCGGCCTGGACCGCACTGCGCGCACGCGCCCTGGGAGTCCCGGTGGTCATGGCCGAGCACCAGGAAGCGGCTTACGGCAGCGCCCGCCTGGCCTTGAGCGCCTGGCCCGCATCCCCGGCAGCCTGTCGGGACCGCACTTGATCGTGGCGCGCGGGGGCCGCGGATCAGCCACCCAGTTTCTTGAGCAGCGCCGCCGCATCCGCGGCCTGCGCCGAGTTGGGGTTGTCGCGCACGACCTTGCGCAGCACCCCGATCGCCTCGTCGTTGCGTCCCAGACTCTCCAGGGCGACGGCCACGTGATAGCCGATCTCGGTTTGGGTCGGGAAAGCCAGATAAGCCTGTTGCAGAATCGACAGCCCATCCTCTTTACGCCCCGCGTTGTAGAGAATCCAGCCGTAGGTGTCGGCGATCTCCGGTCGGTTCGGGGCGAGATCGTAAGCCTCCTTGGCGGTGGCCTGAGCCCGCGCATCACCCGCAGTGTGGTAGAGCCAGGCAAGATTATTCAGCAACAGCGCGTTCTTCGCCGGCGCCTTCGCCATCACGGACTCATAGATCGCGATGGCATCCTGGGAACGCCCCGTCTGCTGCAGTAAGAGCCCCAGCATCGCCTGGACATCCAGGTCATCGGGGTTGGTTTTCACCCAATCCTCGAGCAGGGCCACGGCGCCGCCGGTATCGCCGGTTTGACTCATGACCTCGGCGAGTTGCCGCGCTGCCAAGCTCGTCTTTTCATGCGCAAACGCCGTCGTGAATACCGCAACCGCGGCTTTGAGGTCGCGTCTGGCGACCTGGACGCTGCCTTCGATCCGATAGCCGATCGCCGCCTCCGGGAAGGACTGCTGCAGTTCCCTGGCGATCTGCAGTGCCGCATCGGTATCGGCGGCATCCAGCAACACCGCGGCCAGCGCCACCTTGGCATCCACGAAGTCGGGCTTGAGCGCCAGGGCTTGCCGAAACGCCTGCTGTGCACCGGACTGGTCTTGTCCTTTCAAGCGCGCCCCGCCCGCGAGGTAATGGATCTGTGGGTCGTTCGGGTTCTTTTGGAGCAGCAGGTCGAATGAACGGATCGCATTGGGCACCTGACCACCCAGGGTCTGGGCGCGCGCCAGCATCAGGAGCACCGGTTCGTCGTCAGGGAAGCGGGCGCTCAGTTCGCTGGCCACGGCCAAGGCCTTGAGATAGTCACCCCGGGTCATATAGAACCGGGCCAAGAGGAGCCCGGGTTGGGCGGCGCCCGGACTGGCATCCTTGGCGCGCTCCAGGGCGGCCACCAGGGCGTCCGGATCGTTGCGCAGCTCGGCCAAGGCGGCCAGGCCCATCATGGCGCCCAGGTGCTTCGGATCGGCCTTCAGCACCTGATCATACCGCCGCGCCGCGGCGTCGAAATCCTTGTTTGCGACATCGATCCGCGCCAGATTGGTCTCGGCGGTGAGGAATGCGGAGTCCACCGCCAGGGCCTTTTCAAAACGCTCACGGGCACTTGGCAGATCCCCCTTGGCCAGATAGGCAAGACCGGTCAAGTTGTAGGGGATAGGAGACTCGGCCCGCCGCTGCTCGAGGCGCTTGCTGGCCTCCAACGCCTGCTCGTACTCCTGTTTCTTCAGATGGGCGAGCACCAGCAACACATCCGCTTGCAGGATGTCCTGGCCCAAGTCGACCGCGGATTGCAGTGCATCGATGGCCTTGCCGGTCTCGCCGCCGGCCAGCAGCGAGAGCGCCAGTTGGGTGCGCAGCGCGGCCACGTCCGGAGCCTTTTCGACCGCCCGGTTGAGCCATTCCTGACCCCGCTCCTGATCACCTTGCAGCATATAGGCGCTGCCCAGCAAAGCCAGGGTCTGCGGGTCCCCATCCTGAGCGACGGGCTCCAGGATCTGAATCGCGCGCTGCGGCTCACGCTGTTTGATCCGCGTCGCCGCCAGCACCTTACGGGCCTGCAGATTGCCCGGCGTCGCCTCGACGACCTTGCTCAGATACTCATCGGCAATTTCCAACTCGCCTTCACTATAGCGAATGATGCCGAGCAGCAGTTGGCTCTGCAGGTGACCGGGGATGGCGGACAGGACCCGATCGAACGACTCGCCCGCCTGTGTCCAGTTCCGTTCCTGAAATTGGATGACACCACGCAGATAGAACGTCAGCGGGACCTCTTGTTGCAACTCATCGGCCTTGGCCAACTCCTTGCGCGCCTCGTCCAGGTTCTGCATACCGATCAAAACCGTGGCCCGACCCAGGCGGGCCGCCAAACGCCGCGGATCGACGGCCAGCACCCGCTCGAACAAGGCCAGGGCGGCCGCGTTGTCACCCGCGATGCGATAGGACTCGGCCCGGATCAACAAGGCCTCGGGATTATCGGGGAACTGCCGCAGGAAGGCATCCGCGGCGCTGACCGTCGCCGCCTGATCACCCTCCTTGAGCGCGACCCGCAGCAGTCCCAGACCGGCCAACTCGCTGTTGGGGTCCAGGGCCAGTGCCTGGCGATAGCCGGCACGCGCGACCTCGGGTTGGTCCTGCCCCAGCGCGACATCAGCGCGCAGAATGAAGGCGCGCACCTGATCAGCGGCGGATAGGTCGGCGGCGGCATCCAAGCGCGCCAGGGCCTCGTCATATTTCGCTTGGGCGATCAGTGCCGCAATCAATTCGAGCCGCCACAAGGACGCATCCGCCCCCAGGTCGCTCGCGCTGCGCAGTTCCTTCTCCGCGGCGGCGCCATTGCCGACCTGCAGATAGATCTGCGCCAGCAAGAGGCGGGCGGCGGCATCATTCGGGTCCTTCTGTAACCTGTTCTTCAACTCGATGGTGGCTGAGCGCAGGTCACCTTTCTCGATAGAGAGACGGGCCTTGTCCGTGGCTTCGGAGGCCACGGATGCGCCGCCGGCCAGGCCCACCAACAGCGCCAGCGCCGCCGCCACGCGACGCATGCTCATTCTTCTCAAAGCCATGCCAGTCACCTCTCTCAAGCGTACCGGTTCAGCAGGACAAGTCATGTTTCTTCATCAGGTTGTAGAGTGTCGGACGGGTCACACCCAAAAGATCGGCGGTGCGTGATATGTTGTTCTCCGTGATGATCATGGCCCGCTGGATCGCCCGCTGCTCGGCGAGATCCCGGATCTCGCGCAGATTGAATGGCTCCGGGGGTGCCAGCGTATCGTTGAGATCCAGATCCTCAGGGCTCAGTTCAGTGCCGTCGGCCATGATCACCGCACGCTTGATCCGATTCTCCAGCTCCCGCACATTCCCCGGCCAGGGGTATTGTTCAATCAGGCGTAACGCGTTAGCGGTGAAGTCCCGGATGGGCCGTTTGTGCTGCATGGCAAAACGGCGCAGAAAAGCGCGCGCCAGCACCAGGGTATCGCCGCCGCGGGCGCGCAGCGGCGGTACGACAATACTGGTCTCGTTGATGCGGTAATAGAGGTCTTCACGGAAGCGGCCCTCGTTGATCAGCGCCAACAGGTCCTGATGGGTCGCGCACACGACGCGCACGTCCACCGGAATCTCCCGCCGCCCGCCGACCCGCTCGATGACCCGCTCTTGGAGAAACCGCAGGAGCTTACACTGCAGAGCCAACGGGAGGTCACCAATTTCATCGAGGAACAGGAGCCCACCTTCGGCCAACTCGATCTTGCCCGGGGTGCTCTTGACGGCCCCGGTAAAAGCGCCCTTCTCGTACCCGAACAACTCGCTTTCCAGCAGGTTCTCGGGGATGGCCGCGCAGTTGATCGCCACCAACTTCTTACCGGCACGGCCGCTCAGCGAATGCAGGATCCGCACCAGGATTTCCTTACCCGTACCGCTCTCGCCCAGGATCAGGGTCGTCGCATCGGTCGGTCCCAATTTCTCGACCATGCGGCAAACCTTGAGCATCTCGGGGCTGACCGCGATCAACTCGCGAAACGGGGAGGTCGAGGCGGCGGAAGACAGCTTGCGGTTCTCCGCTTCGAGCCAATTCAGACGGCCGGCACGCGCCACCATGAGCGCCAGGATTTCCAGATCGATCGGCTTCTCGTAAAAGTCGTAGGCACCCATGCCAATGGCACGGACCGCGTTGCCGCGGTCATCATGACCGGTGACCACGATGACCTTGATGGTCGGGGCGATCGTCAGAATCTCCGCCAAGGTGCGGTAGCCCTCACTGACCCCGCCGGGGTCCGGCGGCAGCCCGAGATCGAGCAGCACCACCCCCGGCTCGAAACGCCGCACCTCCGCGAGCGCTCCCTCCCGATCACCCGCGACGGCGATCTCGAAGCGATCGAAGCTCCAACGCAACTGGCCCCGCAGCCCGAGATCGTCCTCGACGATCAACAACCGATTGTTCATTTCGTCCATCATTCAACCCGCCGAAACGGCAAACTCGGCCTGAGCCTCGGCCGCCTCGACCGGAATCAGGATCCGGAACACGGTACCATGTCCAAGTGCGCTTTCCACGAAGACCTGCCCGCCGATTGAAACGATGAATTCACGCGCTTCGTAGGCGCCGATCCCCATGCCGGTGAGTCCCTTGGTCGAATCGAACGGCGTGAACAGTCGCTCCCGGACAAAGTCGGGATCCATCCCGACACCGTTGTCGCGGACTTCGATGACCGCCGCGGCGCCGGACTGCTGAAGTCGCACCACCACGCGACCGTCCCGCGGCGTCGCCTCCTGTGCGTTCTGCACCGCGTGAGAGAGGACCGACGTCAAACGATCAGGGTCGACGCACAGGTTCAACGGGTTCTGCACCGACATGTCCAGCACCGGCACCGGATCCTGGACCGAGCGCGCGCGAACCACCTCCGCCACCACCCGACGCAGGTCCACTTGGACGCCCGCGGCGCGCTGCTGCTGGTCGCGGAGTTGCGCCAGCAGCCGACTCATCTTATCCACTGAATGTTTAATGGTATCGATCGCGTCGTCCACGAAGGCCGGATTCCGGCGGTGGCGCTCTGCATTTTTCACGACCAGCGACAGCTGCGCAATCAGGTTCTTGAGATCATGGACGACGAATGCGGACAACCGATTGAACCCCTCGAACTGGCGCGCATCCGCCAGCGCCTGGGCCGCGTGATCGAGGGCCAGGAAACTCGCGGCCTGACGTCCGGCAGTCTTCAACATATCCATGACCTCCCAGTTGACGACCTGCGGGGCGCGCGGACCCACCAGAATGACGAAGCCCAGCAGTGCGTCGTCGTGCCGCAGCGGCACGATCAACCACAACCGTTCGTCCGCAAGCAGCCCGGCCGGCACCTCGAGTCCGTCGTAGGCGTCGGGCTCACGGCGCAACTCCGCGAGATCGATCACCGGATGACGCCGCTCCAGAAACCCTGCCAGTTGCGTCATATCGGTGGCTTTGTCCACCGTCGCTTCCGCCAGGTTCCAGGCCCGCGCGTGCTCGTACCGCCCACCGTCATTGCGCAGCCAGAGCACCCCGCCGGGACTGTCGACGAGTTCAGCGAGCGCAAAGACCACCCGCTCCGGCAGCGTTGCCTGGAGCACCCTGCCCGATAACACGTCGATCAGGTGCAGCCACTCCTCCCGATAGTCATACCGGTGCTTGAAGAAATGCTTGCTGACGAATACCTTGAGCCGCGACCGCAGATGTCCCGAGAACAGCAGCGCGATCAGAACCATTCCCGCACCAAAGAAAAACGCGATCTGAATGGCGGCACTCCACTCGCCGCCGTAATAGCGGATGTAATAGCCGACGAGGGCCATGACGAGCAAATAGACACCGGCTGCGAACAAGGCCGTGGAATGAAAGACGGCCGTGCGCGAGACGAAAAGATCGAACGACCACTGCGGATTACGCGCCGCCGAAAGTCCGATCAGCGGTGCGGCCAAGACGCTGGCCGCGCCGCGGGCAAGCCAGATGTCCTTATCCAGGCGTTGAAACAGCAAGGCATCGGCGAAAAAAAAGAAGTCGAACGCGAAGAGCCCGCCGACACCCAGACACAGGTACTTGACTCCCCAGCGATGCTGCCAGGGCGTATTGCGGAACACCTGCTCGATGAGTACCAGACCAGCAACCGCGGTCAACAAGGCAAAGACCAGACGCAGCGCGCCGAGATCGGCACGAACCCAGGGCTGGGCCCAGGCCACGAACCCATTCAGCGGCAACACCAGCAGTAGCGTGACCCCCAGCGCGCCGAGTCGTACCCAGCGCAGCAGCCGCTTGCGCGCACGATGGCCTGCGGCCTGCAACTCCAGCAACCGGATGAGAAACAGGACCCAGGCCAGGTTGCGGAGTGCCTCGCAGATCCAGATCCATTCGATCGGCAAGGTGTAGGAGGTCGCCTGCCAGGCGAGGAACCCGCCCCACAGAGCACTGGTGAAAACGGCGAACACCAGGAGTCCGCCCTGCAGTCGGCCATGCCAACCAGTGAGCAAGACCGTGCCGAGCAGTGCGAAGAGCAACGCGCTGAGGCCATACCCAAATACGCCGATCAGGCTGGCGGTGGATGCAGCGGTCGGCACGGTCATGCCGATCAGCGCGCACCTTTGCTGAACAAGACGACCTCGACCGTCTGCAACAGGATGACCAGATCGAGGATCAGACCGGCGTGTTTGACATAGTAGAGATCGTATTCGAGCTTGCGTCTGGCATCTTCCGCGTCGGAACCGTAAGCGTAGAGGAGCTGCGCCCAGCCGGTGACCCCGGGCTTGACGCGATGACGCTCGGCATAATACGGAATGCCGGCGGATAATTCCTGCACGAACTCGGGCCGTTCGGGGCGGGGCCCGACCAGACTCATCTCGCCTTTGAGAACATTGAAGATCTGCGGCAATTCATCCAACCGCGTCTTGCGAATGAATGAGCCGAGTGCGGTAATACGCGCATCGTTCTTGGCCGCCCAGCGGGCGACCCCGTCGGCCTCCGCGTCGACCCGCATACTGCGGAACTTATGGACCTGAAAGAGCCGACCGTGCTGCCCGACGCGCACCTGGTGGTACAGGATCGGATCCCGTCCGCGTGACTCGATGAGACTGGCGATGGTGACCAGCAGCATCAGTGGGAACGCGACGCTCAGCATCACGAGCGCCGCCGTCACATCGAACAGCCGCTTGGTCAGTCGCCCTCCCATACTCATCCGGAACCCATTGGTCGAGAAAAAGATCCAACTCGGATGAAGCAGGTCGATCTTGATGATCTGCAGCTCTTTCTCGAAAAATGACAGCAGATCCAGGACCTCGAATCCGCTCAGCTTACAATCGACCAATTCATCGACCGGCAGCTTGCCCCGCTGATCGTCGGCGGCAACCACGATCTCATCGACTGAATGCGCCATGGCCAATTCCAGCAGCGACCGATCCGCGGGCAGCAGTTTGGCGTGGTCGACCGTCACCTGACTGCGCGGCAACTGGACGTAACCCACCACCAGAAAACCCAGGTTCCGGCCATGCTCCAACGCGTTGGCAATCGAGTGTGCGTTGACGCCGGCACCCAGGACCAGCACGCGGCGGCGCCGCGACTCGACGTCGACCAGACGCGCGAACAGTTCGCGCACCAGGCTGATACCGATGAACGAAAAGACCAGACTCAGCCCGACAACGCCGCGTCCCATGAATAGAAACGGCACCGCGTAGAAACCGACGGCCAGCAGCACCAAGCCCAGGACGAAGGCCAGACCCAACCGGACCACGAAGCCCGCCTCCTGCTCCTGGGCGCCGCGCTGGTAAAGACCCATGGACAGCATGGCCACGCTCATGCCGACGGCGAAAAAGAGACCGGTGGCAACCCAGGAAACGGGCGAGACATCGGGCGGCAGTACCCATCCGAACCGAAAAAAGGCCCCGAGCTGGGACGCCAGGAAAAAAACGATCGCCTCGAAAACGCCGAGGTAGACGTAAGTTCTCGACACGGTCTTGCCCTCTTTCTATACAAGCCTTCGCCTACCGAGTTCGCGCGGCCAGCGGTGCGGCGACCTGCCCGCGCACACTCGTCGACGACGCGGTTTCCGGCCCCAGCATCCTATCACAGACGACGCGGCACCCAAGTCAAGCCTTCGCCGGGACGGCAAAGCGCCGCAGTCGCAATGGGGTCGGCGCACTGTTAAGATATCGGTCGGCGGATGAACGCGATTCCCCATGTCGGCGCGGGAGCAAGCGGCGATGACCCTGGAAACCAAGAACAGCGTGTGCAGCAGCGTGGTCGGTCCTGGCGAGGTCGGATCGCGACCGGCAGTCGCGTTGGACAAACGCGGCACCACCGTCGGCTTCGAAATCAACGCAGCGCGCATCGCCGAACGGATCGCGCGTCGGAGCAGTCCGTTCAAAGTCGAGCAGATGCGTTTCAAGCGACTGATATACATTAGATTTACCAACGCGGCGGAGGACATCTCCGGCGCGACTGTCGACCGTATGACCTTTCCTGACCCCGGCGACTTGATCAGAATCCCCAGGCCTGCGCCCACGCGCGGCGGCCAGCCCCCCGCAAGCGGCGTGATCAAGGCCAACGACCTCATGATCGAGGCCGTACTCCATGACATGAAGCAACCCGTCCCCAGGGAGCAGGTGGACGGGCGGCCGTGAGTCTCAATCGATGAAAGTCTTGATCACCGGCAGCGCCGGTTTTATCGGCTCCAACCTGGCCTTGCGGCTGCTGGAGCGCGGCGATCAGGTCATCGGGGTCGACAACCTCAATGACTATTATGATGTCGCCCTCAAGGAGGCGCGGCTGGCCCGCACCCTGGGCCACCCGGCCTACACGGATTTGCGCGTCGATATCGAGGACAGCGCCCGGATGCACGAGGTCTTCGCGACCCATCGACCGGAACGGGTGGTGAACCTTGCCGCGCAAGCCGGCGTGCGCTATTCGATCGAGAACCCGATGGCCTATGTCGCGACCAATCTGGTCGGGTTCGCGAATGTCCTCGAGGGCTGTCGTCATACCGGCGTTGAGCATCTGGTGTACGCCTCCAGCTCATCCGTCTACGGGGCCAATACCAAGATGCCCTTTTCGGTTCGACACAATGTCGACCATCCGGTGAGTCTGTATGCCGCAAGCAAAAAAGCCAACGAGTTGATGGCGCACACCTACAGCCATCTGTATGGCTTGCCGACGACCGGTTTGCGCTTTTTCACCGTTTATGGTCCCTGGGGCCGGCCGGATATGGCCCTGTTCAAATTCACCCGGGCGATCATCGCCGGCGAACCCATCGACGTGTTCAACTATGGCAAGCATCGCCGGGATTTCACCTATATCGACGACATCGTCGAAGGCGTGATCCGCGTCCTGGACCGGGTTCCCCAGGGCAACCCCGAGTGGTCCGGCGATGCGCCGGATGCGGCCAGCAGCCGCGCGCCCTTCCGTCTCTATAATATCGGCAACAACAACCCGGTCGAATTGATGGAGTACATCGCCCTGTTGGAACAAAGCCTGGGACTCAAGGCCGAACTGAACCTGTTGCCGTTGCAACCTGGAGATGTCCCGGACACCTATGCCGACGTGAGTGAACTGGTGCGCGATACGGGCTATCACCCAAACACCTCGGTCGCCGATGGGGTCGCCCGCTTCGTCGCCTGGTATCGGGACTTCTACCAGGTGTGAGCCGTGTTTCAGGCGGCCGGGGCGGTGTCACCCAGCAAACCGAACAAGGTGTCGAGACGCGCGATCAACGCGCGCAGTTGCAGCGCCATCAGGGCGAATTCCGCATCCAGCCGCGCTGCCGGGTCATCGCCGTCGTCGAGTTCGTCGAGCAGGGCATCGCCGACCCGCAGGCGTTTGAGCGACAGATCGTCCGCGAGCACGAAGGCCAGTCGTTCGTCCCACTCCAGGGCCAGTTTCACCACCTGCATACCGGCACGCAGATGATTGAGAATCTCCTCACTGCCGAGATCCTGACCCTTGCAGCGGATCACGCTGCCGCTGTCCTCGCTGTCGCGCAGTTCACAGGCATCGGCGGGAACGAAATCGGCGGGCGCTCCCCCTTCCAGCAGCCAGGCCGTGAGAATCCCCGCGGGCGGCTGCCGCGGGGCCGGGGGTTTGGCCGGCAGGGTCTCCAGGGTCTGGCGCAGCATGGACACGACCTCTTCCGCCTGCTTCTCGCTCCCCGCGTCAACCACCAGCCAATCAGACTCGGTATCGATATAGAGCCAGGTGCGTCGCGAACGGGTAAAGGCGCGCGGCAGCATCTCCCCGACCACTTGCTCACGCAAGGCCCGCCGCTCGGAGCGACCGACATCGCGTGCCTCGCCGGTCTCGATCTCGGCAATGCGCTCATCCACCGCCTCGGCCACGGCCGCGGACGGCAGCAGGCGCTCCTGCTTGCGGGCGCACAGCAGCAGGCAACCGCCGACCCCATGCACCAAGGCGGCCGTTTCCTCACCCAGCGGTGCCGACCAGCCCATGACCGCCGTCTCCACCGGCCCGCACGGCCGGAACCGGCGCGTCCCCAGCAACTCCTCCAGTGCCGCGGCATCATGGCCGAACGGCGTCCCCAAACGATAGATCCTGGCGTTCTTGAACATCGTAAATCCCCTGGTGAAAAGGGGCGGGATTATGACCGAGCGCGACGGCCGGGGGTACCACAATCCTTGTCGGACACGCTTGGAGGCAAGGGAGGGTCGGGCGATGGCCGCCGCGGATGAGCCGCGGATCGCCGCGTGGTGCCCGGAGCCGCTGGCGCCGGGGTCCTTGCTTGAGCGGATCGGCACCCTGGGTCTGCCGGCCGCGACGCTCTCACTGGGGTCGCTGCTGACGCTCGTGATCGTCCTGGGGGCGGTCCAACACAGCGCGGAGCTACGCTCGGCTTACAGCTTTCCCGTGCTGCCCGCGCGCTGGTTGTGGCTGGTCGCCCTGGGATCAGCGGCCTTGGCCTGGAGCATCGTCGGCGTCGCCAGCCGGCGGCCGGGCCCGTTGTGGCCGCGGCTCTGGGCCTTGTCGCTGGCCCTGACCGCATCACTTGTCGTCGTCGGCACCCTGGCGCAACCCCTGCTGCAATCGCACTGGCTGCCCAGCGCGCAACTGCACGCGGTGGTGACCGCCGTCCTGGCCGCCGTGCTGTCCCTGACGCCGCGCCTGGCCCGAATCCGCCCCGACAGCCCCTGGATCGCGCGCATCACACCGCTGACCTTCCTGACGACATTGCTGTTGATCCTGCCTCCTGCACTGCTGGGTTCATTCTGACATGACCGCGCCACCGGACAATTGGGGCGAGGTGATCGAGGACGCGGCCGAGCCCTGGATCAGCTTCGACGACCTGCCCTCCCCGGCCGCACCGGCCGGTACCGGCCCACCCGCGGATGAGGCCCAGCCCCAGTCCCGACCGACCGCGTGGACCATCCCGAGCGAGGACTTCTTCGATGTCGAACCGGAGCCGTTCGGACGCTACCGCAAAGTCCAGCAGCTCGGTATCCTGGGCGGCAAGGGGGTGGGTAAGAGCTATCTGTTCCAGGCGATGGTGTACCGGGCTCAACATGCACAGCGGGCCGGCGCACTGTCCTACTTCCTTGATAACGCCGGGATCGAGCTGGTGAAGACCGCGAACCCCGAAGAGCGCGCACGCACCGTCAACCTTCAGCGCTTCAACGCGGAGTATGAACGCTGGACCCGGCTCCCCACGACCCTGGCCGCCCATCAGCCTTGGTACCGGTTGACCCTGCCGTATCACATCGGTCTGCTCGGGCGGTCACGTGCCGCGCTGGAGGTCGAGTTCTTCGACGGCTCCGGCGAGCAGTTCTTCGAGGCGCAGGACCCACGGCAGCGCGGGCTCTGGGCGCAGGCCTACCGTGAGGCCCGGGTGCTGGCATTCTGTCTGCCGCTGTGGGCGGTATTTCCCGCGGCGGACCTGTCCATCGCGGCGCGGCGGGAGCGCGACGCGATCATCGAGTCATTCCACGACGTGGTACAGAATTACAAGGATATGCGCCGGCACCTCAAGCTGCGGGCGCCGGTGCGCACCATCCTGGCCCTGACCATGGCCGACGACCGCCGCTGCGCCCTGACCACCCTGCGCGACACCTGGATTGCCGGTTATCTGCAACGACCGGAGGCCTTTCTGGCCCAGACGCGCACCGGCCGGGGTGTCGCGCGTTATCTGGCCAATGCTCGGCGGGTCTCGCGCCTCCTGCTGGACGCCTTTGCCGCGGCCCGGTCGCCGGGGATTGCCGGCATCCCGAACCTGCTGCGCTTCGGCGCCTGCCGACCCTGGCTGATCCCGGTCAGTGCGATCCACGGCGACGCCCTGGATGCGCTGGAGCGCGACTACCCCAACCCCGACGACCGCCCCGCGCGCCTTCCCCCGGTTCCGGTGCATGTGGAACTGCCGTTGCTCGTGGCACTCTGCGAGCACGAGAACGCCCTGATGTGAGCCATGATGTGAGCCCTGATGAAAACCGGGATGTGACAGCGTGATAGCAACCAGCCTCAACGTCTACCGCGGCCAGGCCGATCACGGCATCGGCGAGGCCGGCACCCCGATCCGGCGGGGCGAACAGTTCATCGCCGCGGACGCGCCGCTGCAAGCCGATCCCGGCCTGCTGCACGCGATCCGCGATTGGCTGACCCTCGATGCCACCACCGGCGACCAGGGCCGGCTCCAGGAGCGTCTGGCGGGCTGGTCCTGCTTCCCCTGCGGTCTTTACTATTTCGTCTGTCGCCTGAGTACCGCCGGGAAGTACGACCGCCGCGATGCCTACTTCGCGCACGGCCGCGCCTGGCCACTCACTGCCTTCGCGGCGGATTTCGATCCCGGGCTCTATCTCGGCAACGACGCCGCCTTTCTCAGTCAGGCGCCGGATACCGCGGCGGCTGGTGCCCTGCCGCCGGCAACCGCCGAACCCCTGGACCCGATCCTGACGCACCCGGGGCTCACCGTCAGCCTGATCGCGCACCTGTTTCACGGGATGGTGACGGGCTATCCGGTGATCATGGCCGTCCCGCTGACCGACTTCTCCGCCGCGGCCCCACTGGCACGCATCATCGCCTTCGCTCGCGGGGCGCTGCCTGGTCGACTGCGCCGCCGCTGTCGGATCCGTCTCTTCAGCCGCAACCCGCAGCGGTTTCTGGAGACGACCCGACTGACCGGCGACGGGACGGCGGACCGGACGGACCTCCTGGTGATCCCCGAGGACCTCGCCGTTGCGGCCCTGACCGCGGCCAGGCGCCGGGCGCTGCTGCTCGATGCCCAAGGCGAGCGGCGCGCTGGACCCGAACCGGCCGCCGGTCTGTTCGACTATGGCCGCGCCGTGCTCGACAGCGCCCAGCGCTTTCCCGCCCACCTCACCGCCTTCGGCGAACGCTTCGATCAGTGCTGGACCGACCCCGCAACGCTGCCCGGGCCGGAGCAAACCCGCTGGGTCACACTGACCTACAACACGGCGGTCGCCCTGGCCGGCACCCAGGCGCAGTGCGGCAGCCTGTTCGCAAACTATCTGCTCAATCAGGCCCGCGCCGCCGCCCAACTGCCCTGGACGGCACTGTTTCGCGCGCAGGAATGGGCCAGCTTCCCGCAGGACCCATTGATCCGTTTCATCCTGCGGGCCGATGACGACCGCAGCGCGGGCGAACGCCACCTCCAGGACGTCCTGACCGCCGCCTTTCAGGAGCGCGGTGCGACGCTCGATGCGGGTCTCGCGGCTTGGTGGGACCCGTCCGATCCGGGCAAGCGCGACCGCCTGCTGGAACTCGGCGACCTGACGCCGCCGGTGATCACGGCGGAACAGTCCGCCGGACTGATCCGGACCCTGGTCGCCGACGACCTCGCCGCGCTGCCGTCGTCCCGGTTGGCGGCCCTCGCCCAGGCGCTGCTCGCGCACCCACGGGTGCTGACCACGCCTGACCTCTCGGCCCGTCTGAGTGCACGCCTGCAGCACGAGCCCCAGATCCTGGAAACCCTGGCTGATGACCTGGAGCGGGCCGTCGAGACCATCGACGCCACCGCCTTCCCGGAGCACATCCTCGACCTCGCCGGGCTCCTGGCCCGGACGCGGCCGGCGCGGACCGCGGAACTGCAGCGCCGGTTCTGGACCGCGACCGACGCATTGGCGAAGACCCCCGACCCGGCCGGACTGCTGGCGCAGGGACTCGCCGGCCGCTGGACCATCCTGAATCTGGATGCACTGATGCGGCAGGAGCCCGCGACCACCACGGCACTGCTCATCCGGCACGACGCCTGGCTGGACTGGCGGCGCGCGGCAGACGAACGCTTGGACCAGGAAGCCAGGCGCGCGCTTGCCATGCATTGGATGATCAGCCCGGTCTTCGCCGAGTTGCGTACGGATGCGGCCTGGCAGCGACCGCCCCAATGGCGGAGACACCGGACCGCGGCCCAACCAACCGTTGCGGTGGACACCACCCTGGAGACCTGGCATCAGGTGCTCGATGATCTCGGCCGCCTCAGCCGTGACGACTGCCGACTGCTTGGCCGGCCGCCGATCCATTGGCCCTGGATTCACCCATTTCAGTGGGACCAATCCCAAGACCTGGCCGCCCGCTGCGACAGCCTGGAGGCCCTGGCCGAATTGGTCGCGTCGCTGGTGCGGACAGCGGGCGCGGACACCATGACGGCACGGCTGTGGCAGGCGTCAGGACTGCCCGAGCGCCAGCCCGGCGCCACCTTGAACAGCCTGCGCGATGCGGTCGCCGAGCTGTTGGAGCCCGGGATTGCGGCACGGCGCGCGGATGCCGCATGGATCGATGCGGTCATCGCGGCGCTGGCGGAAGACTCCGGGGAAAATCGCGTGCTGGACGATCTGCGGCAGCGCCTCGCGGACCGGGCGGACCGCGGCGAACGCGGCGCCGAGACGCATCCGCTGATCCTGATCGCCCAGGCGATCCGTGCGCTGCCGGCGGCGCAACGCGCGCCCGCCGGCCCCCTGATGACGCACGGCTGGCATAACCTGCAGCAGGTCATCGCCGGCGCGAGCACCTGTTACGATTGGGCCTTGCCGACCAACGGACAGCCGATCCTGCCCCTGTTTCCTATCGCCGCCATCCTGCGGGCGCGAACGCGTCGTCAAGCCGGCGGCCTGGCCCGTTGGTTCATCCATCAACCAGCCGTCGCCCCGTTGCGCGCGGATCAACAGTGGTGGCAAGGACTGCTCGGCAGCGTGCTGGCTGAAACAGCGCCGGTTGGCCCGGATGGGGACCGCCGGTTCGAACCGTGGCCCGAGGAGGCCGAAGCGACCAGGCAAGCGGCCCTGGGCCTGATCGACGCCGAGCGGGACGCACTCCCGGAGACCGCGGCCCAGGCATTCGCGTGCGCCTGGCAACGCATGCACAGCGATTTTGAACCAATGAACGGATGAGCAATGAACGAACGGCTCGCCTATTTCTGCGACCGCGCGACCGCGCCCTGCCATCTCTACGCCTGGCCGGGCACGGACGGGGCCGGAACCTCTTTGTACCAGGTGTTTTGCAGAGCGCCGCTGGATGCTTCCCGACTGGATGGGAACGGGTCCGCAATCGACAGCGAGACCCTGCGTCAGTGCGTCGCCGCGGCCGGCGGCGGGCTGATTGCGCAAACCAGACAAACCGACACGACGACTGAGTTACGCGTCGCCGTGATCCCCGGCGACGGCTACGCGCCATCCACGCACCTGCTGCTGCTCGATCCAGGTGCCGAACCGGAACCGTTGCCGCTCGACGATCGCACGCTCACACTGGCACCAGGCACTTTCGTCCTGCTCCCAGCCACCCGCACCGATCAATCCACCCTGGGAACCTTCCTGGAGCACCTGCACCGACTGCCGGGCGATTACCGCGGCCTCTTGCTCAACGTGCTGCGCCGGCCCGGAATCGAAGCGACCATGGGACGGCTGGAGCACCGGCTCGACCGACTCGATCGGCTGCCGGCGCCGGCCGCCGCGACCGTCCCGGAGGACCGCACACCAAAGTACCGGTTCGCTGACCGCTGGCCCTGGCTGCTGGCCGGCCTGCTGGTGCTGAATCTGTTCGGCGTGATCGGCCTCTGGGTCAAGATCACAACGGACCAGGCGGCACCGCCCAGCTACCAGATCGCGTGGCCGGACGCGACTGATCCGCCATTCCTGCCCGCGGCGATCGGATCAGCGATTGAAGCACCGTTGTCCGAGGCTCAGGATGGCCACCCGCCGCGGGAACCGGGTCCGGACCGGCACGACACCGCCGATCGCCCTGACTCAGGACGCGGCAAGGCAGGTCAATAAGCAACCCTTTTCGGACTGGGCGCAGGCCCGATCCGGTCTGAGAATCGTCTATGGAATCCGATCCGTTATCCACGGCGATCGACCCGCACCGGTCGGTCACCGCACCTGCACCGCCCGCGACCATCACCCTGACCGTGATCCCGGAGGGCGGCACAGTCCCGGAGCCGATCGCAATCGAACCAGACGCACAGGGCTGCTGCCGCATGTGTCTGGAGTGTCTCCCCGGCGCCGATGCCATCCATCTGGAGATCGCGGTCGGCGGCGTCCCTCGGTTGCGCGCCGAGGTGCGCGCCCAGGCGGGTGAACGGGTGTCCCTGGACCTGCGGATCGACGCGGACGCGCTACCGGCGCTGCACGCCGGCAGTCATCAGATCCTGTTCCTGCCCATCGAGCCCATCTACGGTCCGCTGCCGCCGATTCCGCCGCCGCGCGGGAGCGAAGCCTGGGACTGCTGCCTGGTGATCGACGCCACCGCCAGAACGTCCAGGATCGCCGACCACGCGCCCGCGGACCAGCAGGAGGCGCAGGACGCCGTGCCCGCGACACTGGACACTTATTTGTTGAACTGCCCGGACCAGTGGGGCGCGATCGTCGAGTCCGTGGTGGAACTGGTCCGACAATTGGGGCAGCCCGGCCCGAACTGCCGGCTCGCCGTCATCGCCTTTGGAGACGAGCCGCCGGAACCCGGCGTCTTCGCCGCCGATCTGGTCCCCCGCTTCCACCTGCTGCACCTGCCCGACAACCGCCCCGCACACCTGCTGATGCCGCTCGCGCCGGAACGTCTGGGCGAGTTACTGCACCGGCAGATCAAGCCAACACCAGGCGCCGATTTCGTCGACGCCCTGGCCGATGCCCTGGTTGCAGCGGGCCAACTCCAATGGGGTGACCGGACCCGCCGCCTGCTGGTGCTGATCGGCGACTCGCCCGGTCACGCCACGGCGCATCCGGTCCCTTATGGCGGCGATGCCCTGGCCCGCCGCGGCGATGTCGACGCCGAGGCGGCTCACCTGCACCGCGACGGCGTCACCATCCTGACGCTCTATCAGGCCCCGCCGGCGGCGATCACCGCCGCCCTGCTGGAGGCCCAGTGCGCCTTGGTCGACCACGCCCGCAATCAATACCGGCGTCTGGCCTCGGTCCCCGAACTGGCCTTCACCACCGCCGACTTCGACCCCCAGGCCGCACTGACGACGCTGCTCGACCGCACCGCCCCGCTGGGCCGCGGGCCTTGCTGGGGACGGTTGGTTCAGCACACGACCGACGACGAGCAGCCGTCGAAGTCTTGGTAACGAAAGAGGCAATCCGGATACGTTGTCGGCGCATCCACTATCGGCTTGACCAGCCGCGTTCGCCGGTTGACCTTTTCCCGCCGCCCATTAAGCTAACGAGGTTTCTCAGCCGCACCGCCCTCCCCGTACGGACAGCCGTTTATGACCAGTTCCCCGCCCCGCGATCCGGCCGCCCGCCCGGCCCTGTCGGTTGTGATTCCGATGTTTGACGAGGTGGAGAACGTGGAGCCGATGTTGGCCCGTGTCCATCAAGGGTTGGCGGACTATGGCGGGGATTGGGAGCTGATCTGTGTGGACGACGGCAGCCGCGACGGGACCGGCACGCGCCTGATGCAACTGGCCGCGACGTTCGGCAGCCATGTCCGGGTGATCCGGCTGCGCCGTAATTTCGGCCAGACGGCGGCGATGCAGGCGGGGTTCGATGCCGCCCGCGGTGAGGTCATCGCGACCCTGGACGGGGATTTGCAGAACGATCCGGCGGATATCCCGCGGATGGTCGATGAACTGCTGGCCCGCGATCTGGACCTGCTCCAGGGCTGGCGGCAGCGGCGCCAGGACGATCTGTTGCTGCGCAAGATTCCGTCGCGCATCGCCAATGCGCTGATCGGACGGGTGACCGGGGTGGCCCTGCACGACTACGGGTGCAGCCTCAAGGTCTATCGGGCGGAGGTGATCCGCGAGGTCACACTGCTCGGTGAAATGCACCGCTTCATCCCGGTGTGGGTGGCCGGGGTAACCGCCCCGACACGCATCGGCGAGACGCCGGTCAGCCATCAGGCGCGCCGCTTCGGTGCCTCCAAGTACGGCATTTCGCGCACTTTCCGGGTGCTGATCGATCTGCTCTCGGCCTTCTTCTTCCTGCGCTTCGGCTCCCGGCCGGGGCACTTCTTCGGGTCGATCGGCATCCTGTTCGGCGCCGTCGGCGGGGCCATGATGGCCTATCTGCTGGTGGTGAAGTTCGGTCTGGGTCAACACATCGGCCAGCGACCCCTGCTGCTGGTATCCATCCTGTTGCTGGTCGCCTCGATCCAGTTTCTGACCACCGGCGTGCTTGCCGAACTGCTGACCCGGACCTTCTACGCGTCCAGCGCGCTGTCGCACCACCGCATCCGCGTCCAGACCGATCCGGCCGCCGCCGGCTGGAGGGCGCCGTCGTGAAACTCGTCCCGGACCGGTTGGACGTTTTCTTCACCTCGCCCTGGATTCTGGCGGCGGTGGTGCTCTTCGCCTTCTTCTGGCAACTCGGCGCCCTGCCCCTCTACGACCTGGACGAGGGGGCCTTCACCGAGGCGACCCGCGAGATGATCGCGAGCGGCAACTACATCACCCCGCACAAGGACGGTGAACCGCGCTATGACAAACCGGTGTTGATCTACTGGGCCCAGGCCGCCTCCGCCCAGGTGCTCGGATTCAACGAGTTCGCGCTGCGCCTGCCCTCGGCCCTGGCCGCCGCGCTCTGGGTGTGGGCGCTGTGGCGGTTCGTGCGCGAGCGGCTGGATGCGCCGACCGCCGTAGTCGCCGGCATGGCGCTCGCGCTGTCGCTGCAGGTCTCACTGGTGGCCAAGGCGGCGGTGGCCGACGCGCTGCTGAATCTGTTCATTGCCCTGACCTTCTTTGAGATTTACCGCTTCTACACCCGGCCGGAGGCGGGCAGCCGGTCCGGCCCGGTGGTGCGCGCCTGGCTGTGGATGGGGCTCGGGTTTCTGACCAAGGGGCCGGTGGCGGTGTTCTTTCCGGCGCTGGTGAGCCTGCTGTTCTTCTGGTCGGCGGGCGCCTTGCCGCACTGGCGCCGGGCCGTTCTTTCCCCGGTCGGCTGGCTGATTTTTCTCCTGGCGGCCGGTCCCTGGTATCTGGCCATCTATCTGGACGACGGCGTCGGCTTCTTCAAAAGCTTTTTCCTGCACCACAATGCCGATCGGTTTGGCGCGACCATCCATGGTCACAGCGGCTTTTTCGGCTATTACGTCGTGATGCTGCCGCTGATCCTGCTGCCTTTCACCGGTTGGTTCCTGCGTCTGCTGCTGCCCTGGCGAACCGCCTGGCGCCAGGCCTGGGCGGACCCGCTGGAGCGCTTTCTGTGGATCTGGTTCGCGGTGGTCTTCTGCTTCTTTTCGTTTTCTGGGACGCAACTGCCGCATTATCTGCTGTATGGCTGTACGCCCCTGTTCATCCTGATGGCGCGTCATCGCGACCTGCTGACCAACCGTTGGCTCGCGTTCACGCCGCCGCTGACGCTCTTCGCCGTGCTGCTCGCCCTGCCCTGGATCCTGGGGATCATCGCCTCCGGTGACCACAAGGCGCATGAGGCGGCGATGATCAGCGAGGGCCGGACGCTGCTGGATTGGTTCTATGTCGCCGGGGTCGCGGTCGGCGCCGCCGCCCTGGTCGGTCTGCTGCTGTGGTCCCGGCCGACGCTCTGGCAGCGGCTGATGCTGGCCGGTGTGATTCAGGGTCTGGTGATCTTCGGCGTGCTCGCGCCCCGCGTCTTCACGGTCTTGCAGGCGCCGGTCAAGGAGGCGGCGGAGCTTGCCCGGCGCCTGGATCTGCCCACCGTGGCGTTTCGCACCTCGATGCCGAGTTTCAGCGTCTACCGGGAGGCCATCACCCCGAACCGTATCCCGCGCACCGGGGAACTGGCCTTCCTGCGCGTCGACAAGCTCGATGCACTGGCCCGCGAGTTGCCGGACTTGCGGCTCGATCTGCTCTATCGGCGCGGCCCCGTGGCCCTGGTGTGGGTGCGTGAGCATCTGCGTCCGACCGGCGACTGGCAGCCGCGGGAGCGCGACGGTGGTTAGGGGGCTGGTCGGCTGGCTGCGCCGCGACCTGAACCGGGCGCTCACCGCCGGGGCCGCCCGCACCCCCCTGGACCCGCCGGGCGGGGCCCTGTGGCTGTCCACCTGGGCCTGGTCCAGCCTGGCGGTCGGGCTGACGCTCTGGCTCGCCTGCGGCTATCACGCGGGCTTCGCGGCACTGAATGATGCCGGGGCCCTCTATCCGGACTGGGTCTGGCAGTGGCTCACCTCGATCGGCGGCGAGGGCGTGCCCTTCGTCCTCTGTCTGTTCTTTGCGCGGCGTTATCCGCGGGTGTTCTGGGCCCTGGTACTGGCCGGGCTGGTGGCCGTGGCCTTCAGCCGGGGCCTCAAGCCGCTGTTCGATGCAGCCCGCCCGCCGGCCGTGCTGCCGCCGGACAGCTTCAACCTGATCGGCCCGCTGCACCGGCGGGCGAGTTTCCCATCCGGTCATGCCACGACCGCCGCGGTCTTTTTCGGGGTCCTGGTCTACTACGTCCGTTGGTCCGAACTGCGGGTACTGCTGGTCCTGGTGGCGGTGCTGGTCGGCCTGAGTCGGGTGGCGGTCGGCGTGCACTGGCCGGTGGACGTGGCCGTCGGGTTCTGGGGCGGCGCGCTCGCGGCCTGGATCGGCGCCCGCCTGGCGGCACGGCGGCCCGCCCTGGCGACCGATGCCGCGGTCCATCTGGCCCTGGTGACCCTGTGCGGCTTTGCCGCCGTCGGGCTGATCCTCGGGGATGCCGAGTATGCCCAGGCGCGGCCCCTGCTCCAGGCCCTGGGATGGGCGGCCCTGGGATATGGGGTCCTGGGCTATCTGGTCAGCCCCCTGCTGCGGGGGTTGGCCGCGCCGCGGCTGACCCGCTGACCGGAAGAACCTGGATAATCATGCCGGCCGCAGGGTGGACAAGCGCGGGCCTTGTCCACCTTCCGGCCAGCCGAGGCGCCGGCCCACGGAGATCCAAGGCTTCAGCCGTATGCCCAGCGCGTCCCAACCTGAAGGCCAACCGCCCGCCCACGTCGGGTATCATGCCTGGTCACCAAAGCCAGCGCGCCGCGCTGCCTGAACAACGGAACCCAACCGACGCGCATGAACTCGGAGACCAACGCCCAACTCGCCGCTTTCATCCGGGACATCTGCAACCTGCTGCGCGGTCCCCATAAGCGCAACGAGTTCCGCAAGGTCATCCTGCCGCTGACGGTCCTGCGCCGCTTCGACTGGATCCTGGCCCCGACCAAGCAGGCGGTGCTGACCGCATGATCACGCGCCTCTATGTCGACAACTTCCGCTGCCTGGTAAACTTCGAACTGAAGCTTGAGAATTTCAACCTGTTAGCGGGCCTCAACGGATCGGGCAAGTCGTCGGTGCTCGATGTGGTCGATGGGCTGCAGCGCTTGCTTTCGGGGCAAGCCAAGGTCAACGACAAATCCGTCCTGCCCTACGCCAGCCGCACCCGCTGGAGCGACCGCGACACCCAAGTCGTCGAGTTACACACCCAGGTCGGCGGCGAGGAAATGCGCTACCGCCTCAAGGTTCAGCACGAATCGGGCGGACGCAGGGCGCGGATCATCGAAGAGCGACTCGCAGTTCCGGATGGACCTCTGTTCCTGTTCGAGAACGGGGATGTACAGCTGTATCGCGACAATCTCAGCGAGGGACCCAAGTTCGCGGCTGAGTGGAGCGAATCTGCCCTTGCCCGCGTGCCGCCGCGCCACGATAACCAGCGCTTGACGGCTTTCCTTGAACTCATGCGCAGGGTCCAGGTCTGCCGGTTGAACCCGGCCGCATTCGTCAACGACACCCCCCAAGAGAGCCAGGGCCTCAGTCGCAATGGGGAGAACTTTTCATCCTGGTACCGGCATCTGCTTCAGGAGCACGGAGACAGCTTTGAATACCGGGCGATTCTCCAGAAGACTATCCCAGGCTTCCAGAAGCTCAGGCTTGAGAAGGTTGGGTCTGAGGCCAGGACACTGGTGGCGGTTTTCGGCTCCGGTAAGGAAGAGTACGAGTTGGCGCTCGAAGAGCTATCCGACGGCCAACGCGTACTCCTGGTTCTTTACGGCCTGCTCCATTTCCTGGATAAGTCCGGGCGTCTTCTCTTCCTGGACGAGCCTGACAATTTCCTGGCGGCTTCGGAGATTCAGCCATGGCTCCTTTGCGCTGAAGATGCCATCGGCGACGGGCTGCCGCAGGTGGTGATCGTCTCTCACCACGCCGAGGTGATCGACTATCTCGGCGGGGACCGCGGCATCCTCTTGGAGCGTGAGGTCACCGGGGTGACCAAGACTCGGCCGCTGCGCGATGTCGGCATCCCCGATACGATGAAGCTCTCCGAAGTCATCACCCGGGGATGGGAGCAATGAGTCGGCGCCGCGTCCAAATCGTTGTTCTGTGTGAAGATCGCCAGCACGAGACTTTTGTGCGCCGTTTCCTCATCCAGAATGGTTGGGAGAACCGACAGATCGTCGTGGTCATGAACCCCCACGGCCGCGACGGGCGCGGTAGCGGCGAACAGTGGGTCCGGGAGCAATACGCCCAAGAAGTGCGCAAGCTGCGATCCGCGCCGCACGTTGCCAAGGCGTTGATCGCGGTAATCGATGAAGATAAGCAGGGCGGAGGCCGCCGTGATGCCCAGCTTTCCAAAGCGTTGGAAGCAGCGGCGTTGCCCGCAAGAAAACCCACCGAAGCCATACTGCACATTATTCCGGCACGCAATATAGAGACGTGGCTGGAGTACCTGAAGGGTAATGCCGTCGACGAACAGGAAACATATTCCAAATTTGACAAAAGCCTCGATTGCCGCCCCATGGTCAACACGCTCAAGGATATGTGCGATGCCGGAAAGCTACGCGAGCCCGTGCCCCCTTCGCTTGAACGCGCCTGCCGCGAGTATCGGGCGAGGATGCCATGAGGCCGCGCCTGTCTTGGACAACCGCTGGTGGGGAGTATCAAAGGTAACCGCATGATCGATCACATCCCTTTCTTGAGCCCCCGCATGGAGGGTGAGCGTTTCGACGAACATGCGATCCCGCTGGAACTGCTCAAGGACTTGGCCGTGCTGGAGGAAATGGTCATTGAGGTTGCCAAATGGCGATATCTCCAGGATCACGAGGACCGCAAGCGCACTCCCCGTGGCTTCACCGACGGCATCGCACTCAAGCTGACGGCGGTCGAGCCGGGCAGCGCTATCCCGCGGATCGACTTATTCGCCCAATCAGACGGGTATTTCCCTCCCGGTAGTCAAGTCTATTTCGAGCAGGGCCGCGAGCACATCCTTGGGGCCATCGATGCCGCCAACCGCGACGGCCGTATCTCGGATTACCTTCCTGAGTCCTTGCTCGGCTATTTCGACAGGGCACCCGGGTGCAGGTGAGGGGCATCGGGCGATTCAATCGCAACGAACGGCTTCAGGGCTTGGCCGAGGTCGAGCACATCGGCATCCTGGACGCCAACGACGTGGCGGCCAGGCTGGACGACCTGCGTGGGTTAAAAAACGGCTGGCTCGACGGCCGCGGATTTGCCCCCAGCCCGCAAGGCTTGGATTGGCTCGCCCGGTGCTTTGGCTCACACTACCCGGACCTACTCCCGCCACCCTATCTCTATCCCACTGCCGAAGGAGGCGTCCAAGCAGAATGGTCGCTCGGCACTCACGAGATTAGCCTGGAAATCGACCTGGATCGCCGGGCCGGCGAGTGGCATTCACTTGATACCGGGGCCCAAGTCGACGACTGGAAGGAACTGGATCTGGCGCAACCCGGGGCTTGGGCCATGATCGCCGAGGACGTCGGCTTCAACCGCCCTTGAGAATCTGAATCGCCCCCCGCGCCGCCGCTTCGAAGCGGCGATAGACCGGGTCTTCGAAGTCATTGCGCCGCTCGGCGAGGATCTGCTTCAACTCGTCACGCACGGCCGCCTGCAGCGCGGCGCGCTGGTCGACGTGGCGGAAGGCGTCTCCCGCCAACTGCGCCTGGGTCGCATCGACGAGCCGTTGCGCGGCGGCGAGGTCGATGCTCTCGAACACGTCCGGCAGTCCCTTACCGAGGCGGGTGCGCACCGGCAGGCCGTCAGGGTCCTCGCCGATCAGGTAGAGCTCGTTGAGGCCGGTGGTCGGGCTGGTGACGGTGCTGATGAGGCCCAGCGCCTTGGCCAGCATCAGGGCCGGCAGGGCCTTCTCGCGTTGGACGCGCTCATCGGCCAGGACAATCTCGGGCCACTGGGTGCCGTCGCCTTCGCCGTGCAACTCCAGCTTCAGTCGCTGCGGATTGTCGACTTGCGTGAGACGGCGCTCGTATTGCTCCTTGAGGAAGCGGGTGGCCTTGGCAAGGCGCAGTGGGAACAGGTTGGTCAGCCCGAGCAGGGTGATCTCGTTCGGCTTGGTCTCGCTCTTGATAATGGCCACCGGGATGTCACCGCGGAAGTTGTCGCGGAACAGGGCCTCCAGGTCTTCACTGAACTGGGCCAGCTCGGGGGTCGCCGGGAGTATGACCAGGAACTGCGAGACCTTGGTCTTGGCCGCGCCCATGACGACCGCCTGGGAGTCGAACTCAAGGAAATTCCCCGCCTGGTTGACCAGATCGTGAATGAATTTCTTGAGTTCATCGGTGCGCCCCGAATACTCCCGCTCCAATTGGCCGACGATGTTGACCCCGAGCAATGGACGGCGGTCACGGTGCGATGCCACCAGCGCGTCATGCGCCGCCTGAGAACTCTGCGCACACCGCTGTTCCATCACGTCGAAGAAGCGCTGGCGGCTGATCCGCGCCTGGAAGGCGGAGAATGACGGATCGGCGGCAATCTGTTCGATCAGGGCGAGACGCACCGCCTGCGACTGCCGGGTCTGTTCGCCGCGGTCTTTCTCCAGATCGCGCGCGAACACACGGACGTTCTCCGCATTGTAGAAGCGCACCAGTGACTGGCGCAGATCCGGGGTGTCACCATCGTTGATGCGCGCGTCGATGCGCTCCTTGAATTCTTTGATGGACTCATCCACCAGCCGGGTGCAGGCCGCGACATCGGCCGCCAGTGCATTGAATTCGTTGACGGCTTCCTGAAGCAGGCGTTTCGCGAAAGCCCAGGCTTCCGCCTGAGTGCGGGCGGTATACAGTTCGCGCAGGGCCTCGCCCTGGAGATCGAGCAGGTTGCGGCGCTTGCCGAGCAATTGCGAAACCAAACCGACCTGGGCATAGTCGGCACGATTGGCCGCCACCCGCTGTTCAGCGCTGTCGGCATTGTTCTTGGCGCGGGTGATGCGGTCGTCCGTCCCCACCAGCCGCTCTTCCAGCGCGCCGATGAGGGCGGCCAGACACCGGGTGATGTCCTGCATGGACTTGACGCCGTTCCTCCACTCATCGAACAGCTCGCCCTCGACCCGGCGGCGTAATTCACGAACGTGGTCCTTGCGCGCCTGGAGTTTGGTTTCATAAAACTTGCGCACGCCGAGGCCACGGTAACTCTCCGCGAAGCGCTGGGCCATGAGCTTATCGATCTCATTGATCCAGACCTTGTCGTCCTGGGTCTGTACCAGCCCCATGAGCTGCGGCAGCACATCCAGCCACTCGTTGACGATGGGCTTCCATTTCTTATTGTTGATCTCCTCAGGCAGGATGCCGCGCGACAGCGTCAGGTGCTCGTCGGTCAGGGACCAGCGCTCCAGGGTCTGACCGTCGCGCACGAACTCGCCGAAATCCTGGTTGCGCGGCTCATCCCGGAACCCGAAGGTATCGTCCCAGTTGTTATAGCGCAGTTGCAGGGCGGCCTGGCGGGCGAAGCGATACGTGAGATATTCCCGGATTTCCATCTCGGGGACGGCCAGGCGCTTGATACCGAAGGTGAGAAAGCGTTTCGAACGCAAGGGAGCGGTGCTGCCGGGGCGGGTCTCCGCCGTGCCGTCGCCGTTCTCGGCATTCTCCATCTTCTCCAGCAGCTTCATCGCCTCCGCATTGCGTACGGCGACCAGCTTCTGGAACAGGAAATCGGCGACGACGCCGGGTAGCGTCTTGTCGACATCCACCTGCAGACCGTTTTCGTTGCGATTGGAGAAGAGATAACAGCCGTTGAACGGATCGCTGAGGGCGAGCCGCTCACCCCGCTCGGCGATATCGTGGGGCTGATAGGCGCCGACGCTCAGCGCGTTCAATTCGACCAGCGCGGCATAGCCGTTGGCGTGGTAATTGCCGGTATCCCAGTTCGGATTCGGAATTTCCTCGGGCAACAGGGCATAGATGACGATGCGGTACATGCGCGGGTCGCGATAGAGCGCGCGAATCTGCGCCACCGTATCGATGACCGCGCCGCTGCCGGTCCCGCCGGCCAGACCGCAGCAGACATGGAAGGTCACGCTGGCATCGGCACCGGTGCTGAGCTCGCCGGCGAGTTGCTTGAGTTGGTCCTTGAACTGGCGCGCCTTGCAGGCGAACAGAAAGCGCCCCAGCCGGCGTTTCTGGCCGCCCAGAGTCTCCCCGACGATGCTGCTGAGAATGTCTTTCCATTGGTCACGGCTGCCGATCCAGGGCTGGATATTCGGGTGACCGCTGAGATTGTCGAGAATCTGGTTGAGGTTCCCGCCGGTGATCAGGAGCTGACTGCGGGTGGCCAGTTGCACGCTTTCCCCGAGAATACGCCAGGTGGCGTCGTCGATGGCCATCATTTCCTTGCTCGAATCGACATACAGATAGCGCAGCCTGACCTGATCGGGCTCGTTGCCGCGGTATTCCTGAAAGACGTTCTTACGCAGGGCACGGAGGATCTTGCCCCCGGTGCCGCCCAGACCGATGATCAGGTGGTTCTTCATAGCCGATTCTCAGGGTTGAACAGGGCAAGATGACAGCTTGTCCGCGCGGGGCGCGCCTGGCTGCCGGGCGATTATGGGCCATGCGCCGGTGATTCGTCATGCGTCCTTGCCCGTCGCTCCCGGCGTCGCTATGATCACGCATCATGTCGTGTAGCCGCCGTTTCGATGTCCTGTCCATTCATCGGCATCCGTCACCGTTGGAACCGTCGCGGCCGAGTCTGTCGCCAGCCCCGTGGACAGACCGTTCGGCGCGGGGCCGATGAGACTGTCGACATCCTTAGATTTTTTGGAGCTAAACCATGGCCGAACAGACCGTCCGCACCGGCAAATGCACCAACTTCGGAAATTGCACCCTGGCCGACACCGGGGTCGACATCAGTATCCCCGAGGGTGCCGCGCCGGTCTGCACGGAATGCGGCCGGGGCCTCATGGTGAGCCAGCCCGGCAAGGACCGTTCCAAGCTGATCGGCGGCGTCATCGCCCTGCTCGTGCTGGTGGCCATCGCCCTGGTGGCGATGAAATTCCTCTGGGGCTACCTGAGCCCCGCGGCCGCACCGGAACAACCGGCGCTCGCGATACCGGCGGAACCGCCGACTCCTCGTGACGAACCTGTGCTCCCTGTGCCCCCCCAAGCGGAACCCGTTCCGCCACCGCGTCCCCCTGCCGCGGCGGTTGATCCGAATATGGTCAAGCTCGCCGATTTTTGGATCGACCGGACTGAAGTGAGCGTCGGGGACTATCGGACCGTGTTCCCTGGTTACCAAGCCCCCAAAGGCTTCACCGACGACCTGCCGGTGGTGGATATCACCTGGGAGAACGCCGGACGGTTCGCGGAAGCGAACGGCAAACGCTTGTGCCGGGAAAGCGAATGGCTCTTTGCCCTCGGTGATGAGCTGAGCGACCCCGCCAAAGCCGCGCTGGGCGGCAGCACCATGGACAAGCCCCGCAGCGTCACCGATGACCGCGACGAGAACAGCCACGGCCTGCTCAACATGGTCGGCAATGTGAGCGAATGGGTGGACTCGGGAACCGACGAGGCCGCTTTCCTGGGCGGCTACTGGTATTGGGATCGGGAAGGCCGTCCGCTCGCCGATCTGAAGCGGGTGAACCGGCTTGGCACCAAAGGAACCTATCATCACTACATCGGATTCCGGACCTGCCGCGACGCTGATCCGGCAGCACATTAAGGAGCACGCGATGAAAGCACTGAACCGCCGGCTGTTGCTGCTCGTTGTCATGAGCCTGGTACCGGTTTTGCTCCCATGGCGCCTCGCCGAGGCTCGCAGTCTCGCTGAGATCAGGAGCAGCGGGGTGATCAACATCGGCATTCGGGAGGACATTCCGCCCATCCAATACCGCGACAAACGCGGAGAACTGGTGGGCATCGACCCGGATCTCGGGCGGGCGCTGGCCGATGCGCTGGGCGTCAAGCCGCAGTGGACCATTCTTCCCGGCGCGAAAGCCCGCGAAGAGCTGTTGCTCAAGCAGACATTGGATGTGGTGATCTCCAGCTTCTCCATTACCCGTGAGCGGCTGGAGGTGATCGACTTTTCAGACCCCTATTTCACGACCGGGTTGGCGGTCATGATCCGTACCAAGGACCAGGATCGGATCAAGAGTTATAAGGATCTCACCGGGAAGACGGTCACGGCCACCCGCGGCAGTACGGGCGAACGGCTCATCACCGAACTGATGCCCGGTGCCAATTTTTTCCTGGTGACCGCGACCGCCGATACCTATGCCGCGCTCACCGGCGGCAAGACGGATGCGCTCATCAACGACAAGGTATTTCTTGAGCACTTTGCCTCCCAGAATCCCGGCCTGCTCGTCTTGGATGGTACCCTGTCGGCCGATCAGTACGGCATCGGGGTCAACAAGTCCGACAACGAGCTGCTTGTCTTCATCAATGAATTTTTGGCGAAGATCAAGGGCAACGGCACCCTGGCCCGGATCATCGGGAAATACTCCAAGTTCGATCCGAACATGGAGCCGGAACCGGTCAAGACAGAGACGCTGAGCACCTATGTCGTCAAACCAGGGGACACGCTGTCGCGGATCGCACTGGCGTTCTACAACGATCCGACACGCTGGCCCGTCATCTACGCCGCCAATCGGGACACGGTGAAATACGCCAATGTTCTCAACGTCGGCGCGACACTGCGGATACCGTCATTGGAAAAATCGGCGGCGGCGGCCCCGGTGCCGCCCAAGGATCCGGCCGCGGGCGATGAACTCAAACGCAAGCTCAAAGAGGCGGAGTCGCTGTACAAGAACAACTATATCGATAAGCAGACCTATGAGGAGATCAAGAAGGAACTGCTGCGCAAGCATCTGATCGAGAGTCGATAGGTAAATGGTCAGAAATAAGTGAAACGACGACCGAGATGCCAAAGGCGGCCTCGATCAAGATTCCGGCCACGTGAGCTCGCCGAATGCGTAGTCAGGCCATCCTGGCCTGACACGGTCAGGGCTGGAAGCCCTGACTACGCACGCCGCTGGCCGGGACTACCATCAAGGCCAGAAATTTCGGAACTGATCGCGGCCGGAACGATGATCAAGGCCCCAAAGACATCCCTAATGGACTTATTTAGCCTATGAGTGAACGGCTCCCGGGCGCTATCAACTCTTACGCTTCGCCCGCGGGTGCGCCTGGTCGTAGACTTGGGCCAGATGCTGAAAATCCAGGTGGGTGTAGATCTGGGTGGTGCTGATATCGGCATGGCCCAGCAGCTCCTGCACCGCGCGCAGGTCCCCGGAGGATTCCAGCAGGTGGCTGGCGAATGAGTGGCGCAGCAGGTGAGGGTGGACATGACGGTCCGCACCCTGCTCCTGAGCCCACTGGGCGACGCGGGTGCGCACCGTGCGCGGGTGGATGCGGTTGCCCCGGCTGCTGACGAACAGTGCCGGTTCGTCGCCCGCGGCCAGGTTGGCGCGCACACGCAGCCAGTACGCAACGGCCTCGCGTGCCTGGGTACCGACCGGAACCACGCGGGTCTTATCGCCTTTGCCGGTGACGCGCAGCGCGGCGTCCGCCATGTCGATGTCGCCCAGATTGACACTGACCAACTCGGCCAGGCGCAGCCCGGATGAGTAGAAGAGTTCGATCATGGCCGTGTCACGGATGGCGAGCAGGTCATCGACGGGGCGATCGAGCAGACCGCACAGTTGGTCTGCATCCAGGGTGGCCGGGAGCTTGCGCGGGGTCTTGGGCGCGCGGATGCCCACCGCGGGGTTGTTGGGCACCCGCCCTTCGCGCAACAGCCAGCGATAGAGGCTGCGCAGACTGGACAGTTCCCGTTGCAGCGTACGGCCGCCGACGCCGGACCGATGGCGCCAGGCGATGTAACGACGGATTTGCGGCTGGTCGAGCCGGGTGATGGCGTCGGCATCGCCCCCGGCGTCGGTCAGCCAGGTGCTGATGCGCTCGAGGTCGGCGCGATAGCCGGTGATGGACAGGTCGGCCAGCCGCCGCTCATGGGCGAGGTGGGCAAGAAAGGGCTCAATCGGGCCGGCCCCGTCGCTCATTCGCTGCCGACGTCCTCGACGACCTTCGGCTTACGCGACCGCGGACCGCGGGGCTTTTTCGGTGTCGGCGCCGTCGGCGTCACGGGCAGCGCGGCCTTCAATGGATCGGGCAATGGATCGGGCAGCAGCGCCGGGCGTGATGCGGAGGACGCCTGGAGTCCCTGCAGCTTGTGGCTGACGACCTCCCCCAGCCGATCCAGCAGGTCGGTGCGCATATCCGGCTTGAAGCGGTCCGGATCGGCGGCGCCGATGGCCAGCACGCCGGAACAGCCGGTCCCGCGCAACGGGATCAGCGCGGCACACTGAACCTGACCGCCGAGGTCGCCGAACAGGAAGCGGTTCTTCTCCTCATCCAGCGGACCGCACAGGGCGTGCTCGCGCAGCAGGAACTCCTTGAAAGCGACCGCCAGCGGATCCCGCGCCGCGTCCGCAGATGACGGGTCGATCGGGAAGAGTTTGAGCATGACCGCCTGGGCGCTGAACTCGCGCATCAGGGCCTCGTGAAGCACGGCACCGACCTGCTCCAGGTCGGGGGCGCCGATCAGTTGCAGCACCAGCGCGTGCAGACGGGTGGAAAGCGTTTCGTACTCGCGAGCGCGAGCGATCAGTTGTGCCAAACGACTGCGCTCGGCCTCCAGGTGACGACGCAGGACTTTCACCTGGCGCTCGATCAAGGACACGGTGCCGCTCGGCGCGTGTGGCACACTCAAGCTCGCCAAAACCGCTGCATTGCGTTCAAAGAAGTCCGGGTGATCGCGCAGATAGGCGGCCACCATCTGTTCCGCGGCAGCCGCCTGCGCTGCTCCCGCGTCGACGGATGCCTGGGCTGACTCGGTGCCCGGCTTGGTCCTGGTTTTGGTCATAGCTCGATCTCCCCCTCGAAGACCCGTTGCGCCGGTCCGGTCATCAGCACCGGTGTACCATTTCCGTCCCACTGTATCACAAGATCACCGCCGGGCAGGCTGACCTGGACCCGCGCCGCGAGCAGCCCGCGCAGGCGTCCGGTGACCACCGCGGCACAGGCGCCGGTCCCGCAGGCCAGGGTTTCGCCGACGCCGCGCTCGAAGACCCGCAACCGGATGTGCTCGGGCGACAAGACCTGCATGAAACCCACGTTGACACGCCGGGGAAAGTGCGGATGCGTTTCCAAACGCGGACCGAGCCGCTCCACCGGCGCATCGTCGGCATCCTCCACCAGCAATACCGCATGGGGATTGCCCATGGACACGGCGCCGATGGAGACCTCCTGTCCGTCCACCGACAGTCGGTAGACCAGCGCCTGCTTCGCGGCCCGGAAGGGGATGCGGGCCGGCTCCAGCACCGGAACTCCCATGTCCACCCGCACCTGACCGTCCGGCTCGACGAAGAGTTGGATGGCTCCCGCGGCGGTTCCGACCGGGATCGCGTCCTTGTCCGACAGCCCCTGATCGCGGACGAAGCGGGCGAAGCAGCGGGCGCCATTGCCGCACTGCTCCACCTCGCTGCCGTCGGCATTGAAGATCCGGTAATGGAAGTCGGTGCCGGGCAGACGCGCCGACTCGACCAACAATACCTGATCGCAGCCGATCCCGCGGTGCCGATCGGCGAGGCGGCGAATGGCCGCCGCCTCCAGCGTAACCTGTTGGCGGATGGCATCGAACACGACAAAGTCGTTGCCGAGGCCGTGCATTTTCGTGAATTTCAGGCGCATAAAGATCAGGAGATGCTCCGCGGGTCGGGATCGCTCAGGGGGCCGCCAGCCGCCCGAACACCGCCAGGTGCCGGTCGCTCACCACCCCAACCTGCAATTCGCTCAATCCGGCCTCCTGGAGTTGGTCTTCGACCTCCTTGGGCTCGAAGGCGGCGAACAGCGAGTTGCGGAAGTCGGTACGCAGGAGTTCCGGTTCGTTCGCGGTATAGGTCGCGACCAGCGCCTCGGCCCAGCCGGCGGAAGCCGGCCGCATCAGGTCCATGACCAGCACCAGGGCGCCGGGCCGCGCCGTCTCACGGACGGTCTGCCACAGGACCTGAGGGTTATGCAGTTGATGCAACAAGCTGTTGGAGAGGACCAGATCATACTGACCCGGCGCCAGCGCGGGGCTGGGCAGGCACTCCAACAACAGACGGCAGCGCGGGGCGAGGCCGGGCAGCCGCTCCAAGGTGGCGCGGGCCTGATCCAGCATGGCGGGCGACCCGTCGACCGCATCGCAGGTGGCGTTCGGGTAGGCGCGCAGAAACCGGCAGACGATATCGGCCGGCCCGCAGCCCAGATCCAGGGCGCGCGCGCCGTGCAGCGGCCCCGGCTTCAGTTGCGCGAGCAATTTGATGAACAGGGTGTTGGACTCGGAGAAGTCGGCCTGGGCATAGGCCAGGGCCTGCTCGGGCTCTTCCATGAGTTCCGGTTCGGGACGACGTTTCATGATAGGACTGACTCCCCGGCGAAGAGGTCGGCGATGGTCTCGCGGCGCCGCACCAGGCTCGCCTGGGCGCCATCCACCATGACCTCCGCGGCCCGCGGCCGGCTGTTGTAATTGGAACTCATGCTGAACCCATAGGCGCCGCTGCCGCGGATGGCCAGCAGATCGCCGGGCGCCAGGGCGAGCAGCCGGTCCTTGCCCAGGAAATCCGCGGTCTCGCAGACCGGACCCACCAGGTCGTAACGCGCGGGCACCGCGTCCGCATCCAGCCGCACCGGCACGATTTCCTGGTTGGCCTGGTAGAGCGCCGGGCGCAGCAGATCGTTCATCGCGGCATCGACGATGGCGAAGCGCCGGTATTCGGTCGGCTTCAGGTACTCCACCCGGGTCAGCAGGATGCCGGCGTTGCCGACGATGGCGCGCCCCGGCTCCAGGATGATCTCGTAGCCGCGCCCACCCAACCGATGCAGCAGGGCCGCGGCGTAGGCGCCCGGCTCCGGCGGGTGCTCGCCCCGATAGCGGATCCCCAAGCCCCCACCCAGATCCAGGTGAGCGATGGCGATGCCTTCCTGCGCCAGCCGATCGGCCAGCTCCAGCACCCGCTCCAGGGCCGCCAGAAAGGGCGCCAGATCGGTGAGTTGGGAGCCGATGTGACAGTCGATGCCGGTGATCCGCAGGTTCGCCATGCCGGCGGCGCGGCGGTAGACCGCCAGGGCGGCCTGGATGTCGATGCCGAACTTGTTCTCTTTGAGGCCGGTGGCGATGTAGGGGTGGGTATTGGCGTCCACATCCGGGTTGACACGCAGCGAGATGGGCGCGATGCAGCCGAGCTCCCCGGCGACCCGGTCGATTCGTTCCAACTCGGGTTCGGATTCCACGTTGAAGCAGCGGATGCCGACTTCGAGCGCACGGCGGATCTCGTCCTCGCGCTTGCCGACACCGGAGAAGATGACCCGCGCGGGCTCGCCCCCCGCCGCCAGCACCCGCTCCAGCTCACCCACCGAGACGATGTCGAACCCGGAGCCGAGCCGCGCCAGAACGTTGAGTACCCCCAGATTGGCGTTGGCCTTGACCGCGAAGCAGATCAGGTGCGGGTGGTCGTGGAAGGCGCGGTCGAAAGCGTGCCAGTGCCGCTCCAGGGTCGCCCGCGAGTAGACATAACAGGGTGTCCCGAAGCGCTTGGCGATCGCGGTGAGCGGGACCTCTTCGGCGTGCAACAGCGCACCGTGATAGTTGAAATAATCCATGCGATGCTCGCGGGGCGTCTCGGTCAGTGTCTCGATCGGTCGAGTGAAGGGTACACTCGGGGCCGCGGAGTGTACCTTGCAGCGCGCACGACGCTGTCGCCGACTGAAGGTCTTATCGGGGCCATGTCTGCCCCGGAGCGTCCGCGGCCCGGTCGACCGGCTTGGGGACATCCGCGCCGGGCGCCGGGACCGCTTGCGTGGCCGGCGCCGACGGTGTCGCCGCAGCGTTCTCCGGAGCTTTTTCCGCTAGATACAGCGGACCTTTCTGACCGCAGGCGCTGATCATGCTCAGCGTACCGAGTCCGATGACGACGCCGACGAAAAGATAGCGGGCCCAACACATGGTACGGCGCCTCGGGCGCGATCTGGGGAAGAAGCATAGGATTGTAATCCCTTCGGCGCCGCCTGGCGCATCGGCGTCGACGCCGGCCTTGATCGTAACCCCGGCCAGCGGCGTGCGTAGTCAGGGCTTCCAGCCCTGACGGTGTCAGGCCAGGATGGCCTGACTACGCACCCGGCGAGTCCAAATGGCCGGAATCATGATCGAGGCCTCGACGCCTTAGGCCAGCGCGACGATCTCGACCTGGAATCCAACCGGGACGCGGTAGTACCACCAGTGCGTCGCCGGTCGATGCCCATAGGCTTGCTCCCAGGCCGCGCCCCACACATGCGGTGACGGTTGCGCACTCGCCAGGAAATCGAAGTCTGCGGCATCCAGCACAAGGCTGATGCGCTGCGCGATCCGCCTGGGCGACAACAGAACCTGCTCCCGCACCTGAGTGCGCAAGTGCAGGCCCTGTCGATAAGACTCCCGGTTCAGCAGATCGGACCAGGCGACTTCGGTCCCAGTCGCCCACCGGATGAAGTCCGCCCAGGAACTGGCAAGCAGATCAGGAGTGGCCCAGACGGGGACGATGGGGCCGTTATCGCGCCACAACCAGAGACTGACAGGTGGGGAACAGGATTGTGCGAAGGCCGGTGGCGGCAGCGCATTGCGCAGCATCTGGTGCGACACACCGAAATAGCGCCGGGACAGCACCTCGGCGATCCGTTCCAAATCATGGAGCCGAAGGCGGTCTAGGTGTCGGTAGGGGACGCAGACCGTCAGCAGCCGGATCGCCACGTACAAGTCCGGCCTCGGTGCGGCAGCATTGCGGGCGAAGCACTCGGCAAGGTACAGGTCGTTGTCGGTGGCGGTGCGCACGCGACGACGGTTGCGGCGCCGACTTTGCGGTTGTAGACCCCGCAGGTGCTCGGCTAACGCACATAGTTCGGCCGCGGGACGGGGCTCGGTTTGCATCAAGTCGATGGTGCGTTCGAGCAAACAACGCAATTCCGCATAAGGGACCGGTGGGGTCGGAAACAACGCCGGCCATTTCCGCTCATCCTCGCGGCGGCGCACCTCCTCGGCGACTGTCCTTGGAAGCGTATCCAGTGCCTGGCGAAGCTCCCTCACCTGAAGCTCGATGGCCAACGCAGCATCCCAGTTCAAGGCGCGTACCGCCATCATCCGGCTGATCGGGATGATGCCGATGCGCTCATGATCGTCCATGAGCCGGAACCATCTGAATAAACATCGTAACACCTGTTCGCGGCGCGCGGCCGGCAGGCGTTCGGCGCGTGGGGGCGGGGCGTCGACCGCCGGATCGTCGCTCAAGATGGCGGTAACGGCCTCGACCTCGGAAAGAAAAGCCCAATCCAACCGGTCGCGCCCGGCCCCGCGGTCCAGTTCCGGATCCCCGGCCAGACGCCGCTGCCAGGCCGCGAGCTGCGATCTGAGGATCTGCTGCCACTCGTTCTCGGTAACCAGGGTGTCGGTCGACGGGGCAGGATCCGCCAGCGCACCCAAGACCAGTGTCACTAGCCAGAGCCGACGGGGTAGCGGATCGGTCCAGCCCTGCATGAAGTTCCCGAATAACTGCACCCAACCGCTGCCGCGCTCGAGTTGCTCGGGGTGACGCAACGCCCAGAGGTCCAGCGCCCAGTTTAAGGCGGTGTCTAATTGCTGATAGCCAGTAAAGCGTTCGCCTTTCGAGAACGCTCGCCGGGCATTGCTCAGGGCATTGCCAAGGGCATTGATCTGGTAAGGCGGACCGACCATCCGCGGCGGCGAACGTGGAAGCGATGGAGGCGGCGCCGGGTCAGGCGTATCTCCCGGCGTCAGTGAGCGGATCGTGAAGCGGATACCCAGTCCATCACCGTCCTGATCGACGCTCACCACGCAGCAACGCAGATCGAACCCCGCATCCAGTCGGTGCGCTATCCCGGCATTCATACGCCGCGGGACATAGCCGAGCTTAATTCCAGCCTCGGTCAGAATCTCGACCGCGTTGCCGTCGTGCGGGTTTCCCGGCTCACGGCGTAGCGCCAGGGGGGAGCCTTCGCCAAGTTGCGGCGCGACCCCACGTGCGTCGTAGTAGAAAATGCCGGCAATCCAGGCGTCGAGCAGGACCAGACCCGTACTCACCGCAGCAGCCGCATCGAGGTCAGCATGGTTATTTTTATGTCTCCTTTGATCGCTCCAGATTTAACGCCAGCAGCCGCCTTAAAATCTCCTCGTCAGCCATCTCCGGCCCGTAGTCCTTCCACCCATAGGCTGCGGCAACCGCCGCATCAAGCGCCTGGTGCGCGTTATCGAGCCAGGTCGGACGCGCGTTGTAGAGGTTGGTGAGGGTCCGCTTCTTCAACTCAACCGCGTGCTCGGACTTGGGGACGATCCGATCCGGGTAGCCGGGGACGACCTCCGGGACCCGATCCACCCACTCCGGCGGGTTCAGCCAGTTCTCGCGCAGGACGTTGAATCGGTGGGCGGCCTCGGCAATGGCCAGGGCGGCGGCGCGGTGCTGCGGGGCCACGGGCGGGAGGACGATACCGGAGTCCAGGGCCTCGGTGGGGCCGGCGGTGTCGGCGGGGGTCATGCCCGCGGGAAAGGGGAAGGTCTCGAAGGTAGTGGTCGGTGTGTAACGTGGATCGTTGCCCTTTCCGAGCCAAGTACATAGGCGAAGCGCCCAGATTTCATGGACCCGGGAATGCAGGATGCCGAAAGTGGTGTCGTCGGCTCTGGTGATCACGATGATCTGGCTATCGGGAACGATACGCGCATCCAACCAAACAAAGGTCCGGTGCTTGGCTACCCGCGGTGTCGCGGCGACACGGGGCATCATCGCCATCACAGCCATCATGTCTTCCCTGGGTCGCTCGTGTTGCCACCAAACCCTGCGTAAAGATGGGTTCCGATTCCTCTGACGCTCCGGCTTCACCGCTCGTTCAATGTATGAGAAAGGCGCCTCGTAAAGGGATGCATCGGCTTCCGTCATCCCTACGCCGAAATCAATGATCCAGGTATCTGATGGCCGACGGGTGATATCCATGCCATTCATCCAGGGTTTGAGAACATCGGCGTTCGATCTTCCGTGCGGATTTGGAGTAAGCATCCAAGACTTTGCAAGTTCCCTTGAAATGTCGAACGCCGCACCTTTCTTGGTACCCTGAAAGCCGATCCGGCGGTTTTCCTTCAGTGCCTTCGCGCGCGTAAGGTCCGAGGCCCCGTCCCCATCAAGCGACGGTGTCAGGTCCGCATTCACAGCGCTGGTGCCGACCCCATTCAACTGCACCAGCCGCCTGTACTCCGGCGCGCCGAAACAGACCATCGACACGCGGACTGCCGCGCCCTCGTTGATCCAGGGCTCGTCGGACCAGGCATTGAAAATGCTTAATGGTTTACCTAGAAGAAGCCCTTCAGGATGAGGGACATCACCCCCGCCAGCAGAACCCCCATCATCCATTTCAGCACGGTCAGATCGGTCCGCAAGGGGGCGAGCGTCCGTTCCAGGGTATGATCCAGATAGGCGGTCGTGACCAGCTCCGCTTGCGCCTCGCCAATCGCCCGAATCACGGACTCCGCTTGTTCGGGCGGAAAACCCGCGGCCTTGAGCTTGTCCACCAGTTGCAGTGTATCGAACGTAATCGTTGTCATGCGACTCTCCATCACTGATTAGTGTTTCAGTCCGCTGGATTCGCTCCAGCACGGTTCGGTTGGCCCCGCCCCGGATCGAATTCGTCGCGACCAGTCCGGCCGCGCCGGCCTTGCCCGCGACAATCTGGGCGCGCGACTTCTCGAACCAATAGGTTACCAGGTCCGCCCCGCCCGGCACGCGTCCAGCATAAATCCGGTCGAGCGCATCAAAATAAGTGTCACCCAAGCCACCGCGCTTCTTGCTCCCGCCCAAGAACGGCGGATTACCCACGATCACATCCGCCTTCGGCCATTCAGGTTCCGTTCCGTCCGGGTTTACTATGGCGTCGCGCTGCTCGATGGTGTTCAAGGGCTTGAGGATCGGATTCTTCGACAGCGAGAACCCGTGGGACAGCATCCACTGGATTTCGCCAATCCACACGGTCACGCGGGCGAGTTCTGCCGCATAGGGATTGAGTTCGATCCCGAGCACGCACTCCGGGCCGACCAGCGGGAAAGCCCTGGAGAGCCCAAGGCCCTCGGCCTCCAGGATGACCTGATGCTCCAGGTCTTTGAGCCCCAGTAGCGACAGCAGGAGGAAGTTGCCGGAGCCGCAAGCAGGGTCCAGGACCCGGAAGTGTGCGAGCCGCGCGAGGAAGCCTTGTAGCAGTCCGTGGGCCTCGTTCTGGGCCTTGGTCCGTGCGGAGGGCGACTTCGCTCCGACGGCCTTCGCCATCAGGGGCTCGATCTCTGCTTTCTTCGCCGTCCACTCGTCGCGTAGCGGGTCCAGAACAACCGGGTCTACCAGCCGCATGATGGAACCCCGGTCGGTGTAGTGGGCGCCCAACTGGCTGCGCTTGTCCGGGTCGAGCCCGCGCTCGAAGAGCGTCCCGAAGATCAAGGGTTCGATAGCCGACCAGTCGAGACCGGCCAGGGCGCGCAGCGTCTTGATGTCGTCCCGTTCCAGAGGCAGCGCATTGCGCGAGTCGAACAAGCCCCCATTGAACCGCTCCACCGTCTCGAAGCCTATACGGCCGCCGGTCGCCATGGCGCCGAACAGGTCCTCCAGCATCGCGGAGAGGCTCGTCGAGTCCTTGAGTCCGGCATCCAGCAGCCGGGTGAACATCTGCCGGGGCAGTAGCTCGATGTCCTCGGCGAACAGGCAGAACAGCAGCCGGATGCAGAAGTGCCCGACCGTCCAGGGGTCGTGACCGCGGGCGCGCAAAGTCTGCGCGAGACTGCCGAAACTTCCGGCCGCACCTTCGGTGAGGGCCGCGGTGGTCTGGCCTGGCCGTAGCCGCTCGGGCTCGCTGAAGGCCCACTTCAGCAGCCGGCGCTTGCCGGCGTCGCGCAGGTCGTCGAGGGCCAGGACATGCACATCCGGCACCGTCCCGGTGAAGGCGGTGTGGATGACGATCCGATCCAGGTCGCAGACGATCAAGAGCGGCGGGTACTCCAGCGCCGGGGTGTAAAGCTGAAGCTGCTTGAAGGCTTCCTTCAGGTCCTTACCCTTCCCCTTGTACTCCCAGCCGAAACAGTTGCGGCGCCACACGTCCGCCCAGCCGTCCCCTCCCCCAGCCTTGGTGGCGCCCTTTTCGAAGCAGTACCAGGATCCGGACGGGTCGGCCTGTGCCGGCGTTGGTTCGTCCAGCAGGCGGCAGAGGTCGAGAAAATGCTCCTGAGAGGCCGAGCGTTCCTTGAGGGTGGCATCCTTCCACTTGTCGATGAACTGGTCGGGGGTCACGCGCTGATCTCTCCTTGCTTCTCGCTGATGGTCTATTTATTCTGGCTGCTGACTGCGCAGTATTTTTTCATTATCAAACCCCTTATTCTTTCGAGAGGAAACTGGCCTCGCTGGTCTTAAGCGCGCATAACCGATACATCGTCCAGCCTCGCGTCACCGACGTTCTTCAGGTTCTCCTGCCGCGCAAAATGCTGCTTTAGCTCCCGGATCGTGCTTTCTTTCAATGCCGGCTTCATCTTGAAAAAATACAATGATCCGAAAGCGGCGATAGACGCTTGGTTGTCGGGAAAAACGATCTTGAGGTCTTGGGCAATCGTTTCTTCCGTATCGGTTCCTGTCACCAGACGGAACCACAGCATTTTCGCGAGTTCGAGTGCCATCTCTTGCTGGTGATCGGTGACACAGGCATGAAGCAGCGGCCAGGAAAACTGAAAAAAGAGATCGTTGACTCTTTTGCTCTTGAGTGCGCGGTGAGGGCTAGCGAGTGACATGGATCGTCTTCTTTACTCAGGCTGCGCTGGTGTCGACTGCACCACCGGCTCCGAAGTCTGGGTCGGGCCCGAAGCCGGAACCACGACCGGCGCCTCGGCGTGCAACCGGATCGCCGCTTTACCCTCGCCATCGAGCAGGGTCAGCTCGCCGCCCTCGATCCGGTAGCCGCGAACGGTGCCCAGGGCCGCCGCGTAAGCCCGCGCCTGTTCCGCAGCCCCTTGCGGGCCCTTGCAGGCCATGCGGGTGGTGGCGACCGGCCCGATGGTCAGGGTCTCACCCTCCAGGGTGTAACCGCTCATGTAGCGGTTGCAGCCGTCGGAGCCGCCCAGGGTGCCGTCGTCCCGGAACTCCAGAGTGATCTCGGTGCCGTTGCGCGCCGAGACGATGGCTTGTTTGCCGTTATTGTAGCCCTGGAGTTGCCAGACCTGGCCAACCAGCGGCGTGGGCTTGAGGCGCACGAAGCGCAGCAGCGGCTGGCCGGAGGCGTCCGTGAATTCCAGCAGCTCGCCGTCGAGCCGGTACGCCGCGACCTTCACCAGGGCCGCACCAACCGCCTGCTCCTGCTGCATCAGCGGCTCCGGGCACGCCATCATGGTCGAGGCCAGGTTCGCGTCGAAGCTGAGACGATCACCGTCCAGGGTGTAGCCGCCGCCGAGTCGATTGCAGCCGGGGCTGCCCGCGATCCGCCCTCCGGCGAGCTGAAAGCGGGCCGGCGGCGCGCCCGCGGTGACCTCGACCAGGGCATCGCCGACGCGATAGGCCGCCAGTAACCACGTGGTGTCTTCGAGTGTCGGCGCACTGAGCGTCGGGGCCGGCGCGGGCGCGGCGGCCGGGGTTGCCGGGACTGCGGCCGCCGCGAACAGCGCGGCGGCGAACAGGGCAAGAACGACGGGCACGGGTGGGTGGTTCATGGCGGACGATCCCTAGTTGTCAGGTGTATAAGGGTTTGGCTCAGACTGCGGGCAACAGGCACCCGGGCTTGACCGGCGGGACCAAGTGTAGCGGCGAATACGCATGCCCATAAAGTATCGCGTACTGCGGCGTAAGGTTCGCAACGACTCGGTGCCGGTGTGCCGCCTGAGCCGGCGACGGCCCGCGCCGCAGGAGCCACGGGCTTTACCGTGAACGTCGCGCAGCGACCCTGTGGGAGCGGCGTCCCGCCGCGACGGGGCCGGGCGCGCCGCCGCGGCGTTCGCGGTCACCGCAGCACCGCATCGCGGCGGGACGCCGCTCCCACGGGGAACTTACATCTTGCGGGGTGGCTTGATATTCCTTCCATGGCCGTTAGCCGGAGTCCGGGGGGCGCCAAGGCTGAAGCCTTGGACTCCTGGCGGTCGGTCGGTGGTGCTTGAGTCAACCGGCCATGACCCGTTACCCTTCGACCACCTCTTGACCGCCGCTGCTTTCACGCTGACATGACCCGCCGATCCCTGATGCCGGCCCTGACCCTCTGCCTCGCGCTCGGCACCGCCGCGGGCGCGCCGCCGCTGCCTGAGCCGCTTTCACTGGAGCAGGCGCTGGCCCTGGCCGACAGTCATCCGCGCACCCAGGCGAGCCCATCCGTTGCGGCACGCCTGCCGCGCCGCCATCCGCTCTATCTGGACTGCCATGCGCTGGCCTTCGGCGTCGTCGATCCCGCCCGGGGCCGACCCCCGGCGCCGTTGATCGAGCCGGTGCCGGCCCAGCGACTGGAAATCATGGAGCGCTTTTTCGATGTCCTGCTCGCGGACTTGGCCTATTCCAGTGCCAGCGAGGCCATGGCGGTCGCCTATGTTCAACTCGACCGCGCCAGGGCACGTGAGGAACTCGGACAGACCTCACCATTGCGCGTGTCCGAGCTGGATGCGGTCTATGAGGATATCCTGCAGGAGCGCACCGTCGGCGAACTGGGCCAACAATGGACCCGCGCCCTGCTGGCCCAGGCCCTCGGCCGCCCGGAGACCCTGCCGCGCGACCTCGTGACGCCCATGCTGCCGCCGCAGCCCGCGGCCCCGCCGCCGCTCGACACCCTGGCCGCCGCGGCCGTCGGCGAACCCGCGGCCGACACGGCCGCCGACCAGCAACTGGAACGGCTGGAACTGCACCATCAACTCGCGGAGATCCGGCTGCGGCTGCTGGCCTTGGCCGCCGCCGAGCGCAAGCTCCGCAGCGAAGCGGCCTACCGCGACCTCAAACTCGACGAGAGCCGGACCCTCTACGAACAGGAGGTGTCGGCCGACCTGGGCTACGCCATGAGCCGGCAGACCATGACCAGGATGCAGGAGGCCCGGGTTGGTTACTGCCGGGCGCTCGCCTGGGCCGAACTCAACGCCTTGACCGGTCGTCCGGTCTGGCCTGCAGCGGGATCAACACCATGACGCTTCTACGCACCGTCAGCGAACAGCCGCCGGCATCCGGCGTGCGTCAAGGAAAAGGTGAAGGTCGGCGCCTGACCCGGCTGACCCTCGGTGTTCTCCTGCTGGCCGGCATCGCCCAGGTTCAGGCCGCCGTCGAGTTGAAAGGCTGGCTCGAGTGGGTCCATGAGGTGCAAATGCGCGTCCTGGAGAACGGCCTGGTGCAGGAGGTCGCCGTCAGCGCCGGGCAGCACGTCGGCAAGGGCGCCCTGCTCCTGCGCATGGACCAGCGCGAGGCCCAGGCCCGGGTGCTGGAGGCGCGCGCCCGCGTCGCCCGTTCGCTGGTGGAGGTCGAGGATGCCGAGCGGGCGCTCGCCCGCGCCAAAGAACTGTTCGACCGGGGCCTGATCGCCAGCGAGGAACTCAAGGACGCGGAGCTCGCCCAGACGGCGGCGAACGCCGAGGCGCAAGCCGCCGCCGCGACCGAGGCCGCCGCCGCCGTCGCGCTGGAACATACCGAGCTGCGCGCCCCCTTCGACGGCATCGTGGTGGCGCGCAATGCCTGGAACGGGGCCGTGATCTACAAGACGCTGCAGCAGGAGCCCCTGATCCTGTTCGCCCCGGACGACCGGATGCTCGCCCGCGCCCTGGTCCCGATCAACGTTCTGCGGAGTTTTCAGCCGGGTCAGGCGGTCAAGGTGCGCGTCAACGGCGCCCTGCGTGAGGCCCGCATCTATAGCCTGGGCGTCCAGGCCGTGCGAGTGGAGCGCGAAGGCGCTGTATACTATCTGGATGCGATCTTCGAGCGCCGTCCCAACGAATTTCTGCGTCCGTCGGAAACGGCGCAGATCATCGCCCCCTGAGACGCCGATGCCCGTGTTTTATCGACCAACGACACCCTGAACTCCCATCGCCACCACACTCGCTGGGCAAGATCCGGCCCCGATATTACCCATGAAGAAGCCACACAAGGTCGCAGCGGCGCCCAAAGCGCCGACGCCCGATGACTTGCTGACCGCGGCCCAAGGCCAGATCGCGGCGGGCCGTTACCGCGAGGCCATCAGTACGTGCAAGGATCTGCTCAAAATCGAGAACCGCCCGGAATGGCGGCAGACACTGGCCTGCGCCTACGCCGGGCGGGCGCGGGAACTGGCGGCCAAGGGGATGACCAAGGAGGCCCTGACCGTCTGGGAGAACCGGACGCAGATCGCACCGGAACTCCCCGCGGATCTGGACTATATGACGCTGCTGCTGCGTCTGGGCCGGATCAGTCAGGCGGTGGCCCTCGGCGCGCTGGCCGGCGATCGGCTGGACCCCGCGACCTTGACCGCGCTGCGCTCGCAGTTGGCCGCCCATCATCTGGCGGGCAAAGCCGAGGTGGCCGCGGGTCTGGCCGCTGATGATCCGATCCTGGTCCAGGGGGTGGCCGCGGCCCAAGCCCTGGATGCCTATTGCGCAGGCGATGACGCCGCGTTGGGTGCGGCACTCGCCGCCATCCCCTTCCGCTCCCCCTATCGCGATCTGGCTCAGATTCTCAAGGCGCTGCAGCGGCCCCCCGCGGCGTTACACGAGGCGCTCGAACTGCTCGCCCGCGTCGACGACGCGTCCGGGTTCGCCCCGTTACGGCGTACCTGCGAATCCGCACTCGGCCCGCCGCAGACCTTGACCGAGCGGCTGGCGGACGCCGGGGAAGCGACCCGCCGCTTCGCCATGACCCTGGCCGGCTGGGGCGAGCAGCGCCAGGCGATCTGGGAGGAGGCGCGGCGCGCCGGGAACTCCGAACCCAAAACCCTGCTGCGTCTGCTGCACCGTCACCGGACCCTGCTGGGGGAAACCTGGGCGCGCCGTCAGGGGCTGCGCCTGCTGGTCGCGGGTTTTCCCAAGAGCGCCGGCTGGATCAAAGACAGCGGCGGGCCGCAACTGTCCGCGGAGGAGCGCCTGCTGATTGCCGCCTGGCGTGCCGAGCAGAACGAGCGTTCGGGGAACGATCTCGAGGCCTGGGATGCCTACGCGCAGCATCTGACAAAGGACCGCCTCCCGGAGCCGGGTACCGATGACGCCCTGCGGGTCGCCTTGGTCCTGCGCCGGGTCGACAGTCACCGGGACCTGCTCCCGCATCTCGTACCCGACGATGATCCCTTTGTGCCGACCGCGTCCCTGGCGGAAGCGGTCGAGTCCAGCCTCCAGTTCGACCCGGATGACCGCGACAGCTACGAGCGTCTGGTCCGCTTCTATCTGCGCGGCCCCGACCTGAAGTCCGCCCGCCGCCTGCTGGACCTTGGCCTCGCGCGCTTCCCCGCGGATGTCGGCCTGCTGACCGCGGCCATGGATGTCGCACTGGCCGCGGACGCGCACAAGAAAGCGGCGCGTTATGCCCGTGAGATCCTGGCCCTGGACCCGATCAACACCGGCGCCCGTGAGCGCCTGGTCAAGTCGCACCTGGCCCATGCCCGCAAGCAGCTCAAGGCCCGTCGCCTTGATCTGGCCAGCAAAGAACTCGAGCAGGCGGCCGAGTGGGAACCCGCATGGGATCGGGGCGGGCGGCTGCGCGAGCGCCGTGTCCTGCTGAGCGCGCTGCTCGAGCTGCAGGCCGACGCCGCCCGCGGGGCGTCTGTCCTGCGCGCGCAGGTCCAGGCCATGGGCGGGGGCATGGCCGCCGCGCTGGCGCTGGCGCTGGAAGGCGCCGCCATCGGGCGCGCGGCCGCCGGACTGCTCAAGACCGCCGGCCTGGGCAAGGCCGCGGTCGCGGACCAGGCCGACCTGACCGCCGTCCTGAGTCGGCTGCGCACCTACCTGGATGAGGAAGCGGGCGCGGAGCTTGCGCCCGAACTGCGCCGATTGTTTGAAAAACCCTTGAGCGCCGCCGCCCGCTGGCCGCTCAGCCAGCCGGAGTCCGAGAACGCCTGCGAGACCCTGCGCCGGGCCGCGCTGGAGCAGGCGCGACTCGCCTTCGCCGAGGCCGCGCTCAAGCGCTGGCCGGACGTGCCGATCTTCGAGCTGCATCGCTTCGAGGCCGGCCTGGCCGGGCGTCGCGGCAATCCAGCCGCACGCGAAATCGACCGGCTCGCGGAAGCCGGCGAACGCGCCCGCGAGAGCGGCGACCAGCGGACCGCCCACCGGATCGGCGAGTGCCTGGCGGAGTATTCGCCGTTCGGGCACTTCGGCCGCAGCCCCTTCTTCCCGTTCGACGACGAGGACGAAGACGAAGACGAGGATGGAATGGGCTTCGACCCGCTGGGGGGCGACCTGAACGACGCCCTGCGCGCCTTCATCGAGGTCGTCGGGGTGGACGGGGTGCTGAAGGCGGCCGGCGTCGGCGCCAAGGAACGGTCCACCTTCAAGGACATCGAACGCCAGCTCGGACACGAGACCATGATCAACGTCCTGATCACGATGCTCGGCAACCAGTTGCCCAACCTGCTGGGCGGGTTGCCGCCGGGCCTCTTACCGGCGCCCGGCCCAGCCCCCAAGCCGTCGCGACCGGGCCGCAAACCGGGCAAGACCACCGGTCGGTCGAACGCCCCGCAGACGCCGGACGACGACGACCCCGAACAATTTGACCTTTTCTAGCGAGTCCGCGATGAGCGACCCCTATCTTCTCCTTGGCATCACGCCGGACGCGGATGACGATGCGGTACACGCCGCCTATCTGGCGGCGGTCAAAGCCTGCCCGCCGGAGCGCGATGCACGCCGTTTCGAATCGCTGCGCGCCGCCTACGAGGCGCTGCGCACCCGCCGCGCGCGCCTGGCCCAGGCCCTGTTCGACCAGACGCCGCCCACGCTGGCCGACATCCTCGACCAGGCCGACCCCGTGGGCGCACCGCGCCGACCGGATCGCGAACAGTTCAACAAACTCCTGCGCGGGGAGGCCTGATGGATCCAATCCTGGACTCGAACCCGGACCCAATGCCGGATCCGTACTCAATCCCGGAACCGATCCCGTATTCACTACCGGAGCCAATCCCGTACCGAATCCCGGAACCAATCCCGGAGCCGACCCTGGACCCGGCCGTCCGCGAGCAACTGCTCACCCGCTTCGCCGACTATCTGGACGGCGTCGCGGCCCCCGCCGACCAGGGCACGGACACCGAACCGGTACCGGACCTCTTCACCTTGTTGGCCGAGGTCGCCGCGCTCAAGAACGAGGTCAAACTCGAATCGCGTCAGGTCAAGAGCGCCCTGGACCAATTCCGCGAGGCCTTCGACCTGGTGCGTCAGGCCCAGACCCGGCTTGAAACAGGCGAAGCGCAGCGGGTCGAGGCCGAGCGGCGTGCCCGACAGGGCGCCGAACGCGATCTGCTGCTCGAACTGCTGGATCTGCGCGACCGACTGCAGGCCGGTTACGATCAGGCGCGCCGCTACCATCCCGGCTGGCTGAGCCGACGCGGCAAGGCCCACACCTTTGTCATCGGCATGGCCGAGGGACTCGCCATGAACCTCAAGCGGCTCGACGACACCCTGGCCCGCCGCGGGGTGCTGCCGCTGCGGGTCATGGGCCTGCGTTTCGACCCGCTGACCATGTACGCCGCCGAGGCCGCCGCGGACCCGACACAAGCCGACGGTCTGGTCCTCGCCGAAGTCCGCCGCGGCTTCAGTCAAGGCGAACGCCTGCTGCGCCCGGCGGAGGTCGTCGTCAACCGGCTGACCAGTGCGCCGTAGATTGGCCCTCGGTCCGAAAAGATCGACCGACATGTAGGGGCGATTTCAATCGCCCCTACAGCCCTCTACGGATCTTGCAGACGTGCGCAGTCGGGATCTTTAATCCAGGGAATCACCTAAAGACCAGATCCAGGGCGCGCCTGACCACCCAGACCCGCCATCCAACACCCTTACACCTAGACCCCGACAGGGAACACCATGAACGACATCATTATCGGCATCGACCTCGGCACCACCAACTCGGAAGTCGCCGTGGTCGACGGCGGGCAGACCCGCATCATCGAGGTCGACGGGGCCAAGCTCCTGCCCTCAGTCGTCGGACTGGCGGACGACGGCGCGCTGCTGGTCGGTCAGACCGCCCGCAACCAGTACGTCCTCTATCCGGAGCGGACCGTCCGCTCGATCAAGCGGCGCATGGGCGAGGACACCAAGGTCGCCATGGGGCCGCAGTCCTATACCCCCCAAGAGATCTCGGCCCTGATCCTCAAGCGCCTCAAACAGGCCGCCGAGAAGGATCTGGGTCAGGCCGTCACCAAGGCGGTGATCACGGTACCGGCCTATTTCTCCGACGCCCAGCGCCAGGCGACCCGCGACGCCGGTGAGTTGGCCGGGCTCGAGGTGGTGCGCATCATCAACGAGCCGACCGCCGCCGCGCTGGCCTATGAGGTGGACCACGCGCAAGGGAAGACCATCCTGGTCTATGACTTGGGCGGCGGAACCTTCGACTGCTCGGTGGTGCGCATCGCCAAAGACGTGACCGAAGTCCTGGCGAGCCACGGCAACAACCAGTTGGGCGGCGACGACTTCGACGCGCGCATCGTCGACCACCTGATCACACACCTCAAGTCCCAGGGCCATGACCCGAGCGACAACCGCACCGCCATGGCCCGGCTGATGCGCGCCGCCGAGACCGCCAAGATTACCCTCTCCGACGCCCCCTTCGCCCTGATCCAGGAGGAGTATCTGCTGGAACACGCGGGAGCGCCGGTGCATCTCTCACTGGAACTCGCGCGCGAGGACTATGAGGAAATGATCGCCCCGTACATTGCGGAAACCCTGGAGGCCGTGCACATCGCCGTCAAAGGCGCCGGGCTCACGGTCGCGGGTCTGGACGAGGTCTTGCTGGTGGGCGGGGCGACCCGCACACCGCTGGTGCAGAGCCGTCTGGAAGAGGAACTGCGGATGCAGCCGCGCAGCGAGGTGGACCCGGATCTGTGTGTCGCCACCGGTGCCGCCATTCAGGGCGCGGTGATCGCCGGGGCTCAGGTCGCGAGCGTGCTGGTCGACGTGACGCCCTACACCTTCGGCACCAGCGCCATCGCCGAACTGAATGGCGAGATGTACCCCTACACCTATATTCCGCTGATCCGCAAGAACACCCCCATCCCGGTCACCAAAAGCGAGGCCTTCGAGACCTCCTATGACGGTCAGCGAAAAATCATCGTCAATGTCTATCAAGGAGAGGACCCGGACGCGCTCAATAATACCGAGATCGGCTCATTCAACATCGACGGACTCTCCGATGTGCCGGCCGGCAATATCCTCATCACCACCTTTTCATTGGACGTGAACGGCATCCTGCACGTCAGCTCGCGCGAAAAACGCACCGGACTCGAGGCGCGGACCACCATCGACAACGCCACCACCCGTTTTGCCAGCGATGAATTGGCCGCCGCGCGCGAGCGACTGTCGGCGCTCATCGACGGCTATGAGCCGGACGCGGGCGCGGTGACGGACGCCGACGCGGCTGGCGATGCCGACGCGGGCGTCGGCGAGCGGCGTGAAATCGTCGCCGCCCGCGCCTTGGTGGAGAAAGCAGAGCGTCTGCTCGATGGAGCCAACGCCGAGGATCGGGACGATCTGGTGGACGGGATCGAGGCGGTCAAGGACGCCCTGGCGCGCGACCACGGCGAGGCCCTGGACAAGGCCGTGGCGCAGCTCGCCGACCTGATCTACTACCTGGAATCCTAGGGGCGACACCTGATGGAGCGCTGCCCCAACTGCCGTGCCCGCCGGGATGACGGAGCGACCTGCCGCCGCTGCGGGATGGACTTGAGCGCCCTGCTCGCGGTGGAGCGAGCGGTCGAGACCCTGACCGCCCGGGCCTTTGCCCATTTGGCGGCGGGTGCGGTCCCGGCGGCCATTGACACCCTGATCCAGGCCCACCGGTTGAGCGCCGAGCCGTTCATCGGACAGTTGCTGGGGTTTGCGCTGAGCCTCGCTCGAGACGCGCCGCCGCGGGATCAGCCCGACTTGCCGCCGGCCGCCCCGGATATCCCGGAGCCGGTTGCCGCGCGGAACGGGGTTTACAACCCTTTCCCGGACATCTGGGGACGGCCGGGTGATTGGGATGTTGCCGCTTTGGACCCGCTGCCCTGAAGTCTGCATGGGGCGCATGTCCCGTTCGACCTAGGCTTGAAGCCGTTCACTTTAGGGCGGGTCAGTAGAGCGTCGGCTCGGATGTCGATGCGACTTCAGTCGCACCGACTCGGACGCAGGTGCGACTGAAGTCGCACCTACACTGACCGGTATCCAAATTGTCGGAAATCGCCTAGGAGGCCCCGCGCGCGGTGGTCTCCGCCCGCGGCGCACGCGTGCTGCGCTTGCGCTCGATCTCGGTGAGATGGCGCTTGCGGATGCGGATGGCGCCGGGGGTGATCTCGACCAGTTCGTCGTCCTCGATGAACTCCAGCGCCTGCTCCAGGGTGAAGCGGATGGCCGGGGTGAGGATGATGTTCTCGTCCGAGCCGGAGGCGCGGATGTTGGTGAGTTGCTTGCCTTTGAGCGGATTCACGACCAGATCGTTGTCGCGCGCGTGGATGCCGACGACCTGCCCCTCGTAGACCTCCTGACCGGGCGAGACCAGCAGGCGCCCGCGATCCTGAAGGTTGAACAGTGAATAGCCCAGCACCTTGCCCTGGCCGTTGGAGATCAGGGCGCCGTTGCGCCGCGGCGAGATGCCGCCCTGATTGGCCGGACCGTAACGGTCGAAGACGTGGTATTTCAGCCCGGTGCCGGAGGACAGGGTCATGAACTCGGTCTGGAAGCCGATCAGGCCGCGTGAGGGGATTTCGTAGTCCAGGCGCACCCGACCCTGGCCGTCCGGCACCATGTCCTTGAGCTCGCCCTTACGCTCGCCCAGGGCTTGCATGATGGCGCCCTGGAAGGTGTCGTCCACGTCCACCGTGAGCTGCTCGTAGGGCTCGCAGATGACGCCGTCGATCTCGCGGAAGATGACCTCCGGGCGCGAGACGGCCAGTTCGTAACCCTCCCGGCGCATGGTCTCCAGGAGCACCGACAGGTGCAGTTCGCCGCGGCCGGAGACGCGGAATTTCTCCGGGTCGGTGCCCTCTTCCACCCGCAGGGCGACGTTATGGATCAGCTCACGTTCCAAGCGCTCCTTGAGCTGGCGGGAGGTCAGATACTTGCCCTCGCGCCCGGCGAAGGGGGAGGTGTTGACCTGGAAGGTCATGGTTACCGTGGGCTCATCGACGCTGAGTTGCGGCATCGCCTCCACGTGATCGGGGTCGCACAGGGTGTCGGAGACGTTGGGAGCCTCGATGCCGGTCAGGGCCACGATGTCGCCCGCGGACGCCGACGCGACCTCATAGCGCTCCAATCCCAGGTAGCCGTAGACCAGACCAATCTTGCCCTTGCGCCGGGTGCCGTCGGGCTTGACCACGACCACCTGCTGATTGGGCTTGACGCTGCCGTGGCGGATGCGGCCCACGGCGATGGCGCCGACGAAGCTGTTGTAGTCCAGCGTCGAGACCTGCATCTGGAACGGCGAATCCGGGTCCACTTCCGGACGCGGGCAATGCTCGATGATGGCCTCGAACAACGGCGTCATGTCGCCGTCGCGCACGTCATTGGTCAAACCGGCGTAACCGTTGATGGCGGAGGCATAGACGATGGGAAAGTCGAGTTGCTCGTCGGTGGCGCCGAGCCGGTCGAACAGTTCGAACACCTGATCGATTACCCAATCCGGCCGGGCGCTCGGCTTGTCGATTTTGTTGATGACGACGATGGGCCGCAACCCGTGCTGGAAGGCCTTGGTGGTGACGAACCGGGTCTGCGGCATCGGGCCTTCCTGCGCGTCGACCAGCAGCAACACCGAGTCCACCATGGACAACACCCGCTCGACCTCGCCGCCGAAGTCCGCGTGACCGGGGGTGTCGACGATGTTGATGCGGTATTCGCGCCAGCGCAGCGCCGTGTTCTTGGCCAGGATGGTGATGCCCCGCTCTTTTTCCTGGTCGTTGCTGTCCATCACGCGCTCCACCGGCCCGAAGCGGTCGCCCAAGGTCCCGGACTGCTGGAGCAGCTTGTCCACCAGGGTGGTCTTGCCATGGTCGACATGGGCGATGATGGCGATGTTGCGAAGGTTCTCGATCACGGGATTGCTCTCTGTGGGGATGCCCGGGGAATGGGACTGGCCGGGCTGCCGACGGTCCAGGGCGGGGATATCAGCCCAGCAGTATAAGCGCAAGCGCGGTCCGACGCCCGGCAAGACTGCTGGAAGGGTGCGATCCAAAGTGATGTGGTCGTCAGAACTGATCTCTCGTTCCCACGCTCCAGCGTGGGAATGCCGTCCGGCCGCTCCAGCGGCCGGTGGCGCCGCGCGACGGCTCCCGCGTCGCGACTTGCTCCCACCCTCGGGCGTGGGAGCCAGATCAAGAGCCTGTTTGTGTCTGGTCGGAGGGGGGCTGACGCAGCTTTCAAGCCGTTAGCCGTCATTTCTGTGTCGCAGTTCCACAACTTCCCGGAAATATTTTCGATCACAAGCGGTTAGCCAGATACCAACAACATCTGTGGATAAGTCTGTGCGCAACCTTTGGGCGCAAGACTCAAGTGCGTGTCGATACTGGGTCTGAAACAGATCGGCCGAAAACTGACCAACCAGAAAAAGCCTTTGCAAATCAATATTGTTGAGATCTTCCATGGGTGTCTCGGAGGCCGCTGCTGCAACCCTCTGAAACAGCCGGCCAAACCTTTGGTCCATGTGCACAAATCCGCGCACCGGACCATGCGCACCTGGCCGGGAACCCGGCGTCGACCGGAATCACGCCCGACCAGAGCGACCAGGCGAGCGTTGGGATTGGGTGATTTCCGGTAAAGGATCGACCGAAGGGGAGCGGCGACTGAAGTCGCCCCTACAGTCGCCCCGACGGTCGGATCAGGTTTCCGATAAGAATTTTCCATCGACGCATAAAAACAACGTAGTTCGCTGTTGCCGGCACAGGCTTGCGCTCGCCGCCGAAAAGCCCCAGGATTCTGGGGGAGGATCCGCGGGCTGGAGCGCCGGCGGCAAATAACAGGCGCGCACCGACGCGCCGCGCACCACCGGACCTGGTATCTCCAGTATGACCCCTGCCGATCTCAAGCCCGTTCGCGACCATATTGCCTCCCGCATCATTGGTCAGCAGTCGTTCGTCGACAGCATGCTCATCTGCCTGCTGAGCGACGGCCATCTCCTGGTGGAAGGGATGCCCGGTCTGGCCAAGACCACCGCGGTCAAGGCCCTGGCGGACGCATTGGAGGGCGATTTCCATCGCATCCAGTTCACCCCCGACCTGCTGCCCTCCGACCTGATCGGCACGGACATCTATCGTCATGACAAGGGCGAGTTCGAATTCCGTCAAGGTCCACTGTTCCACAACATTCTGCTCGCCGATGAGGTCAATCGGGCGCCGGCCAAGGTGCAGTCGGCGCTGCTGGAGGCCATGGCCGAGCACCAGATCACGGTGGGCCAGCGAACCTACCCCTTGCCGCAGTTGTTCATGGTGCTGGCCACCCAGAATCCGGTGGAACAGGAAGGGACTTACCATCTGCCCGAGGCGCAACTCGACCGGTTCCTGATGCAGGCGGTGGTGACCTACCCCACGCGTGAGGATGAACTCAAGATCCTGGATCTCGACAGCCGCCAACAGCAGCAACATGGCACCGTGCCGGCCAAGCGGCTGAGCCAGGCCGAACTGTTTGCCATGCGCCGCGACGTGGCCAATCTGTACCTGGATCCCAAGCTCCATCACTATATCGTCGATCTGGTCCAGGCGACCCGCTCACCCCAGCGCTATGACGCGGATCTGGGCCGCTGGTGCCGCTTCGGCGCCTCGCCGCGCGCCAGTATCGCACTGGCCCGCTGCGCCCGGGCCCGGGCCTGGTTGGACGGCGACGCCTTCGCGGCACCCCACCATATCCAGGCCGTTGCCCCGGAGATCCTCCGCCATCGTCTGCTGCTCACCTTCGAGGCCGAAGCCGAGGGCATCACCACCGACGCGTTCATCAACCGCCTGTTGAACCTTGTCGCAATCCCCTAGGCCCGGCGGATGGCGAGGGGGGTACCGCGGGCCTGGAAAGTCGCGCAGCGACGCTGTGGGAGCGGCGTCCCGCCGCGACGGGGCCGGGCGCGCAGCCGCGGCACTGGAAGTTTCTGCTGCACCGCATCGCGGCGGGACGCCGCTCCCACAAGGTCCCGGCCGGAACGCTGATCAAGGCCAACACGATCACGACAAGGATTGGATTGTATTCACTGTTTAACTTATTTCTGACTCGTGACTATGAGCCTCCACCCCCGTCTCGACGATCTGCTGGAACTGCGGCACCAGGCCCATACGCTGGGGCTCTCCTCCCATCATCTGGTCAATTCCAGTTTCGCCGGGCTTTATGCCTCCGTGTTTCGTGGAGCCGGGGTGAACTTCGAGGAGGTCCGCGATTACCGGGAAGGTGACGACATCCGCTATATGGATTGGAAGGTCACGGCCCGCACCGATCGGCCGCACTTGAAGATCTTCCGTGAGGAGCGGGAGCGCAGCGTCGTACTCTGCCTGGACAAGGGGCCGCATATGAATTTCGGCACCCGCGGAACCTTCAAATCAGTCCAGGCCGCACGCGCCGCGGCGCTGATCGGCTGGGCCGCGAGCCGACTGAACGACCGCGTCGGCGGCCTGGTGTTCGGCGACCCGCGCGCCGGGCTGCAACATTTCCGCCCGTCACGCGGACGGCGCGCACTCTGGCAACTGCTGCGCACCCTGACCGAACCGGGCAGCGCGCCGGAGGCCTCGGTCGACTGCCTGGCCGGGGCTTTGAAGCGCGCCGCCACCGGGCTGCCCACCGGATCATTGGTCTTCGTCATCGCCGACCTCAATCGTGAGGTGATGGGTCTGGAGCGCGTCCTGGGTGACCTGACTCAGCGCAATTCGGTGGTGCTGATTCCGGTGGACGATCCAGCCGACCGGGAGATCCCGGCCATGGGGGTGGTTACCTTTGCCGGCACCGACGGCCGCCTGATCGAGATCGACACCGCGGACCCCCAGGCCCAATGCGCCTTCAGACAGGCTTGGGACCAGCGGCGCGACCTGCTCCAGGCAATCGCCCACCGGCTGCACATCATCCTGCTGCCGGTGCGCACCAATGAGGAGATTCACCTGACGCTGATCCGCGCACTGGAACAGCGCGCACGTTCGCGGGGGGTCTGATGGAACCCGACGGGATACCGGCTCTGGACCGACTGCGCGACATCCACGGCATCGCCGGGGTACCCTGGTGGCCGCCGGCTCCCGGCTGGTGGCTGCTGCTCGGTGCCGGCCTGCTGCTCGGGCTGGCGGCCTGGCGCTGGCGGACGATCCTGAAGCTGCGCGTGCCGATCCCCGGTCTCACCCTCGGTACCTGGCGTTGGGCCGCCGCTGCCGCGCTGCGCGACCTGCGCCGCCGCGTCCGCGGCGGCGCCGATGCCAAGGCCGCCTTGGGGGAACTCTCCGAACTGCTGCGACGCATCGCCATGGCCCGTCTGGGGCGACCCGCCTGCGCCGGACTGACCGGGGAGGCCTGGCTCGGCTGGCTGGCGGCCCATGACCCCGCGGGCTTTCCCTGGACCGAGCACGGGCGGCTCTTGCTGGCGGCGCCCTATGCGCCGACCGTGCAGGCGGGACCGACACAACTACTGACCCTGATCGATGCCGTCTACGCCTGGGTCACCGCGCCCGCCGCAACCCGGCCGGAGTCCGGCCGTGTTTGAATTCCACTGGCCCTGGGCGGCCGTCCTGCTCCCCCTGCCGCTGCTGCTGCGCTATGCCTGGCCGCTGCGGCCCGACCAGGCGGACGAGGAACAACTGGAAGGACAGCGCCAAACCCTGCTGCATCCGCGTCTGGACGCGTTGCAGGCCGCTTATCCGAACCGTCGGCCGCGATTGGCGATCGGCGGCTGGGTGCACCGGTCACTGCTGGCGCTGCTGTGGATCGGCTTGGTCGCCGCCTTGATGCGCCCGCAGTGGCTCACGCCCTATACCGAGATCAGCAGTCCGGGCTATGACCTGATGCTGGCGGTGGACGCCTCGCACTCCATGGATGCTCTGGACTTCACCGTCCAGGGACGTCAGGTCACCCGGATGCAGGTCGTCAAGGGCGTCATGGGACGGTTCATCGAACAGCGCGAGGGCGACCGGATCGGGCTCATCATCTTCGGCAGCCAGTCGTTCGTCCTCTCCCCCTTGACCCTGGATCGGCACGCCGTGCAGCAGTTGCTGGACGGGGTGGTGGCGAGCATCGCCGGCCAGGGAACCGCGCTCGGGGATGCCATCGCGCTGGGCGTCAAGAAGCTGCGCGAGCGTCCGCCGCAGTCGCGGGTGCTGATCCTGATCGCCGACGGCGACAACTCGGCCGGCGGCTTCGCCCCCATCGAAGCGGCGCGGCTGGCCCGCGTGGCCGGGGTGCGCATCTACGTGATCGGCGTCGGCAGCACCCAGGAGCAGATCCCCATCACCGAGGACGGCGTGATCAAATACCGCGATGATCTCACCATGAATGAGGCGACCCTGGAGGAGATCGCGACGCTCACCGGCGGGGCCTATTTCCGTGCCACCGATACCCGCGCCTTAGAGGAGATCTCCACCCGCGTCGGCCAATTGGAGAAGACCGAGGCCCAGGCACGGACGGCCTTCATCGCCGCCCCCCTGTTCCGCTGGCCCTTGGGGCTGGCCCTGGCCGCGCTCCTGGCCCTGGGGCTCTTTCCCGAGGGGCGCAAGCGTTTCGTGCGTGTTTAACCTGTTCTTGACTCGTTACCAAGCAGGCATATGCGATGAATGAAGCAGGTTTCAACTTCGCCCAACCGGCCTGGTTCTGGGGGCTGTTCGCCATCCTCCCGGTGGCGGTCTGGTTGATGCGCAGCGGCGCGCGCACCGCACGCGGACCAGTGCATCGGTATGCGGACGCGCACCTGCTGCCTCACCTCACCGGCACCCGCGACCTCGAAACGCGCGAGCGCTGGGGGCGCTTCCTGCGGTGGTGTCTGCTGTGGACTCTGCTGCTCGCGGCCATGGCCGGACCGCGCTGGGACGCCGCCGACGTGCGCCTGTTCCACCCCGGCAACAACCTGCTCGTGCTGCTGGATATCTCGCGTTCCATGCAGACGGATGACGTGACCCCTACCCGGCTGGGACGCGCCCGCCAGGAAGTGCAGGATCTGATCGTGCAGAACCGGGAGGTGCGGCTCGGACTGATTGCCTTCGCCTCGGTGCCCCATGTGATCGCGCCGATCACCGAGGACACCCAGACGATCCTGAACAGCCTGCCGGCCCTGTCCACCGATCTCGCGACACTCCAGGGCAGCCGGCTGTCACTGGCCCTGGATCGGGCCGAGGCCCTGTTGGCCGGGCTGTCGGCGGACAGCGCCCGCTCGATCCTGCTGATCACCGACGGGGACTTCGACGAGCCCGATCTCATCCCGGGAGTCCAGGCCCTGGCCGCCGCCGGCATCCGCCTGCATGTGCTGGGTATCGGCACCCCCGAGGGGGCGCGGGTCCCCGGTTACCGCGGCGCCTTCATCACCGACCGCACCGGTGCCGCCGTGATCTCCCGACTCAACGAACCCCTGCTCGAATCACTGGTCCAGTCAGGCGGCGGCCTCTACCGGCGCGCGGACTTCCGTGACGCGGACACCCGCGCCCTGCTCAAGGCCGCCGCCGTCATGCAAGTACCCCCGGAAGCGGGAGACGAGCGGACCCGGGTCTGGAATGAACGCTATTGGATCCCGGTCCTGTTGCTCGCCGCACTCTTGCTGCCCCAGTTCCGTGGTCAACCGCGGCGGAAGTCTCAGTCATGAACCGGACGATACGCATCGACAGTCATCAGGGTCCGGCCAAGACCGGGGGCGCTCGTCCACTGACGCCGGCTCTGAAGCTGGCCCTGAAGCTGGTTCTGATCGGGACCCTGGTCCCGACGGGTGCCACCCATGGCGGCTGGTTCAAAAACACCGAGCAAGAGGCGCTCGATCGATTCAAGGATGGCGACTATCAAGCCGCCGCGGATGGTTTTTCCGACCCCTACCGCCGCGGTGTCGCACTCTACCGTGCCGGGCGCTTCGCGGACGCGGCCCAGGCCTTTCAGGAAGCGGTGCCGGACGGCGATGCCCGATCGGCTCGCTACAACCTGGGTAATGCCCGCTTCAATTTGGGGGATTACACCGGGGCCGCGCTCGCCTACGAGCAAGTGTTGAGCGCCGAACCGACCGACGATGACGCGGCCCACAATCTGGCGCTCGCCCGCGCCATGCTCGCACGCCTGGAGCAGCGCGCGTATGAGCGCAAGGAGGAGAAGCCGACGCCTGAACCGAAATCTGAACCGAAAAGCGAAAAGCCGGAGCAGCCGCAGAAATCAAAGGAGCAGCAGACCCAGGCGCAGCAGCAGGACAAACAGCAAGAGAAGAAAACGCAGGAGCAGAAGCAGGAACAGAATCAGGGACAGCAGGAACAAGAAAACCAGCAGCAACAGGGTCAGCAAGCTCAGCAGGACCAGAAACAGCAAGGCGAGCAAGAGCAGAAGGATCAGCAACAACAGGGCGGGCAAACGCCAAAAGAGCAGCAGAAGGATCAGCAACAATCCGGCGGCGCGTCCGGACAACAGGAGGGCGCGGGCCAGTCCGGCAAGACCTCCGCGGACGGGACTGAGGGCAAAGACGAACCGCAGGGAAAGGGCGCCGAGCGGACCAAGACCGCGCGCGGCCAGGGGGGAGACGAATCCGCCGCTGATCAACCGCCGGGCGGATCGCCGGACAGGTCCAAGGAGCAGGAGGTCGGCCGCGACCAGAGCCGGTCCACGCAACAGGGTCAGGACGAGGGGCAGACGCCGGGCCGGAAGAACACAGAGAACGGCAAGGATGGAGATGATCAGACCCGGCAGGAACAGACGGCCGGCGGGGCTGACACGCGAGAACAAGCGCGTGAGGCCGCGGGCCAGGCGAAGGGCGAACAGGATCGGGACACCGCGGCCAAGACCGACCGACAACACGGTCAGGACGAGGGCGGCCAGGCGCCGGATGAGGGTGACGGCCGGCGGCCGGACGATCGCCGGGCGGCCGAGAGCGTCGCGGCGGGCGACCGCAAACCCGATGCGCCGGGCGGACAAGCGGACGGCGAAGGTGATGGCAAGCAACCGGACACCCACCGGGACACCCAGGGCGACGCCGAGGCCGGCCGCAAACCCGAGGCTCAGGGCGGTCAGGATGCGGGTGAGGGCCAAGGCCGGCGACCGGACGACCGCGGTGAACGCACGGGCCAGGCCGCGGCGCCCGAGCAGCAGGACCAGACCGGTGAACAGGCCGACCCGGCAGACCCGGCAGACCAGTCATCCAAGGACGGTTCCGACCCGGCCGGCCGGCAGCCGACCGCGGGCCAGGGCACCAGGCCGGCCGGCAAGCCCGACATGGCGATGCCCGATGCGCCGCGACCGGACGAGCAAACCGCTGCGATCGACCAGTTCGACCAGCAGGGGCAGCAACCCATGACCGAGTTGCCGCCGGATGCCCGACTCGGCGACACCCCGGCGCTGGGCGGTCAGCAGGCGATGGGGCCGGGCATGGCGGTCATGGAACAGCGGTTGCGACAGGTCGAGGGCGACCCGACGCTCCTGATCGGCAACCAGTTCAAGCTCGAAGAGCAGCGTCTGATGCAGGCGGCGGGCGGTCCACTGCGGGAGAGTCGGCCTTGGTAACAACATCACCCGAACACGACCAGCTCACATCGATCGGCGATTCCAATTTTTTTGCAGCATCTCGCGGTCCCCGGTGGATGCGGCGCGCGCGACCGACGTGCCGGGTCCCTGACACCGAGCGGCGCGCCTTATCCACCCTACAATGGAGCCGGTTTCGTAGGGTAGATAAGCGCGGCGCATCCACCATCAGCCTCGCAGCCGGCACGTTGTCGGCGGCAGCCACCCAAATTTGGAATTGCTGCACCCCAATTGGCCGCTGCGCTCGGGTCACCATGAGATTTGGACTTGGACTCGGACTCTGGCTCCTCTGGTCCGCCGCATTCGGCTGGACCCCCTATGAACCCTACGGCGCACCGCCGGCCGGCGCCCCGGCGCAAGCGCCCGCGGGCCAGTGGACCCCACCCCAAATCCAGGGCCAACCCTGGCAGTTCCGTCCCACCCCGCCGGACAACTCCAGAGGGGCGCCGCCGAGCTACCCCATGCCGCCCCAAGGCCCGCTGCCGGGCCAGGCCCCCTATGGGTTACCCGGTCAAGCCCCGCGCCTGCCGTCCGGCTCCTATCCCGGACCGGCGCCGGGTCAAGGCTATCAGCCTAACTGGCCCGGCGGTTACGCTGCGTCGCCGGCGCCGACCCAGCGCAGCCTGCGACCGCCCAGACTGGAATGGTCGCTCGACGCGTCCCAGCCCTATGTCCAGCAGAACCTGTTGCTGCGGCTGGATCTGATCAGCCCGGATGAACTGACCACCGCCGATCCGGACCTCGGCGGGCAAGACGCTGTTCTGCTGCAGAAGCTCGCGGGACCGACCACCAGCACCCGCGGCAGCGGTGACAGCCGCGAACTGGTCACCCAATTCTGGCTGGTACTCACCCCGCTGCGCGCCGGCGATCTCACCTTGCCGCCACCGAAGATCACCGGGACGCGCCCCGGCAGCTACGGCGCCCCTGAGCGTTACGAGGCCGTCGGCACCAGCCCGATCGTACTCCAGGTCCGCCCCGCGATGGCCGCGGTGCGCCCCTGGCTGCCGCTGCGCTCACTCAGTCTCAACGCCGACTTCGACCGGCCCGAGCGGGTCGAACCCGGCCAGCCGGTCACACTGGTGCTGGAGAGCACGGCAGCGGGCGGGCTCGCCGCCCAACTCCCGAATCTCGAGGAGCAATTGGTTAGCCCGGATTTTCGCATCTATCGCGAACAGACACTCAGCGCCAACAGCCTGTCGAAGGACGGCCGCCAACTGACGGCAACGCGTACCGAATACTACACTCTGGTGCCCCAGGGCGGCGGCACCCTGCGCCTGCCCGAGATCAAAGTCCCCTGGTGGAACCTGGAGACCGGATCGCGCCAGGTCGCCACCCTGCCGATCCGCACCCTAAGTATCCAGGGCGCCAGCGGACCCTTGGGACTGGCCGTCTCGCTCATCGAGGCCGGCGCCGGTTGGTCCAAGGTTTGGCTGCCGATCACCGGCATCCTGTTGGTCCTCGCCGGTTACTGGGTCGGCGTCCTGTATCAGCGGCGCCTGCCCGGCGCGGGCCTGAACACCAGACTGCGCTCATGGTCATCGCAGAGCATCGACCGCTTGATGAACGGCAGCACCCGTCTTTTGAAACGGCTGGACCCGACGCACCTGGCGGCCCGCGCCAAGGCGGCGGCCATCAGCCGCTTACCGGAGAGCAGCCGCCTGCTGATGTGCGCGCGTGACGCCCATCAGGCGCAGGACCCGGTTGCCTGGTGTGAGCGCTTCGAGCAGTCCGCCCGACACCTCCTGCACGCGCCCGACCAGGGCGGCACCCCCAACCTCACCGAACGCATCCTGACCCTGCGCCCGCGCGCGGACCGCACCCAGTTGACCCGGCTGATGCGTGAACTGGACCGCGCACTCTACGGCCGCCAGCCGCTCGACTTCGCGCGCTGGAAACGCGAGTTCATGCGGCAGGTCGGCCGTATCCCCAACGTCTGGCGGCCGCGTCGCCCCGAGACCCGCATCCGCCGCGCAACCTTGCCGGCGCTTAATCCGGGTGGGGCCTGAGCGATCAGAGCTGAGCCAAACCGCTCAGGTTGACCTGGTTGACCAGACGCGCGAAGACATGGTCGATCTCGTCATAGTTGTTGTACATGGCATGAGTGGCGATCCGCAATCCCACCCGGTCGTCCGCCGGGACGTTCTGGCTGCTGCGCCAGGAGATGGAACGGATATAAATCTTCGGGGTCTCCAGGGCCAGATTGCTCAGGATGACGTTGATGGCGCTGTTCATGGCCGCGAAGCTTGCACCATCATCCTTGTTCGCGAAGGGATTGAAGGCCGTGAGCCCGGTAGCGAAGCGGGCATCGGGGTTTTCCTGAACCCAGAGTGCTTCCGGCCCCCAGTGGGCAGCGATCAGGCCCTTGAAATAGTTGCCGAGGGCAACCGCGCGTTCGTAGATCGTCCTGATACCGATCTGGGCGAAGAACGACAGTGAATCGGTCATGGCATAGAGCGCGGAGACATTGAGCTCGCCGCGCCTCTGCATCTGCGATGCAGGACTCCAGTTACGGTTCTGATACAGCACGCTGGGCACGACGAAGGGATTGCCGTAACTCCCGAAGTTCCCCATCGCAAAGGGCGGCAGCAGGTGGGTCGACGCATCCGAGTTACGTACATAGCAGATACCGGTGCCGGGACCTCCGCACAGCCACTTGTGGCCGGCCCCGACGATGAAATCCGCCCCATAGTCGTGGCAGTTGATCGGCAGCATGCCCCAGCCGTGGGCACTGTCGATGATCGAGAAAGCGCCGCGACTCCGGGCGAGCGCGCACAACTCAGGCACCGGCAGGCGCAGGCCGTTCTTGTAGAAGACCTCCGAAATGGCAAGATATTGTTTTTGCTCGGTATCCGTATCAATCAGGGCCGCATCGAACCACGCTAGCACATCATCGACCGTAATGTCGGCCGTGAAGTTGGACGGTATGTCGACCATCACGACCTCCACCCCGTGGTAGTCGCGCGCCCAGGCAATCGGGCCGGCCAGGGCCGAATGCTCGAGGTTGGTGGTGACGATACGGTCGCCGGACCGCCAGGGGGTACCGGCGAAAATCAGGTTGCAGGCATCGGTGGTGTTGTAGCTCAGGACGATCTCGTCGGCGTTGGCCCCATAGGTATTGGCGACCAACAACTGGCGGGCACCGGTGGCGGAGGGCACCACCGGGAAGAGGTCGGGGAAGTCCGCCGCCAGATTCAGGGACCAATCCCGCGGGTCCTGACTCTTGTAGAAGTTGTAGGCCGCAAGGTTGTTCTGCACGAACTCGGGCTGGGAGCCGGTGGTCCCGGTATTCATATGGATGTAGTCATTCCCCAGCGCGAACGCCTTACGGACCTTTTTCCAGTATTTCTCGGTACCGGGCGTCGCGTCGATGGCGGGCGGCGCCAGGAGTCCGCGGCCGAACCGCTCGGATGCACTGTTCTGGTCGGCGAACACCTCGCGCGACCCGACCAGGCCGGCGGCCACCGTCGCCGACGCAAACCCTTTCAGAAAGCCGCGGCGATCGATGCCGAAACCGTTGTTGTCACGTTTTGTCATGGAGAAACTCCCACTGAATTGGGTACATTCGCGCGGAGACTGCGCCGAGCCGGGCGTCTACCGCAGCCGATGCGAGATGACGGTGACTCCACCCCGATGGTTGGGAACCGTCGCTGACGCCGGACAGGGCCCGAGTTCGGACGCGGCACGTCGTTCCTCCGGAGCTTAGCAAGGTCCTGATCAGACATTGTGATCAGCATCGAACATTGGTGAAGTTGCCTTTTGCCCGCCGTCCGTCACAATAGCGACAGGCAGTGCGCCGCCGTCATCCGGAGCTCCCCATGAACCCAGAGAAGGTCGTTTTCGGCTTTTTCATCGTATTGTCACTGACCCTGAATTTCGGGTTCGTGATCGGCGACATCGACGATCCGTCACACCACCACCCGTGGGAGTTCTTCGCGGTGATCGTGGTGAACCTGATCGCGACGGTGCTCAAGTTCGGCGACCGCTCGCAGTTGGGCGCACTCTTGCTCGCCACCAGCCTGGTGGCCATGCTGCAGCTCATGGCAGGAGCCCTGGTGTGGGTCATGGCAGCTTACACGAGCGGCATCGGCATGACCCCGTCGACCATGGCCAGCATCGTCTCACTGGCAGCAGGAGCACTGATTGCAAACGTGATTTCTGTCATCCTGCTGGTGATCGAGACTTTCTTGCTGCGGCGCTAGCCCGGCCCGGACCGCCGACCCGCGCTCCAGACCTCATTCTCAACACGCGCGCACTGGGTTCACCATGGACAGCATCGTTTTTCTCATCATGCGGCGTATGCGTGCGCCGCTGATCATGCTGATCGTGAGTTATGCCGTGGCGATCCTGGGTCTCGTCCTGATTCCGGCCCAGGACTCGGCCGGCAACCCCGTATCGATGGGGTTTTTCCACGCTTTCTACGTCGTCGCCTACACCTCGACGACCATCGGCTTCGGCGAGATCCCCAACCCCTTTACCGATGCCCAGCGGCTGTGGGTCTCCTTCGTGATCTTCGGGACCGTGGCGATCTGGATCTATGCCGCGGGAGCGCTGATCGCCCTGCTGCAGGAACCGACCTTTCGCCGGGCCCGCGCCGAAAGCCGCTTGCGCGCCCGGGTGGCGCACCTGCGCGACCCCTTTTATCTGGTGTGCGGTTACGGTCAGACGGGCAGCGCCCTGGTCAAGGCACTCACGGACCGTCATCAGCACGCCGTGGTCATCGACAGTGACCAGGAGCGCATCAGCCTGCTGGCGCTGGAGAATCATCGCGAGTACGTACCGGCGCTCTGCGCCGATGCGCGCCGGCCGTCGAATCTGCTGGCGGCGGGCCTCGATCATCCCCTCTGTCAGGGGGTGGTGGCGGTCAGCAACGTGAACGAAACGAACCTCAAGATCGCCATCGCCGCCAAACTCTTGCGCCCGCGGATCAAAGTGATTTGCCGTGCCGACTCACATGAGGTGGAAGCCAACATGGCCTCCTTCGGTACCGACCATATCTACGACCCTTTCGATGCCTTCGCGCTCTATCTGGCCATCGCCCTCGAAGCGCCCTGCATGACCCTGCTCTGGGACTGGCTCACGGGCGAGAGCGACGAGCCACTCACCGAGCCGCTCTATCCGCCGGTCAAGGGGCTCTGGGTGATCTGCGGCTTTGGGCGATTCGGCAGGGCCCTGTACCGGCATCTCAAGGACCAGGGCCTGGACCTGATGGTCGTGGACGCCAAACCCCATCTCACCGGAATTCCCGGCGCGGCGGTGGTTCAGGGCCGCGGGACCGAGGCCGCGACTCTGGAGCAGGCACATATCGATCGCGCCGTGGCCTTGGTGGCCGGAACGGATGATGACGCCACCAACCTGTCGATCATCATGACCGCACTGCAACTGAACCGGGACCTGTTCGTGGTCGCCCGCAAGAACCATCTCGACAATCAGGAATTGTTCGACCGCGTCGGAGCCCAGGTGGTGATGCACCCGAGTATCATCATTGCCGACGGTATCCGCGTGCGTCTGACCTTGCCGCTGCTCTGGGAGTTCATCCACTACTCCCGGTTCCAGGAGGATGCCTGGGCCTGTGCGCTGATCAGCCGGATCAGCGCCGTGCTCCAGGATCAGGTCCCTCAGGTGTGGCAGATCGAGATCAACAACGAACAAGCCGGGGCGGTGATGGCAGAGGAAGAATGTGCCGCCGCACTCACCATCGACCACCTGATCACGGATCCGCGCGACCGGGAGCGGCGGCTGGCGGTCATCCCACTGCTGCTGGAGCACAACGACGAGCGCCGGCTCCTCCCGGCCTTGACCGACCGGGTCCGCAAAGGCGATCAGTTGCTGTTCTGTGGTCGGGAGGGCGCACGCGGCAGCATGGACTGGACCTTGATCGACCGCCATGCGCTGCGTTACGTGGTCACCGGCGAGGATGGCCCGGACGGCTGGGTTTGGCGCCAACTCGCACGGCGGCGCCAGCGTCGTCAACGCCGGGGCGGTGTCGAAGAGGCCGATGCGTGAGCATGGCCGACGTCCAATCGTGGTGGTTCCCTTGGCAAGGCGGCCCCGATGCCCTATTAAGAGGTCTTGGAGCGGGACTGGCCGACTCCCGGCCTGTCCAATCGCGCCGTGCCGATCCCGCCGTGCGGGCCGGCCGGACCTGTCAACTCGGAGGAATGTGTCCATGCACCCGGTAATGACCCGACTCAACCAGGATCATCTCCGTCTCGCGAGCCTGCTCGACCTGCTCGCCGCCCTGCTCGACCGCTTCCACGCGTGCGAGGAGCCCGACTACGAACTGATCAGCGAGATGCTCGAGTACCTGGAGAGCTATTCGGATACGATCCATCATCCCACGGAGGATCTGATTTACCGGCGCGCGATGGATAAAGGACTGCAGAATCGCGATGTTTTTGAGGTCCTCATGCGCCAGCACGGGGTCCTCAACCAGCTCAACAAACGCTTCCGCCGCTCGCTGGAGGGTATCGTCAACGAGGAGGTTCTGCGTCGCGACGAGGTGGAGACCCAGGGCCGGGAGTTGGTGAACACGCTGCGCGAGCACCAGGCACTCGAGGACGCGGAAGCCTTTCCAATCGCGCTGGAGCGCCTCGCTGAGGCGGACTGGGACGCCGTGGACGCGCTCGCGCCGCGAGCCGATGACCCGGTCTTCGGCACCCCGGACCCCCAGCGCTTCCGTGCCCTCTTCCAGCACCTCAAGCAGCAGGCTTGAAGGCTTGCGCCGCAACGATGGAACTGGACGCGAATACGCGCTGCTACTGTTTGCGCCGGGTGAATCCGTTCCTGGGTGTCGTGGCAGTGGTCGGGACCAGCGACGGGCGGGCGCTGACCCTGGACGGCCGACATTGGCAGATCCAGGTCCTGGCGCGCCCGCGGTCCGGTCCCTGGAGCCGGGATCAGGAACCGGGCGCCGCGCGCTATTTCAACTTCGGCGCCTGGTCGCCAACGGCCGGGCTCGCCCGCGTGCCGTTGAACCCCGCCCTCGATGTCGAATCCTCGCTCGCCGCATCGACGGCCCTGATCGCGCAGGTCCGGCTGGCGGCACCCAACCTGCCCTTTGCGCCGGCAGCGGAGTTGGAACAGTGGCTCCTGGATGAAGACATGCGGCCGCTGGCCCTGATCGGCACCGCACTGATTGGCGACGACACGGCACTTGCCGGGCGTGAGCAACACGCCGCCTGGAATGCCGGTGGGCGCGGCGACACGCGCCCTTTCTGTTCCCCGACCCTGACCGCACAGGGCATCCCGGAGCGTGACGACAGCGGTCGGCGTCCCCATGTAGAGACACTGGAGCGGATGATCGCGAACGCGGCAGGAGCGCGACGCCATACGCAGTGGTTTCGCCGGGACGGCGCGTACGCGCTCGGACTGGAGCAGCCGGCCGCGTCCGGATTGAGCGGCCGGCGACTGGCACAGGCCGACTTTCCACCACTGACGATCAACACGCAATGGACGCATACCGCTACCGGGCGTCTGGTGGGCGAATATATCGCCTGGCTCTCCCCGTATTTGCTCGCTCTGCCCGGGCTCGATGAGGCCACACGCCATGATCTGGAGCGCGAGGCCGTGCGCCATGCGACCTTAGTCGACGCCATCTGGCGTCTTTACCCGCGGGTGATCGACGATCGCCTGCTCAAGCAGGCGCGGGTCGAGGCCAGCCTTCGGCGTGCCGCGGCTTGAATCAGCACCTGACCGCGACGGTATCCGCGACCCCCGGTGGGCCGGGACCGACGCGGTCGGGTCACGTAAGTGAGATGGAACGATGACCTACATCAACAACCCGGACCTGCGCCACGACACCCCCGAACGCCTGGGTGTGCTGCTGGTCAATCTGGGCACGCCCGACGCTCCCACGGCCGCGGCCGTGCGTCGTTATCTGGCGCAGTTCCTCTGGGATCCGCGGGTGGTCGAATTGCCGCGGCTGGTCTGGTGGTTGATCCTGCATGGTGTCATCCTGCGGGTACGCCCGCCGCGCACCGCCCAAGCCTATCAGGCCGTATGGACCGCGGACGGCTCGCCCTTGCTGGCAATCGCCAAACGTCAGGCCAAGGCCGTCCAGGAGGCACTCGATGCCCGTCTCCCCGGACCGGTGTGCGTGGCCCTGGGGATGCGCTACGGCAACCCCTCGATCCCGAGCGCCCTGGCCCAACTGCGCGCGGCCAATGTGCGGCGCTTGCTGGTGCTGCCGCTTTACCCGCAGTATTCGGCCACCACCACGGCCTCCACCTTCGACGCGGTCAGCCGTGAACTCTCGACCTGGCGCCTGCTGCCGGAAGTGCGCTTCGTCAACCAGTATCACGACGACCCCGGATACATCACCGCCCTGGTCTCGAGTATCCGGGCCTATTGGGGCGAGCACGGCGAGCCTGAGCGGCTCCTGTTCTCGTTCCATGGGATTCCCATGGATTATTTCCTCAATGGCGATCCCTACCACTGTCAGTGCCAGAAGACCGCGCGTCTGGTCGTCGAACAATTGGGGCTGACGGCGGAGCGCTGGCTCCTGTCTTTCCAATCCCGGTTTGGCGTGCAGGAATGGCTGCGGCCCTACACCGACGAGACCCTCAAAGCGTGGGGTGGTGCCGGGGTGCGCTCGATCCAGGTCATCTCACCGGGGTTTTCGGCGGATTGCCTGGAGACCATCGAAGAAATCTCGGTGGAGAACCGCGACTACTTTCTGCAGGCCGGCGGTCAGTCCTACGGCTACATTCCCTGTCTCAACGATCGACCGGAACACATCGAGATGCTGGCGGGTCTGGTCGAGCGGCATTGCGCGGGTTGGCCCGAGTTGGCGCCCGCCGCGGATGCGGCGGCGCTCACCGGGCGGCTGGAGCGGGCACGGGAAATGGGGGCGGCGGCCTGAGCGGCGGATACACTCGCGCCATGATGCGGGCAAAGACCTCGCAATAGCATCGAAACAACGGAACACCAATATGAAAATCGCACTCTTCGGTGCTACCGGCGGAACCGGACAACAGGTGCTGGCACAGGCACTGGAACAGGGTCACGACATCAAGGCACTCGCCCGCAACCCGGCGACGCTGCAAACGGCACCGGGGCGGTTGACCGTCATCGTCGGTGACGTACTCAACCCCGCTCAGGTCGCTGACTGCGTTCAAGGAACGGATGCGGTCATCTGTGTCCTGGGGACGCGACCGGGGGGCGCACCCATCGAGGCGCTCGGCACGGCCGTGATCCTCGCGGCGATGCAGGCACAGGGCGTGCGGCGACTGATCGCGGTCACTTCCATGGGTGTGGGCGACAGCAAGGAGCAGGTGCCCCTGTTCTTCAAAGTGCTGATGCAACTCGCGCTGAAAAAGGTGATGGCCGCCAAGGAGGAGCAGGAACGCCTGATCCGGGCCAGCGGACTGGACTGGACCATCGTGCGCCCGGGCGGGCTGACCGATGGCCCCAAGACCGGCAACTACCGCAGCGGTTTGGACAAATCGCTCACCGCCGCACGACTCTCCCGCGCCGACGTTGCCGACTTCGTACTCCAGCAACTCGGCGACACGCGCTTTCTACACCAGACGCCGGCTGTCACCTAAACCGCGCCGGGCGCGGTATGCGATGTTTTTGGATGGGATCGGCCCCGGCAGACTCGACGATCGCTGGAGCTGGCGCGGTTTATAGCGTTCGCACCTGATATCCAGACAGACCTTCATGTAGGGGCGGGTTTGAAACCCGCCCCTAGCAGCCTGTCGGACTTTAGGCGATTTCCGAATAAGACGCTATCAAGAATCAAGCTCCGTAGGAGCCCGCTTGCGGGCGACGTGACCTGCCGGAATCGCGTCATTGTGCCCCNCCCGTCGCCCGCAAGCGGGCTCCTACGGGTTGGATTTTTCGCGGAAATCACCTTACTCCAAGCGCCGCCGCCTGCCTCAGCAATCGACACTGTTGCGGTCGATGCCCGCCTCCGCCAGGGACACGGCGCGAAAGATGGCGCGGCCCTTGTTCATGGTCTCCTGCCACTCGAGTTCCGGCACCGAATCGGCAACGATGCCGGCGCCGGCCTGGATGTGGAGGATGCCGTCCTTGATGACGGCGGTGCGGATGGCGATGGCGGTGTCCATGTTGCCGTTCCAGCCCAAATAGCCCACGGCGCCGGAGTAGATGCCGCGCTTGACCGGTTCCAATTCGTCGATGATCTCCATGGCGCGGATTTTTGGCGCACCGGAGACGGTGCCGGCGGGGAAGGTGGCGCGCAACACGTCCATGGCGGTGAGTCCTTCAGCCAGTGTGCCGACCACATTGGAGACGATGTGCATGACGTGCGAGTAGCGCTCGACGATCATGCGGTCGGTCACGCGCACGGTACCGACCGCGGCCACCCGGCCGGTGTCGTTGCGGCCCAGGTCGATCAGCATCAGGTGCTCGGCCAGCTCCTTGGGGTCGGCGAGCAGTTCGACTTCCAGCGCCTTGTCCTCGGCCTCGGTATAACCACGGCGGCGGGTACCGGCGATGGGTCTGACTGTGACCACGCCATCCTCCAGCCGGGTCAGGATCTCAGGGGACGAGCCGACGATCTGGAACCCGTCGAGATCGAGAAAATACATGTAAGGTGAGGGATTGAGTCCGCGTAAGGCGCGGTACAGATCCAACGGCCGGGCCTGGAAGGGAATCGAGAGCCGCTGGGACAACACCACCTGCATGCAGTCCCCTTCCAGGATGTAAGCCTTGATGCGGTCGACCGCTGACTCGAAGCCGTCCTGGGTGAAACCGGAAACGAAGTCGCCCTCATGGACCCGGCGCTCATCCGCCGCGGGCCGGCGCGGGGCACCCCGCTGCATACGCCCGATCAGCTCACGCATCCGCTCGCGGCCGGACTCCAGGGTGTCGCCGGCAACCGGGTCCAGGTGCAGGATGATGTACATCCGGCCGCTGAGGTTGTCGAACACCACCACCTCGTCCGAGACCATAAGCAGACAATCCGGAGTACCGAGTTGGTCCGGATTGGGGCAGCGGGCGAGTTTCGGCTCGATATAGCGGATGGTGTCATAGCCGAAATAGCCGACCAGACCGCCGGTGAAACGCGGCAGGCCTTGATGGGTCGCCACCCGGAAGCGCGCCTGGAAGGCGCTGATCCAGGCCAGGGGGTCGGCCGTCTCGACCGACTCGATGAGCGCTCCGTCGCGCTCGACCTGGATCCGGGTCCCGGTCACCTTGAGCACGGTGCGACAGGGCAACCCGATGATCGAATAGCGGCCCCACTTCTCGCCGCCCTGCACGGACTCGAAGAGATAGGAGTACGGACCTTCGGCCAGCTTGAGATAGACGCTCAGCGGGGTGTCGAGGTCCGCCAGGACCTCACAGACGAGCGGAATACGGTTGTGGCCCTGATCGGCCAGGGCAGAAAATACGTCGGGAGTCATCGGGGTCTCCTAAGCCGCCCCGGCCACAAGCCCTTTGAGTTCAGCCAGCGAGTCGATGACACCGTCCGGGTGGGCCTCACGAATATCCTGACCATGGTTGTAGCCATAGCTCGTGCAGATGATGCTGAAACCGGCCGCGCGCGCCGCCTTCACGTCACTCACCGAGTCGCCGATCATCAGCGACTCCGCGGGATCGACCCCGAAGTGCCGGGCGGTGTGGAGCAAGGGCAGCGGATGCGGCTTCTTTTCCGGCAGGGTATCTCCGCTCACGACGATGCCGAAATCGTCCAGGACCCCGAGGTCTTTGAGCAGGGGCAGGGTGAATTGCGCGGCCTTGTTGGTCACACAGCCGAGCGGATAGCCGGCGCCGCGCAGATAGTCGAGCCCTTCACGCACGCCGGGGTACAGCATCGAACGCCCGGAGGTGTTCTCGCTGTACAGCTCAAGGAAGAGCGGATAGGCAAGAGCGTAATCGGCGTCCGGCGGCTCACCGTCCAGTTTCCCGATCAGGGCCCGCCGCACCAGACGCTCCACCCCGTTGCCGACCCAGTTGCGCACCGCCGCCGCGCCGCGGGGCGGGCGCCCCAGCCGGACCATCATTTCATCCACGCAATAAGCCAGATCGGGAACACTGTCGACCAGTGTCCCGTCCAGATCGATCAAAATCATTTTGGGGCGCAGCATCCGGTCAGGACTCCTGGCGAATCAACCGCGGGGTCAGCCGCGCACGGCCGCCAGCGCTTCGCGCATCTGGCGGATGATGGTGTCGTAACGGTGGGGGTCGCCGTCGCGCGGCTTGCCGAAGATACCGGAGCCGGAGACGAAGGTGTCGGCACCGGCGGCCTTGATCTCGGCGATGTTGTCGGCCTTCACCCCGCCATCGACCTCCAGACGGATTGCCAATCCGGAATCGTCGATCAGTTTCCGCACCTGCCGCAGCTTGTCGAGCGCCGCGGGGATGAAACTCTGGCCGCCGAAGCCCGGATTGACCGACATGAGCAGGATCATGTCGACCTTGTCCATCACATAGTCCAGATAGGACAAGGGTGTGGCGGGATTGAACACCAGACCGGCCTTGCAACCCTCGGCGTGGATGAGTTGCAGGGTGCGATCGATGTGCTCGCTGGCTTCCGGGTGGAACGTGATATAGGTCGCGCCGGCTGCCGCGAAATCCGGGATGATGCGATCCACCGGCTTGACCATCAGATGTACGTCGATGGGCGCCGTCACCCCATGCTTACGCAGGGCCTCGCAAATCAGCGGACCGATGGTCAGATTCGGCACATAGTGGTTGTCCATGACGTCGAAGTGGACGATGTCCGCCCCGGCGGCGAGCACGTTGTCGACATCTTCCCCGAGCTTCGCGAAGTTCGCGGAGAGAATGGAGGGTGCGATCAGATCAGGCGCCATGGTTACCCCTAAGTATTTCACCGGCCGAGCTGTGACTGCGTCGGCCGCGGTTGAGATCCGGCAAGCGCATCACTCTACCGCAAGCGCCGAAGATTTTCACTCGGATCAGCCCCCCGCGCGTGCGCGGGTGATGGTCTCGTAAGCGCTGCGTATCTCTTGCGTCTTCTGGGTGGCCATCTTGAGGGCCTCCGCGGGTGCGCCGCGCGAGACCAGCTTATCCGGGTGGTGCTGGTTCATCAGAAGCCGATAGGCGCGTTTGACCTCGGCGTCACTTGCCTTGGGCGTGACGCCGAGGACCGCATAGGCTCCTGACAGGGACCCGGCGGCCGGTTGCTGGTTCGTGCCCGGACGCTCACCGCGGGCCCCGCCGCCGCGCCAGGCACCCCCGCCGCCCAGAATCTGGGCCTGAATCTGGATCAAGCGCTCCACCCGGCGGAAACCGGCCGCGGGAATCTGCAAGCCGGCACGGATTTGCTCCAGCACCAGACGCTCGGCCGGGGCCGGCGCCCCGCCCGCATAGGCCGCCGCCAATTGGATTTCAAGAAAGAGCAGGTGCAACTGGGCCTGACCGGCGCTCAGGCGCCGAAATTCAGCCACGGCGGGCGCGAGCACGAAGTTCTCCGACTTGCCCTGCTGGAAGAGACGGATAGCCGCACGTCGGCCGGAGTCGTCGAGGCCCATCCGCGTCATGACCGACTCGGCAAAGGCGATATCGGTCTCGCTGACCCGACCATCGCTCTTGGCGAGGTGGCCCATGACTTTGAAGGTGGTCTCCAGGAACACCTGCTGGAGGCGCGCGCGGTCGGCGGCCCGTACCGGCCCGAACAGGTCCACCTGTGCCGCCCCGCGATCCAGCCCATGACCCAGGGTCGCCCCCACCAGTGCCCCCCAGGGTCCGCCGACCAGCAGACCCAAGGTACCGCCTACCGCTTTGCCCCACCAACCCATTGAAGCCCCCTGCTGCCGGTCTTGCCCCGAACATTACCTGAAACTGAATCAACCGCTCGCGACGCGCAACGAAGCCCCGTCAATTGATGCGCGCGATGATGCGGGTCACATAGGCGCGGGTCTCGGCATAGGGCGGGATGCCGCCATGGCGCTCGACCGCACCTTCCCCCGCGTTATAACCGGCCAGGGCGAGTTCAACGTCCCCCTTGAAGCGCGCCAGCAGCCAGCGCAGGTAGGCCATGCCCCCGCGCAGATTCTGCTCGGGGTCCCAGGCGTCCTGGACACCGAAACGCTCGGCGGTCGCGGGGATGAGTTGCATCAGACCCTGCGCGTTCTTGGGTGAGAGTGCGCGGGGATTGAAATTGGATTCGGCCTCGATGAGCGCCAGCACCAACTCCGGGTCCAGTTGGTAACCTGGGGCCAACCGGCGCACCAATTCGGCAACCTTACCCTTGGCCGGATGGGGGCGGGACGCGAAGCGCCCGGCCGCCGCCGCGGGGGGCAACGGCGGGTCCAGCAGGCATTCCGTCTCGCGCTTGGGTTTTCCGTCGACCTTCAACACCTTGAGCAGGTTGATCGCGGTGCTGTCCCGTTTGCCGGCGGCCTGATAGAACCAGGCGGCTGCCAGGTCTTGATCACGGTAGATACCGCGTCCGAAAGCATAGATTTGGCCAAGCTGCACCGCGGCTCGGGTGGCACCCTTGGCCGCGGCCTTGCAGTAGAGTTGAACCGCCTTGCGGGTGTTCTGAGTGACGCCGCGGCCGTTCTCATAGCGCGCGGCCAGCTCCAGGAGTTTGGCCGGCGACTTGCTGAGCAGCGCCTTTTCAAAGGCCGGGTCTTTGTCTTGCTCGCCGATCCGGTCCTTGGCGCAGACCGGCAGCGCGACCAATAGGGCAAGCAGCAGGCCGATCCGCGTTATCCGACGAGTTGGCGCTTGAGCGTGCATGTGCCTTTGGTCAGACTCGATCGGTTAGGCCGTGATCGGCCACCGATGAGATGCACCGTGACCGCGGCATGCGAGCTTGGACGCTGGGAAAAGACGTCCGCTTTGCCGGTTCGGCGAGGCGAACATCACAGGGCAGTATACATTTTCCAGCCGGCCGGGACGAGCGCGCACGACCGTGTACCATGTTACGCCGCCGGATGTAGGGGCGGGTTTCAAACCCGCCCCTACGCCAAGACCATGTCCGGATCCAGCCGATAGACCCGTTCCACCAGTTCGGTCAACCCCTGTTGGCGCCATCCCGGTGACTCGTCGAGGACATCGAGCTGCGCCAGCACGCTCAGCCGGTAGCGCTGCCCGAACAACTGCGCGATCTCCTGGGTGTGGACCGAAAACGGCGGTCCGGAGCGCAGCGCCTGGTCGTATTCCAGGGTAATCAGGAGATGCGGCACCCGCGCCGGGAGCAACGTGTCCAGATGGGCAGCGTAGCGGAGTCGCAGGTCAGGCGGGAGAGCGATCAGGGCGGCCCGGTCATAGACGGCCCCGATGTCGTCGAGCAGCGCCGCGGGCAGATCGAAAAAATCGCCGCAGAGCACTTCGATCTCATCGACGCGGTAACGGCTGAACCCGGACACCTGCGTCACCGTGGGATTCAAGCCGTTCTCCGCGAAAAAGGCATCCACGGCGAGTTGGCTGAGCTCGACCCCCAGCACCCGGTCTCCGCGGCTGGCGAGCCACAGCAGGTCGGTGGTCTTGCCGCACAGGGGCACCAGGACCCGGGTCCCGGTCGGGAGGCCGAGCTGGGGCCAGAACTCGCACAGGTGGCGGTTGATTTCATCGCGGTGCCAGCCGGTTTCACCGCGCTGCCAACGCTCCAACCAAAAGTCGGGGTTCATGGGATCCTCCTAAGGTGCGTCCGGGTCCGCCTCGGACCCGGCAGCGTCACCGCGTTTTTCGAAACGCAGGAAATAGTTTTCCGTGAGGAAATCGGGCTCCTCGACCAACCGGAACCCCGCCTGCCGGACCTCCTCCACCACCCTGTCGCGGTCCGCGCGCACGTGTTGCATCACCCAGGGTGAACTTAGGCCGGGACGGCGGCGGTAGTCGATGATGATCAGCACGCCGCCGGGGACCAGGGCCTGATGGATCGAGTCCAGCATCGCACGCGGGTACTCGAAGTGGTGATAGGTATCGCAAACGAAGGCCAGTTCGATCCCCGCGGCCGGCAGGCGGGTATCCTCCTGGGTGCTGACGGCCGGGACGATATTGTCGACCCGATAGCGCGCGGCCAAGTCCTGCAGGCCGGCAACGAAACTCGGCGAGGTATCCACCGCGTAGACCACCCCGTCCGGTCCGACCGCACGCGCGAACAGCACCGTAAAGAGCCCGGTCCCGGCACCGATATCAGCGATGCGCATCCCTGGGTGAGGTCGAACCGCATGAACGATCTTGAAGCGCTGGTCGAAGACTTCCCGCCCCGGCCGCTCGAAGACCTGGGTCCATTCGCGCGGGTCCCCGTCCTGGTAGTGACGGTTGAGCAACGGGCTGACCGCCCGGTCGCTGTGGACTGAACGGGTCGGAGCCGCGGGCGCCGTGTCGGGCTCCGTGGGCCGTTCGCGGTCCTCTGCCGCCACCGCAGCCGCGGCCGGGACCAGATTGGTCAGGCCGACCAGTACCAACACGCTAAAGTGCAAACCGTTCATTCGAGTCGAACCTGAGACGATGTCCGCCGGATCGAGCAACCCCGGGGATTGGCTGTGCTCCAGTCGCCTCAGGGTGCCAGTTTCCCCATGATACGGGCGACATAGGATTGCGTCTCGGCGAAGGGCGGCACCCCGCCGTGACGATCCACCGCCCCTTCGCCGGCGTTGTATCCCGCGAGAGCCAGTCGCAGGTCGCCTTTGAAGTAGCCGAGCAACCACCGCAGATAGGCCATACCGCCGCGCAGGTTCTGCTCCGGATCCCACACATCGCGAACTCCGAATCGCGCGGCGGTCGCCGGGATCAGTTGCATGAGGCCCTGGGCGTTTTTCGGTGACTGGGCGCGCGGGTTGAAATTAGACTCAACCTCGACCAGGGCCAAGACCAGATTCGGGTCCAACTGATACTCACTCGCCAGGTCCCGCACCAACGCGGCAAGCGGCCCCGCGGCCGGTTGGAGACGCGCCGCGCCGCGCCGCGCCGGAGGTAGCGGAGGCGGCGCCGGCCGTAGCGCGTCGCGACCGTCGGTCAGTGCGCAGACGGGTTCACGCTTGGGCTTTCTCGAATAGCCCAGGCGACTCAAGATCCGTTTCGACTGCGCGTCCTGCTGCGCGGCCGCCAGATGCAGCCAGGCGGCCGCCAGTTCCTCGTCACGCTTGACCCCATTGCCGTTGGCATAAAGCCAACCGAGGTAATACTGGGCCTCGATGTCGCCTTGCCTGGCCGCCTTGCAATAGAGCCGGATGGCGTTATCCAGGTTCCGCGGGAGGCCCTCGCCATGCTCGAAGCGCCGTCCCCATTCGGTCAATTGACGTTTATCCAGCGCGGCATACGCCTTGGCGAAAGTCGCATCGGCGGCGCCGGCCATCGGCAGACCCGCGAGCAAGCAAGTCAAGAACCGGCACAACAGTCGCTTGAGGATGCCCTGTCGCATGTGACGGAAGTCCGCGCGGTGTCGCCCCGGTGTCGCGGCGTGCAGGAGTCACGGAGCCGGAGCGTCGATCTGTTAGGATGCCCGATATTACCCGAACCCGACGGATGCAGTCATGCCCAACCACACCGGACGGCTGGTTCTGACGACCGCCGATCCACTCGCTGGTCCCGCGGCAAGCGTGCTGATCGAGACGCTGTCCCGGGCTGGCTTCATCGCCGTCCCCCTGCCCGGCCATCCCCATGCTTACGCCGTCGGAGCCAATTTCCTGAGCCTGCTCGCCTTCAGCGGCTGCGCGGTCGTGGTTCCCACCGCGGCCGGGCCGGACCCGCACACCGCGTTCTGCCATGTCCGGATTTCGACTTTGAGCGCCGCACCGCGCTTATTGTATGGCCGCAACACCCGCCCGCCGCGCTGCCCGAACTGCCGCGCCCGGCTCATCGACTGGCGCGACCGGATGATCGCGCAACTGGAGCGCCCACATCCGGAAACCACCTGCACCGCCTGCGGCGACACCCGTCCGCCCTGGCGCTGGGATTGGAAGGAACAGGGCGGATTCGGACGCCTGTTCGTCCTGGTCGAGGAGGTCTTCCCCGGCGAAGCGGTACCAACGCCGCCGCTGATCGATATGCTCACCGACGCTTGCGGCTTTGGTTGGCGTCACTTTTATGTACAGGATTGAACGGGGTTCCGCGCAGGTCAGCCGGCTCGGCAAAACCCAGCCCCTCCGGCAGACCCAGCGTCATGCTGAGCGGGAGGTGGTCGGACAGGGGATAATCGATCACATGGGCACTGAGGATCCGCAGCGGCTGAGTCACCAGGATGTGATCCAGATTGTGCCGCGGGCGCCAACTGGGAAAGGTCTTCAGATTGTAGTCCAGCCCCTGCATCCCGGTGCGTTTGACCATCGCCCGCAGACTGCGTGAGTCGCTGCCGCAGTTGAAGTCGCCCATCAGCACCAGCAGCGGATGCTCCTCCACCAGACCGGCCAGGTAGCTGAGCTGACGCTTGCGAGCCCGCCAACCCAGGGCCAGGTGGACGATGCCGATCGCCAGTTGCTCGCCATCCGCCAGCGGGATCTCCACCACCACGGCGCCGCGGCCGGGCAGCCCCGGAAGCTTATGCTCGGTGACCGGACCCGGCCGCAGTCGGCTCAGCAAGCCATTGCTATGCTGAGCAAAAAGTCCCAGGTCGCGGTTGATCTGGCGGTACCAGTAAGGAAAGCCACCCTGCCGCGCGAGATATTGTATCTGGTCGATGTTGGCGCTGCGCAGGCTGCCGGCGTCCACCTCTTGCAGTCCGACCACATCGAACTGCTGAATCAATTGGGCGATCCGTGCCAGATTGACGATCCGTTCCGGGTGCGGCAGCACGTGCTTCCAACTGTTCGTCACATAGTCACTATACCGACGGGAGTAGATTCCGCCTTGGACATTGTAGCTCAGCAGTTTGATGTGCTGCATGGACGCGCCGATCGGTGGCTCGAGGCCCGGGTAGTGAATGCCTGGCCCAAGCTAACGCGACGCCCGGCCGTCGGGTCTACCCCAGCGACGACTGTTGGACGCTGCCCTGCCACCGGAAACAGGGCCTGCGCTTCGCTGCATGTCGATGTGGACGCTGTTACTGGCTGAGCCCCTGAACGTACTGAGCAACCGCGGCAATCTCATCGTTGGTCAGACGGGCGGCGACCCCGCGCATCATCCCGTTGGGGTCGTTCGCCCGGCTGCCGTCGCGGAACCAGGTCAGGGTCTGCTTGGCGTAGTCCGCATGTTGACCCGAAATGCGCGGGAACTTGGCGAGACCCACACCCATGCCGGCGGGGCCATGACACCCGGCGCACGCGGGTACACCCGACGTCGGATTACCGGCCCGGTAGATACGCTCACCCAGCTCCGCCAGCGCCGGATCGGCGGCACCGCCGGCCTGGGATTGCTTGGAGTAGTAGGCCGCCATATCGCGCACCTCCTGCTCCGACAGTGGCGCAGCCATCGGGCTCATCTGCGCGTTCTGGCGTCTGCCGGCCTTGAAGTCCATGAGTTGCTTATAGATATATTGGGGGTGCTGGCCGGCGAGCTTGGGCCAGATCGGGACGATGCTGTTGCCCATGGGGCCATGGCAGGCGATACAGATAGCGTTTGCCTTGGCTTCCCCCGCCTTGGGGTCTCCGACCGGCTGCGCCCCCTCGTTCGCCGCCTGGTTGGCCCAGGCCGCGCCTGAAAGCCCGCCGACCAGGAGTGCCGCCGCCGAAACCGTCTGTAGCCAGTTGCTAGTCATTTCCAGTGCCCGTTTTAGGTTGTGCGTGACCACGCCCGATCGCGGTCACCTTGAAGAGTGAGAAAATCCCCGGATGTATATCAGAGGTGGCTCATACGGGTCAATTTCCCCGCACGAATTCTTGTCGATAGGACGGCATTTCACCCCCCTGCCGGTGCACAGACCCCCGGCCGCGGAGAAGATTCCGCTAAGCACACCGATCGCCTGGATGATCACGAGGGAGCGTCGGCAGTACGGGAGCCGCAGTCCATCGCGCAGTGTAACCAAACCTTCGCCAGGCACCAAGGCCGCCGCGCGATCACACGACAAGCGAGATCAAACGGTGTATACAAACCAGGTCAACCTCCGAACATCGTACCCCGTGATTCCTCAGATGGGGCCGGTCCTGCACAAGCCTACGCGGACGTCCGCACCAACGGGGGTGCGTGCGTGGGCGTGCTGACCCGTTGGTGGCAGTCCCGAATCCTCGCCCGGGAGCGGCGACGCTACCGCCGGTCGGATTGGCGGGCCGCCCGCGCCGCCCTCCCATTGCTCGCCGGATTGACCGACGAGCAGGATGGCCGACTCGCCGACCTTGCCCTGTTGTTCCTGCGGGACAAGCGGTTGGAAGCAGTGCAGGGACTTCAGTTGACCGTGCGGATGCGGCTCGTCATCGCCCTGCAAGCGGCGCTGCCGGTTCTTGAACTGGGGCTCGACTGGTATCGCGGATGGTACGCGCTGATTCTCTACCCAGCCGAGTTCGTCCCAGCTCATGAGTACGTGGATGACGATGGCCTGGTCTGGGTGGACGACGCGGTCAAGAGCGGCGAGGCCTGGGAGCAGGGACCCGTGATCCTGTCGTGGGCCGACGTGGCGGCCGGTCGGACCCTGGACGGCTATAACGTCGTATTACACGAACTGGCTCACAAGCTCGACATGCGCGACGGTTCCGCCAATGGCCGACCGCCGCTGCACGCCGACATGTCGGGTCAGTCATGGACCCAAGCATTCGCGGCGGCCTATGCAGACCTCAACCACCGGGTAGCGGCGGGGGAGGAGACCCCGATCGACCCCTACGGCGCCGAGTCACCCGCGGAGTTTTTCGCAGTCGCCAGCGAGGCGTTCTTCGAGACTCCCGGCCTGCTCAACGCCGACTATCCGGCGGTCTACGCGCAACTGCGCGCCTTCTATCGCCAGCATCCGCTGGCGCGACTGGGAGCCGGAGCACAGCCTGGGAGTCGGTAACCGCCGCGCTGCACGCCGCCCGCCCGACCGCAGGCCGAGGCTTTTCCGTCCTTGATGCATTGAAATGCGAAAATTGTTGACTAACTTAGTCAGAGTCGCGTCTGGCCGCGCGATCTTCTGGGCTCAACCCACACCTGGCAGGCAATAACTATGAGACTCTCGACCAAAGGCAGATACGCGGTAACCGCCATGCTCGATCTGGCACTGCACGCCGGCAACGGCCCGGTGACCCTGGCGGATATTTCAGTCAACCAGGGCATTTCGCTGTCCTACCTGGAGCAGTTGTTCGCAGCGCTGCGCAACAAGCAACTGGTGCGCGGCGTCCGTGGACCCGGCGGCGGATACTACCTGGGGCGACCGGCGGCCGAGGTGTCGATCGCCGACATCATCTGCGCCGTCGACGAATGGGTGGAGTTCACCCGCTGCGGCGGACGCGAGAACTGTCGGGACGGTCAGCGCTGCCTGACGCATCACTTGTGGGATCAATTGAGCGACGAGATTTTCCACTTCCTGAGCGGGATCACCCTGGAAGATCTGGTCGAGCGCGGGCGTGCCGACAAGCAGAAATCCCGGCCGGACTTCCTCACCGCGAACGGAAACCGCCGCGCCGCTTGAAGGGGCGCATGCGATCCGGTGTGCCGGGCCGCCAAGTGCTATCCTTGGCATCCCGCCGCCGACGCGGGAGCGGCCCCCGTGCGGTGGGACCGCGCAACGAACCGGGAAACGCGAGGCGATGGCCGAACAAGCTGATGGATTGATGACGATCCAGGACTATGTCCGCTGGGGCGCCAGTCGCTTCAACAGTGCTGGAGTTTTTTTTGGCCACGGTACGGACAATGCCTTGGACGAGGCGGCGCAACTGGTGCTGGCCGCGCTCTCCCTGCAGCCCGACCTTCCAGCCAGCTTCCGCGACTGCCGCCTGACCTCGGCCGAGCGCACGCTAGTCACGGACCTGATCGAGCGGCGGGTAAGCGAGCGGCTGCCGGCAGCCTATCTCACGGGACGCGCCTGGTTCGCCGGGATGGAATTCGACATCGACGAGCGGGTCCTGGTCCCTCGCTCACCGATCGCCGAACTGATCGAGGCGGGGTTTGAACCCTGGATCGACGCCGAGCGCGTGGATCGCATCCTGGACCTGTGCACCGGAAGCGGCTGTATCGGGATCGCCGCGGCAGTCTACTTGCCACACGCGGAGGTCGACCTGGCGGATATCTCGCAGGCCGCCCTGGCGGTCGCACGACGCAATGTGGAGAAGCATCAGGTTGCCGATCGTGTCCGCGTCCTGGAGTCGGACCTGTTCAACGGCCTCGCAGAGGAGCGCTATGACGTCATCTGCTGCAATCCGCCGTATGTGCCGCGGGCGGAACTGGACGGTCTGCCTCCCGAGTACCAGCGGGAACCGCGGCTGGCCCTGCTGGGCGGCGAGGACGGACTGACGCTGTTGCTGCGCATCCTGCGCGAGGCCGGACGACACCTGACCGATAAGGGCATTCTGGTGTTGGAGGCCGGTTCCGCGGCCCCTGGACTGGAGCAGCGTCTGCCGCGGGTGCCCTGGACCTGGATCGAGTTCGAACGCGGCGGCGACGGCGTGTTACTGTTGTCACGCGCACAAATCAATCAGTATCAACGCGAGTTCGAGGAGGCCTGACCCATGAGTTTGAGACGGGCGCGGTGCGCGGATGAGTATGTCGAGTGGGTGTGTCAGGCAACCTTCGAGGTCGCCGACCTGCGGGACTGCCTGGAGTACGAGCTCGAGGACCTGACCCGATTTCCCGCATTTCTCGACCCCCTGGAAGAAGGCATCAAGACGGTCTACCAGTCCATGCAGGACGGAACCTACTGCTTCGGACGTGAAGATTTGCCGTTCGTGGAACTGGCGGAGCGGTATGCCGACGAGATCCCCTTCCAAACACTGCTGCGGCAAATCAACGAGACGCACCGGCGCGGTCTCGATGTCGCCGGCACCGATACCTGAGCCGGCCCCGAATGAAAACATGCAACCATTTTGAGGCGCCAACGTCGGCGCTAGAGGTTTGAATCGATGGAACAGGGTATCTCTTTCGACCTGGACCTGATCCGCCGCTACGATCAAAGCGGCCCGCGTTACACCTCTTACCCGACGGCAGTCGAGTTTCACGAGGGCTTCGATGCGACCGCGTACGCTGCGGCCTGTGCACGCAGCAACGTCAGCAAACGCCCGCTGTCCCTATACTTCCATATTCCGTTTTGTGACACGGTTTGTTTCTACTGCGCCTGCAACAAGATCGCCACCAAAGACCGGTCGCTGGCGCCGCCCTATCTCGAACACCTTTACCGTGAGATCGAAATGCAAGCGGCGCTGTTCGACCGCGATCGGGTGGTCGAGCAACTGCACTGGGGTGGCGGTACCCCGACATTCCTGAGCCACGACCAGATGCAGGGGCTCATGCAGCAAACCCGTCGCCACTTCACCCTGGCCGACGATGCGACCGGCGAGTACTCCATCGAGATCGACCCGCGCGAGGCGGACGCGGCGACCGTGACGTTGTTGCGGCGGATCGGATTCAACCGCATGAGTCTGGGGGTACAGGACTTCGATCCCCGCGTTCAGGAGGCGGTGAACCGCATCCAGACCGAGGCTCAGACCCTGGAGGTGCTCAACGCGGCACGTGCAGAGGGTTTCCGCTCCATCAGTCTTGATCTGATCTACGGCCTGCCGTTCCAAACGGTTGCCAGCTTCCTGCGCACGCTGGATCGGATCATCGCGTTCGCCCCGGACCGGGTTTCGGTGTTCAACTACGCTCACCTGCCCGAGCGCTTCAAACCCCAACGGCGAATCAATGAACCTGACTTGCCGGCACCGGAGGTCAAGCTCGATATCCTGCAGAGCACGATCGCCCGTTTGAACGAGGCGGGCTACGTCTACATCGGCATGGATCACTTCGCGCGACCGGACGACGAACTGACGCTGGCGCAACGCGCCGGAACGTTGTATCGCAACTTCCAGGGCTACTCGACCCACGCCGACTGCGACCTGATCGGCCTCGGCGTGACCTCCATCGGGAAGGTTGACACAACCTACGGCCAGAACCGGCGGGCACTGGAAGAATATTATGCGGACATCGATGCCGGGCGCCTGCCGGTGTTCCGCGGCCTTGAACTGAACCGCGACGACCTGATTCGCCGGGACGTCATCACCCGCCTGATCTGCCATTTCGAGCTCGCGATTCCCACCATCGAATCGACTTGGGACATCGTCTTCGCCGACTATTTCGCCGACGCACTGGCGCGACTCAACCCCATGATTGGTGACGGTTTGGTGGAGATCGACGCCGGCAAGATCCGCATCCTCCCGCGCGGGCGGCTCCTGGTGCGCAATATTTGCATGGCCTTCGATGCCTATCTTGCAAACAAGACCGGTCCGATCGGATTCTCGAAGGTGATCTGAGCCTCGGCCGACGGGGCGGGTTGAAACCCGCCCCGACCTCCGGTTAGCACGCTGGACGCCCTTTAACGCGACGCCAAAGACGGGCGAAACGACAAGCGAAGCGGAGCATGGTCTGACAGCACGCTCCCAAGCCCCAGTCCCGTCAACACAAATCGCGCGCTGATCCCGGCGCGTCACGCGCGTTCACCGTCGCGAGACGGCGGATTACGCCGAATTCTCCGCAATCGCTGGCGAAATCACTGGCTTTGCCTTGGATCATGAGGGCAAGCCGGGCTATAATCTTACGCTTTTCATGTCGGGCATCGCTGCCCGATGGACTGAATTGATTCGACCCGCGCCGGGGTGATATCCGACGCGGTGAAGATCGTCTGGACGGTGGGAGACACGACGCATGCAAGTTACGGTGGAGTCGGGAGAGGGTCTGGAGCGGCGGATGCGCATCGAGCTCCCCTTTGAACGCATTCAGGGCGAGGTGGACAAACGCTTGCAGGGCATCGCGCGCTCGGCCCGTCTGCCCGGCTTTCGACCCGGCAAGGCGCCAACGAAGGTGCTGCGTCAACGCTACGGCAATCAGATCGAGATCGAGGTGTTCGGCGAGTTGGTCCAGTCGAGCTTCGCCGAGGCGGTGGAGAGTCATGCCTTGCGCCTGGCCGGCGCTCCGAGCATCCAGCCGGAGATCGATCAGGCGGCGCGGAGCTTCGGCTTCACCGCGACCTTCGAGGTGCTGCCCCAAGTCGAACTCGCGTCCCTGGCCGGCCAGGTAGTCAAACGGCCGGTCGCGCAACTGACGGATGAAGATTTGGGACTGATGATCGAGCGGCTGCGCGAACAACGCAAGACCTGGGTGGAGGCCCAGCGGCCCGGCCAAGCGGGCGACCGCCTGACCATCTCCTATACGGGCACCCTGGACGGCGAACCCTTCGATGGCGGTTCGGCCTCCGGCACCACGGTGGAACTCGGTACGGGGCGCATGATCCCCGGCTTCGAGGACGGACTGGTCGGTGCCGGTGCCGGGGAGACCCGCACCTTGGATCTGCGTTTTCCGGAGGGCTACCAGCGGGCCGACCTGGCCGGGCGCCCGGTGCGCTTCGAAGTCACCATCGATGCGGTGAGCGAACCCCTGCTGCCCGAAGTGGACGAGGCCTTTGCCCGCAGCTTCGGGGTCGCCGACGGCGATGTCGAGCGCTTTCGTGCCGACGTGCGTGCCAATATGGCGCGTGAATTGAAGCAGCGCATCCACGGCCGCATGAAGGAGCAAGTGATGGATCTGATCCTGAAGTGCAACACCGTTGACACTCCAAGGGTTTTGGTCGCAAACGAGATCAACGGGCTCAAACAACAGATGCGCGCCAACCTCGGCGGTGCCCAGTTCGAGTTGCCCGACAGCCTCTTCGAGGAGTCCGCGCAGCGTCGCGTCGGCTTGGGCCTGATCATCGCCGAGATCGTCAAACAAAATGGGATCAAGGCCGATCCGCAGAGCATCCGTGCGGCCGTAGAGGACATGGCGTCCACCTACGAGGACCCACAAGAGGTCATCAACTATTATTACGCCGACCGCAAGAACCTCGGCCCGGTGGAATCACTGGTTCTGGAGGAACAGGTCGTGAACTGGGCACTGAGCCAGGTGACGGTAGAAGAGGAACAGTTGAGCTTCGCGCAGTTGACCGACCCGGCGTCGGCAGCCAACCCCGCGGGGCTCTAGCCCCAACACCCCGGCATCCTGGGATGCCGGGGTGTTGGATCGAGTGCGGATCGACAGCGTTAAGCAGCAGGCGAGTGGAGTTCATGATCAATCCCGTGAGTCACAGCGAGTGGAGCCCGAAAGGTCTGGGGCTCGTGCCCATCGTCATCGAGCAAACCGCGCGCGGCGAACGCTCCTTCGATATCTACTCGCGTCTTCTGAAAGAGCGGGTCATCTTCCTGGTGGGGCCGGTCGAAGACTATATGGCCAACCTGGTGGTCGCCCAGATGCTCTTTCTGGAGTCCGAGAACCCGGACAAAGATATCCATCTTTACATCAACTCCCCTGGCGGATCGGTGACGGCCGGACTGGCCATCTACGATACCATGCGCTTCATCCGCCCGGATGTGAGCACCATGTGTGTTGGACAGGCCGCCAGCATGGGCGCTCTGCTCTTGGCGGGCGGAGCCGCGGGTAAGCGCTACTGCCTGCCGCACTCGCGGATGATGATCCACCAACCGCTGGGCGGCTTCCAGGGGCAAGCGACCGATATCGACATCCACGCCCGCGAGATCCTCCTGATTCGTGATCGCCTCAATCACATCCTGTCGCACCACACCGGTCAGCCGATCGAGAAGATTGCCGACGACACCGACCGCGACCGTTTCATGGGAGGCGAAGAGGCCCAGGTCTATGGTCTGATCGATACCGTCCTGACCGAGCGCGGTCCGGCTGGAAGCAAGCTCTAAGGGCATCCGCCGCACCATGAGGCACGCATCGCGCATGTGTTGCGGCGCTCGACGCCGGTTCCGGCCAGACCAACGGTCTGGTTTTGTGACTTTCTTGCTATACAGATTCAAACCGTTATGATTGACTTAAACGCGCGAGGGACGGCTTGGTCCCCGGCGTAAACCGACCTCCGGAGTGTCAACCCCGATGAGTGGAAGCAACCACGGTAAGAACGACGAGGGCAAACTCCTCTACTGTTCGTTCTGCGGCAAGAGTCAGCATGAAGTGCGCAAGCTCATCGCCGGCCCTTCCGTGTTCATTTGTGACGAGTGCGTCGAGCTGTGCAACGACATCATCCGTGAGGAGATGCAGGAGGGCGCGGGCGAAGCGACCAGCAACCTGCCAAAACCACACGAGATCAAAGAGAGTCTCGACCAGTTCGTCATCGGTCAAGAGTATGCCAAGAAAGTCCTTTCGGTTGCCGTCTACAACCATTACAAAAGGTTAGAGGTCTCGGAGGCTAAGGAAGAGATCGAGATCGCCAAGAGTAATATTTTGCTCATCGGGCCTACGGGCTCGGGCAAGACCCTGCTGGCGGAAACCCTGGCACGGGTGCTGAACGTGCCCTTCACCATCGCCGATGCAACCACGCTGACCGAGGCCGGGTATGTCGGCGAGGATGTCGAGAATATCATCCAGAAGCTGCTCCAGAAGTGCGACTACGACGTTGAGAAGGCGCAGACGGGCATCGTCTATATCGACGAGATCGACAAGATCTCACGCAAGTCGGACAATCCGTCGATCACCCGTGACGTGTCGGGCGAAGGTGTTCAGCAAGCACTGCTCAAGCTGATCGAGGGGACCGTCGCCTCGGTACCGCCTCAGGGCGGACGCAAACATCCACAGCAGGAGTTCCTGCAGGTCGACACCTCCAACATCCTCTTTATCGTTGGGGGCGCTTTCGCTGGTCTTGACAAAGTGATCCAAAACCGCCTAAATAAGTCAGGTATGGGCTTCACATCCGACGTCCACAGTAAGGATGACAAGCGTCAGATTGGCGAGTTGTTGGCCGCGGGTGAACCGGAGGATCTGATCCGTTACGGCCTGATCCCGGAATTCGTCGGACGCCTGCCGGTGACGGCCACGCTCGACGAACTCGATGAGGCGGCCCTGATGCGCATCCTCACCGAACCGAAGAACGCGCTGGTCAGACAGTATGCCCGTCTGTTCGAGATGGAGGGTGTGGAACTTGAACTGCGCGACGACGCCATGCGCTGCATCGCCCACAAGGCGATGGATCGCAAGACCGGGGCACGCGGCCTGAGGACCATCATGGAGCAGGTCCTGCTCGACACCATGTACGACTTACCGTCCATGAGCAACGTGGGTAAGGTTGTGCTGGACGGCTCGGTGATCAGGGGCGAGAACAAACCCTTCCTGATCTACGAAGGCCTCGAAAAGCAGGCCGCGTCGGGGGATTGACCCCAGGAGCCGCGCCCTCGCGCGGCTTTGCGTGTCCTCTTCTGTTGAAGTTGCCTGTTTCTGCCCTGATTCTTTTCCCCAGCGCACCAGCAATCATTCACCGATCTCTGCGCCAGCCTCGCGCTCCGGGTCCGGCCAAGCCGTCCGGGGCTGCGGGCCAGAGTGGTCGTCGTCACCCCACAAGTTTCAGCAAAGAGAGCGTCAATGGCACAGCACGAGTCCTCGCGATCCCCATCCACGGCCCCCCAGGAGGTACCGGTCCTGCCGTTGCGTGATGTGGTGGTCTACCCGCACATGGTCATCCCGTTATTCGTGGGCCGGGACAAATCCATCCGTGCGCTCGACGGGGCCATGGCGAACGACAAGCAAATCCTGCTGGTGGCCCAAAAGAGCGCGGATGTCGATGATCCGGCCGTGAAGGACTTGCATGAGATCGGCACCCTGGCGAACATCCTGCAGCTCCTGAAGCTCCCCGATGGGACCGTCAAGGTGCTGGTGGAGGGGAATCAGCGGGCACGCATCGAACGCTTTCTCACGACCGAAGAGTCGTTCTCCGCACTGATCGAGCCGCTGACCGAGACCCTGGAAGCAGACGATCGCGAGCAGGAGGTGCTGATCCGCTCCGCCGTCTCGCTCTTTGACCAATACGTCAAGCTCAATAAGAAGGTTCCGCCGGAGGTCCTGACCTCGCTGTCGAGCATCGATGAGGCCGGTCGGCTCGCCGACACCATGGCCGCGCACATGTCGTTGAAACTCGATGAGAAACAGCGCGTTTTGGAGATGATCGACATCCAGGTGCGGATCGAGCACCTGATGGGGCTGATGGAATCCGAGAACGACATCCTCCAGATGGAGAAGCGGATCCGCGGACGGGTCAAGCGCCAGATGGAGAAAAACCAGCGCGAGTACTACCTCAACGAGCAAATGAAGGCGATCCAGAAGGAACTGGGCGAACTCGACGAGGCCCCCAACGAGATCGAAGAACTCGCCAAACGCATCGAAAATGCGGGGATGCCGAAGGACGTCAAGACCAAGGCGCTGGCCGAACTCAATAAGCTGAAACTCATGTCGCCCATGTCGGCCGAGGCGACCGTGGTGCGCAACTATGTCGACACCCTGGTCAGCGTCCCCTGGAAGGAGCGCACGCGCATCCGCAACGACATCCGGGTCGCCGAACAGGTACTGGATAAAGATCATTACGGACTGGAACGGGTCAAGGAACGTATCCTGGAATACTTGGCCGTACAGCAGCGGGTACGCAAGCTCAAGGGTCCGATCCTGTGTCTCGTCGGCCCGCCGGGCGTGGGAAAGACCTCGCTGGGGCAGTCCATCGCGCGCGCGACCAATCGCAAATTCGCCCGCATGTCCCTTGGGGGCGTGCGCGACGAGGCCGAGATTCGCGGCCATCGGCGCACCTACATCGGCGCATTGCCGGGCAAGATCATCCAGAATCTGTGTAAGGTTGGTTCGCGCAACGCCTTTTTCCTGCTGGACGAGATCGACAAGATGGCAATGGACTTCCGGGGCGACCCGGCCTCTGCCCTCCTGGAGGTTCTGGACCCGGAGCAGAATCATACGTTCAACGACCACTACCTCGAGGTGGATTACGATCTCTCTGAGGTGATGTTCGTCGCGACGGCCAACACCCTGAACATTCCGCCGGCACTGCTGGACCGCATGGAGGTGATCCGGCTGTCGGGTTACACGGAAGATGAAAAGGTGGCCATTGCGGAACGCTATCTAATCCCCAAGCAGATCAAGAACAACGGGCTCAAGGAAGGGGAGTTGACGATCCGCGAAGCCGCCCTGCGGGATATCATCCGCCATTACACGCGCGAGGCCGGCGTGCGCAACCTCGAGCGGGAAATCTCCAAGATCTGCCGCAAAGTGGTCAAAGAGGTTCTCCTCAAGAAGCGCGGAACCGGCACGGTGGTCGCGGCCAAATCGCTGGAGAAGTACCTGGGAGTGCAACGCTTTCGCTACGGACGTGCGGACGAGCATGATCAGGTCGGTCAGGTGACCGGCCTGGCCTGGACCGAGGTCGGCGGAGAACTCCTGCGCATCGAGTCGGCCCTGGTCCCCGGCAAGGGCAAGTTCACCTACACCGGCCAACTCGGCGACGTGATGCAGGAGTCGATCCAGGCCGCCATGACCGTGGTACGTTCACGTGCCGATGCGCTGGGCATCGTCCCCGACTTTCATAACACCTTCGACGTGCATATCCACGTGCCTGAGGGGGCGACGCCGAAAGACGGTCCCAGCGCCGGTGTCGCCATGTGCACTGCCCTGGTGTCGGCGCTGACCAAGGTGCCCGTTCGCTCGAATGTCGCCATGACCGGCGAGATTACCCTACGCGGCGAGGTGTTGCCGATCGGCGGATTAAAAGAGAAACTGCTGGCCGCCCATCGGGGCGGCATCGATACAGTGATTATTCCAAGCGAAAACGCGCGCGACCTCACTGAAATCCCAAAGAACATCCAGCAGAATCTCGATATCCGACCGGTCCGCTGGATCGATGAGGTGCTGGAGATCGCCTTGACACGCAGACCCGAGCCGATTATCACCGCCGCTGAGGGCGGAGACGGGGCGAGTCCGCAGGAAGCGACCCCCGAGCAGCCGGCAGATCCGGCGCGTGAGCAGCCGGTGCGGACGCATCACTGACTTTTTCGACGTTTCTGGGGCAGAGTCGGCGAAACCGGGTTGCCCCGTTACTGAGTCCGCTTTAGCATTCGCGAACGCGTGCGATGCCTCCGGTTTCGGTTGCCAGACTATCCCGACAGGACTTCGACCGATCGCACGCGGGGTAGGACATGGTTTGCTCGCAGAGCATTGGTCACGACATTTGGGGGAATAAATGAACAAATCGGATCTGATTGAGGCGATGGCGGAGGCGGGTGACATCCCGAAGGCGGCGGCTGGCCGGGCACTCGATGCGTTGACCGACGCGATCGCCGTCGCGCTGAAAAACGGAGACACCGTCTCCATCATTGGCTTTGGGACCTTCTCGGTAAAGGAACGCGCCGCACGCACCGGACGCAACCCCCAGACCGGCGCCGCCATTGAGATTGCTGCATCAAAAAACCCTGGCTTCAAGGCTGGCAAAGCCCTGAAGGACGCGATACAATAAGCGTTCGTCTTTAGGGTGCTTAGCTCAGCTGGGAGAGCATCGCCCTTACAAGGCGAGGGTCGCAGGTTCGATCCCTGCAGCACCCACCAAGGGAGCGGTAGTTCAGTTGGTTAGAATACCGGCCTGTCACGCCGGGGGTCGCGGGTTCGAGCCCCGTCCGCTCCGCCAACACAGATGCGGGGTATCCGTCCTGGATACCCCGTTTTCGTTTGTGTCGATTTCACGCTATCCTGCGGTGCCCCGGTCACCGACGCTGTCGGCGGCGGCTCCGTTCCATCCTCAAGACCCCGTGCGAGTATAGAGACATGCTGCAGACCATCCGGGACCGCGCCCACGGCTGGATCGCCTGGACCATCATCATCTTGATCAGTATCCCGTTTGCACTCTGGGGTATCAGTTCCTATCTTGACGTCGGCGGTGAACCGGTGGCGGCCTCGGTCAACGGGAATGACATCCTCGAACGTGAACTCGATCGACGGGTTCAGACCGCGCGCATCCAACTGCATGAACGCCTTGGCGCGGCCTACGACCCGGCCCAGTTCGACGATCAGCGCCTGCGCCGCGAAGTGCTCGATGAGATGATCCGCGAGACACTCCTGACCGATATCGCCAATCGCATGGGTCTGCGCGTGTCGGATCAGGATCTGCGCGCCCAGATCCTCATGGAGCCGGCGTTCCAGAAAGAGGGTCGGTTCGACCATGCCTCCTACGAGCAAATCCTTCAGTATCAGGGGCAATCACCCGCCATGTTCGAGGCGCAGTTGCGTCAGCGGATCATCGGCAGCCAACTGATTCAGGCGGTCACCGGCAGCGAACTGGTGACCAAGGCCGAGCGGTCGCAATACCAGCGGCTGACCAAACAGCAGCGCGAGGTCACCTGGCTGCGACTGCCGCTCGAGCGTTTCCAGGGACAAGACCCCATCGACGAGGCGGCGATCACCGCCTTCTATGATGCCAACGCGGCGCGTTTTCAGATCCCCGAGCAGGTGAAACTCGCTTATCTGGTCCTGGACGTGGCCGGACTGGCCGCGAAAAACCAGGTCTCAGACGACGAGATACGCCGACTCTACGACACTGACCAGGCCCGTTTCGGCCAGCCGGAGCGGCGCCGAGTCCGGCACATCCTGCTGACGCTGCCCCAAGACGCCGACGCGGCGACGGCGGCGGCCGTGCTGACCGAGAGCCTGTCCGTCCGCCAACGCATCCAAGGCGGCGAGACCTTCGACGTGGTCGCCAAGGCGGTCTCCAAGGACCCCGGAAGCGCCAGCCAGGGCGGGTCTTTGGGCGAGATCGAGAAGGGCATGATGGACCCGGCCTTCGAGCAAGCGGCCTTTTCGTTGTCTGTCGGCGACCTCAGCGAGCCGGTGCGCAGCCGTTTTGGCTACCACCTGATTCAGGTGGAAGCCATTACCCCCGCTGCCGTCAAACCGTTCGAAGAGGTCCGCGAGCAACTGCGTGGGGAGCTGGCGAAGCAGCAGGCCGAGTCCATGTTCTACGACCTGGGAGAGCGCCTGGCAAACGTCGTCTATGAGTCGGCGGACAGCCTGGAACCGGCGGCCCAAGAACTCGGCCTGGAGATCCAGCACAGCGACTGGATCGGCCGTCAGGGCGGCGACGGCGTGCTGGGTCACCCGAAAGTGACCGGCGCCGCATTCAGCGACGAGGTCCTCCACGAGGGTCGCAACAGCGACTTGATCGAGCCCGAGAAGGACGTGTTGCAAGCCGTGGTCGTGCGTGTCGTGGATCACCGCGAGGCCAGCACCCGGCCACTGGACGAAGTGCGCGATGAAATCGTCGCCGACCTGCGCAAGGAGCGCGCGCGCAAACTCGCCGCGGAGGCCGCGTCCGTCGGTGCGGATCAACTCCGCGGCGGCGCGGACTGGTCGACCGTGGCGGGCGAGGGCAAGATCGAGGAGTCCGGGCTGGTCGGCCGCAATGACCCCAAGCTTCCGGCTGCCGTGCGCACGACCGCCTTCACCCTCCCGATCCCGGCCGCCGCAAGCACCAGCATCGGCACGGCCACCCTCGAGAACGGGGATGCGGCCATCGTGCGGGTGAGTAAGGTCGAAGACGGCCCGGTCGAGACCGTCGGGCCTGATGGGAAACCAGCCGCCGCCGACCCGTCGTCGATGCTCGGTCAATTGCTGGGGCGCCAGGCCTTCGACGCCGTGCTCAAGGATATGGAGGCCCGCGCCAAGATCGAGCGCAAGGCCCTTACCGCGTCCGCCGGGGGCGGCGAAGGCTGAGGGGAGATAGCGGGGGATCTTCGCCGGAGCCTTGATCATCGTTCAGGCCAGCGACGGCTTGTCCGCAACTGGATGTCGAGGCTCCAGCCGGTGGCGACTCCAGAGATCTTGAAGAAAATCAGTATTTCATGCACGCCGGACCGGCTAACGGCCATGGCAAGAACATCAAGCCACCCCGAAAGACGAAAGTCCCTCGTGGGAGCGGCGTCCCGCCGCGATGCGGTGCCGCGGTGACCTCGAACGCTGCGGCTATGCGCCCGGCCCCGTCGCGGCGGGACGCCGCTCCCACAGGGTCGCTGCGCGACTTTCACGGTAAAGCCTCACCTCCAGCGGCCGGAAGGATGACCAGGGCCGGGACATCGCCGCCCGGACGACGATCAACGCCGTCCGGGACGATCGCGGGAACCGACGCAACGTCAGCGAATCTGGTTGATCCCCTGACCCAGCATCTCCGGAGAAACCAGGGTAATCCCTCGTTCCGTAACGAAATACCCGGCCTTGCGGTCCGCCGCGGCATCGAAGCCGATCACACTCCCCTCGGGAATCGAGCAGAAGCGGTCGATGATGGTATTGCGAATGCGGCAACTGCGGCCGATCTCCACGTCCGGCAGAAACACCGAGTCTTGAACGTAGGCGTACGAGTTGACGCGGACGTTGGAGAACAGCAGCGAATGCCGCACCGTGGACCCGGAGATGACGCAGCCGCCGGAGACCATCGAGTCCACCGCCATACCGCGCCGATCATCGTCATCGAAGACGAATTTCGCGGGCGGCAACTGTTCCTGATAGGTCCAGATGGGCCAGTCCCGGTCGTAGAGGTTCAGCGGCGGGGTCACACCGATCAACTCCAGATTAGCCTCCCAGAAGGCGTCCAGGGTCCCCACGTCGCGCCAGTAGGCTTGTTCGCCGCTGCGCGGGTCGCGGAAACGGTGCACCATCACCCGATAGCGGGCGATGACCCCGGGGATGATGTCCTTGCCGAAATCATGGGACGAGTCCTTGGTATCCGCATCCTTGATCAGTTGCTCGAACAGGAAACCGCGATTGAAGACATAAATCCCCATGGAGGCCAGACAACGGTCTGGTTGTCCGGGGATGGTATCCGGCACTTCCGGCTTCTCCTGAAAGCCGATCACCCGACCGTCCGCCTCGGCGGTCATGATGCCGAACTCGAGGGCGCGCTCCCGCTCCACCTCGACACAGCCGACCGTCATGTCGGCACCGCTCTCGACATGCTGGGCGATCATGGCCCCGTAGTCCATCTTATAGACGTGATCGCCGGCCAGAATCAGGACGTAGTCCGGATTGTGGTTGCGGATGATGTCCAGGTTCTGGAAGACGGCATCCGCGGTGCCGGCGTACCAGGACGTCTCGGCCACCCGCTGCTGCGCCGGCCACAACTCGACAAACTCGCCGAATTCGCCGCGCAGGAACCCCCATCCCTTCTGGATGTGCAGGATCAGCGAGTGGGCCTTGTACTGCGTGAGCACGCCGATCCGCCGGATGCCCGAGTTGATGCAGTTCGATAGCGGAAAGTCGACGATGCGGAACTTGCCGCCGAAGGGAACCGCCGGCTTGGAGCGCCAGGCGGTTAGATGCTTGAGACGCGAGCCCCGCCCGCCGGCCAGGATCAGGGCCAGCGTGTTGCGGGTCAGGCGGCTGACGAACCGTGGGTTCGATGCCGACATAGATCCTCCTGGTGGAACCGTCGTAGTGATCGTCGTTTTGATCATTGGTCGGCACTGGGGCGTCCCCGCCGACAGCCTTATGGTACCATCCGAAGTCGTCGAGGCATCCACTCGCGGAGGATAAAATCACAATGACCACCCCCAAGCCCGCCGCCCCCAAGCTTCCCGAGCCGCTCGCGCGAATCGTCGAGGCCCGTCACCACGACCCCTTTGAGGTACTGGGACGGCATGCGGCCGGTGATCGTGTCACGGTATGCGCCTTCCTGCCACGCGTTCAGCGGGTCCGCATTCTGGAAGCGGACGCGGAAATGATCCGGATCGAGGGCACCGACCTGTTCACCTGGGAGGGCGCGGCGTCGCAGGTTCCCGAGCGCTACCGCCTGAGCTGGGAGGACAAGGCCGGCATCCAGGGTGTGGCCTATGACCCCTACTGCTTCCCGCCCCAACTCGGCGACCTCGATCTGCACCTCTTTGGTGAGGGCAAGCATTGGGACGCCTTCCGCTTTCTCGGCGCGCATCTGGGCGAGGTGGACGGCATCAGCGGCGTCCAGTTCGCCGTCTGGGCACCCAACGCCGAGCGCGTCAGCGTGGTGGGCGACTTCAACCATTGGGATGGGCGCGCCCACACCATGCGGGTGCGCGGCGGTTCCGGGGTCTGGGAACTGTTCATCCCCGGCATCGGGGCGGGCGGATACTACAAGTACGAAATCCGCGATCATGCCGGCAACGCCCACGTCAAGATCGATCCCTACGCCAACGCCTTCCAGGCGCGCCCGGAGACCGCCGGGCTGATCATGGCCCCGAGCGACTACCAATGGCGGGACGCCGCCTGGCTGAAAGAACGGGCGGCGATGGACTGGCAGCGTCGCCCCTTCTCCATCTACGAAATCCATCTCGGTTCCTGGCAGCGGGATGAAGATGGCAACTTCATGAATTACCGCGAGCTGGCAGTCCAGCTCGCCGAGTACGCGCTGGAATTGGGCTTTACCCATATCGAACTGCTGCCGATCACCGAGCACCCGCTGGACGCCTCCTGGGGCTACCAGTGCACCGGCTACTTCGCGCCGACCAGCCGCCACGGCACCCCGGACGACTTCCGTTTCTTTGTCGATCACCTGCACAGCCACGGCATCGGCGTGCTGCTCGACTGGGTGCCGGCCCACTTCCCCAAGGATGCCTATGCCCTGGCCCGTTTCGACGGCACGGCACTCTATGAGCACGCCGACCCCCGATTGGGCGAGCATCGCGACTGGGGCACCCTGATCTTCAACTTCGGCCGTAACGAGGTGAAGAACTTCCTGCTCTCCAGCGCCCTGTACTGGCTGGCCGAGTTTCACATCGACGGGCTGCGCGTCGACGCGGTCGCCTCCATGTTGTACCTCGACTACTCACGCAAGGCCGGTGAGTGGGTCCCGAACAAGTACGGCGGCAACGAGAACCTGGAAGCAGTCGACTTCATTCGTCAGCTCAACGCGGTCACCCACGAGCAGCATCCCGGCAGCCTGATGATCGCCGAGGAATCAACCGCCTGGCCGGCCGTCTCGCGCCCGACCTATCTCGGGGGCCTCGGCTTCAGCATGAAGTGGAACATGGGTTGGATGCACGATACCCTCTCCTACATGGAGAAGGACCCCATTTACCGCCATTATCACCACGACCTGCTGACTTTTGGCCTGCTCTACGCCTTCACCGAAAACTTCGTCCTGCCCTTCTCGCATGACGAGGTGGTACACGGCAAGAAGTCCATGCTGGACAAGATGCCGGGGGATGCCTGGCAGCGCTTCGCCTCACTGCGTCTGCTCTACACCTTCATGTTCTCGTACCCCGGCAAGAAGTTGCTGTTCCAGGGGTGTGAATTCGGCCAAGGCAAAGAGTGGAACTTCGGCGAGGCCCTGGACTGGAAGCTCCTGGAGCGCCCCCAGCACAAGGGCCTCAACGCTATCGTCTCCGACCTCAACCGACTCTACCGCGAACAGCCGGCGCTGCACGAAGTGGACTTCGACGGCGCGGGCTTCGAATGGATCGACTGTCACGACAGCTCCCAATCCGTGCTGAGCTATGTCCGTAAGGACCGCGCCGGCGGGGCCCTGGTCGTCGCCGTGTTCAACTTCACCCCGGTGCCGCGCACCAACTATCGCATCGGTGTCCCACAGGCAGGCTTCTGGCGCGAGGCGGTGAACTCGGACGCCGAGGTTTACGGGGGCAGTAACGTCGGCAACCAGGGTGGTGTCCGGTCGGAGGAAGTCAGTTGGATGGGCCGGCCGCACTCCATCCCGATCGCCTTGCCGCCTTTGGGTGGGCTGATCCTGGTCCATGAACCGCTGCCGGAACCCAAGAGCGCGGCCGCGGCGACTGTTCCTTCCGCGGTGAAAGGCGCGGCCGAACCGGCTGCACCGGCCGTGGCGACGCCCGCTGCCGACTTGGCCGCGGCACCGTCCGCGGGTCAGACCGAGGAAACCCCGGCCTGACACCAAGCGGCGACCCACGCGGGTCGCCGCTTGGAACCCCATTCCAAAACAGCGGCTGCTCACAGCAGTTCCAAGTGTGGGTGGCCACCGCCGGCAGCGTGCCAGCGGCGAGGCTGACGGTGGATGCACCGCGCTTATCCACCCTACAAAACCGGCGTCGCTGTAGGGTGGATAAGGCGCGCCGCTCGGTGTCAGGGATCCGGCACGGCGGTCGCGCGCGCCGCATCCACCAAGGGTCGCGCGATGCCGCCCAAGTTTGGAATTGCTGGGCCGCTCATGCCAAACTTGAATCGCTTGTTCGATTACGACAACGAGTGTTTAACTCATTTCCGACTCGTTACTTATCGGTTATTCCGGATGGCATCAATGATTTGCCGCATGGGGTCGCCTTGTCCTGCACCCCCCGACCCGGTATCGCCGGACGGGGGCGGAGAGACGGGCGGTTCCGCTTCACGCCCTGCCACCTGGACGTTACGGCCGTCAATGAGGCCGTGACCATAGGCGTTGTTGGGCACCGGGCTCCCCTGTGCCCGCACATGCTCCATCACCAACTGCCGCAGTTGGACCTGACCGGCGTCCGGGTGGAGCTGCTTGAACAGTGCGGCATAACCCGCCACGTGGGGGGTCGCGGCGGAGGTGCCGGGGAAGCGGCCGGCCTCCTCACCGCGCCCGTAGGCCGCCGAGAGGTTATTGTCGGGTGCCGCCACCTCGGGCTTGAGGCGGGCATCGTCGGTGGGCCCCTGGGAGCTGAATGACTCGAGCTGGTCGGAACGAACGTCCACTGCACCGACCGTCAGTGCCTCGCGCGCGGTCCCGGGACTGGCGACGCTGCCGGCGGCGCCCACGGGCTCCAGGGCGGACCCCCGTGCGAGCAGGTGCAGGCGGACCGGGCGACTGACGTTGGTGGCGCGCAGGACCACTCCATAAACGCCCGCGGGGACCTGCCCGCTGATGAATTCCATGGGTTGCCCTGAGCCTTGTTGCGGGCGCTCGGAGGCGGCCACCACCACGGGCTTGCCGTCCGGCCCTGGTCCGATCAGGAACAGGTCCAGGTCCTGACTCGCGGCGGGAGACTCGGGGTTAGTCCCCCAATCGTCCCAGGTGGCGAGCAGGTTCACCCGATCATCGGTCTGGATCAGGAGCAGGTCAGCCTCGCGACCGGTAATGTCCACGAAGCCGTTGCCGTTGCGATCCTGGGTGGCACCGAGCCAATGGGAATCGCCCTCGTTACCCGCCGCAATCGTCCACAGTACACCCTGTTCGCGCACCTGCGAATCCACCATCCGATCGAGCAAGGCGCGGCCGTTGAGCGGTCCGCCGTGGCCGCCGCCGGAGAAGCTGATGATATTGACTCCCTGGCTGACGAGCCACTGGGCGGCGGCGACGATCTGGTCTTCGGCGCCGTCGACTGCCGCCAGATAGAGTTGGGCATCCGGGGCCATCTCGTGGATGATCTCGGCACAGGCGGTGCCGTGGACCGTACTCGTCTCCAGTTGCCCGGCGCCGTTGAACGGCCGCGCCGCGACCGGGGCCGGCACCCGGCCGCGCCCCTGCAGTTCGCTATAGCGCTGGAAGCCGAAGTCGAGGATACCAACCTTGACCCCCTTGCCGGTGATCCCGGCCTGGTGCAGGCGGTCCGCGCCGGTGCGCCCCACGCCCTCGCCGAGAGGACCCTCAGCCCCTGGCGTCATTGGGTGGTAAAGCGGTTGCGGCGCGGCGTAGTCGAGTGACTTGGCGCCGGACAGCTCGGTGATCCGGGGCGCCGGCACGCGGGCATACACCACATCCTGGAAGCGCGCGGTGACCTCCCCGCCGAGCGCCCGGACCTGGCGCTCCAGCGCCTGGGGATCGGCGCCGCTCAGGCGCACCGCCACCTTACCCTGGCTGACGGCGAGGTCGAGCGTCACCGCCTTGGCCGCAAGATCCGCCCCTGAGCCCTTCTGCTGCGCCAGCTCGGCGAATTCCAGCAGCGCCGGGTCGATGCGGGGGTGCTCGGCGAACAGGGCCTTGGGGGCCTTGGGCGCGGGCAGCGGCACGTCGGCGGCGTTCAGTCGCTCCGGGTGCCAGGCGCCGGACTGCTGGCCGCTGGGGGCGGCCGGCGGACGGGCGGTCGCCGCCGGCACCGGCCCCCCGTTGCCCTGACCGAGTCGCGACCGTTGCTGGTCGACGGCATCCGCCAACCCGGCCGCCTGCGCCGTGGCGGCGGCAAGCCACAGACCCGCCAGACTCGCGGTCATCAATCGCTTTGACATCGCTTGTACTCCTTAGATTCAGGGTTGTTGCAACGGGGTTGCCGCCACGCGGGTGGCGGACAGTGCTTTCAGGTCCGTGTGCGCACCCAGCGCCGCGATGGCGGCCGGCGGTACACGGACGAAGAGGACCTCTTCAAAGCGGCTGACCACCTCGCCATTGGCCTGAATGATCACCGGTTCCAGCGCGACGGCCGCCGCGGGGGAGGTCGCCGCGAGCTTGACCCGCACCAGGTCGCCATCGACCAGGACCCCACGGGTCGCGGCGAGTGCGCGCCAGTCCTGCCCCGCCTGGGCGGCGGCAATCACCGCGGTCAGATCGTCCTCGATCCGGGCGGCCGGGGGCGGGGGCTTGGGCAACGCATGGTCCCAGCCCTGCAGGTAAGTCGCGGGCGGTGGGGTCGTCTTAGCCGCCTCAGCGCCGGGGTCGCCGGCGAGATAGGCAGCAAGCTCGTAGGCACTCACCGCGCCGTTGCTGTCGCGGTCGGCCGCGCCCTTCAGGCCCGCCAACAAGCGCTTGGTGTAGTGGCCGCCCTGGGGGGTGTCCAGTGGCGACAACCCGGGCACGGCCGCGCAGAAGACATACAGTGCCGCATCCGGTGCGGCCAGGCGCTGCGCGAGGGCCGCGGGGGCGCACAGTGCGGTGTCGCCGCGGCTGAAATCCAGCATCAGCCAGACGCGTAAGGCGCGGGAATCCGCAATCCATTGCGACAGCTCATCGCCGCCGATGACGGTGGCCGGATCGAGTTGCCGGTGGGCGCCGACCTCCTGGAATGCGGCCCCGGCGCTGAGGAGTGCGCCACCCTCGTTGTATCCGGAAAAAAAGAACAGCAGATCGCCCGGCGGCGGGCCGTCCGCACCCTGGATGGCAGCGCGCACGGCCTCCTTGGTCGCCGCGGCACCGCTCAGATGACTGACCGCGACCCCGGGGATGGCGCCAAACCAGGCCGCCATGGCCGCCGCGTCCAGCTCGGCGACTGCCAAGCCGTTAGACAGGGAGGGGATCGGTTGATTGACCCCCACCGCGATGACCCGCATACCCTGCGGACGCTCCGGCGGGGGCTCCTGCGGGGGCTGGGGCATACTCGTCGCAAGCCCCGCGGCGAGGCCCGCGGCGAGGCTGGTGCTCGCCAGCGCGAGGCCGGCCAGTCCCCAGCGGCCCAGATGCCGCGCCCGGCGCTTCCAATGATGGTACTTGTTCGCGTGCATCGCATACTCCGCTGCGTCGGGTGACGGGTTGTTGTGCTATCGAATCCGGGTGTCGGGTGTTTGATCAAGCGCGGCCTTGATCGAAATCCCGGCCGGCGGCGTGCGTCGTCAGGGCTTCCAGCCCTGACCGTGTCAGGCCAGGATGGCCTGACGACGCACCCGGCGAGCCCAAGTGACCGGAATCTTGATCGAGGCCGGGCGGACTGGGCGCGGCGCTCGATCGCGCTGCATCCACCCCCGCTGACCGGGGAGCGTCGCTGGATTGCGGACAGCGGCCCGCATTCATTGCGGCAGCACCACCGCCACCCGGCGGTTGAGCGGCTGGTCGCAAGCCGGCCGCTGATTGCCGGTCGGATAACGCGGCTCGCGCTCGCCGCGACCCTCGCCGCGCAGTCGGCCGCGCAACTCGGGGTAGTCGCGCTCGATCAAGGCCGCCACCGCGCGCGCGCGCCGCTCCGACAGGTCCTGGTTGAAGGCCTCCTCGGCACACTGATCGGTGTAACCGATGAGGCCGACCGTGCTGGTGCCGGGGGCCGGGCCGGGGGCCGGACTCGACCCCGGGCTCGACTCCGGGCGGGGCCGCGGGTCGAAGCCCTTGCTCGCCCCGGCGAGATACCGCCCCAATTCGGCGACGGCCTTCAGGCCGGCCGCGTTGGGTTGATCCTGGTTGGTGTCGAAGAGGATGTAGAGATCCAGTCGCGGCCGGGCATCGAAGCCACGCTCACAGGTCTGCCCCTCGCCGCAGACCCCAAAGCCGCGCTGCGCCTTAAAGAAACGGCCGATCGTCTCCGCGCTCATGTCCTGCCGTTCCGGGTTCTGGTCGATAGCCATCTGGACCCCGGCGAACCACGCGGGCCCCGGTGCGGCGGCCAACCCCTTGGTCGCGGGTCCAGTCGCCGCCGTCTCACTCCGGGCGAACAGTGCGCGCGCCGTATCGGCTGCCGCCAGGGCCTCGGCGACTTCACCCAGTGCCAGGCTGGCTTGGGCCTGGCGGCCCAGGATGGCGCCCTGCACCTGCGGGTCGCTCTCCGCCAGATCCATGGCCTGCCGCAGCGCCGCAGCCGCCGCCTGGGGTTCGTCGCGCGCCAGCCGGGCCACCCCGAGTTGGTAATAGGCCAGGGTCTCCGGGCAGGCTTGTACTGAACGTTCCAGGAGTGCGGTCCTGTCCGCCAGGTCACCGCTCGCCATCGCCTGCTGATAGAGCCGCGCGCCCTGATCGCAGTCCGCGGCCCTGACCAACAGCGGCAGCATCGCCAGGACGAACGCGCTGCCGCGTACCAACTGCTTCGATTTCGATTGCATTGCGTCGTCTCCATTACAGCAGGGTGCCGCGGGGCAGGACGCCCCGGCTCCATGGTTATTACTTGGCGGGTCGCTCCTGGGTGATCAGCGCCAGCGTGGCCACCGCCACCCCGGTGGGGTTGGCGGCGACGGCGGCGACGATCTGCTGGTAGAGCGACTCGTTGGTCGCGAGCTTGGCGCGACCGACGAGCGCCTCGAGAAAGGCCGGGCGCTCGGTGAAGGCATAGGCCACCACCAGGTCAGTGCCCAGCGGGTCCTGGACCACGAGCAGGGGCGTCCCCGCCGCCGGGATGGTCAGCGACTGCCCGGCGGCGAGCGGGGCCGCCTCGCCGGCCACGTAGGGATACAAGGCCGCGACCTCGCCTGAGGAGTCCGCATACAGGATGACCAGCCACGCCTGGCGGTCGAGCTGCAGGTTCAGGCTGAATTTCTCGCCGCGAAAGAGCCGGCTGCCGCGGGTCTCATCCGACAGACCCAGACGGAAGCGAAACGGGTTGTCCGCGTCCCCTCGCCAGCTCATCTGATGAAACCAATTCAGTTGCATCACCCGGTCGTAGACCAGCGCGCCGGCGTCGGCCGCGAAGGTGCTCACCGCCTCACCACCCCCGGTGCTGAGTGTCAGTGCCTGGGCGGTGCGCTTGATCACCAGATCGGCGGTTCCGGAAACCAACTCAAGGCCTGGGGCGCGTGCGAGCTGCTCGCGCAACGCGGGGAGCGTCCCTTCCAGACGGACCCGGTAGGGGGGACGCGCGGTCGGCCGCGCCACATTGCTCGCGGTGTGTCCGAAGAGGCTGCGCTGCGCCAACTGGTGTTGGTCCTCCTTGGCCTGCGGCAGACTCTGTGGTTGGTGGTCGTGCCCCTTGGATTTGACCTCACGCACCAGGGCGGCCTTCAGCTCCTCATGGCTGAGCTGCCCGTCACCGTTGCCATCCGCGGGCAACTGCCCGGCGAGTACCCGCAACAGTGCGTCGGTAAAAGCCCCGTGGGGCTTGCCGTCGAGGGTGGGACGTTGCCGCAGCAGCGCCTGCGGGACGTCGTCCGCCTTCTCCCAGTCGCTGGCCGCGGATAGGAAAAAGACTGAATCGTAGGGCCAGGGATCCGCCGGCGGACGGTCCGCCGAGCCGTGGCGGCGGCGCGTCATCGGGTCGTCATCGGTGATGGCCCGGCTGAAATCCTGATAGCGGGCCGGGAATCCCAGCATGCCGCGCGCGGCGCTGCCGGAGTAGCAGCTATCGAAGAGCACCGTGAGGCGCCGTCCGCCCTGGTCGAGTTTGGCGAACCGGGGCCGCAGGTCATCTTTGCCCACGATCAGCGACTTCACGACCTCGTGTACCGAGGCGCGCAACTTTGCGTCCGCGGGCACGATCGCGCCGCTGCTCTGGGGCAGGGGCAGCGAGGTCAGCGGATCGGCGGCGCTGGTCCCGTGGCCGCTGAAATAGAACAGCACCTCGTCACCTGGAGCGGAGCCCTCGGCCAGGGCGTCGAGACCCCGCAGAATGGCGGCACGGGTCGCCTCCCGGTCCACCAGGGTATGCACATCCGGCGCGGCGAAGCCCCAGCGCTGGATCAATAGATCACGCAGGACGGTCACGTCGTGGGGTGGACCCTCAAGACCGTGGATCGCCTCGTCCTGATAGTCGCCCACCCCCACCAGCAGGGCCAGGTTCCTGGCCTGACCAGGGGCCGCGGCGGCGACGAGCGCCAGGGCCAACAGCAGGCCCCCGCGGCGGCGGGGCCTGGTCGGCGCGCCGCCCACTCGACCCAAGAACCTGCGATGATCTCTGGCCATACTCATGCAACTCCGTCTCGTTGGCAGTCTCTTTGCCCTCTCCCTGATGGGCAAGGGTTTGGGTGGGGGGAGCGGCCGTTACGGCCCCTTGGCCTCGGCCGCCAAGCGCGCCCGCCAGCCGGCGTCATCCAGCCGTTGATCCAGCGGCTGTTTGAATTCACGATGACTCAGGCGGGCCCCGCGCGCCTTGCCCTGCGTCACCACCACGGCGTCGGCGATGGCCTCTTCCACCACCTGACCAGCCGCCGGATTGACGTGAATATCCACCACGATCGGCGCATCGGCAGTCCCGCCACCCAGGGCGAGCAGGCGCCGGTCCAGGTCGTTGAGAAACGCCTGGTCGTCCGCCGCCGGCTGGTGCTGCTCGCTGATCTTCACCACCCGCTCCAGCAGCGTGCCGAACGCCTGCCAGGGCGCGGTGTCGGGCGCCTGCCGCTGCTGTTCGGCGACCAGCTTCCCCAATGCGCGGTACAGATCAGTCGAGGGCTCCAGGGTGGCGCCGGGGCGCGCCGGATCCAGTTCCAGCCCCTTTCCGGAAGCCGTGTATGACTGTTTGGCATAGAGCACGTCGAGGTAACGTTGCCAGGTCCAGAACGCGGCGGCGGCATTGTCGCGTGCCGCCCGGTCAGTCGCCGGTGCCGCGAGGGCGTCGCGCAGAAACCGCAGGTGGGCACCGTTGCCGCCCGCGGCCGCGTCGAGCATCTTACGTGCATCCCGAGCGGCCTCCTGATAGCCGGCGAACCGCTCTTCCCCGGCCTGCTTCAGCTGAGCCGCGGCCTGTTCGCTGCCGAGCAAGGCCAGCAATTCGCGATAGGTGGGATAGCCCTTGACTGGCTGACCGGCGATGACGGCCAGGCCGAATGGCGCCGTGCCGTCGGCATCCGCAACGCCTCCCTGATAAGCACCGGTGGCGTCATACACAAGGCGCTGGAAGGCGGCGCTGTCCGCGCTGTAACGAGCCGGCAGCAGGCGCCAGCCGGTGAGGACGTCGCGGGTCGTCAGTCCCGGCTCGAGCCGGTCGGCATCCACCAGCCCGCCAAGTATCCGGGGCTGGTGCCCATGCGTCTTCGCGTAGGCGAGCAGCGCTTGGGCCACCGCCGCCGGGGCGGCGTCCGGGTGCGCGGCGCGGACCTGCCCCAGGTCAGCGTCGCTCAGATCGTCGGCCGGCCCGAAATGCCAGGCGAGCAGTCCCTCCAGCGTGTCGCGCTGTTCCTTCAGCCGCGGATCGGCAGCGATGACGTCGACCAGTTGCAGCGCCTGGACGGTCATCCGGGCGGCCGTCTCCGGGGTCACACCGGTCGCCGCCGAGCCCTGGACCGGGAACAGCAGTGCCCCGGCGTAGCGCATGGCGCGGAAATAAGCGGCCAGCGCCGGGTCCTCGGTGTAGCGCCCGCGCGGCTTGAACTGGCCGTAGTCGAGCGGGTAGCCCCACAGCGGCGAGGGCGCGATCCCCTGCGCCGCGACCACCAGATCAAACTCGGCCGACGCCGGGCCCGCCGGCAGGGCCGCGCGCGCCGCGGCCTGGTCGGTACCGAGCAAGGCCAGCAGCACGGCCAGATAGGTCCGGTTGGCCTGGGTCGCTTGCGCGGTCACGGCCGGGGTTGCGTCCGGGGTCTGCGCCGCGGCAGTTGCGGTGGGCAGCGCCGCCAGTCCGGTGGCGAGCGCGGCAATGAAGTCGGCGAACCGCGGGCGGATCGCCTGGTCCTCCAGGGCCTTCGTCGCCTCCCGGGCCGCCAGGCTGTAGCCGATCAGCAGTAGATCCTCGGTGACATAATTGGGAATCCCCTCGGCGCGATTGCGGGCATACAGGGTGAGCAGGCCGGGGGCGGTCGCGGTCGCCGGGGTGCCCGCGACGGTCTGCACCGCTGCCGCCCCTGGGGCGCCGCCGACCGCCAGGGCCGGCAGTGCCGCGAGCAGGCCGGCCCCCGCGCACGCCAGCAACCGGCGCGCGCGCGGTCGAGACACCACGGCGGCGATCATTTCTGCACCTTCAGGACCTGCTTGGCCATACCCCAGGCCCCGCCTTCGGTCACCACGCGCACCGCCTTGCTCATCGCCGTCTTGTTGCCTTCGCCCTGGGCCAGGATGTCACTGATATCGGTATCGCCGGTAGTGACGATGAACGCGAAGATGCTGGTCCCGAGCGGCTCATCCGCCTCGAGCGTCCAGGCGGCGTCCGCGGGCGGGACCTGCTGCCAGGTGTCGGCGGTGATCGGTGCCTGCTTGGCCGCGGCGTTGGGGTAGACCAGACTGACCTCATCGGCGGGGTCGACCTGCACCACCCACAGCGAGCCGGACTTCTGCGAGCGCACCGAAAATTCGATCTTTTCGCCAACGGCTTCGTGCTCGGGCCCGCGCACCTCGACCGGGAAAGACCCCTCGCCGGGCTGGAGCTGCTGCAGGCTTTCCCAGTTTGGCCCGACGTGGACGTATTGGGTTTCCTCACAGCCAATGAGCAGGACAACGGCACCGCAGCAAATGAAACGGGTCAGTGAATGCATCATGATTCTCTCTGGTGATGAGCCGGCCGGGCACATTGTTCGGCGAATGACGAATCGGAATAGGTTAAGAAAACGAATGCCAACGACGGAGGCTCAACAACCCTCGCACACCTCCACCACCTGCTGGCCGGCACGCAAGGGCGGGTCGGTCTCCACGCGCTGGCGGGGGTTGAAGCCCCTGGCATAATCGGAGACTTCCTTGGTCGTCAGCGTGCGGAAGATGCCGGCGGTGCCCTTGGCCGACTCGGCGAAGAGGTTGGTCGACGTGGCACTCCAGATCGCGACGATGAGGTTACGACCCGCGCCGCTGGCGGGCAGGTCGAAGTTCATGGTCGCGTCGGGGATGTGCAGGGTGCCCGCCGCGACGCTGTTCCCGGTCCTCAAGGCATTCGGAAAAATCACCGTGGGCTGATCGCGCTCGTCCACATAGAGCACGTTGAGATAGCCCGCCTTGGGTACCTCGACCGTGATCTCCATCAGTGTGTTCGGGGCATACTTGCCGGCGTTGGTCCGCACCGTCAGGGGCGCCATCCGACTGGCCGCCGCCTGGATCTCGCGCCAGGCGGGACCCCCATCGGCGGGCGGTGCCGCGCCGCCGGTGTCGGCGCCGGGACGTTGGGCGATCGGCGCGGCGGCCAGCACCGGGTTGCCCTGAAGCTGCGGATGGAACTTGCCCTCCACCCCGGTCGTGGCCTGCCGCGCGAGTTCCTCCGGGGTGAGTCGATCCGGCGCTCCAGTGCCGAACGCCTTGACGATGGCCAGGGTAAAGAGGCTGCCGTCGCGCGTGGCAATCGAGGCCTCGTCGTCCTGGGCGGCGGCGATCATCACATAGTTGCCGCTCGCCGCACTCCTCGTCAGCCCCTTCGTCGCCATCGCCGCGGGCATCCCCTGGTACCAATAGGCCTTCGACACGCCCCCTTGCGCGGCCAGCGACCGGGTGGCGGCGCGCTGCAGTCCCTTGTCGGCCGTGCCGCTGTGGCAGGCATCGACCAGAACCAGCACCTTGCGGCTCGGGATCTGTGCGAGCAGAGCGGCCAACTGGTCGTCGACCAGCACGCCGTCGAGGGTGTCGCGCCCGTTGCGGCGGGCCGCGCGCAGGTCGTGCATGGTCAGCGCCTCGTCGGCGCCGTCGTCGGCCTCGTCCCCGCTTTCGTCGGGGATACGCGAACCGTGGCCGCTGAAATAGAGCAACACCCGGTCGGAGGCCGTCGTGCCCTGGATCAGCCAACTCTGAATCTTGGCGACGACCTGGTCGAGGGTCGCCTGCTGATCGGTGACCGTGGCGATCTCGGTGAACCCCAGCGCCTGGGCCAGCGTCCGCATTTGTTCGATGTCAAGGTCGATGCCTGGAAGATTGTTACGGCTATCCGCGTAGTTGCCGACCCCGATCAGCAGTGCGCGATCGGCGGCGTCGACCCTGGCAGGCAGGCCGGCGAGTACGCAGGTGCCGAGCAGGGCGGCGCAAGGCAGTAAGGCATAAGAGAGGTGTCGGCGCATGGGGTCCTCGCAGTGCAATTGCGGTCGTGTGGTTGGTGGGTGCCCGGCGGTGCCCCGCCGGGCGCTGCCGCGCGCGTCCGTCAGCGTTCAGCGCTCGACGCGGATCTCGCGCACCGCGATCATGGCCTGCGGCTCGCCATCCGGTACGATAGCCTTGGCTCCGAACCCGCTCGCCCGAACCCCCGGCAGACCGTCGAGCGCCGACTCGTCCACCTGGCCGTCCTCGCTGAACACGGCCGCCAGGGTGTGGGCGCCGATCGGGTCCTCGGCCCGGGCGCTGAGGTTGTACACCTTGTCGCCGGTGACCTTCTCACTGCGCAGCCGCGAGACGGTGCCGTCCGGCTCCACCGAGAACAGGGTCACCCAGCCCGAGCGGTCGGCTCCATAGGCGATGCGGATGCGTTCACCCTCGCGGTAGCGGGTCCGGTCGGTGTTGACGAAGGCCACGGCGCCGGCCGTATCGGTGGTGCCGGTGCGGTCCCCGCGCGGTGCCGCACCCGTGATCTTGACCTCGAGTTCGCGCACCGCCACATCCGGGTTCGGCTGATCGGTATTCGGTTCGCGCACCCGTACGCCCTTCTCGGCGAACATCCCTTCGAGTGCAGACTCCTTGGCCACCAGCCAGTCGCCTCCCTCCTTGGCCGCGGCCGCCTGCAGGTCGCCCGGGTCCGTGCGTTGGGCGCGGGCCAGGTCGATCTGACGCGCGCTGGCCACAAACACGAAGCGCTCGCGCTTGGCCTTGTCCGCGACGAACTCCAGATCCTTATCCGGCACGCGGAACTCGCGCCCGCCCCGGTATTTGTTGTTGGTGTGCCGGCGGCTCGGGATCAGCAGCGTGGCGTCGCCGGTGTCCTGGTCGACGCTGTAGACATAGAGATAAAAGGTGCGGTTGCCGCTGACCTTGAAGCGGATGGGCTCGTCGATGCCGAAGCTGTCTTTGGTTGACGCGACCTTCAGCGCCAGCCGGTCAGACTTGGTGTCGACGACCCGCACCGCCTTTTCCTCGGCGGCCGGTGCCGCGGTCTGCGCGAAGGCGGGGGCCGCCGCGGCAGCCGCGCAGGCCAGGAGCAGGGTCCGCAGCGCCCACCGGCGGGGGTGGGGGCGCTTGGCGGTCTGAGGGGAGGTGGCGACGTTCATTGGTCAACTCCTGAGGTGGGTTTGGTCGGCACTGTCACCGCCGGTCGGGCCGCCCGATGGCGTCCGCGGCGGCGTCATGATCAAGAAACGGATCGCTTGGCGGAAAATGACAAAGCGGTTGGGTGATTGACGGAAATCGCCTTAGGGGGACAGCGTCCTGGCAAGACGAAAGCCAAGACTGCTGTGCCGTCTCGTGGGAAAGTAAGAGCCGCGGTAAGCGCAGCGCACCTGCTTGAGTCCGTCGCCCCAACCGCTGCCGCGCCACACTCGCGGGGTCTTGCCGTCACGATTCTCGTCGCACTGGCGCTCGGCGCCGCCGTAAGACTTGGCATAATCCGAACAGGTCCATTCCGAGACATTGCCGAGCATGTCCTTGAGCTCCCAGGCGTTGCCTTGAAACTGCCCGACCGGGGCCGCCCATTCCTCGCCATCGTCGCAGGGAAAGCCGGAGTCCCAGCCTTGGTCGCGGTCGGCCAGATTCTCATAGTCGCAGGCCTCCGCATCCCCGTCGCCCCAGTAGCGCATCGTCTTGGTTCCAGCGCGGACCGCGTATTCCCATTCCGCCTCGGTCGGCAGCCGCCAGTCCCCGCCAATCTCCCGCTTGAGCCAGTCGATGTAGGCCGCGGCGTCGTTCCAGCTCACGCAACTGACCGGATGCTCCTCTTGGTTCTCCTGGTACCGGTTGGGCGTACGCCAATCGGCCCAGTCGCGCTGGCTCCAGGGGTCCTTGGCATCGTCGCGGTCATAGGTCCGGCAGCCATCGAAGCCGCCGGCGTCGCGTTCGGCGTCGCTGCGATACCCGGTGGCCGTGACGAAACGGCGAAACTCGCCCACCGTCACCTCCTGGACGCCCAGCGAGAAGGCCTCGACGCAGACCCGGTGCAGGCGCTCGTCTTTTTCACGGCCTTTTTCGGTCGCCGGGCTGCCCATCTCGAAGCAGCCCCCGGGGAGGCGGACCATGGCGGGTTCGGGAACCTTGGGTGCGGGCGCAGGGGATGGGACCACTGGACCTGGTGCGGGAGCAACCGCGGGAGCAACGGTCGGAGCGACCACCGAACCGGCGGCTGGACCGGCCAGATAATGCTTGCCGAGCAGGTTCCCCTCCTTGTATGGCAACTGGGCGCCGCCGCTCGCGGCCTTGACCGCCAGCGCAACCTCGTCGAAGGCATCCTCGATGTCGAGCCCCGGACGGTCGAGCACCCCCAGCAGGTGCTCCGTAAAGCGTCCGTTACGGCCCTGCGGGTTGTCGTCGGCGGTTTGATTGGGGCTGGCGGCATAGAGCACCAGGGTGCCGCCGTTCGCCGTCACCCGGCCGAGTCCCTTGCCGCCGCGCGAGGCGGCGTAGGGATTATCCCGGCAGGCATCGAGCACCACCAGGCTCACCGCGTCATCGGGCCGCCCGGCCAGCTCTTCGAGAATGGTATTGACGCTGATCCCTTCGCTCTTGACATCCGCCTCGCCCTCGATCCGGGCATCCACCGGCAGCAGATAACCGGCGCGATGGCTGTCCTGGATGCCGTGACCGGAGTAATAGAGGATGGCCAAGTCCTTGACCCCGCGGATCGACTCCAGAAACCGACTGACCTCCCGGCGCATCTCCCGCCCCGGGAGGTTGGTCAGCGGGACGACCTCAAAGCCCAGGCCGCGCAGTTTGGCCGCGACATCCTCCGCATCATGGACAGTGTTCGCCAGCGGCCGTTCGCGCTCGTATTTGGCATTGCCGATGACCAGTGCGCGGCCCCCGCCGGCCGCGGCCAGGGTGCTGCCCAGCAGCACGATCAAGCCCATACCGAGCGGCCGGCACCAGTGACGGAAGCCGCCGTGGTTGCGCTGCGATCGTCCCTTCATATCCGCCCACCTCACTCGGTCAATCGAGGTCTGTGCATCCGCTCTTGACGGTGAACTATATCCGCAGGAACGCGATAAATCCACGCCCCGGCGAGTGGATTAGTCACGAGTCAGAAATACGTTAAACAACGACAACGGCCGGGGCGCCAAAGGCAGGTTGTTTCGCTAGCAGCCTGTCGGACTTAGCCCCTAGGATTAGGGTATGAGTCAACATAAAGGCTTTTTGTTGCTCCACAATTTAAGGTGATTTCCGCGAAAAATCCAACCCGTAGGAGCCCGCTTGCGGGCGACGGGTGGGGGCACAATGACGCATCCAACCCGTAGGAGCCCGCTTGCGGGCGACGGGTGGGGCACAATGACGCATCCAACCCGTAGGAGCCCGCTTGCGGGCGACGGGTGGGGGCACAATGACGCGATTCCGGCAGGTCACGTCGCCCGCAAGCGGGCTCCTACGGAGCTTGATTCTTGATAGCGTCTTATTCGGAAATCGCCTAAAGTCCGACAGACTGCTAGGCCGGCTCAGGATCAGTTCGGGGCGCCCCCACGCTC
>NZ_KB902530.1 GCF_000379525.1 Lamprocystis purpurea DSM 4197 | reverse complement strand
ACAGCGTCGCCGCCAACTCCCGCCGCCCCAACCGCGGCAGCCACGCCACCGTCTGGCGGATGCCGGCAATCTCCTCGGCGCTGAACACGCGACCGCAGTGGACCCAGGCTCCTGGACTCAGCGTATCCATCAACACCCCCGGCGCAGACCGATTACCCTAACCGTAATCCTGCCGCAAGCCCGCCGCGGTGTCTACCCCCTTGTGCGAACATTAACTTTCGTTAATCCCCACCAGCCCGCGCCGTGACTGCGGTCACGCGGTCATGCTTCAGGGCTGGCCGCGCCCCGACCATGGATATCGTCATCGCCGGGGATACCAGCATCAGCCGCGAGAATCACGCGGTCATCAGCTACAACCCCAAGCGTCACACCTTCAACCTCGCCCCCGGTGACGGCCGCGGTCTCACCTATCTCAACGACGACGAACTCCTCGCCGCCGCGCCGCTGGCCCCCTACGACACCATCGAGATCGGCGCGAGCAAGCTGCTGTTCGTCCCCTTCTGCGGCGAGCGTTTCACCTGGCCGGTCGCTCCGCCCGTGGCGGGTTGACTCCGTAGGGTGGACAAGCACTGTCCACCCTCGACGCAAACCAATGCACCACGAGTGACCGCGGCATGACCACCCCGAACCCGGCAACCCTCTGCCCCGGCTGCTTCAAGGAGACCGGCGGGGGCAATCCGTGCCCCCACTGCGGCTTCGACGCGCAGGCGCCGCGCCCGGCCAAGACTCTGGCGCCGCACACCCTGCTGCACGGCCAGTTCCTCGTTGGCCGGGTGCTCGGCAAGCCCGGCGGTTTCGGCATCACCTATCTCGGCTGGGATCTGGGGCTGCACCGGCGGGTCGCGATCAAGGAATACTTCCCGCGCGACATTGCCGGGCGCGACGGCGACCGCACCACCGTCACCCCCGACTCGACCGACGATGCGGAGGGCTTCCGGTACGGCCTGGAGCAGTTCCAGGCCGAGGCCCGCACCCTGGCCCGGCTCGACCATCCCAACATCGTGCGCATCCACCAGGTCCTCGCCGCCCACGGCACCGCCTATCTGGTGATGGAGTATTACCCAGGGCTGACGCTCGCCGAGCACCTGGACCGGCAACCGGGCAGCCGTCTGCCCGAGGCCACGGCGCTCGCCCTGATGCAGCAGATCCTGGACGGCCTGCGCGCGGTGCACGCCGAGGGCCTGCTGCACCGCGACATCAAACCGCAGAACATCTATCTCGCCGCCACGCGCGGCGGCAACGCCCGCCCGGTGCTGATCGACTTCGGCGCCGCGCGCCAGGTCGCCGGCGAGCGCAGTCGCTCCCTGTCGGTGCTGTTGACCCCCGGCTATGCCCCGCTGGAGCAATACAGCCGCCGCGGCCATCAAGGCCCCTGGACCGATGTCTACGCGGTCGCCGCGGTGTTGTACCGGATGCTCACCGGCAGTGCGCCGCCGGATGCCCATGACCGGACCCAGGGCGAACCCCTGCCGCCGGCCGCGCGGTTCGGTGTCAGCGCCACGGTCAGCGCCGCGCTCGACCGGGCGCTGGCGATGGCGGCCGGCGAGCGGCCGCAGAGCGTGGTGGAGTTGCAGCGGGCATTGGCCGGGGCCGCGGGTGAGGTGGCGGTGGAGAAAGGGCAGGGGCCGAACGCGCCGCCGCCCGCGCGCCCTCGTCCGGGCGGGGAGGCCGGGCGCGCAACCCCGCCGCCCCGGACGGGCGGTCTCGGTCACTGGTTCTGGATCGGCGGCCTAGCCGGTTTGGTCGCGCTGGCGGCGGGGGTCAACTACTTCGTCTTCGTCGCCCCCAGCGCCGCCTTACCAGCCGACCTGGCCCGCGTCCATACCGAGGCGCTCGCCCTGGCTCAAACCGATCAGGCACGCCAGACCCTGGAGCGCTATTACAACGCCGGGCAGGTGGCGCTGCGCGACCAGGACAAGGACGGCGCCAAGCTCGCGCTTGCGGAGCTGGATGCCGCGCGCATCGCCTTGGGTCAGGAATACCGGCTGCGGATCGTCAACCGTGCCGGCGAGCAGAGCGGTGTCTGGCGCATCCCGGATCTGAACACCAAGGCCCGCAACTACTACATCATCGTGGAAGCGGTAGACCCAGCGGGGCCGGTGCTGACGGTGCCGGTCGAGAACGAGGAGACCAAGCGGATCGAGCACGTCAAAGCCTGGGGGCTGCGCGTCGACCAGGGCACCTTCGAGGCCGTCGCCCGCGACAAGCGAGATGACGGCGTCATCGAGCGCGACCGGTTCGGCTATAAGGCACGCGGCACCCTGGTACCCGAGTACGAGATGCAGACCACCGGAGGGGCCATTACCGTGTGGTGAAGGCTGTAGGGTGGACAAGCGATAGCGCAGTCCACCGAGCCCGGCGCGGTGATTGGTGGACTGCGCTGCGCTTGTCCACCCTACCTGGCTTGTCCACCCGACCTGGCTTGTCTTCCAGCCCCGCCGACTCGCATCAAGCACGCTCGACAAACGGTAGACCGAAATTCAACAGCGGGCCGTCTCTGGTCAGGAAGATACGCCGTTCGGCCATCGCGGTGGCGAGCAGCAGGCGGTCGAAGGGGTCTTCGTGGGGGACGTCGAGCCCGCGTAAAGCGTCGAGATGGTCGGGGGTAATCGGGAGGACGCGGAACCCTTGGGCGATGACCTCCTGACCCAATGGCCGATCCGGCAAGGGCAGCTTGCCCTTGCGGTTTTTCAGGAGCATCTCCCATAAGGACGTGGCGCTGACGGCGATGTCGGCCTGCCGAAGCGTGCGCGTGGTCGTTTCTCCCAGGGTCGGTGCAGCCGTCATCCACCAATAGAGGATGTGAGTGTCGATGAGATAGCCGCCTGCATCCATCAGTCGTGCTCGCCCATCAGGCTGCGGGCGATCTCGGCATTGAATGCAGGGTTGTCCCAATCGTCGGCGGGCGGGGGCAGGTGGGACCAGGCGCCGGGTTGGCGCAGCCCGGTGATCGGTTGCATGGGTACGAGTCGGACGGATGGACGACCAAGGTCGGCGATGATGACCTCGTCGCCGGCCAGCGCGGCGCGAATCAGGTGGGGCAGTTGTACTTGCGCCTCGGCAAGGTTAACGTGCATGCGGACAACTCCTGTTGAAAGAACCAGTGAGAAAGGGTACGCCGAATGCGCATGACGTCGGCAAGTCCGAGTCTAGTCAGGCCAGCGAGTGGGCGCAACCGGGTGACGGGCGCTGCTGCTGTTGGTGGACTGCGCTGCGCTTGTCCACCCGACGATTCTATCTGGTTGGCGACGTTCGGTCGGCCACTAGCGGACAATACGACCGTGACACCGACCCCCGATTCGCGCCGATCCCCCGCTGCGTGCCCAAGGAGGATACCCCGATGCCGGCCGCCCGACCTTTGCCATTGATTGTCTGTGTCGTCTTACTCGGGGCAGTGCTCGCCCAGACCGTCCTGGCCGGGCCGCCAGCCGCCGTGCAGATCTCCCAGGCGGTGGCCCTGGGGCGGGAGATCGGCGTTTATCTCGAGGTCCGCGACGAGGCGGGGGAGGCGGTGGCCGGGGTCACCGCCGGGCAACTCCATGCCACGGTTGGCGGACATCCGGCGACGGTGTCCGGCCTGACGCCCTTCGCCGCGGCGCCGACCGGGGTGTTGTACCTGTTTCTGGTGGATCGTTCGCGCTCGCTGTCCGCGCCGCGGTTCGCCCGCATCCGGCAGGCGCTGACCGACTGGGTGGGCGCGCTTGGGACCGGGGATCGGGCGGCGCTGATCGGCTTTGGTGACGGGGTTCGGGTGCTGGTGGCACCGACCGCCGACACCGCGGCACTGCTGGCCGCCATCGCCGAGCTGGCGCCGACCGATGACCATACGGCCCTGCATCAGGCACTCGCCCGGGCGATGGATCTCGGGCGGCGGCGGGCGGCGGACCTGCCGGAGCGGCGTGTCATCGTCACCCTCACCGATGGCGTCGACGACGCTCCCGGCGGGATCAGCGCCGAGGAGGTCTACGCGATGCTCGCCGAGGGTCCGGTGCCGATCTATGCGGTCGGGTTCAGTAGTCTCCGTGACCGCGCCCGCCGCGAGGCCGGCCTCGATGCCCTGGGCCGCTTCGCGCGCCGCTCCGGCGGGGTCTTCGTCGACGGCGGCCGGGACGACCCGAGCGCGGCCTTCGCGGCCATGCGGACGCGCATCGCGGAGGTCTATCGGGTCCAGGTCCAGTGTGCGGATTGTCCGCTGGACGGCAACCGCTATCGGCTCCAGATCGACCTGCACGACGCCGGGGTCACGCTGACCGCGGGGACCGACCTGCGCCTGATGCCCGAGGCTCCAGCCGCCGCGCCGCCTCCGGGTGAGCCCGGCACGGCAGCGCCGGACCCGAGCGGGTCGGCAGCGCCAGCCGCCGATGCGGGGCCGAGCCCGGACGCCGCGCCGCCGGTGCCGATTTCTGCCGAGGCCGCGCCCGCCGCGCGCCCCGTAGCCCCCTGGGCCTGGCTCGCCGGTGGTACTGGCCTGATCGGGGCGCTGATGGTGGTCTTTTTGTTCCGCCGACGGCGCGGCCCGGCCGTCGCCGGGGCACTGCGCGAGAGCCCCGCGCCTGAGCCCCTGGCGTTGGAAGACCCCGCCTCGGTCCCCACCGTGCCTGTCGTCACTGCCGCCGGGAGCGGGGGCGCGGCACGGTCGGTATCGCGGGCGATCGTGACGGCCACTTTCATGACCGGCCGGCGGCGCGGTCAGCAGGTGGTATTGACCGCGGCCCCCAGTGCCCTGTTCGGCCGTGCTCCCGGTTGTGATCTGATCCTCGCCGACGACGCGGAGGTCTCCGCGCAACACGCGGAGATCGAGGCGCTGGACAATGGCTGTCTGGTGCTGCGTGATCGCGGCTCGACCAACGGCACCCGACTCAACGGGATCGCCATCCAGACCACCCATCCACTGCGCGACGGCGATGTGATCGGCATCGGCCGGACCGAGTTGCGCATCGCCCTGTGATCGAGGCCGCCATGGAGATTCAACCCGGTAATGCGCAATGGCAGGGTGCCCGCGACGAGCAGCAGGATGCCTTTGGCTTTCTGGGCTTCGACACTCCCGCCCTGCGCGCTCACGGGGGCGTGCTGCTGGTGCTGGCCGACGGCATGGGCGGCCTGAGCGGCGGGCGTCAGGCGAGCCGGCTGGCGGTGGAGCGGATGATGGCGGCCTATGCGGCGAAGCGCCCGGACGAGCCCATCCCCGCGGCACTGGAGCGGGCGCTGCAGGCCGCCAATCAGGCGGTCTACGATCTTGCCTGCGCCCGTGAGGGCGAGGGGCAGGTCGGCACCACCCTGGTGGCGGTGGTCGTGTGCGAGGCGCAACTGCATTGGGTCGGGGTGGGCGACAGCCGTCTCTATCACTATCGGGCCGCCGACGACACCCTGACCCGGTGCACGGACGACCATACCTACGCCAATCAGCTCTTGCGCCAGGTCGCGGAGGGCCTGTTGAGTCCCGAGGCGGCCGCCGCGGACCCGGACCGTCAGGCGCTGGCGAGCTTTCTGGGGTTGGCGCGCATCCCGGAGATCGACCGCAACCTGCACCCGGTGGACCTGGCCCCCGGCGACCGGCTGCTGGTGTTGAGCGACGGGGTCTACGGCGTCGTGCCTGAGACCGCACTGAAGACCCTGGTCCGGCAAGACCCGCAGGCCGCGGCGCAGGCGCTGATCCAGGCCGTGCAAGCCGCGGCCCGGCCCGACCAGGACAACGCCACCGCCGCCCTGTTGGGCTTGGCCGCTGACGCGCAGCGTCGGGACTGCGCGTCCGGCGAGCGGGTGCCGGGCGCGGGCGCCAGGTCTGCGCGGTTGAGCCGGCGGTTGCTCGTCGTCATCCTGCTGAGCGTCCTGGCGGCCTTGCCAGGTTTCTATTTCTTCTGGACCAAGGGCGTCCAGGACAGCGCGCCCGACCCCAAAGCTTCTGGAGCGGCGGGCCTGGCTCTGCCGTCTTCGATCGAGGCCGGGGCAGGGCGGGACACTGAACCGGCTCTTCCGCCCGAGCCCGAGGTCAAGGCCGAGCCCGAGCCCGAACAGCGCAAGCCGCCGCCGCACGGCGCGCCGGTCAAGCGCGGGCCTTGATCATCGTTCCGGCCGGCCGCAGACGGTCCGCACAGCGGACCCTACGCTAACCTGTAGGGTCCGCTGTGCGGACCGGCGACCGTGCAGATCGCGCGGTGGCCGGGTTTATGATCCAGGCCCAAGCGCGAGGGTGGGGCAGCCGCAATTCCCAGTCCGGGCGGCAGCGCGCGACCCCTGGTGGATGCGGCGCGCGCGACCGCCGTGCCGGGTCCCTGACACCGAGCGGCGCGCCTTATCCACCCTACAGCCGAGCCGGTTTTCGTCGTCTGGGCTTGAACGCGGTCCACCACTGCGTTTAGCCTCGCGGCACTCCACCAGCGGCCGGGGTGCCGGCTTTACGAACGACGAGCAAGCGATGAACGACGAACACAGCCTGGGCTTCGCCACCCGCGCGATCCATCAGGGCTATGACCCGCTGGAACACGAGGGGGCGCTGAACCCCCCGGTCTATCTCAACTCCACCTTCGCCTTTCCGGATATCGCCGAGGGCCAGCGGCGCTTTCGCGGTGAGTCGCCCGGTTATGTCTATTCCCGAGTCGGCAATCCCACGGCGACGGTGCTGGAGGCCCGTCTGGCGAGTCTGGAAGGGGGCGAGGCGGGGCTTGCCACGGCCTCCGGGATTGGCGCCATCACGTCCGCCTTGTGGACCCTGCTCAAGGCGGGCGACACCATTGTTGCGGACCAGACCCTGTACGGCTGCACTTTCGGCTATCTCGAACACGGGCTCGCGCGACTGGGCATCGCGGTGCGGTTTGCCGACCTGACCCAGCCGGCCGCGTTGTCCGCGGCGCTGGATGCGCAGACCCGGGTGGTCTTTTTCGAGACTCCAGCCAATCCGAACATGCGCTTGGTGGATATTGCCGCGGTCAGCGCCATCGCCCGGCGGCATGGGGCCTTGACCATCGTCGACAACACCTATTGCACACCCTGTCTGCAGCGCCCGCTGGAACTGGGGGCGGATCTGGTGGTGCACTCGGCGACCAAATATCTGGGTGGCCATGGCGATTTGCTGGCCGGGGCGGTGATCGGGACCCGTGAGCTGATCGACCAGATTCGCTTCTTCGGTGTCAAGGAGATGACCGGCGCCTGCATCTCGGCGCTGGATGCCTATCTGGTCCTGCGCGGGCTCAAGACCCTGGAGCTGCGGATGGAGCGCCATTGCGCCTCGGCCCAGACGCTCGCGGAACTGCTGGAAGCGCACCCGGCGGTGACCCAGGTCTGGTATCCGGGGCTTACGTCCTTTTCTCAGGCTGAGCTGGCGCGCCGGCAGATGTCGCGCGCCGGCGGCATGATCGCCCTGGAACTGCGCGGCGGCTATGAGGCCGGCGTGCGCTTCATGGACCGCTTGCAGTTGGTGACGCGGGCGGTGAGCCTGGGCGACTGCGAGACCCTGGCGCAGCACCCGGCCTCGATGACCCACGCCACCTACGCCCCGGAGGAGCGCGCCCGGCACGGTATCAGCGAGGGCCTGGTGCGACTGTCGGTTGGACTGGAGACCTGTGCCGATCTGGCCGCCGATCTCACCCAGGCGCTGGCTGGGGTATGACGCGGCTGGTGGATTGGCGGTCCGACCAGCTCGCGCGGACATCGATCACTTCCGGCTTAGCGGTTCTAAATTTTGGTGGCTGCTGCCAACAGCGTGCCGGCCGTGAGGCTGATGGTGGATGCGCTGCGCTTATCCACCCTACGAAACCGGCTCGGTTGTAGGGTGGATAAGGCGCGCCGCTCGGTGTCAGGGACTTGGCAAGGCGGTCGCGCGCGCCGCATCCACCAGGGGTCGCGCGATGCCGCCCAAATTCGGAATTGCTGCTTCCGGCCGATACCTGTTGACCGATTCGGAAAAAACGCGTACTCTTCCGGGTCTTCGTTTTTGGAACTGTATCCAAATCCGGGGTATAGCGCAGTCTGGTAGCGCGCCTGCTTTGGGAGCAGGATGTCGGGGGTTCGAATCCCTCTACCCCGACCAAACGCCTGATTTCCACGTCTCGCAGGCGCCCGTAGCTCAGCTGGATAGAGCAACGGCCTTCTAAGCCGTGGGTCGCAGGTTCGAGTCCTGCCGGGCGCGCCAATTCGATGACTGGCGAGGGGCGTGTCCTGATCGTTCAGTCCGATGTCGGTTAGTCAATGGTGGACGTAGCTCAGTTGGTAGAGCGCAGGGTTGTGGCTCCTGTGGTCGTGGGTTCGATCCCCATCGTCCACCCCACCATTCAAGGTGTCGCGCAGTCGGCAAATCAGGTTGACAACCTGATTTCAATCAGTAAACTGCGTGGCTCGCATGATTCGGGTCGTTAGCTCAGTTGGTAGAGCAGTGGACTCTTAATCCATCGGTCGTAGGTTCGAATCCTACACGACCCACCATTCAAAAACAGTGATTTAAGCCCCGGTTGCGGACCCCGTAATCGGGGTTTTTCGTTTGGGGGTTCTCCGTGGGGTTCCCTGCTTTTTTCGAGTCAAGAGCGATGCCGAGCGGATAATCCGCCTGGCCGGCGGAGTCGATCAGACGGCCGCCCGCGCGGCGCGATCTACCGTCCGGTCACGGGTCAACTGTCGCTCAGTTCCAGGCGCCGTTCGATGCGCTCGATCCGCTCCACCAGCCGATCGTGGGCGACCTGCTGGAAGGCCACACTCTCCTCCGCGCCGAGCGCATCGCGCTTGACGCGCAACATGGCCGTTTCCAGCCGCGCCATGCGGTCTTTCAGATCGTGAAAGCCGCTTTGCATCTCGGTGCGCATCTCCTTGATGTCGGAACGCAGCAGGCGCAGGTGCTCAAGCACGAGGTTGTCAACATCAGCGGTCATCGCGGTATCTCCAGGTGGTCCTCGTCGGGAACCTAGGCCCGCAGCGGTGGGTTGTCAACTCACAGCAGCTTCACCAGCGCCGCGATCAGCGCCGCCTGTGCGATCAGCAACCCGGCCATCCACTTCACGATAAACCGCGCCGGCTCCAGCAATCGTCGAGTCTGCCGGGGTCGATCTCATTCAATAACATCACAAAGCGCCCTGGGCGCGGTTTAGAGGAAATCCGGTTCAGAAATTGCTTATGAAAGACAACCGGTTGACATTTATTGATATGTCACTGAACTCTGAGAATACGACGCTTTTGGCGCTTGATAGATTAAGCGTTGTAAATTTTATGGTTTCTCAGTTTAAGCATATTCCGTTCCGGATATCCTCTTAGTGCAGGGGAATGAAGTTGACGATCGGGTTGCTCGGGGTGGCGATGGCCGCGCCTTGGCCTTGGGCCGTCGTGTAGTGGACGTGGACTTGCCGCAAGGCCGGAAAGCCGACGAAGAGTCCGATGGCGGCGGAGTGCAGTTCGCCCGGCAGGGCGCAGCCGAAGCGGTAACTTGCCCCCAGGTCGGCCGTGCCTTGACGCATCCGTGGATCGGCGTCGACCTTGGTGCTTTCCAGCAGGCACCGCGCCTGGGTGTTGAAGCGCACGAGGGCGTCTCCGGACTGGAGGTTCTCCGCCGCGAGTTTGAGGTCATCGCGTTGGACCGTGTTGCCGGGGTCCCCGGCGAACCCCACGAGGGTCAAGGCCGGGGCGGTCAGTTCCACCCGGACGGTGCCGCCGTTGGTGCGAATGGTGACCTTGGCGATGCCCGCGTCGGGTGCGGCACCCTGGGTCAGGGTGACGGCGGTGAGCGTCAGTATCCCGCTGAGGCAGGGCAGCAAGCGGCGTGGTCTTGCTCGCAACGCTGCGGTCGCCGCAGTTCGCGGCAGCCGATCCTGCCGTGCCCATTGCCCGGTTCTCACGTGAGGCCGGCGGGTCATGACCGGGTGCCGTGCGGCGAACGACTGCTCAGTCGGTGGTTCATTCCAAAGCGCGGCAGACCCCGTTCTCGCATTTCAGCAGGTAACTCTCGGCATCGACACAGGACACCTTGTGGATTTCACCGTCAGCGCGGGTCTCGATCAATTGCGACCCGCTATCCGTGACGGTGCATCCGCGTAAGCGCGCGTACTGCTCGGCATAGTAGGCCCAGGTTCCGGTGCCGCCGGCCTGGCTCAGCGTCAGCATGTTGTCCTGAGGGGCGAGCGGTGCGGGCGTCGGCGCCGGTATGGGCACCGACAGGGTGAGCGGGCGGGTGGCCGTGAGCGCGCTGCTGCCGTCAATCACCGGGGCGGGTGATGGGGTGGTCTCGGTCGATCGCGGGGCGGGACTCGTCACGGGCGTCGGTGTGGTCGCCGGGGTAGCGACGGTACCGCCGGTCGCATCCGGTGTGGTCGCGGTCCCCTCGGTCAGGGGCTCTCCCCAGACTTTGACCCGCGGTTTATCGGCCGGGGTAGTGACGGTACCGCCGGTCGCCCCCGGTGTAGCCGCGGTCTCTGCGGTCACTGTCTCTCCCCAGGCTTTGACCAACGGGTTGTTGGCCGACGCAGGTGCCGGATCGGCGCCGGGGCGCGTGGCGCCGGCCGTGTGCGGCGGGATGGCGTTGGTGACGCGCTGCCCGTTTGCGTCCCAGTTCGAACGCAGCGACTCGAGCGATTGCTTCAAGGCATCCCGATAATTGTCAGTGTAGTCGAGGCGTTGGGGTGCTCGCTCGCCCGGCGGCTGACTGACCAAGGTGGCGCGCAGGGCGACCTTGACCCCGTCCGACTGTTCGGTGAAGGCCGAGGTCACCTCGATCACGGGCGGGGGTGCGCTGCCGGCCGCGCCGAGTGCGGTGGCGGTCGGTGAGGCGGGGTCCACCGGCCGCTGAACGACCAGGAGGTCATTCGTGGATTTGACGATGGTCCAGCCTTTCGCGCGCGCGGAACCCATGGCCAGACCCTTGACCTCGTCACGACTGGCTCCGGGGATCAGTAGTTGCGGGCGCCGGCTGGTGTCGAAGCCATCCGAATCCATGGTCCCGGCGCACCCGGCCAATAACCAGGCGCCGAGTGTCACTATGCCGACAGTCGCGAACGAACGCACTATGACTCGATCCTCTGGATGAACAGGCGCAACCGCAAGCACGCCCGCGCCGGGCGCGTTAAAAGGCCGGATGCTAGCACAGTAGGCGCGTCAGGTGGATCCGCGGATCCCGTGTCGCGCGGTGCTGCGCGACCCCGACCATGCCGCGACCGACGGGGGACTGCGAGCAGGCTCGGGTTCTCGAGTGCCCCGGTCGGGTTAGGATTCGTCCCAGGTGGTCGAGAACCCGTCCCGGGTCCACCAGAAGATCGCCAGGAGGCCGCCGATGACGATAGCGGCGAAAAGTGCGAATAAGAACCAGATCATGTGCGTCTACCCTGAGTAAGGTTTTTTTCGATGCCCGCGTGCAGCGCGTTGACCATAGGGGGCGCCGTCGTCCTGGTTGGTGCGAGGCGGGCGGCGCCACACCTATGCTCGGTAACACTATTGCACGCGGTACCGGCGGGCTGCTGAGCAGTGCTTCACAGAAGCTCGGTGCGGACGAACACCGCTGACCGCGCTGGGATGGTAGGATTGAGCTTTACGGCGACCCAGAGAGAGTACCGACGATGGCCTACGAGAAGATAACAATCCCGGCGGACGGCGCGAAGATCCAGGTAAATCCGGACTTTTCCTTGTCGGTTCCCGACCAACCTATCATCCCCTACATCGAGGGTGACGGCATCGGCATCGATATCACCCCGGTGATGATCGCGGTGACCGACGCGGCTGTACACAAAGCCTATGGGGGCCGGCGCCGCATCCATTGGATGGAGATTTACGCCGGCGAGAAGTCCACCCGCACCTACGGCGAAGATGTGTGGCTGCCGGACGAAAGCCTGCAGGCGGTCAAGGAGTTCGTGGTCTCGATCAAGGGGCCGCTGACGACTCCGGTGGGCGGCGGCATCCGTTCGCTCAACGTCACTTTGCGTCAGCAACTCGACCTGTATGTTTGCCTGCGGCCGGTACGCTACTTCAAGGGAACGCCGAGTCCGCTCAAGGAGCCCGAGCATACCGACATGGTGATCTTCCGCGAGAACGCGGAGGACATCTACGCCGGTATCGAGTGGCAGGAGGGCACGCCGGAAGTCAAGAAAGTCATCGACTTTCTGCAGCGCGAGATGGGTGTGACCAAGATCCGCTTCCCGGCGACCTCCGGCATCGGCGTCAAACCGGTCTCGCGTGAAGGGACCGAGCGCCTGGTGCGCAAGGCGATCCAGTACGCGATCGACAACGATCGTGCCTCGGTGACCCTGGTGCACAAGGGCAACATCATGAAGTTCACCGAAGGAGCCTTCAAACAGTGGGGTTATGACCTGGCGCAGTCCGAATTCGGTGCGGTGGAAATCGATGGCGGACCTTGGTGCCGATTCAAGAGTCCCAAGACCGGCCGGGAGATCGTGATCAAGGACGTGATCGCGGATGCGTTCCTTCAGCAGATTCTGTTGCGGCCCAAGGACTATGCCGTGATCGCGACCCTCAACCTCAACGGCGACTATATTTCCGACGCGCTCGCCGCTCAGGTGGGCGGCATCGGCATGGCGCCCGGCGCCAACCTGTCGGATTCGGTGGCCATGTTCGAAGCGACGCACGGAACCGCCCCCAAGTACGCGGGGAGGGATCAGGTCAACCCGAGTTCCCTGCTGTTGTCGGCCGAGATGATGCTGCGGCACATGGGGTGGGTCGAAGCGGCCGATCTGATCATCAAGGGCGTGGAGGGTGCCATTGCGGCGAAGACCGTGACCTATGACCTGGAGCGGCTGTTGCCCGGCGCCACCAAGGTCAGTTGTTCAGGATTCGGCGAAGCGGTCATCGCCGAGATGTAAGTGGTGAAAAACGGGCGTGCCGCGCTGGCGGCACGCCCGTTGGTCCGGCCGCCCCGTCGTCAGACAACCGACGGGGTGAGGGTTGTCAGCTCACGCGATGGACCGCGGCAGCGTGCAGACCTTTTGGCCCCTGGCTGACCTCGAACTCGACCTTTTGGCCCTCTCTCAGGGTCTTGTAACCATCCATGTCGATCGAGGAGAAGTGTACGAACACGTCTTCCTCGCGGCCATCGGGTTTGACGAACCCATAACCCTTTGCATTGTTGAACCACTTAACAATACCGGTGATCATTGAAACATACTCCTCCGGGGTTTCCGAGGTTCGCTCGGTGTAATCTTTGTTGTTTGGCATGGCGCCATACCTTGAATCCGGCGAGCGGCGCCATACGTCCCTAGTATAGTGAGTTGATTTGGTTGGTCAAACAGGATGCGCGTCCGGCCGTCCTGCACCAGTATGGCGCGTCCGGCAGGCGGGTCGGCGCGCGGTCCGGATCGGGACGCCGACGCTCCCCGTTTTTCACGGAGCGTGACCAGGGGTCATAATGTCCATCGCATTCAGGCGAAATTTGTCTAGAATCCCGAATCATGAGCAACGCAAATCCCAACGAGGAACGTGAATCCGGGCTGACGGTGCAGGAGGCGCGACCGAAATTGCGCCGCCCTCCGTTGTTCAAGGTGTTGTTGCTGAACGATGACTACACCCCTATGGAGTTCGTGGTGCAAGTACTGGAGACTTTTTTCGCGATGAATCGGGAAAAGGCGACACAGATCATGCTCCATGTGCATACGCGGGGCGTGGGGGTCTGCGGCGTCTATACGAAAGACATCGCCGAGACCAAGGTGGTACAGGTCAACGACTTCGCCCGCAGTCATCAGCACCCGCTGATGTGTACAATGGAGGAAGCGTGATGCCGACAGTCAGGCTGCGCGTGCCTCGCTCGGGCGAGACCCAACCGCGGCGCCAGGCGGCGCCAAGGCAGACATATTTGGTTTCCCTAACCCCGCTTGGACAAGTCCGATGCTGAGTAAAGAGCTTGAGTTCACGTTGAATCGCGCTTTCAAAGAGGCGCGCGAGAAGCACCACGAGTACATGACCGTGGAACACATGCTCTTGTCGCTTCTGGATAATCCAGCGGCTGTCAAGGTGTTGCGCGCGTGCGGCGCCGATCCCGAACGGTTGCGCCGGGAGATCACGGCCTTCATCGACGAGACCACACCCCTGATCCCGGTCCACGAGGAGCGCGATACCCAGCCGACCCTGGGTTTTCAACGCGTGCTCCAACGCGCGGTCTTCCATGTGCAGTCCGCCGGCAAGAAAGAAGTCACCGGCGCCAACGTGCTGGTGGCGCTGTTCAGTGAGCAGGACTCCCAGGCGGTCTATCTGCTGAATCAGCAGGACATCAGCCGGCTCGATGTCGTCAACTATATTTCACATGGGATCTCGAAGGTCCCGGGCGAAACTGCCGAGGACGAGAGTCAGGGCGAGGTCGAGGAGGCGCGTGGGGAGGAGCGGGAGGGGGCGAGCCCGCTGGACAGTTTCGCGACTAATCTCAATGAGATGGCGCGCCAAGGGCGCATCGATCCGTTGATCGGACGGGCGGCCGAAGTGGAACGGACGATTCAGATCCTCTGCCGTCGGCGCAAGAACAACCCGCTGTTCGTGGGTGAAGCGGGCGTCGGCAAGACCGCGATCGCCGAGGGTCTGGCCAAGAAGATCGTGGATCATGAGGTCCCGGAGGTGCTGAGCGACGCGGTGATCTACGCGCTCGATCTGGGCGGGCTGGTTGCCGGCACCAAGTACCGCGGCGATTTCGAGAAGCGACTCAAGGCCGTGCTCGCCCAGCTCAAGCGTCAGCCCCGCGCCATCCTGTTCATCGATGAAATTCACACCATTATCGGCGCCGGCTCGGCCTCGGGTGGGGTGATGGACGCGTCCAATCTGATCAAACCGGTGTTGGCCTCGGGTGATTTGCGCTGCATCGGCTCGACCACCTATCAGGAATATCGGGGTATTTTTGAGAAGGATCGGGCGCTCGCCCGGCGCTTTCAGAAGATCGACATCGACGCGCCGAGTGTCGAGGAGACCATCGAGATTCTCAAGGGGCTGAAATCGCGGTTCGAAGCCCACCATCAGGTGACCTACACCAATCCGGCGTTGCGGGCGGCCGCGGAGCTCTCCAACCGCTACATCAATGATCGGCACCTGCCGGACAAGGCGATCGACGTGATCGACGAGGCCGGAGCCAACGTGCAGCTCATGAGTCCGTCCAAGCGCAAGAAGCGCATCGACGTGGCGGATGTGGAGTCGATCGTCGCCAAAATGGCGCGTATTCCGCCGAAAAAGGTCTCGGTGTCCGACACCGAGTCCTTACGCAACCTGGATCGCGACCTGAAGATGGTGGTGTTCGGTCAGGATGCCTCCATCGACGCACTGACTGCCGCGATTCGCATGAACCGCTCGGGTCTGGGTCACGAGGAGAAGCCGATCGGCTCCTTCCTCTTTACCGGTCCGACCGGTGTCGGCAAGACCGAGGTCACCAGGCAACTTGCCCGTGTCTTGGGGATGGAACTGATCCGCTTCGACATGTCCGAGTATATGGAGCGCCACACGGTGTCGCGTCTGATCGGGGCACCCCCGGGCTATGTCGGTTTCGATCAGGGCGGTCTGTTGACCGAGGAGATCAACAAGCATCCTCATGCCGTGCTGCTGCTCGACGAGGTGGAGAAGGCTCATCCGGATGTGTTCAACCTGCTGCTTCAGGTGATGGACCACGGCACTCTGACCGACAACAACGGCCGCAAGGCGGACTTCCGCAGCGTGGTGCTGGTGATGACGACGAACGCGGGGGCGGCAGAGACCGCACGCCGTTCCATGGGCTTTGCCGAGCAGGATCACGCAACGGATGGGTTGGAGGCGCTCAAACGCTACTTCACACCCGAATTCCGGAACCGGCTGGATGCGGTGGTGCAGTTCAGTCCCTTGGGGCCGGAGACGATCAAGAGCGTGGTCGACAAGTTCATTTTCGAACTCGAGCAGCAACTGTTGGATAAGAAGGTGTCACTCGCCGTGGATGCGGCCGCGCGCGCCTGGATCGCCGACAAGGGTTACGATCCCAAGATGGGCGCACGACCCATGGCGCGGGTGATCCAGGATCACATCAAGAAGCCGCTGGCCAACGAGTTGCTGTTCGGATCGCTGGCCGGAGGGGGGGGCGTTCGTGTTTATGTGGAGGCTGAGGGTCTGGCGTTCGAGATCGACGCGGCCAAGGCACCGCATTAGGCGACTGCCGGAACATCCGGCAGCAGATCGCGAAGGGTTTTCGTCTGCCTTCAATGAGCATCGACAGGAGCATAGCCGAGCTATGCGACTGTCGGCGCGACGCGGAAGGCGGGCGAAAAGACGCGCGAGTTGGTCGTGGGTTTTGGCGCAAATCGCTCCAGCGTCAGCGGGCGCGATAGACGATACGTCCTTTGGTGAGGTCGTACGGTGTCAGCTCAACTGTGACTTTGTCGCCGGTCAAAATACGGATGTAGTGCTTGCGCATTTTCCCGGAGATGTGAGCGGTCACGGTGTGACCATTCTCCAGTTGCACTCGAAACACGGTGTTGGGCAAGGTCTCCGTGACCGTCCCTTCCATCTGGATAACGTCGTCTTTAGACATGGTTCATAGATATAAAAAAACAGCTCCGGGGCTCGTGAAGCGCCGGAAGTATAACACAGGATTAGCCGACGATCCCTAACAGCGCGTGTCGCGGCAGCAATTCCAAATTTTGGCGGCCTCGCGCGACCCCTGGTGGATGCGGCGCGCACGACCGACGTGCCGAGTCCCGAACATCGTGCGGCGCGCCTTATCCACCCTACAAAGTTGCAGGTTGTGTAGGGTGGATAAGCGCAGCGCATCCACCATCAGCCTCGCGGCCAGCACGCTGTTGGGGGTGACCACCCAAATTTGGAACTGCTGGTGTCGCGGTAGCGGGAGTCATGCGCTCTGGTTCAGTTTTTCCCGTCTGTCTCGCCGACAGTGGTCACGACCTGTGATAGCAGGTTCGACCAGCGTCGTCCATCCCAGGCCTCCAGCGGCGTGAAGTGCGCCTTATAGGCCATTTTGCGCGATGCTTCGATCCAGTAGCCCAGATAGACATAGGGCTGCCGCAAGCGGCGGGCGCATTCGATCTGGGTGAGCACCGCGAAGGTGCCCAGTCCCCGGCTTGACAGGTTGGGGTCAAAGAAGGTGTAGACCGCGGACAGTCCGTCGGGCAGCAGGTCGGTCACCGCGACCCCCGCCAATTGGCCGTCCAGGCGCAGTTCCAGAAAACGTGTCACGCCGCCCCAGGGCTCCACCAGGAAGCGCCGATAACTCTCCAGGCTGGTATCGCCGGCCATGGCTCCGTCCGGATGACGGCTGGCCAGGTAGCGCAGGTAGAGCGCGAAATGGCCGGGATCGAAGGCCGCCGGCGTATCGATGATCTGCACCTGCCGGACATTGCGCGCCCAATTGCGCCGTTGGGAGCGGTTCGGGCGGAAGGCGGCGACCGGAATTCGCACCGGTACGCAGCGCGCGCAGCCCCGGCAGGCCGGCCGGTAGACATGGGCGCCGCTGCGTCGAAAGCCCTGACTGACCAGAGCCTGATAGGTGTTCGAGTCCATGCGCGCCAGCGGGTCGACGAAGAGCGTCCTGGCGTTGCGCCCCTCCAGGTAAGCACAGGGGTGTTCGGCGGTCAGGTAGAGCGCGAGTTGGCGCGCGCGGCTGGCCTCATCGTCCGGGTTCATGAGGGGTCTCCGCTGGTTTCGGTGGGTGACGGGTCGGTGAGTTGGACCGCGGGATAATGGTGGGCGCCGTCATCCCAGCTTCCCGTGATCCCCGGGGCATCGCGGTAGTGTGCGAGCGCGGCGACGAACCGACTGCGCGGCAGTTCCACCGCGCCGAGCCGCATCAGGTGCGCGGTGCGCATCTGGCAATCGATCATGCCGAAGCCCCAGGCCGCAAGTCGCCGGCAGAGCGCGACGAGTGCGACCTTGGAGGCGTCGGCAGTGCGGCTGAACATGGACTCGCCGAAGAATGCCCGACCAAGAGCGACTCCATAGAGCCCGCCGACGAGTTGGTCGCCAGCCCAGACTTCCACCGAGTGACCCATCCCAAGATGATGCAGGGTCGTGTAAGCGGCGATCATCTCCGGTGCGATCCAGGTGCCGTCGGCACCGGCGCGCGGGGCCGCGCAGGCGCGGATGACGCTGCTGAAGTCACGATCCATGGTGACCGCCAGTTGCCGGCTTCGTAACCGCTTGCGCAGGCTGCGGGAGAGATGGATTTGGTCCGGCAGCAGTACGGTGCGCGGGTCGGGTGACCACCAGAGGATGGGGTCGCCGGGATTGAACCAGGGGAAGATGCCGTGGCGGTAGGCGCTGGTCAGACGCTCCGGGCTCAGGTCCGCGCCGGCGGCCAGCAAACCGTTGGGCTCACGCAGGGCCCGGCGCACATCCGGAAAGGGGCGGGGATCGTTGGGCGCGAGCAGCGGGATCATGCGCGTGGATTCAGGTTCCCGAGCACCGACGGGTCGGGTGGGGCAGGCGGCGCGCGGTAGGGACTGTGGCCGTGCATTTCTTCGTGGTACTCGGTCATCCCCTCGGTTTCGTTGGTGAGAAAGCGGGCGATGGCCGCGCGAAAGCGCGGGTCGGCGATCCAATGGGCCGACCAGGTGGGGGTTGGCAGGAAGCCGCGGCTGACCTTGTGTTCTCCCTGGGCGCCTGGCTCGAAGCGTGTCAGCCCGTTCTCGATGCAATAGTCGAGGCCCTGATAATAGCAAGCCTCGAAGTGCAGGCTGTGGAATTCCTTGGAGCAGCCCCAGTGGCGTCCGAAGAGCGCGTGCTCGCCGATCAGGTTGAAGGCGGCGGCGACGATGGCGTCCTTGCCCTGGGTCTGACCATGGTAGGCGAAGACCAGGAGCAGGTCGGATCCCATGGTCTCACCGATCTCCTGAAAGAAGGGCAAGGTCAGGGTCGGCAGTCCGCCGCGTTTGTCGAAGGTGTCGCGGTACAACCAGTGGAATCTGACCCATTCGGCCTCGCTGACCGCGTCCCCGCGCCGCCGCACGATCCTGACCCCGGCCTCCTGCACCCGGCGTCGTTCCCGTTTCACTTTCTTGCGTTTCTCGGCGGTGAAGGTCGCGAGGAAGTCATCGAACGCCTGGTAGCCCGGGTTGGTCCAGTGAAACTGGCAGCCGACCCGGCGCAGCAGGCCGCGGGTCTCCAGTAAATCGGTTTCCGGGCGGGTGGTGAAGAGCCAGTGCAGCGACGACACGCCCAGCCGTTCGGCAACCCGTACCGCGCCATCGGCCAGTGCGCGGGCATACTCCTCCCGCTTGGGGGTCTCGCCGGTCAGCAGTCGCGGGCCGGTGGCGGGGGTGTAGGGCGAGGCGACAACCAGTTTGGGGTAGTAGGCGAGTCCCTGGCGTTGATAGGCGTCGGCCCAGGCCCAATCGAAGACCAGTTCGCCGTAGGAGTTGAATTTGATGTAACAGGGCGCCGCCGCGACCAGCGTACCCGCGGCGTCGCGCAAGGCAAGGTGATGCGGGATCCAGCCGAGCGCCTCGCCGACGCAGCCATGGCGTTCCATGGCGGCCAGGAACTCGTGACGCAGGAAGGGTGAATCGTTGCCCGCCAACCGGTTCCAGTCGGTTGCCGGAATTTCACGGATGGCGTCATGGGTGCTGAGGGTATACATGGGCCCGGGTGCTCGGCGTCTCGATGATCGGGAGAGATGCGGGCGGCCGGTGCCGAGAAAAACCTGGTGTGCTCAAGGGCCGCAACGACGTAGCGCCAGGTCCGGCAGGTCGGTGCGCTGTCGCGCAACGGCCCCCTGGGAACGCCCGGCGCGTCTTTACTTGCCCTGAGCGGCCAGCGCGTCCAGATACTTTTCCGCATCCAGGGCCGCCATGCAGCCCGTACCGGCGGAGGTGATGGCCTGGCGGTACACATGGTCCATGACGTCGCCGGCGGCGAAGATCCCAGGAACCGAGGTCGCCGTGGCATTGCCGTCGGTGCCGCTGTGAACCTTGATGTAGCCGCCGGCCATCGCGAGCTGTCCGGTGAAGATTTCGGTATTGGGTTGGTGGCCGATCGCGATGAACACCCCCTGGAGTTCGAGGTCGCGGGTGGTCTCGTCCAGGGTGCTCTTGATGCGGATGCCGGTGACGCCGGTGGCATCACCCAGGATCTCATCCAGGTTACTGTTCCAGGCGAGCCGCACGTTGCCGTGCTCGGCCTTCTCGAACAGATGCTTCTGCAGGATCTTCTCGGCGCGCAGGGAATCGCGGCGATGGACCAGGGTGACTTCCGAGGCGATGTTGGACAGGTACAGCGCCTCCTCGACCGCCGTGTTGCCGCCGCCGATCACCGCGACCTTCTGGCCGCGAAAGAAGAAGCCGTCGCAGGTCGCGCAGGCGGAGACGCCGCGGCCGCGGAACTCCTGCTCGGAGGGCAGGCCCAGGTAGCGCGCACTGGCGCCGGTGGCGATGATCAACGCGTCGCAGGTATAGACCGCCGAGTCGCCGGTCAGCGTGAAGGGCGGTTTGCTGAGGTCGGATTGATTGATGTGGTCGAAGATGATCTCGGTCTCGAAGCGTTCCGCGTGTCGACGCATCCGGTCCATCAGGTCCGGCCCCTGCACGCCGTCCGGGTCACCCGCCCAGTTGTCGACGTCGGTCGTGGTCATCAGTTGGCCTCCCTGCTCCAGACCCGTGACCAGGACGGGGCTCAGATTGGCCCGCGCGGCGTAGACGGCGGCCGTATAGCCCGCCGGTCCCGACCCCAGGATCAGCAGTCGGCAATGCTTGGTGTTGCTCATGAGATCTACTCCGTGGATCGATACTGGGGATCGACCTTGGGGATCGACCCTGGAAACGACCGGGACTGGCGGCGCCGGGCCTCTTCCACGGGCGCCACGTCGTCGGGCGGGCGGCCCGTACGTTCAGTCGATCCGCAAATGTAAGGGTTATGCACAATCCCGTAAAGCGTTCCGGTGCCGGCGACGAGGATATCGCATTCGGACGTGATCACCGGACGTAGGGGCTGGTTTCAAACCCGCCCCTACACCAAGGGTCTGTCTGGATATCAGGTACGAAGGCTATACTCGGGTTGACAGCGACGCGTCTTCAGTCTAGAACTATCCAAAACAGCGCCTTGAAGCGTCAATCGGGGGTAGTTTATGAAGAAGCGGCGTCCGCTGTCGGTGGGGCTCGGTTTAGGTTTTGCTGTTTTCCTGCTGGGCGGCTGCGCGGGGCTCAGTTCAGGACCGGACGGCAAGCGGGCCGAGGTGGTGTCGGCCGCGCTCTCGCAGTTGGGTACACCCTACCGTTACGGCGGTAACGAACCCGGACGCGCGCTTGATTGCAGCGGCCTGACCTACTACGCCCATGGCGTCGCGGGACTGCGCATTCCGCGCATGTCGCTCGACCAGCGGCGCGGCGCCAAACCCGTCAACCCCAAGGCCCTGCGTCCCGGTGATATGGTGTTTTTCAAGACCGGCCCGGGCTCGCACCATGTGGGGCTGATGGTGGATGGGGACCGTTTCGTGCACGCGTCGGTCTCCCAGCACAAGGTCGGCTACGCCCGCCTCGGTGCGCCCTACTGGAAGGCGCGTTATCTCGGCGCCGGCACCTATCTTGAGTGAATGATGCGGCCGACCGGCCGAATGGCTCGCCTTTTTCGATGCTATGTTGCAGAATGGGCATCGGTCCCGGGGTTGTCTCGGGGCAGGGTCCCAACGCCATCGCGAATCCTATCGCGAAAACATCTGGAGCTTGTAGACATGTCCGATACGCCAATGAGCAAGAGCCGTCGCGACGCCGTCAAGATGATGCTCGGCACTGCCGTCGCCATCCCGGTGATCAACCTGATCGGTGTCGGCAGCGTCCGCGCCGCTGATGCCCCGGCGAATGCCGTCGCCGCTGATGATCCGACCGCCGTTGCCCTGAAGTACAGCGCGGACGCCACCAAGGCGGACCGTGCCGGTGCCGCCCGTCCCGGTGCGGCCCCGGCCGACCAACACTGTGCAAACTGCCAGTTCATGCAGGCTGATCAGGGTTCGGGCGACTGGAAAGGTTGCAGCCTGTTCCCCGGCAAGCTGATCAATGTCAACGGCTGGTGCTCGTCCTGGACCTTGAAGGCCGGCTGAACACGCATCCGGCGATCCGCTGTTTAGGATCGCGAAGCGGGGCTCGCGTGCCCCGCTTTCTCTTTCGAGGCATATCAATGGCCGTCGCACAGCAGGCAGCGGTCCTGCGTTCATCGTCTTCCTCGCTCGTGGACCCTCAGCACCCCGACACCCGGCAGCCTGCGCACACGAAGAGGCGCCAGTTGATCCTGGTGCGCGGGATCGTCTGGGGCATTATCGGACTTATCTACGCGCCTCTGTTCCTCGCCCTGGTGGCGATCCTCGAACGGCTCGGTGCCGGTCCCATGACGTACGTCGGGGCCGCGGCCCTGGCCGGTGCGGCCGGTGCCGCGCTGTATGGGGCGCGCGAACTGGCGTTGGTGGGTACTGGTGTCGGCGTCATTGTCGGCTTGCTGTTGCTGACTACGGCGTCGCACCTGATCTCGTTCGAAGCCTCCATCCTGGTCGCTGCCGGTGTGGCCACCGTGCTGGGATTGTTGATGGCAGTGCCGCAACACTGCACGCGGCAGGTCCCCGGCAAGGTCATGGCCGGACTGGCGACGGGTGCGATCTGTGGGGGCGTGCTCGCGGTGGCGGAGCCGCTCCATCCATCCGCGTTTTCTCCCTTCGCGCTCCTGGCTGTCCTGGTGAGCGCCAACGGCATCTTGTACGTGGCGGGCGTGCGCTGGTGGGTCCTGCTGAGTCGCCGGGTGGGCGGTACGGGTGGACCCTGCAAGCTGGTCGCGTCGCTGGCGTTGGCGACCCTGGCCGGAATCGCGTCCGGCAGTATTTGGATCATGGCCGGCCCGCTGCTCGGTGAGTCCGCCGGTCTGGCGGTCGAGGTCAGCCGTGCGGTTTACCCCGATCTGCAGCTTGCCATGCTCGGCGGCATCTTCGGCGGTGCCGTGGCGGGCACGCTGCTTGAAGTCTTCGGTTTTTCCTGGGTCCACGACATTTGAGCCGCGGCACCACCGATTCTTGTCAACAGGATGCTCCAGCCGCCCATGGCCCGCAGTAAATCCAGCCGCCGCTGGCTCGACCGCCAGTTCAGTGACCCCTATGTCAAACGCGCCCAGCAGGAGGGTTACCGTTCGCGTGCGGCCTACAAACTTCTGGAAATTCAGGAGAAGGATCGGGTGCTGGCGGCCGGGATGCGCGTCGTCGACCTGGGCGCGGCACCGGGGAGTTGGTCGCAGATTGCGGCCCGTCTGGTGGGTGGGCGCGGTGCGGTCTATGCGCTCGATCTGCTCGACATCGAACCGCTGGCGGGAGTGCAATTCCTCCAGGGGGACTTCCGTGAGCCGGCCGTTCTGGAGCAACTGCGCCTCAGTCTGGGCGATGCGCCTTTGGACCTCGTGTTGTCGGACATGTCGCCGAATATTTCCGGTACGTCCGCGGTCGATCAGCCCCGCATGATCTATCTGGTGGAACTCGCCCTGGAGTTTGCCCGCGAATGCCTGAAACCGGGCGGCAGCCTGGTGGTCAAAGCGTTTCAAGGTGAAGGGTTCGACGCGGTGATGCGACTATTGCGCGGCAGTTTCGGTCAGGTTGCGAGTCGTAAGCCCAAGTCCTCGCGGGCCGCGAGCCGGGAGCTTTATCTGGTGGGGAAGGGCTTCAAAGTCTAGGAAAAATCCCCAACTCCCTATCAGTCGAGAGTCCGGCGGGTGGCAGGCACCTTTCTTCGACACCCCAACGGTGTTACTTTCCTTCACTCGAGCCAAGTGCCGCTGCCCAGGCACCTATTTGACCAGAGGCCAGATGCCGTGAGCGATATGGCGAAGAATCTGATTCTGTGGGTGGTCATCGCCGTCGTGCTGATGTCCGTCTTCAATAATTTTACGACGACTCGATCCGCGCCGCGCGGTTTGACCTACTCCGATTTCATCGAACAGGTCAAGCAGGGTGAGGTGAAAGAGGTCACCATCCAGGGACGTACCATCCAGGGCGTCAACGGTGCGGGCCAATCGTTCACGACCTATAGTCCGGGTGATGCCGGTTTGGTCGGCGATCTGCTGAACAACAATGTCATCATCAAGGCGGCGCCACCTGAGAAACCGTCGATCCTGATGCAACTGATGGTCAACTGGCTCCCGCTCGTGATCCTCATCGGGCTGTGGATTTTTTTCATGCGTCAGATGCAGGGCGGCGCCGGCGGGCGCGGTGCCATGTCGTTCGGCAAGAGCCGGGCGCGGATGCTCTCCGAGGATCAGGTCAAGGTCACCTTCCAGGACGTCGCCGGGGCCGAGGAGGCTAAGGACGAGGTCTCGGAGATGGTCGATTTTCTTCGTGACCCGTCCAAATTCCAGAAGCTCGGCGGCAAGATCCCCAAGGGCGTCCTGATGGTCGGCCCGCCGGGTACCGGCAAGACGCTGCTGGCGCGGGCCATCGCCGGCGAGGCCAAGGTCCCGTTTTTCACCATCTCCGGCTCGGACTTTGTCGAGATGTTCGTCGGTGTCGGTGCGTCGCGGGTGCGCGACATGTTCGAGCAGGCCAAGAAACATGCCCCCTGCATCATCTTCATCGATGAGATCGATGCGGTCGGGCGTCACCGCGGCGCCGGCCTGGGCGGCGGTCATGACGAGCGCGAGCAGACCCTCAACCAATTGCTGGTTGAAATGGACGGATTCGAGGGCAACGAGGGCGTCATCGTCATCGCTGCCACCAACCGCCCGGATGTCCTGGATCCAGCCTTGCTGCGGCCCGGACGCTTCGACCGCCAGGTGGTGGTGCCGTTGCCTGACGTGCGCGGGCGCGAGCAGATCCTCAAGGTGCACATGCGCAAGATTCCGGCCGCGGAGGATGTGAAGGCGTCGGTGCTGGCGCGCGGGACGCCTGGGTTCTCGGGCGCCGATCTGGCGAACCTGATCAACGAGGCCGCGCTGTTCGCGGCCCGCGGCAACAAGAAACTGGTCGACATGGAGGACATGGAGAAGGCCAAGGACAAGATCATGATGGGCGCTGAACGGCGTTCGATGGTCATGTCCGATGAGGAGAAGCGCCTGACCGCCTATCATGAGTCCGGTCATGCGATCGTTGGCCGGCTGGTTCCGGAACACGATCCGGTGCATAAGGTGAGTATCATTCCGCGCGGGCGCGCGCTCGGGGTGACCCTGTTCCTGCCCGAGGATGACCGTTTCAGCTACAGCAAACAACGCCTGGAGAGCAGTATCTCCAGTCTGTTCGGCGGGCGCGTGGCGGAGGAACTGATTTTCGGGGCCGACAGTGTGACCACCGGTGCCCAGAATGACATCCATCGGGCCACCGATATCGCCCGCAGTATGGTCACCAAGTGGGGTCTGTCGGATCGTCTCGGACCCCTGACCTACAGTGAGGAGGAGCAGGAGGTGTTCCTGGGCCACTCGGTGACCCAGCACAAGAACGTCTCGGATGAGACCACGCACCTGATCGATGACGAGATCCGCCGCTTCATCGACCGCAATTATGAGCGGGCGCGGACGCTGCTGACCGAGAACGTCGATAAGCTCCACGCCATGGCCGCCGCACTGATCAAGTTCGAGACCATCGATGCCGACCAGATCGACGACATCATGGCCGGGCGCACGCCGCGCCCGCCCAAGGACTGGAATGATGAGGAGCCGACCCGCTCCGGGCAGCCGACGCGTGCGGACGAAGACCTTGGCCGGGGCCGAACGGCCGATGAGACCCCTCTGGGCCGCCCGGCCAGCGAGCACTGAGCGGGCGACCCAGGCACAGCATGCGCCAACTCGATTGCGGCGGCCGTGTGATCGACCTTGCGCGGCCGCGGGTCATGGGCATCCTCAACGTGACCCCGGACTCCTTCTCCGACGGGGGACGTTTCTCCAATCCAAGCGCCGCCTGCGCGCACGCCTGGGCGATGGTCGAGGCGGGTGCCGACCTGATCGACGTCGGCGGTGAGTCCACCCGCCCCGGTGCCGATCCGGTGAGTCTCCAAGAGGAACTGGAGCGGGTCATCCCGGTGATCGCGGCCTTGGCCGGGTCACTTCCGGTGCCGCTTTCAGTGGATACCTCCAAGCCGCAGGTCATGCGCGCGGCGGTCGCCGCGGGCGCTGGCCTGATCAATGACGTGTGTGCCTTGCGTACCCCCGAGGCGCTGGCTGCCGCGGTACAACTCGGCGTGCCGGTCTGTTTGATGCATATGGCCGGTGAGCCGCGGTCGATGCAGACAGCGCCCGCGTACACCGACGTCGTGGCTGAGGTTTACCGCTTTCTGGCCGAGCGCATCGATCAGTGCGTTCGCGCCGGTGTCCCGCGGGAGCGCCTGATCATTGATCCAGGCTTCGGTTTCGGTAAGAAACTGGAACATAATCTCAGCCTGCTGGCCCATCTCGAGGTCTTCGCCGACCTGGGGGTGCCGGTCTTGGTTGGTCTGTCGCGCAAGTCCATGATTGGATCTCTGACCGGTCGCTCGCCGGATGAACGCCTGGCGGCGAGTCTCGCCGCCGCCGTCCTGGCTTTGGAGCGAGGTGCGACGATCCTGCGCGTGCACGATGTGGCCGAGACCCGGGACGCGGTGGCGGTCTGGGATGCGGTGCGTAGCCGCGGGGCCGCGGACGCGCGTCATCAGGCGGGCCGCTCCTGATCCGATCGCTACGGAACGGTTTTGAGTTTTCGGTTTTCGGTTTTTGTTAAGGATTATCACGCATCGGGTTACGAGAAACGAACAACCAACAACGACAGGGGCCACTCCTGTCCATTCGTCTTCAGGCGAGAAGTCATGCGCAAATATTTCGGTACCGATGGGATTCGCGGTCGGGTCGGCGAGGCTAACATCAGCCCTGATTTCGTACTCAAGCTGGGCTGGGCCGCGGGTCGGGTACTCGGTCATGGCGCCGGTTCCAAGATCCTGATCGGTAAAGACACCCGGATCTCGGGTTATATGTTCGAGTCGGCCCTGGAGGCCGGCTTGGTCGCGTCCGGCGTCAATATCCGACTGTTGGGTCCGATGTCCACTCCGGGCGTGGCCTATCTCACCCGCACCTTCCGCGCCTGTGCGGGGATCGTCATCACGGCGTCGCACAATCCGTATCAGGACAATGGCATCAAGTTCTTCTCGGCCGACGGCGACAAGTTGCCGGATGCGGTCGAGCTGGCTATCGAGGCGGAACTCGAACAGCCGTTGCGGACCGTCGACGCGGCGGCGCTCGGCAAGGTCAAGCGCATCGAGGACGCCAATGGCCGCTATATCGAATTCTGCAAGAGCACCATCCCCCCGGCCATGGACTTCCATGGGCTCAAGATCGTGGTGGATTGCGCCCACGGCGCAACCTACAACACGGCTCCTTATGTGTTCGACGAGCTGGGGGCGACGGTGGTGGCGATGGGTAACGAGCCCGATGGGCTCAACATCAACCACAATGTCGGTTCCACCCATCCCCAGGCCTTGTGCGAGACGGTCGTCCGCGAGGGCGCCGACCTGGGTATCGCCTTCGACGGTGACGGTGATCGTGTCCTGATGGTCAACTCCCGCGGTCAGTTGATCGACGGCGATCAACTCCTGTATATCATCGCCCGTGCGCGTCTGCATGAAGGAACGCTGCGCGGGGAGGTGGTTGGGACCCTGATGAGCAACCTCGGGTTCGAGCACGCCCTGCATAAGATCGGTGTCGGTTTCGCCCGCACCGCGGTCGGCGACCGCTTCATCATGGAGCACATGAAGCGCACCGATAGCGTTCTGGGCGGCGAGCCTTCCGGGCATATCATCTGCCGTGACCGGACCAGCACCGGGGATGGCATTGTCTCGGCGCTGCAGGTGCTGGCCGCCTTACAGCGGTTGGATGCCGACTTCGACGCGCTGTGCGCCGAGGTGACGCTGTACCCACAGATCCTGATCAATATTCGCTTGAATGAGCAACGGGACCTGGTGAATCTGCCGGCCGTCCAGGATGCCGTGTTCATCGCCGAGCGTGAGCTGGCGGGGCGGGGCCGGGTGCTGTTGCGGCCCTCCGGAACCGAGCCGCTGGTGCGGGTCATGGTGGAGGGTGCGGACGGCGACCAGGTCAAGCGCCTCGCCGAGGGTCTGGCGGACGTGGTGCGCAACCAGCAGCCTGGCTCGGTCTGACTCGTGGCCATCGTCAAGAAAAGCGCATTGGTCGCCCACTCGGCCAAGTGCATGTTCGATCTGGTTTACGACGTCGGGTCCTATCCAAAGTTTTTACCCTGGTGTGCGCGGACGACGGTGATCTCCGAGACGGCCGAGCAAATCTGCGGGCGGATCGAGGTGTCGCGTCTGGGAATTCACCAGACCTTCAGCACCTGTAACCGCTTCGAGCGTGATCGGCGCATGGACATTTCGCTGCTCGACGGACCCTTCCGCAAGCTGCACGGCGGCTGGCGCTTCACGCCCCTGCGCGAAGACGCCTGCAAAGTCGAGTTGGAATTGGACTTCGAGTTCTCGGGTCGACTGATCGACAAGGCTTTTGGTGCCGTCTTCAACCAGATCGCCAATACCCTGGTGGATGCCTTCTGCAAACGCGCGGATGACCTGTATGGCTGAGCAGGGTGCTCAGCCGCTCGTGGATCGGGTCGGCCATCAGGGTGGGGAGCGCGTGCGGGTGTCGGTGGCCTATGTCGGGGCGTTCGAGCAGTTTTTCCGGCCCCTTGAAGTCAAGCCCGGAACCACCCTGCGCGCGGCGATCGAGCAATCCGGCGTGCTGGACAAGTGCCCGGAGATCGACCTGGGGGTCTATAAAGTCGGGGTCTTTGGCCGAGTCACCGACCTGGATCAGATCCTGGTGGAGGGGGAGCGCGCGGAAATCTACCGCCCGCTGATCGCCGACCCCAAGCAGGCGAGAAAGCGGCGGGCCGAGGAGGGCAAGCGGCTGCGCCAGGCGGGCGAGTAATGTGCAGCCTACTTGTTACGCCCGATGCCAACCGCTTCCAGTCCGCGTCCGATCCATCCTTTGTGCTCCTGGTAGTCCGGCACCGAAACGATGATCTCCTTGGGGTCATCGACGGTCGCCGCACCTGGTTCGGGTCGCACATTACCCTCGGTTCGGACCAGGACATCATCCTGGAAAAACACCGTCAGCTTGCGCTGCTCCTCGGGCGCATGGCCGCGGCGGATGGTGTAGACATAGTCCCAGCGGTCGCTGTTGAAGAAATCGGTCAGCAAGGGGGTACCGAGCAGATAACGCACCTGACGTTTGTTCATGCCGGGTTGGAGCTGATCGACCTCCTCCTTGGTGATGATGTTGCCCTGTTGCACCGTCATCTTATGCACGAACGGCAGGTCTTCGAGCAGCGACTTATGATACACGTCCGGCTTTGTCTCATCGGCACAGCCGGTCAAGACCGACGTGACGAGGGACAGCAGGGAGAGAAACAGACAACTGAGAAGCTTTCGCATCTTGCTATGATAGAAGAAGAGCGGGTGATCCTGTGCATGATACAGCAGCCCCGCCCCCTTATCATCGAACGCCGTGGCGGCGCGGCTCACCACGCGGGAGACCTATGGACAATCAACAGATCAAAGATGCGGGCCTGAAGGTCACCCGGCCACGGGAGAAAATCCTGGGCATCCTCGAACGCAGCGGGCGACGACACCTGAGCGCCGAGGATGTCTACAAGGAACTGCTGACCAACGGCGACGACATCGGTCTGGCCACGGTCTACCGGGTCCTCACCCAATTCGAGGGTGCCGGCCTGGTGTGCCGCCGCCATTTCGAGACCGGCCAGTCGGTGTTCGAGCTGAACAGCGGCGATCATCATGACCACCTCGTCTGTGTGCGTTGCAACCGGGTCGTGGAGTTCGTGGACGCCGTGATCGAGGAGCGCCAAAGCGCCATCGCCGCCCAGCATGGATTCCACATCGAGGACCACTCGCTGGTCATCTACGGGGTTTGTACCGACTGCGCGGCCAAAGCGTAGGAACGCCTCTGGCGTCCCGGTCGTTGTCGTTGTCGTAATCGGAGAAGCGATTCAATGTGACGCGCGAGTTCGCCTGCGTGTACAAGGTCGCCAAGCGTTCGAAAGGCTTCGATCGCCGCGCACGGGACCAACGCATCGTTGCGCTGCTTGTAACGCTCGGACAGGGAAACGCCTTGGTGCGATCGATGCCTCGCGTAAACTCGATTACGACAACGACAACGACAACGACAACGACAACGATTGTGTTTACTTGTTATTGACTGGTTACGTAGCGACCTGACGCAAGCGAGACCATGGACATCGACCAGCTGCTCTCGATCGATCGCGACCACGCCTGGCACCCCTACGCGGCTCCCGGCGCTCCGGTCTACCCGGTCCAGTCCGCCCAGGGCTGCCGCATCCGCCTGGCGGACGGCCGCGAACTGATTGACGGCATGTCCTCCTGGTGGTGTGCGATTCACGGCTACAACCACCCGGTCCTCAATCAGGCCGTGCGCGATCAACTCGCCGCCATGGCGCACATCATGTTCGGCGGCTTGACTCATGCGCCCGCGGTACGGCTGATCAAACACCTGGTCGACCTGACTCCGGCCCCGCTCCAGCATGTTTTCCTGTGTGACTCCGGATCGGTCGCGGTGGAGGTGGCGATCAAGATGGCCATCCAGTTCCGGCAGGCGCAGGGGCAACCGCGGCGCCACCGGCTGCTGACCATCCGCTCCGGCTACCATGGCGACACCTGCGGCGCCATGGCGGTCTGCGATCCGGTCACCGGGATGCACCACCTGTTCAGCGCGATCCTGCCGCAGCAGGTCTTCGCCCCGGCGCCAGCCTGTCGTTTCGATGAGCCGTGCGAGCCCCGTCACATCGACGCCTTTGCCGCGTTGATCGCCCGTCACCAGGATGAACTGGCAGCGGTGATCCTGGAGCCGATTTGCCAGGGCGCGGGCGGGATGCGCTTTTACTCACCTGATTACTTGCGTGCGGTCCGCGCACTCTGCGACCGCCATGATGTGCTGTTGATTGCCGACGAGATCGCGACCGGGTTCGGCCGGACCGGAACCCTGTTCGCCTGCGAACATGCCGGGATCAGCCCCGATATCATGACCGTCGGCAAGGCCCTGACCGGAGGCTATATGACCCTCGCCGCCACCCTCGCGACGGCGCGCGTGGCGCAGGGGATCAGCGCGGGTGACCCAGGCGTCTTCATGCACGGCCCGACCTTCATGGGCAACCCGCTGGCCTGTGCCGTGGCCAACGCCAGTATCGAACTGCTGCTTCAGTCGGATTGGCAGGCGCGTATCCGGCGGATCGAACGGGCGCTGCAGGCGGGCCTTGCCCCCTGCCGCGATATCCCCGGCGTCGTCGATGTGCGGGTGCTCGGCGCCATTGGGGTGGTGGAGTTGGCAAGCCCGGTGCCGATGCGTTCGATCCAGCAGCGCTTCGTCGACCTGGGCGTCTGGATTCGGCCGTTCGGCAGGCTCATCTATCTGATGCCGCCCTATGTCATCGACGCTGCCGAGCTCGACGCCCTCTGCACGGCGGTCGTGCGCGTGGTGGCTGAAGGCGATTGGGTGCCTGGGGAGTGATAGAAGCCGCTGGGCCGGACCAACGACAGGCACTCCTGACCCGACTGGGCTTTCGTTTCGGTGTCAACGGGCCTCATGCGGCGCGCACGATGATGCTGGACGACCTGCGCACGCTGCTGGCGCACACGCCTGCCGCAGCATCGCGGCAGGCGTATGCGACCGCGATCGTCACGGACAACCTGCTCGGAAAGTCCACGAAGAAGGCGCGCGCGCTGTCGCTGAAGCATCTTGCCGCCCTCTATGGCCTCGATGCAGTCAATCCGCTCTTTCGGGCCTTGCGGCGCCTGTGGCCTTTGGATGCCGCGGCTCAGCCGCTGCTCGCCTTGACGGTGGCCCTGGCCCGAGACCCGCTGCTGCGGGCCTCCAGGGCTTTCGTGTTGTCCAGACCCGTCGGCGTGTTGGTGTCCCCTGAAGACGTGGCGGCCTTCCTGGCCGACGCCTTCCCCGATCGCTTCAGCGCCGCATCGCTGAAGTCATTTTCCCGCAACCTGGCCGGCACCTGGACCGCTGCCGGCTTCCTGCAAGGATCCCGGCGCAAGATCAAGTCCCTGCCCGTGCTGCGTGCCGAGGTTGTCGCACTGAGTCTGTTCCTGGGCTATCTGGAAGGACGCTCGGGCCAGCGGCTGTTCTCCTCGGAATGGATGACCGTGCTGGGCGGCACACCCGCGGAGCTGGACGCACTGACCAGCGTCGCGGCAAACCGCGGGCTGCTCGTGTTCATGTGTGCCGGGGGGGTCAAGGAAGTCCGGTTTCCCGGCTATCTGACCCCGGATGAAGAACACATCAGACAGGAGGCGGCACATGTCGTCTAGGGTTCAGAAACTGGCTGCCGCCTACCGGGCGCACCTCGGGGTGCCATGGCAGTCCGGACTCGCCGCCATCCAGCGGGTCCTTTTTGCGGTGTACGACAAGGCCGACGAGTTGCGCCTGCGGGCGAACCTGGACGAGTTTGCGCTCGCCACGCAGCAAGCCGGCAAGCAGTGGCTCCTCATCGACCTGACGAACGCCTTTCCGGAATGGATGATGGCGCAGAAGTACCGTGACGCCTATTTCGAGAGTCCGGAAGACCTGGCCGGGTATCCGGCGGGCGAGCTGACAGGCTTCGTCGCCGATCTCGTCGCCAGGCTCAAGACCCGCATCGAGGCCGAGAGCGGACCCGACACCGTGGTCGCGTTGCTCGGTGTGGGCACGCTGTTCGGCCTCGCCCGCGTGTCGACCGTCGTCGAGGGCATCAAAGCGTCGATCAACGGACGGCTCTTGGTGTTCTTCCCCGGCGAGCATCATCCCGAGCACCACAGCTACCGCCTACTCGACGCACGGGACGGCTGGAATTACCTGGCCGTCCCATTGACTGCCAAAGACTGAACAGCACAGCCATCCAAGAACAGGGATCGACATGCGTAACCGCGACATCTACAGCAAGCCGCCACAGGAAAACCGTCTGGCCAACAATGGTGTGGCGGAAGTATCGGAGGACTATTCCGAGGCTGCGCAGGCCGTCCTGCGTTACGAGCTCGAGACCTTCGTCTGCGACGGCCAGTACGAGAAGGGCCTGGAGACCATCCTCGATAAGTTCCTGCTCAACCTGGACACGAAAACCGAGCAGCCCGGCGTCTGGATCAGCGGCTTCTACGGCAGCGGCAAGTCGCACCTGGCGAAGATGCTGCGTACCCTCTGGACGGACTACAGCTTCCCCGACGGCGCGGCGGCGCGCAGCATCGCCAAGCTGCCGACCGGGGTATTTGAGCATTTGAAAGAGGTCTCGATCCAAGGCAAGCGCCATGGTGGTCTGCACGCGGCGGCCGGCAAGCTCGGCGCCGGCGCCGGCGACCGGGTGCGCCTGGCACTGCTCGGGATCGTTTTCAAGTCCAAGGGGTTGCCGGAACAGTACAACCAAGCCCAGTGCGTGCTGTGGCTCAAGCGCGAAGGACTGCTGGAGGCAGTCGAAGGCGAGCTCCAACAAGCAGGGTGCACGCTCGGTCGGGAGCTGATGGACATGTACGTGTCGAGCGACCTGGCCCGGTCGCTGCTCAAGGCTCGCCCGGATCTGGCCCATACGGAGCAAGACGCCCGCGGTCTCCTGAAGGCGCAGTTCCCGCAGGTCACCGATATCAGCAGCGACCAGCTGGTCACCGCGATCGAGTCGGCGCTGGCGAGCGACGGCAAGTTCCCGCTCACCCTGATCGTGCTCGACGAGGTGCAGCAATACATCGGCGCGGATGCCGAGCGTGCCTTCCAGGTGCAGGAATTGACCGAAACCCTGTGTAAGCACTTCAAGGGCAAGCTGTTGTTTGTCGGCACCGGTCAGTCCGCCCTGTCGGGCATGCCCAACCTGCAGCGGCTGATGGGGCGCTTCCCGGTGCCGATCATGCTCGGTGACTGGGACGTGGAGAACGTCACCCGTCAGATCATCCTCGCCAAGAAACCGACCGCGCAGCCGCAGATCGAACAGGTCTGGCGCGCCAACCTGGGCGAGATCTCCCGCCATCTGCACGGCACCAAGCTCGAACACGTCCCGGCGGACGAGGACCTGATGACTTCGGACTACCCACTGCTGCCGGTGCGTCGGCGCTTCTGGGAGCGCGTGCTGCGCACCATCGATACCACCGGCACCGTGTCGCAACTGCGCAGTCAACTGCGCGTGGTGCACGAGGCCGTGCTGGCCACCGCGGACGCTCCGCTGGGTCACGTGGTCGCGGGCGACTTTCTGTACGACCAGATCGCCGCCAACCTGGTCTCGACTGCCCAATTGCCGAAGGAAGTGTTCGAAAACGTCCAGCGCTTTGCCGCGGGCGACGCCGATGCGCAGCTTCGGGCGCGGCTGCTCAAGCTCGTGTACCTCATCAACAAGCTGCCCGCCGATGCCGCCATGGACTTAGGTCTCAAGGCCACCGAAGATGTCCTGGCCGACCTGCTGGTGACGGATCTCTGCGCCGGCTCCAGCGAACTGCGCAAGCGGCTGCCCGCGCTCTTGGACGAACTGCAGAACAAGGACCGCCTGATCATGGCCCTGGCGGGCGGCAGCGGCACCGAATACCGCCTGCAAACCCGCGAGTCCAGCGCCTGGTACGACGAGTTCCGGGTGCAGGAAGTCGAACTCAAGGCGGCCCCGCAGCGCATCGAGCAGAAGCGTTCCGACCTCTTGAAGGCGCGTTTCGGCGAGGTGCTGAAGAAGGTCCGGGTCGTTCAGGGGAAAGACAATGTCGAGCGCAGGCTCCACCCGACCTATGACGAAACCCTGCCTAAAGACCACGACAAGAGCCTCTACCTGTGGATCCAGGATGGCTGGCAGTCCGACGAGAAGTCAGTCATCGCCGAGGCGAAGTCCAGGAGCGCCGACAACCCGACGCTGTTCGTCTTTCTGCCGGCCCGCAACAAGACTGAGCTGGCCAACGCCATCGTCGCGTTGGAGGCGGCGCGGACCACCCTGCAGAAGAAGGGCACCCCCACCCCCGGGGAGGGTGAAGATGCGCAGCGCTCGATGGAGAGCCGCAGCCGCACCGCCGAGAAGACACTGATCGCCCTGCTCGACAAGCTCTTTACCGAGGCCCGCGTGTTCCAGGCGGGCGGCCAGGAGGCCACCGACGGCAACGACCTGGCGGAGCGTATCAACCGCGCGGGCGTGGCCTCCGCCATTCGCCTGTTCAGCCAGTTCGATGCAGCGGACCACGACCAGTGGGACAAGGTGCTCGATGAGGCGCGTAAGGGCAACCGCGAAGCGCTGAAGGCCGTGGGCCATACCCAGGAGGCCGACAAGCACCCCGTTTGCCGGCGGTTGCTCGCCTCTATCGGCCCCGGTAAGAAGGGCGCCGAGGTCCGCGACACCTTCGAGGGTGCGCCCTACGGATGGCCGCGTGACGCCATCGACGGCGCCTTGTATGCGCTGCTGGCCGCCGGTCACCTCAAGGCCACGGACGCGGCCGGCAAGCCGGTCGATGCCCGGAGCCTGGACCGCGCCAAACTCACCCAGGCCAGTTTCCAGCGTGAGTCGATCAACATTTCGCCGCCGCAACTGATCAAGATTCGGCAGTTGTTCAGCGCCGTCGGCGTGCCTTGCCAGCCCAAGGAGGAACAAGCCAAAGTGCCCGCGCTGCTTGCCGGACTGCGCGAGCAGGCCGGCAAGGCCGGGGGAGCCGCACCGGCGCCGCAGACGCCCACGCTCGACGCCATCGAGGCCGTCGAGGGGCAGACCGGTAACGCCCTGCTGCTGGAGCTTTACAACCGCGGCGACGCGATCACCGGCTTGTCGAAGGGGTGGGTAAAGACCGCCGACGAGATCGCCCGGCGCCTGCCGGTCTGGCACAAGCTGGGTGACCTGCTGCGGCACGCCAAGACGCTGGGACCTTATGCCGGGCTGAAGGCGGAGGTCGACGCCATCGCGGCGCAGCGCAGTCTGCTGGCCGAGCCGGACCCGGTGCGCCCGCTGCTCGACCGCATGGTGGACCTGCTGCGCCAGGCCCTCAATGCCAAGCTGGACGCCTACCGGTCAGCCTTCCAGGCGCTTCAGGCGCAACTGACCGCGGATGCCGACTGGAACCGGCTGAGCGACGCCCAGCGCGCCGATCTGATTGCCAAGCATCACCTCACCCCGCCGGCAGCGGTCGCGCTGGGCACGCCTGAGGAGGTGCAGGACGCGCTGGACGACTGCGATCTCGACCACTGGGTCGCCAAGACCCAGGCCTTGCCGAGCCGCTTCGATGCCGTACGCCATGCGGCGGTGCAGTTGCTCAAACCGAACGTGATACATGTCAGCATCCCGCGGCGCACCCTGAACGACGAGGCCGAGTTGCGGGACTGGCTGGCCGAGGTGGAAGCCTTGCTGAGCGAGAAGCTCAAGACCGGACCGGTGGCCTTATAGTTCTTTCAGGTATATCCTGTATATACATTGTCTGTTCTTCAGGGGAGACTTTCATGGTGACCAGGATCTTCAAGAGCGGTAACTCGCTTGCCGTACGCATTCCCAAAGAGCTGGCCTTTGCCGAATCCGTGCAGGAGGTCGAGATCGAACGCGTCGGCAACACCCTGGTGGTGCGGCCGGTGGTGCAGGAAACGATCGGCGATCTGACGGCAATTCTGGCAGCATTTCCGCGGGGCTTCATGGCCGAGGGCCGCGAATTCCATGAGCAGAAGGAGCGCGACTGGTCCGCCTTTTCCGGCAAGCAGCCCGCTGCCGAGTAGACTGGCACATGGGCTATCTGCTTGACACTAACATCTGCATCCACCTGATCGATCGGCATCCGCCGCAGGTCCTGGCGCGCCTGGCGCCTTTGCCTCTGGGTGATGCTGTGATGTCGGTCATCAGCTATGCCGAGCTTTGGCATGGCGTCGAGCGCTATGCCGGCGTGGATCGGGACAGCGCTGCCCGCGCCTTGAAGCGGCTGATTGCGCGTGTCCCTGTTCTGGATTATCCCGCCTTGGCGGCAGAGCACTATGGTGAATTGGCGGCCGCCGTCAAGGATCGTCGGCGCGATGTGATGGATCGCCTGATTGCCGCCCATGCCCGTAGCTTCGGCCTGACACTGGTCACCAACAATGAGGCGGATTTCGTCGGCTATCCCGGCCTGACCGTAGAAAATTGGGTACGCGAGCCATGAGCAGCCCCCTGCCCAAGCCGCTGCGTACCCAACTGGAAAACACTGTCAAGACCGCCCGCGAGGTGGCCGAACAGGCCGCCTGTGCCGCCTTGGCGCAGCTCGCCGTCGGCGAGGCCAAGGCACCCGGCTACCTGACCGATGACCTCAAGGTCTTGCGCCGCCGCCTGCGCGCCAACGGCCGCGCCTTGGGCGACGCGAAGCACCAGGACGACACCCAGGAGGTTCGGCGCCTGGTCTGGGAGGCAGCCTACGAGCACTGGCACCGGATGCTCTTTGCCCGCTTCCTGGCCGAAAACGGCCTGCTGCTGTGGGAGCCCGGCGCACCGGTGTCGCTCGACGACTGCCGCGACCTGGTGGACCAGCACCCCGACCTGGCCATGGGCGCCAAAAGCCAATGGGAACTGGCCGGCCGGCTCGCCGCGCGCATGTTGCCCCAAGTGTTCAAGCCGCACAGCCCGGTGTTCGATCTGACCTTCGCGCCGGAGCATCAGCGCGCGTTGGAGCGGCTGCTGGCCGACCTGCCTGCCGAGGTCTTCCAGGCCAGCGACAGCCTGGGCTGGGTCTATCAGTTCTGGCAGGCCAGGCGCAAGGATGAGGTCAACGCCTCCGAGGTGAAGATCGGCGCGGACGAACTGCCCGCCGTCACCCAGCTCTTCACCGAGCCCTACATGGTGGACTTCCTGCTCCACAATTCGCTCGGGGCTTGGTGGGCGGCCCGTCGCCTGAGCCCGGATGATCTGCGCGACGCCGAGACCGAGGACGCGTTGCGCCGCAAGGCCGCGCTCCCCGGCGTCTCCCTTGAATACCTCCGCTTCGTCCGCGCTTCCGCTTGCGCCTGCGCCTGCGTAGTCAGGGCTTCCAGCCCTGGCAACCCCCAAACGGCGGGAACCGAATGGTCAGGCCAGGATGGCCTGACTACGCAAGGCGCCCCACC
>NZ_KB902529.1 GCF_000379525.1 Lamprocystis purpurea DSM 4197 | reverse complement strand
AACCCCATTGAGCATCGCCTCTTCAGTCAAGTCGAGCGCACCTGGAGCGGGGTCATCCTCGACTCCGCCGAGACCGCACGGTGGACCGTCGAGCGCACGACCACCGACACCGGGCTGCGCGTCACCGCACGCATCCTCGATAAATTCTACGCGCTCGGCCGCAAATGCTCCGACGGCTTCCGGGAGATCAAAGATCAGTTTATCCGGCATGATCTGACTCTTGGACAATGGAATTACGTGGTTGATCCTAACGGTTTTTCTTAATAAAGATGTATAACTAATTTATGCCTCGTTACTTACCCTTAAGTGATTTACGCTGTGAATAGCCGAGGTTATAGATGAGTTACGATATTATTGGTGACATTCATGGTCATGCAGATCACTTGAAGGCTTTATTAGCCAATCTCGGCTATCATGAAATCAAGGGGGCGTGGCGTCATGTTGATCGTAGGGCTCTATTTGTTGGCGATTTCATTGACGTTGGCCCTAAACAAGTCGAAACCGTCGAAATCGTCAGGCGCATGGTCGATGCGGGAACCGCTCGGGCGGTCCTGGGCAATCACGAATTAAACGCCATCGCGTGGTTCCTGTGTGATCCAGAAAACCCTGGCGACTTCTTGCGATCTCACTTTTCCCCAGATTGGGGAGCTAAGAACCGGGAACAGCATGAAGCCTTTCTCGCAGAGGTCGAGCACAAGCCCGAGCACAAAGAAATCATTGATTGGTTTTTGACCTTGCCGCTGTGGCTTGACTTGCCCGAAGTGCGGGTTGTCCATGCCTGTTGGCACCAGAGATTTATGGACTATCTGGCTCCCATGTTGTTGGAGGGCAACCGATTGGATCGAGATATGATGGTACACGCCTCGCGGGAACCTGCGGACAGCTCCGAGAAGGACAGTCCTGCACCCACTATTTTCAAGGCAACAGAGGCTTTGACCAAGGGAATCGAGATTCCACTCCCGGAAGGCTATAGCTTCCAGGACAAGTACAATTTTACGCGAAATCGAATGCGTGTCCGCTGGTGGGATCCCAAGGCAGTGACCTATCGAAACGCAGCCATGCTGAGTCTTGGTTTAGTGGAAAAATTACCCGACATTTCCATACCTGAACATAGGCGTGTGGCTTATCAGGGCGAGAAGCCATTATTTGTCGGACACTATTGGGTTACTGGTGCCCCCGCTCCGCTGTCTGATAAAGTTGCCTGCGTTGATTACAGCGTTGCCAAGGGGGGAAAGCTCGTCGCTTACTGCTGGGATGGAGAGGATATTCTCAGTGCTTCCAAGTTCCGCTTCGTCGAGCAGGTTTGCACTAACGGATAAAGACTCTCGCAGGTTTCGTCATCGATCTATTCTTTATCGTGTCCCGCAAATCTTCGGCTTTCCTTCCTTTGATGGTCCGCGCCGTTCTGCAAGCGTGGTGGGTTGCAGTACATCTGAATGCGTCAGCGACCCGTAAATGCGCCCTTGAGTGCATCCAGGCGGGCATTGGTTGCGGCAGTAGTGGGGGTCTTGTTTAGGTGTCACAGAGGCTGCCACGGACGCGCTCTCGCTGGCGGTCCACTCGGCGTCGGCCTCAGGCACAAACCGCTTGTCCCAACGCCCTTCGCGCGGCTAAGATGCCGAACCATACCCGGTTTCGGGTGATTGAAATTCCTATCCGTCGGGAGCCATCATGGCAATATTCGAACGTACGTTTCCTGTCGAACTGATCAACGATCAGGTTTTGGACGAAAACCCTTGGTTCAAGGATATGCTTCTCGACTGGAGACCGGCGGGCGATGCCCTTCACCGCGACATGCCCGAGGCACACAAACTCGACTCAAGCGACCGGATGCTGGAGGATGTTCCCAATCACCTGCGTCTGGCGATCCGCAAAGACTATCTCAACCTCTATCGGGGTGGCCAGTCCATCGCGAAAATCGATTTCGATAAGGGCGGAAGACTCCAAGCCCATATTCATAACAAATATGTCTACGGCGACAAGGGCAGTGGCCAAGCTTACGTCACCCTTACGTCGGCGGGACTCCTCGATCAGGAGACAAGCCGGCTTCGGGAGTACGGAGGCCTCGCCGACCTGCACGGCTGGGGCGCTACCGCCAATAAATACGTTGGCAAAGAGAAGCTGTTCGTCGACTCGATCGTCTCGCGCAACGCCGACACGATTGACCTCGAAATGGCACTACCGGCCTTTTCGCTCGATGCCGAGATGCGAATAGCCCCTCGAATGGACCTCGTGACGCTTGAGCCAGTCGGCAATTGCTGGCGGATCGTGTTCTGGGAAGCGAAGCTCGTTACCAATGCTGAAGCTCGGTGCAAGGGCGATGTTATTCTGCCCAAAGTTATCAGTCAGCTCGCGCGATATACGACATGGCTGAGGCAGCCGAATCACATTGATTTGGTCGCCGCCGCCTATCGGAACGCCTGCCGCCTGCTGGTGGCCTTCCACGGACTGGCGAAGCGGATGAACCCTGGAATCGAAACGCTTGGGCTGGGCATTGTCGCGGCGGCGGCAGCGGACGCGCCGCCACTCCTGGTCGATGACAAGCCTCGTCTTCTGATCGACGATCGCACCAGCAACCTCGCATTCACGAACCACGGGCACCTGGACAAGCTGCGCAACACGGGGCTGCATGTGCAAATGGTTCGTACCCTGGATCAGATGACGCTGGAGCCGCGTCTTTGCCCCTAACCCTCACGGTCCACCGCGGAACCCAACAGATCGGCGGGACCTGCATTGAGATCGCGCACCCGCAGGGCGACCGCATCATCCTCGACGCAGGGCGGCCGCTCGATGCGCCCGACGGGGCAACCGGCCTGCTGCCGGTGTCGCTTGATCGGAGCCTCCCGGCGACCGTCCTGATCAGCCACCCACACCAGGACCATTGGGGGCTTGTTGAAGATCTTCCGGCCGCTTGGCCCATCTGGACGGGGTCGGGCTCGGCGAAACTGATTGCAGTCACCGGCGACGTGATGCGCCGTCCGCTTGCCCGGACGTTTGAAACTTGGAACAGCCGCTCGGGACCATTCGCGGTCGGGCCATTTACCGTCACACCGATTCTCACCGACCACTCCGCCTTTGACGCCTACATGCTGTTGGTCGAAGGTGCCGGTAAGCGGCTGCTTTATACTGGCGACTTTCGCCGCCATGGGCGCAAGTCCGCGCTTGTCGATCGGATGATGGCTGATCCGCCGGCGGACATCGACGTGCTCTTAACCGAGGGAACAAACCTAGGGTCCGACAAGCCGGTGAAATCGGAGAGCGAGCTTGAGAGCGACTTCGTCGAACTCTTCGGGCGCACCTGCGGACGCGTATTCGTCGCATGGTCGGGCCAGAACATCGACCGTACCGTGACCATCTATCGGGCCGCCAAACGGACCGGACGGACGCTCGTAATCGATCTGTACACGGCCGATGTCCTCGATCGCGTTTCAGTGGGGACGCGTCTGCCGTGCGCCGGATTCCCGAATCTGAAAGTCGTGGTGACGAGTGGTCTCCGAAACAACTACAAGAATCAAGGCCGTGAGGATTTCATTGAGCGGATGGTTCCAAATGGCATCTCGGCTAAGCGACTCGAAGGCAGCCGCCATGTCATAATGCTGCGTCGTGGACTGATCCGCGATTATCAACGCGCGGGAGTCGTGCCGACTGCCGACGATGCATTCAACTTCTCGATGTGGCGCGGTTACCTGTCGGAACCCTATCATTCGGAAGCCCTGGAATGGTGCCGGGCGGCTGGAGCTGAAGTCGCTTACATCCATACCAGCGGTCACGCCTCCCCAGCCGATCTTCGTTCATTCGCAGCGGCCCTTCGACCGAAGAGTGTCGTGCCAGTTCATGGCGTAAAATGGGACGAGGAGTCTGATGGCTTCGGTGTGGTCCGCCGGCTCGCCGACGCCGAAACCCTCACCATTCCATGACGATCGGGATCGCCCCAACTGAGGCGCTCGCTGCCAGACAACCAACCACGGCAAGCCGGGCGCCCACGCAACACCGACAGTATGGTACCCCCATACGCATGAGCACCATCGAACCGGCATTCCCGCAAGCAACCGCCGGATAGGGTCCCAAAGCGGTCAGGATGCCGCGCCGTGGTTGGCGGCATTGTCGAGCAACTCCAGGCCACGCGCCTTCCGTCCGGCACTCCGTTGCGCACGCAGGCGAAACCGGGTCTCGGCATCGGTTTCCAGTCGCGGACCACCCCCCGTCTGGTGACGAAGATCCAGCTTCGTAACCAGACTGAGTATAGAATACCCTGTCTCGCGCCCGGTGGCCTGCGGCTCGGCCTTCCTGATACGATGCCCGGCGCCGCCGCCCTGACCTCTATATCACCTTACTCTTGGAGAGCTTGTGTTGTCCTTACGTACTCTGCTCGTGGCCGCCGGTGTCACCCTTGCACTGTCTGCCTGCTCGTTCGATCAGCTTCTGGGAAAAGGCGGGTCTGAGACCGTCCCATCCGCGGCAAGCGGCACCGCCGGGACCCTGACTTCGGGGGCCGCCGCCGGCACGACGGCCACCCGCAAAAAGGCCGGGAACGCCGCCGTCTCTGCCGTGGGGGCCGAGGTGGTGGCGAACCGCGGGGAATACCTGCTGTGCCGCACGACCGATGAGTACAAGGGGCGCACCACGAGCTACTACACTTGCCGGGAGCGCCGCTGCATTGGTCAAGAGACACCGGCCACGGATGCGAAGGCACCCAAGACCAAGTCCGGCTGCCTGAGCGCCTGCCGTAAGGTGGAGACAAAAGGGGCGCGCGACGCATCCGCCCGATCCTACTGCGCAAGCTGAGAGGCCGACACGGATCGCTGCCCAGGCAAGGGGAAGCGCTCCTGCATCAGCGCAGGGGGCCGGCTCAATCGGACACGGATCCTGAAGTATTACGTCAACTACCGCAAGGCGTTCGCGCCGCGGGAGCCGGTCGGTGAGTTCGGACTCTATGCGGTCACCACGCGCCGTCCCCGAGTCCTGGCGGGGCAAGTGGCGCTTGAGGCGGTCAAACCCGGGGTCTACCGCCTGCCGGTCGTGGGCCGCACTGTGACCCTGATCATATTGCGCGAGGTGGAGCCCTGTCCGCGCAACGCATTGTGGGAGATCTTCAGCTTCGAGGCGGCGAAGGTCTTCGCCGGGGCCGACACCTACCGCTGGCGCCGGGACTACCATGTTCCGATACTTGAGCAAATTTACCAACGCTACCGCGAGGTGGGTATCCCGATGGCCTACACGTTTGAAGATTTTAAGCGCGAGTGGACACGCCAAAAGTTGGCTGAAATGACGCCGGAGGAGCGGGTGCGGGGGCTGCCGCCGGAGGAGCGGCTGCGGGGGCTGCCGCCGGAGGAGCGGCTGCGGGGGTTGCCGCCGGAGGAGCGGGTGCGAGGGTTGCCGCCGGAGGAGCTGGTTCGCAGTCTGCGCCCCGAAGACCGGCTACTCGGACTCAGCAACGAGGAACTTGTCCGGCTCAAAGACCTGCTGGAGCGCCGGACATCCGGCCAGCGCTAACTTCAGGCCGGGGGATGGGGTCACACCGGTGCCGCGTCCGGTCAGGCTGCCCGCGCGTCGCCCGCGGGCGCGGCTGTCCGCGGGACAAGGTTGTTGAGAATAATTCTCATACTGGCGCCGCGGCGACCCGATTTCGCCGGTGCCCGCCAGGAAATGCCTGTGCGTCAGCCCGCCTGGCGCCGACCCCGGCCCCGGCGCGTCCGCAAAAAACGCCGCAGCGCAAAATGTCTCGGATCGGTCGGTTTACTGGCTGCGTCTTGGTTACGCCGGTCGAGTTGTCCCCGGGATCGACGATGCTGGGGTACAGGAACACCTCCCCTGAAGTGGTGGCTCGCCGCTGCCGGTCGGCACGCTCACCCAGGCCGCCAGCCCGCCCCCGCGCCGGTTTTCCAGCCAGACCCGCCAGCCGTTGGCCTGGGCCAACTGGCGCACGACCGCCAGCCCCAGTCCGGTGCCCCCGGTGACCGGGCTGCGGGAGGCATCCACCCGGTGAAAGGGCCGGAACACCGCTTCCAGTTGGTCCTCCGGGATGCCCGGACCCTGGTCGATGACGCCGATGATGCAGGCGCCATCGCTCGACTGGGCGCGCAGTTCGATCGCTCCATCGCCGGCGTAACGCTGGGCGTTGGCCAGGAGATTGCCAAGCACCCGCCTGAGCGCGGCGGGCGGGGCGCTGATCTTCAAGTCCGGACACTGCACGGCGACCTCGGCGCCCGCCTCCCAGGCGCGTCCGGCCAGGGCCTCGAGCACGGCGGCTAGGTCCACCGGTACCGCGGCCTCGCCGTCCAGTCCGCGGGCCAGTTCCAGGACGTCCCCCACCAGGTGGTTCATTTCTTCGACATCGGCCTCCAGCCGCTCGATCCAGGCCGGATCGGGGCGTCGCTGGACCAGCTCGAGCGCGAGCCGCATCCGCGCCAGCGGGGTGCGCAGGTCGTGCGACAGGCCGGCCAGCAGGGTGGTCCGTGCCTCCAGCAGGTCATGGACCTGGCACGCCAATTGGTTGAAGCGGCGCGCCAGGGAAGCCAACTCGCGCGGACCCGTCTCAGGCAAGAGTTCCGGGGTCGCGCCGCGGCCCAGCACGGTCGCGGCGACAGCGAAACGCTTCAGTGGTGCCACGGTACTGTGACCGAGCCACCAGGCGGCCAGCCCGGCCAGGATGAGGGCGGCGGAGAGGGTCAGCAGGGCGGCGGCCAGCGGCTGTGGACCGACGCGGCTGCGCGGGAACCCCAGCCACAGGGTCCGCCCGCCCGCCGGCACACCGGCCCACAACCAGGGCTCGGCCCCGGCATCGACGCTCGCCAAGTCCAAGGGCGCGGCGGTGCGTTGCGCCAGTTGCGCCTCCAGTTCGCGCACATAGATGCCATGCCAGGCGGTCCGCACCGCGCCGGTCGGCGGCGCGACGGCGAGCGTCAGTCCGTGGGATGCGGTCAGCTCCCGCTCGAAGGCTGGCCGGGTCTCGGGCGGCAGTTCGGCCCAAGTCTGGGCGGCGAGCACCATCAGGCCGGCCAGATCGCTGGTGGCCCGCGTGGCCAGGGGCTGCATGAGCAGGAAGACCACCGCCAGCGTCGTCAGCACCTCAAACAGTACAAAGATCAGGGCGAGTCGCAGCGCGTTTTGCTGGCGTAGCGTCAAGTTCCAGGACATGCGTCCGGTCTCAGGATTCGGCGCCGCGCGGATTGAACAGATAGCCCGCGCCGCGCAGGGTACGGACATAGACCGGGTTGGTGGGGTCAGGCTCGATCTTGCGCCGCAGGCGTGCCACCCGGATATCCACGGTGCGGTCATAAGGATCGCGCTCGTAGCCCTTGAGGAGATCCAGGAGCAGGTCCCGGGACAGCACCCGATTGGGCCGCTCGATGAAGACCTTGAGCAGGTCGTACTCGGCGCCGGACAGGCCCAAATCCTGGTCCCCGCGCAGCAGCCGACGGGCCGCCTGGTCGAGCCGGTAGGGGCCGAAGTGCTCCCCCGGCGGCTCCGCGGCCGGACCCACGCGCTGCGCCCGGCGCAACAGGGCGCGCAGGCGGGCCAGCAACTCCCGTGGGCTGAAGGGCTTGGCCAAGTAGTCGTCGGCGCCCAGTTCCAGACCGACCACCCGGTCGATCTCCTCGCCGCGGGCCGACAGCATCAGGATCGGCACGGCGCAGTGCGTCCGCAACGCGCGGGTGAGGACCAAGCCGTCTTCGTTGGGGAGCATCAGGTCCAAGACGATAGCATCCGGCATGGCCAGTTGCATGGCGCGGCGCATCGCCTCGCCGTCGCCGGCCAGGTCGACGACGAAGCCGGTGTCGGTGAGATAGGCGCAGAGCAGGTCCCGCAGTGCGGGATCGTCGTCTACCACCAGGATGCGGGCGGTGGGGGTCATGTCGTCATCTTAGCCTAGAACCAGGTGCCGCTGACCACACGGATACACGCCGTTACACACTGATACAGGCCGCTACGGCGCTGACAAGGTGTTGCTACAGGGCGGGTCGAGCATCGGCACCATGATTACCAAGGCCGTCCCGAACTTCTTCATCGCCACCTTGTGCCTGGCCGCTACGCTCGCGCCAGCGCAGGCGCAGACACCGCAACCATTTCGCAGCCTCAAGGACATCCGTGAGCGCGGCGTCGTCATGCAGCAGTGGGAAAGCAGCTGTGCCGCGGCAGCGGTGGCAACGGTGCTGACCTATGGCTTCAATGACCCGGTCAGCGAGCGCCTCGCCGCCGCCCGCATGCTGGAGCAGACCGCCCCGGCCAAGGTCAAGGCGCGCGGCGGGTTCTCCTTGCTGGACTTGCAGCACTTCGTCACGGGCCGCGGTTATCGGGGCAGTGCCTACCAGCACCTTGGATTGGATGACTTGCGCGTCTTTCACGCCCCCATCGTGCCCATCGATCAGCACGGCTACAACCATTATGTGGTGTTCAACGGGGTCAAGGGCGAGCGGGTCTTGCTCGCCGACCCGGCCTTTGGGAACCGCACCCTGTCCATCGCCGACTTCACTGCCATCTGGATGGAGGGAATGGCCTTTGTCGTTACCCGCCCGCGTCTGCCTGAGCATGCCGATGAATAACACCGCCCCGCGCCTCTTACTGGCCTGCTGCGCAACCCTCGTGCCCAGGCTCGCGTTGCCACAAACCCCGTACAACGCGGCGGCCCACCGGGCGCCGGGCGCTGATGCCACTACCGCAACCGTCGCCTCGTTACGGCAACAACTGGCGGCACAGCAGGCGATCAACGAGCAGTTGCATACGCGTGTCAAGACCCTGGAACAACGGCTGGCCGTCGGTAAGAAGGGCGGCGAGCCGCTGGTCATGGGCCTCGATGCGGACGCCGCCAAGCCCCCGGTGGAGGCGCCATCCGCGAGCAGCGCGATCGAAGAGGCGTTGGTCACCAAGGGGCTGGTGTTGCTGCCCAACGGAAGCTTCCGCCTCACCCCCAGCCTCACCTGGTTCCACGACGGACAGGGCGATAACCAGTATGAGTCCTTGGCCTATGGTTTGGGTCTGGAGGCCGGCCTCCCCTGGGGCATGGCCGCCGCGCTCTATCTGCCTTACATTCAACGGGACTACCCGCTGGGGCGAGCCAGCGGCACCGGTGATCTAGCGGTCAGTCTGGGCAAGCGGCTCACGCAAGAAACCGCGTCCTGGCCGTCACTGGTGGCGCGACTGGCCTACACCCATGACAACGGCAGCGCCCCGTTCGCTCCCGTACCCATTGGCGACGGCTTGCGCTCGCTCACGCTGTCACTGTCTGCCGTCAAGCGCAGCGAGCCGGTGGCGCTGTATGGCACGGTGTCCTATGGCTATGCCTGGTCCAAGACCGCCACCTTCTGGGACGGTACGGGCTATCAGACCGGCCGACTCACGCCGGCCGATCGCTTTGGCCTGACCCTGGGCGTCACCCTGGCCGCGACCCCCACTATTTCACTTGATGCAGGGCTGTCCTTTGACTTTCCGGGCGGGGATGAGGTTGAACCCTTGGGGGGCGACGCGTACCACACCGCGGTCGCCACGGCCGGTTACATCAACCTGGGCGCCGACTTTACACTGGGCAAGAACCTGTTCCTGAACCTGTCGGCGGCGGCCGGGGTCACGGACGACGCCAATGACTTCATCTTCTCGATCTCGCTGCCGTATCGCTTTTGGTAACCAGTCAAGAACAAGCTAAATACAAACACAACCGTTGTCGTTGTCGTAATCGTAATCGGAGAAGCGATGCAATTTGGGGTGCGAGAGAGTCCGGGGCGCTACGATAATTTCGACAACGACAACGACAACGACAACGACAACGACAACGGCGCGATAGGCTGGCGCGATCGACCAGACCCCGCGGTGGCACTGATACAGTCTGACACGATGGGAAACCAAGCGATACTCCCTGGTCATGGTGCAGAAACAGCCGCGGTGAATACTGTTGCTACCGCCACACGGAGAAACATCCCAGGTGACACCCCGTTCACGAGGGGCCGTTCACGAGGGGCCGTTTGCGGAAGCGGCTGTCAGTATGGGTTGATAGCCGAACCATGTGCTCCACCACTGTTACTTGAGGAAATTCAGATGAACGCAAGAGTCTTGTTGATCGCCCTGCTGGCCGGCGCCGCTTTCACGGCTGTCGCGGCGGATCAGACCACTCAAACCCAGGCCACCCAGGGGCAAAGCAACAGGCAGGCCCCGACGCAACTCAGCGCCGCACAGATGGACCAGGTCGTGGCGGGTGGAAACGGCCCCGGCACCGGCGACTGCACCGGCACCGGTATTCCGAAGCATGACGGCACCGGTCCGAAATACGGCAAGAAATAGGTCATGAGCCGTGGTTGACGCACCGCCCCCCGGCAGCGGGGGGCGATGCACGCTGGCTTTGAAAATCGACGACTGCTCGACGAGCATCTCCAACTTGGCCAGAATGTCTGAAGGCCGCCGTCGCTGACCGCGCGTTGTTACCGGGTGCGCCTGGAATGGGCCGTGTCAACACCGAGGTATTCCCGATCATCAACCGCCTGACCCTCCCCACGCTGCTCTGCGTCTTCACTGCCTCGGCTTGGGGCCAGGACGCGACCATGGAGCCAAATCGGCCGCTGGACCTCACCGTGCCGAGCGGTGCCCTGACCATGCCGAGCGGTGCCCTGACCATGCCAAGCGGTGCCTTGACCAGAACCTGGGGTTCCCCCGCTGGTGCGGATGCCGTACGGCTACCGGGTCTGGGTGAGCAACCCAACCGTCCCAACGCGGTCGGGGGTCCCGGCAGCGTCGGCCACGGTGGAGGTCATCGCAGTGACCTGCCCTATGGCACCGGGTACGAGGCCAGGCACGGCCAGGCAGCGAACGGGCGCGGCATGGGACGGGGACGCTGAGGGCTGACATCCTGATCAAGGACTTGCGGCCCCACAATCGTCGGCCTGCTCGTTCGATCAACTCCGATGAGTACAAGGGGCGCACCACGAGCTACTACACCTGCCGGGAGCGCCGCTGCATTGGTCAAGAGAAGCCGGCCACGGATGCGAAGGCGCCCAAGACCAAGTCCGGCTGCCTGAGCGCCTGCCGTAAGGTGGAGACAAAAGGGGCGCGCGACGCCACCGCCCGATCCTACTGCGCAAGCTGAGGCCGCCGCGGGTTCCACTGAATCGACCAGATCACGCCTGCCGGTGCGCGCGGGTCTTGGCCAGGGCGGCGTTTTTCTCCAGATACTCGATCATCAGGCCGGCGATGTTCTTGGAGGTCGCCGTCTCGATCCCTTCGAGCCCCGGGGTGGAGTTGACCTCCAGGACCACCGGCCCGTGATGGGAGCGCAGGACGTCGACCCCGGCCACGTTGAGCCCCATGATGCGGGCGGCACGCACCGCGGTCGAACGCTCTTCCGGGGTGATGCGGATCAGGCTGGCGGTGCCGCCGCGGTGCAGGTTGGAGCGGAACTCACCGGGCTTGGCCTGGCGCTTGATGGCCGCCACCACCTTGTCGCCGATGACGAAACAGCGAATGTCCGCCCCCTCGGCCTCCTTGATGTATTCCTGCACCAGGATATTGGCGCGCAGCCCCATGAAGGCCTCGATCAGGCTCTTGGCGGCCTGCTCGGTTTCGGCCAGCACCACCCCGATCCCCTGGGTGCCTTCCAGGAGTTTGATGACCAGCGGCGCACCGCCGATCATCTTGATCAGGTCCTCGACGTCGTCCGGGGCATGGGCGAAACCGGTGATCGGCAGCCCGATGCCCTTGCGCGACAGCAACTGCAGTGAGCGCAGTTTGTCGCGGGCACGCGCGATGGCCACCGATTCGTTCAGGGCATAGACGCCCATCATCTCGAACTGACGCAGCACCGCGGCCCCATAAAAGGTGACCGAGGCGCCGATCCGCGGGATCACCGCGTCGAAACCCTTCAACTCTTCGCCCTTGTAATGGATGGATTGGGCGTGGGTGGTGATGTTCATATAGCAGCGCAGGACGTCGATGACGCGAATCTCGTGCCCGCGCTCCCGCGCCGCCTGCACCAGCCGGTTGGTGGAATAGATGGTGGGGTCGCGGGACAGCAGGGCGATCTTCATCGGCGTCACGGCGACCGCCTCGTGCAGCCCATCGACAGGCTTCGGCGGCGCGTCAGGCGTTGACATAGCGCTCCACCTCGGCCAGTCGCTCATCGGCGGTGATCAGATCCGCCCGGGCGAAGCGGATGAGCAGGATGACCCGCGCCGGCTGCCCGCCCCGATAGCCGCGCAGGAACTCGATCGGCGTCGATTCCACGGCGCCTTCCCGGTCCTCGCGCACCACGTTCATCCGGTCCAGGCGGACTTGCTCGGGCTGGACGGCAACGCGGGTCTCCGGGTGCGCCAGCACGTCGTTCAGGCGCAGCAGATAGTCGTCGAGGGTGGTGAGTCCCTGGCGTGCCGCCGCCAGTTCCTGCTCCAGTTGCTGGATGCGCTGGCCCAGGGTCTCGTAATCAGGCAGCGTGGAAGCGCCGCCATCGCTCAGGAAATCCAGACCGCGCGTGGCTGGATTTGCGACTTTTTGTTTGATCCGGGTCATCCGCAACTGTTCTTCCAGTGCGGCGATTCGCGCCTCCTGACCGCCGATCTCCAGCACGGCCCCGCCGGCGATGATATCCATGATGGCCTGTGCGGCCTGGCCGCGTACGGAATCCGGATCGCCGGCCGGGAGACCGACCTCGTGGTTCACGAAACTCCAGGTGGTTTGCGGAATGTCCCGGTGGATGGCGTCGCCTTGCAACTCCATGCCAAGTTGGTGGCGCACCATCGGCAGCGCGGCCAGGAGCGCGTAGCAGTCGCCGGCTTCCAGGTCCGTGTCGCGGACGTAAGCGCAGACACTGGGACTGGAGAGGACCCAGCGGATGCGCTTCGGGTCGGCGAACATGGCATTGAGTAAGGGGTCTTGGGCCCAGGTCTCCCGATTCAGCGTGATCGGTCCGGGGATGCGGCTGGCCACTTCGGCACTGTAATCGAGCGCGGCGGCGACGTTGTCGTGGAGTGTGCGGCGGTATCCGGAGAGGCTGCGCAGGCGCGGATCGACCTGATCGACGACCCGTTCGCAGGCTGCCGCCACCGCCTGCTCGCGCGGTGTGGGTGCGGCGCCAATGGTCTTGAACCTTGACCAATGCTGAGTGGCGACGCGCTTCAGGTCTTGCCAGAGATCGTTCATCGCGAATCCTCAGGTGAGGCGAAGGGGGGGCCGCGACGCCGGCTGCAACGGTCGCGCGGACCAGGATCGGTGCGTTCGCGGTCTGAGTCGATGCCGCGTGGCGTCAGGGAACGGTGGACAATGATACTCGAATCATTGCCCGTGAATTGCTGCGAGGGGATGACAGTCCGCTGCGGTCGGTCGGGTGGCGGTCCGACCACTTGCTGTGGTCGGTAACCGTTACGCCTTCATGGCGGGCCGATCCGGGCCGGTGTCGAAGAACAGGGTATGGACCAGCAGGATGACGACGCCCAGGCTGATGGCGCTGTCCGCCACGTTGAACGCCGGCCAGGGGTTGAAGATCGCGAACGGGATCCAGGGCAGATAGACCTGAATGAAGTCGATGACATGCCCGAGCACCACCCGGTCGACCAGATTACCGACCGCGCCGCCGATGATCAGCGCCAGTGCGGCCGCCAAGGTTCGTTCATGCGCGCGCAGACGCAGCAGCCAGGCGGCCAGCACCCCGGTGATGATGAGCGCCAGCGCCGCGAGCCCCCAGCGCTGCCAGCCGCCGGCCTCGGCCAGGAAACTGAAGGCCGCGCCGGTATTGAAGGCCAGGGTCAGGTTCAGGTTCGGAATCAGCTCGATCACCTCGAACGGTGCCAGCGAGCCCATCACCAGCCACTTGCTGGCCTGGTCGAGTACGAAAATAATAAGAGAGAGCCACAGCCAGCGTTTCATAAGCGTGTTCGTGTTTAACTTGTTCTTGACGCGTTTTCTCGTTCCCACGCTCCAGCGTGGGAATGCCGTCCGGCCGCTCCAGCGGCCGCTGGCGCCACGCGACGCCGGAGCGTCGCGACTTGCTCCCACGCTGGAGCGTGGGAGCCAGAAGTGTTTCTAAAAGACTTCAAACCGCGCCAACTCCGGCAATCGTCGAGTCTGCCGGGGCCGATCGATCCCATCAAAAAACATCGCATACCGCGTTGGGCGCGGCCTAAGCGAAGCGCCGCACTTCCCCAGACCCGGCGACATTGTCCACGCAGCGCCCACAGAGTTCCGGGTGTTCGGCGTGGGTGCCCACATCCGCCCGATGATGCCAGCAGCGCACGCATTTGGGGTGTTTCGACGCGTTCACCCGCACCGCCAGGCCCGCCAGCTCCGTGCCGACCGCCGTGTCCGGCTGTTCGGCGATCGGGTGCAGCCGCACCTGCGAGGTGATCATGGCGAAACGCAGTTCGTCCCCCAGTCGACTCAGCGCCTGATAGAGTCCGGGGTCGCAGTACAGATCCAACTCGGCATCCAGGGCCGAACCGATCAGGTTGGCCTTGCGGGCGCTCTCCAACGCCGGTCCCACGGCCATCCGCGCGGCAAGCACCTGATCCCACAGCGCCCGGTCCAGGTCGGTCCCATCGTCCAGCGCGACCAGACCCTCATACCAGGTGGCGGTGAACACCGAGGGGTCGCGCCGGCCGGGGATGAAGCCCCAGATCTCATCGGCCGTGAATGACAGAATCGGCGCCAGCCAGCGGACCATGGCCTCGGCAATGTGATACATGGCGGTCTGGCAGGACCGCCGCGGCAGTCCGTCCACCGCCGTGGTGTATTGGCGGTCCTTGATCACGTCCAGATAAAAACCGCCCAAATCCACCACGCAGAAGTTGTGGACCTTCTGGTAGATCAGGTGGAATTGGTAGGTCCGATAGGCGGCGATGATCTCGCCCTGGAGGTGCAGCGCCCGGTCCATCACCCAGCGGTCCAGGGCGATCATGTCGGCCGGTGCCACCTGATTGACCGCGGGGTCGAAACCGTTGAGGTTGGCGAGCAGGAAGCGGGTGGTATTGCGGATGCGCCGGTAGGCATCGGCGGTGCGCTTCAGGATCTCATCGGAGACGCTCATCTCCGCGCGATAGTCGGTGGCCGCGACCCACAGTCGGATGATGTCCGCCCCCAGGGTCTTCATCACATCCTGAGGGCTCACCACGTTGCCCTTCGACTTGGACATTTTCTCGCCCTTGGCATCGACCGTGAAGCCGTGGGTGAGGACCTGGCGGTACGGCGCCCGCCCATGCATGGCGATGCTGGTGAGCAGCGACGACTGGAACCAGCCGCGGTGCTGGTCCGAGCCCTCCAGGTAGAGGTCCGCCGGGGCGCGCAGACCCTCGCGCTGCTCCAAAACGCAGGCGTGGGTGACCCCGGAGTCGAACCACACATCCAGGGTGTCCTGGACCTTCTCGTACTCGGCCCCTTCCGTTTCGCCGAGCAGACCCGATGGATGCAGTTCGAACCAGGCTTCGATCCCCGTCTGCTCCACCCGGCGCGCCACTTCCTCGATCAGTTCGGGCGTGCGCGGATGCAGTTTGCCGGTGACCTTGTGGACCAGCAGGGCAATCGGCACCCCCCAGGTGCGCTGCCGCGAGATACACCAGTCCGGCCGCCCCCCGACCATCCCCTCGATGCGCCCCTGACCCCAATCGGGTGTCCAATCGACCCGGCCGACGGCATCCAGGGCCGCCGCGCGCAGGCCTTGCTTTTCCATGCTGATGAACCACTGCGGGGTGGCGCGGAAGATGATGGGTGTCTTGTGACGCCAGCAATGGGGGTAGCTGTGGGTGAAGCGCTGCTCCAGCAGCAGCGCGCCGTGCGCCTTCAGAACCTCCACCACGTGCTCATTGGCCTTGAAGACATTCTCCCCGGCGAACAGCGGCGTGCCGGGCAGGAAGCGCCCGTCCCCGCCCACCGGGTTGTCGACCGGCAGGCCATAACGACTGCCGACGATATAGTCGTCCAGGCCATGACCAGGCGCGGTGTGAACAGCGCCGGTGCCCGCTTCCAGGGTCACATGCTCGCCGAGGATCACCGGGACCTCACGGTCGTAGAAGGGGTGCCGGAGCTTCACCCCCTCCAAATCCGCGCCCCGTCCATAGCCCAGCACCCGATAGTGCTCGAAGCCCCAGCGGTGCATCGTGTCCTTGAGCAGGCCCGCGGCGACGATCAGCCGCTCGCCGGATCCGGGCTGGTCGTCGCCGCCCACTTGAACAATGGTGTATTCCAACTCCGGATTGACTGCCACCGCCTGATTGGCGGGCAGGGTCCAGGGCGTGGTGGTCCAGATCACCAGCGCCGCCGGTCCCTCACCGCAGCCGTTGGGCGAGCCGTGGCAGCGTGCCTCCAGCACTGCCGGCTCGGCCAGCGCAAAGCGCACGTCGACGGCGATCGACTGCTTGTCGGCGTATTCGACCTCGGCCTCGGCCAGGGCCGAACCGCAGTCGATACACCAATGCACCGGTTTCTCGCCTTTGATGACATGGCCGTTGGCGATGATCCGCCCCAGGGAGCGGATGATCTGCGCCTCGAAGGCGAAATCCATCGTGAGATACGGCCGTTCCCAGTCGCCGAACACGCCCAGGCGTTTGAAGTCGGCGCGCTGACCGGTCACCTGCGTGGCGGCATAGTCGCGGCAGGCGACGCGGAACTGTGCCGGGCTCAACTTATGTCCGGGCTTGCCCTGTTTTTTCTCGACCTGGAGTTCGATCGGCAGCCCGTGGCAGTCCCAGCCCGGCACATAGGGTGCGTCCATCCCGTCCAGCGTTTGCGCTTTGACGATGATGTCCTTCAGCACCTTGTTGACCGCATGGCCGATATGGATGTCGCCATTGGCGTAGGGCGGGCCGTCGTGCAGGATAAAGCTTGGCGCGCCCGCGCGCGCTGCGCGAATCTGTGTATAGATATCCAACTGTTCCCATTGTTTGAGAAGCGCCGGTTCCCGCTGCGCCAGATTGGCCTTCATGGGGAACTCGGTGTTGGGGAGGTTGAGGGTGTATTTGTAGTCAGTCACGCGTATGCCTTGAGGTTGTCCCGCGCCTGGGAACGGGGCGTTGCCGGTGCCAAATGGGCTCTGCCAACCCTATGATTGCACAGAATGAAGGTACAACGTGACCGGGATTTCTTCAAGTAACCCGGTCCGCGTTGCATCCCGCTGGTCCGGCCAGATACTCCCGCGCCGCCGCCGCATCCCGCGCGATCTGGCGGCGCAGTTCCTCGAATGAGCCGAAACGCCGCTCGTCGCGCAGCTTGAGCCGGAACTCCACTTCCAGATGACGGCCGTAGATCTCCTGATCGAAGTCGAACAGATGCACCTCCAGCCGATACCCCTGGCCGCCGACCGTGGGGCGGGTGCCGACGTTGGCGACGCCCGGTCGCGGACCCGCGTCCAGCCCGCGCACCTGCACGGCGAAGACCCCGTGCAGCGGACTGACCCGCCGGTGAAGGTCGACGTTGGCGGTGGGGAAGCCGATGGTGCGCCCGCGCCGATCGCCGTGGCCCACCCGGCCCTGAATCCGGTAGGGTCGTCCGAGCAAGCGTTCGGCCTGCTCCAGATCGCCGCGGTAGAGCGCCTCGCGCACCCGGGTGCTGCTGATGCGCTCCTCGCCATGGGTGATGGTGTGCAGATTCTCGACCGCGAAACCGTCCGCGCCCGCCTGGGTGCCGATGGTGCGCAGGAGTTCGTAGTCGCCGGTGCGCCCACGGCCGAAGCGGAAATCGTCCCCGACCAGCAGATAGCGAACGCCCAGCCCCTCAAGCAACAGTTGCCGGGCAAAGACGGCGGCCTCGGTGGCCGCGAGTCGCGGTCCGAATTCGAGGAGCATCACCCGCGCGATGCCGTATTTGCGGATGGCCTGGAGTTTTTCGCGCAGCCGGGTCAGGCGCGCCGGCGCGTGATCCGGGGTGAAAAACTCCAGCGGCTGGGGCTCGAACGTGATGACGGTGGCCGGCAGGCCGAGTGCGCGGCCGTGCCCGAGCAGGCGCTGGAAGACCGCGCGGTGTCCCAGATGCACCCCGTCGAAGGTGCCGATGGTGGCCACGCAGCCCCGATCGTCAGGGCGCAGATTATGAATACCGCGGATCAGCCTCATGGGTCCTACGAGCAAGCGAAGGGGCGCCACAGTATACGCGGGTCGACCGCGGGTTCCGAGCGGATCGGCACGTCGGCCTCGATCAAGATTCCGGCCACTTGGACTCGCCGGGTGCGCAGTCAGGCCATCCTGGCCTGACACCGTCAGGGCTGGAAGCCCTGACAACGCAGGCCGCTGGCCGGGATTACGATCAAGGCCGGCGCATCTTTTCCTGAGCGTTCAGTCGGCGTTGCCGGTGATCACCTGGTTGCGCCCGCCATCCTTGGCCTGATAGAGGGCGGCATCGGCCCGTGCCAGCACGGCGGCGGCATCCGTTTCCTGCGCCCCGGCGGCAGTGACGCCGATGGAGACGGTGATCGGCGGCAAGTCCGCGCCTTGGTAGGGTCGGTGAGCAATTCATCGGCGCCGAGATGCAACAGGCCAAGGGTTTCACCGTGTACCGCCAACGGGACGCAGAGGTGCGCGGGCGGCGGCTCGCGCAGATGCGTGCAGCGGGTGCCGTCGGCGGGGTCCGGAACAGCATGGATCTCCCCGGACTGCAAGGCCCGGCAGTGATCGACAGGGAAGGTCGTCGGCAAGGCAGTGAGGTCGCCCCAGGCCGCCACCACCCGCAAACACGACCCGGTCGCCTCATCCGGCACCGCCAATGCTCCGTGATAGGTTGATCGGCTAACGGCAGTGTCGCCGGTGGGAGCGGCGTCCCGCCGCGATGCGGACCCTGATCGCCGGGAACCTGGCGTCAGGGGTTCAGGAAGCGGTTTAACCGGGATAACCGGGCCTACGAGGATGCTTTACCCTGCGGGCTTCGGGGTAACAGGTCGGTCCGCGTGTCGACCGCCGCAATGGATACACCATGCGCTCTTTGGGTTTGCCGCTGTTGGTTGTCCTGGCACTGGCCCTGAGCGGCAGCGCGCCCGCCCTTGCCGCTGGTGCGGCTGCAACTCAAGTCGGCCGGCGCCAAAAGACCGAATCCACGCTGGCGGCCAGTCGCCTCTGCCGCTGGACGAATGTCCTCCAGCGCGACGGTCACGGCGATCCGATGCGACGGGGGCGCGGTCCGCCGCACCCTCTCCGTGGGCATCGCGACCTGGCCGGTCCAGTCCGCCGGGGGGTGCCCGAACTGATCGCCGCGGCCGACCGTGCGCTCTACGCGGCCAAGCAAGGCGGACGCAACCGGACCGTGGTGGCGGGCTAAGGTGATTGCCGGATCATCAGACCCGCAGCAAATGCCGCGGCCGAATACCGACCGCAAGCAGCACCGCCCCGTAAAGCCCGCCGGCCGCGAGCATCCACAGCCCAAGACGCAAGGCGCGCTCGCCCCCACTCTGCGCCAGCCAGTCGTCGATGGGCCCGATGCCCAGCGCGAGTAACAGGCCCATGAGCAAGCTGGCGCCCAGCCCCTTGGCGAGCAGGGCGGGCCAGCCGGGCAGCGGACGATAGACGCGCTCGGCACGCAGTCCGCGCAGCAGCAGCCCGGCATTGACGAGCCCCGACAGGGTGGTCGCCAGGGCCAGACCGGTGTGTCCCAGCGGCCACATCAGGGCCAGACTGAAGACGATGTTGGCTGCCATGGCGATGACGGCGATCCGCACCGGGGTGCGCATCTCCAGGCGGGCGTAGTAGCCGGGAGCGAGCACTTTGACGGCGATGAAGCCGACCAGGCCGGGGGCGTAGGCCATCAGGCTCAGGGCGGTCATGCGCGCATCCTGAGCGCCGAACGCGGCACCCGGATCGCTGGAGAAGAACAGGGTGGCGATGATGGGTCCGGCCAGGACCAGGAGCCCCACGGCCGCCGGTACCCCGAGCAGCAGCAGCCAGCGCAATCCGAAATCCAGGGTGTCCGAGAAGGCGTCCGGGTCCTCGGCCGCGTGGCGCTGCGAGAGCTTGGGCAGAATCACGGTGCCCAGGGCGACACCCAGCACGCCCATGGGGAACTCCATCAGGCGGTCCGAGTAATAGAGCCAGGAAATGCTCCCGCTGACCAGAAAGGACGCGAGGATGGTGTTGAGCAGCAGATTGATCTGGCCGACCGAGGCGCCGAACAGGGCCGGGCCCATGAGCCGGAAGGTCCGCCGTACGCCGGGGTCCTGAAACCGCAGGCGCGGGCGCGGCAGCAGCCCGAGTTGCCGCAGAAAGGGCACCTGAAAGGCCAGTTGAACCACGCCCCCGATCAGCACCCCCCAGGCGAGGGCGACGATCGGGCGGTCCATTAGCGGCGCCAGCCAGAGTGCGCAGGCGATCAGGATGAGATTCAGCAAGACCGGGGTGAAGGCCGGCACCCCGAAGCGTTCGTAGGTGTTGAGGATGCCGCCGGCGAAGGCGGTGAGCGAGATGAACAGGATGTAGGGGAAGGTGAGCCGCAGCAGTTCCGCCGCCAGTTCGCGCTGACCCGCCTCGGCACTGAACCCAGGCGCGAAGAGCAGCACCAGCAGCGGGGCGGCCAGGCAGCCGAGCAGCGTCACCACCAGCAGCGCCGCCGCCAGCACCCCGGCCATGTCGTCCAGGTAGCGCTTCAGATCCGCCTGGCTGCGCTGCTCCCGGTAGCTGTTGAGCACGGGGACGAAGGCCATGGAAAAGGCCCCCTCCGCGAACAGTCGGCGCATCAGATTGGGGATCTTGAAGGCGACGAAAAAGGCGTCGGTGCCCGCGTTCGCGCCGAAGACCCGGGCGATCACCAGATCGCGCACAAAGCCCAGCAGCCGTGACACGAAGGTGTTGCTGCCGACTTTGGCAATGGACGTGGCGAGGCTGGACACGGGGGCGCTGACTCCGCAAAAGGCGGGGAGTATAGCCTTCGGACGTGATAACGGGACGTAGGGGCGGACGGCTTCAGCAATTCCAAATATGGGCGGCATCGCGCGATCCCTGGTGGATGCGGCGCGCGCGACCGCCGTGCCAGGTCCCCGACACCGAGCGGCGCGCCTTATCCACCCTACAGCGGAGCCGGTGTTGTAGGGTGGATAAGCGCAGCGCATCCACCATCAGCCTCGCGGCCGGCACGCTGTTGGCGGCGGCCACCCAAATTTGGAACTGCTGGTACGGCTTCCCTGGCACTCTCTGCAACATCCGTGTCTCGACCATCCCTGTCAATCCCTGGGAACAGAACATACAAGGGGCGGGTTTCAAACCCGCCCCTACACGAAGGTCTGTCTGGATATCAGGTGCGAACGCTCTATAGCGAGCAAACCGGTTGACAATCGCGTGCCCGCTGTGCAAAATACGCGGTCTTTATTCCGGCGCCCGAAATGGGTGCGTCCCTTTCAGGTTCCCAGGAGATCCCCTTGGCCAACTCAGCACAAGCCGAAAAGCGCGCCCGCCAGGCCGAGAAGCGCCGCCGGCAGAACGCCTCGCAACGCAGCACCCTGCGTACCTTCATCAAGAAGGTCGTCAAGGCGATCGAAGCAGGCGACAAGGAGGCGGCGATGCAGGCGTATCAGTCCGCCGTCCCGCAGATCGACAGCGCCGCCAACAAAGGCACCATCCACGCCAACAAGGCCGCGCGTCACAAGAGCCGCCTGAACGCCCATATCAAGGCGATGGCCTGACGCCATTCGGTCGCGTCCCGCCGCGTGCGGGGCCAGACAAAAAGAACCGGCTACATTCGCCGGTTTTTTTGCTCCGCGGTGCCCCGTCATCTCACAGCATCGTGAAGATGGCGAGAATGATTCCTACCATCGCCAACAGCAGCACGAAGAGCAGCGACAAGACGCCCAGGCCCAAAGCCAGGGGATTCAACAGGATTCCGAAATTGACGTAGGAACCGAGCAGTTCCCGCGCCTCGCCGGCCAGTGCCCCGAGTGACCACAGACCCTTCGCCGAGGCGATGGCGCCGAGCTTCGGCGCTTTGCCCGCACGCAAGTCTTGCAGCGTCGTCTGGACTTGGCCGCCCGCATCCGTGAGCATCCGATCCGCCGTTGCGGGCAAATCCTGCAAGTCATCGAGTGCCCACCAGAAGCGCAGGATGAGCAGCAGCGGCAGCGCTGCGACACCCAGCATCATCAGCGCGATGAGCGGCGACCAGCCCTGGATGAAGATCATCCAGACCGCGATCCACCCCAAGATCACGCCCCCGAGCAGCAGCACGTTGCGCAGCTTGTCGGTCAGGCTGTCGATCAGCGGCATCAGGCGTCCCAGGACGTTGATCAGTTGCCCCTGCCTGGCTGCCGATGTTGGCCCGTCTGGGGGTCTGTCTTCGTCGGCCATTGTGAAATCCCCCGGACGCTCTGTTGCGTTCATGCGCGGCAGAAAGGGTTGATATGGGTGCTAAGGCGATTTCCAAACGGGAGATCATTTCCCGGCAATCACCGAAGCTCGGAGACCAACCGCTGCGTTTCAAGCGTCGCGCCGCCCCCGTTCGATGACGACTCCCACGTCCACCCCGGCGCCGACCGCGCCCGGCTTGTTGAGCGTCAGGCGCACCCAGGGCACGGCGAACTCATCGCGCAGGATGGCCGCGCAGCGCTCGGCCAGGGTCTCGACCAGTTCGAACCGGCTCTCGCTGACGAACTGAGTCAGACGGCGGGTGACCGCGTCATAGTCCAGCGCATCGGCGATGCGGTCGGTGGCTGCGCCGCGGGCGCAGTCGCTGGCCAACTCCAGGTCCAGGATGACCGGGCGGCGGATGCGCTTCTCCCAGTCGTGGATGCCGATCGTGGTCTCGATGGTCAAGCCGCGGATGAAGACGATGTCCTGGAGGGGGTGGGTCATGTGTGAAGCTCAGTCGCTATCGGGGTGTCGATGATGCCTCAAGCCGACGGCGGCGCAACAGATATCCCGCTGGTCCTTGACCCGCGGCGTCAACCCGGTTTCAATGCGCGCCCATGATTACCGCAAGTCTGCTCATTCTCGCCGCCTACCTGTTGGGCTCGGTGTCCAGCGCCATCATCGTTTGCCGACTGATGAGCCTGCCGGACCCGCGCACCCAGGGTTCCAACAATCCGGGGGCGACCAACGTCCTGCGCATCGGCGGGAAAAAGCCCGCGGCCATCACCCTGTTCGGCGACAGCCTCAAAGGCCTCTTCCCCATGCTCGCCGGGCACTTGCTCGGGGTCGCCCCCTGGGTGTTGGCGGCGGTCGGCCTGGCGGCCTTTCTCGGTCACCTGTTTCCGGTCTTTTTCGGTTTCCGCGGCGGTAAGGGGGTTGCCACCGCCCTGGGCGTCCAGTTCGGGCTCTGGTGGCCGATCGGGCTGTGCGTCGCGCTCATCTGGCTGTTCGTCGCCAAGGTGCTGAAGATTTCTTCTCTGTCGGCGCTCATCTCCATGTCGCTGGCACCCTTGATCGTCTGGTTGCTCTGGCCCGATCCGGTGCTGATCGGCATGCAGTTGGTGATGACCGGGATTCTGATCTGGCGCCATCGCAGCAACATCCGCAATCTGCTGACCGGGTCCGAAGGCCGGCTGGTCGATCAGGTCGGCGGGTCGGATCAGGACTGACCTGAGTCTGCTATTGCTCGCCTGGCGCGCGAGTCGCGACATCCCGCTGTGGGAGCGGCCTCCGGCCGCGATAGGGCCGCGCGGGGTCTCTCCGGCGTTGGCGTTCACGGTGGTCCCCCGTCGCGGCCGGAGGCCGCTCCCACAGGTTCAGTTGTTGTCGAGAGTCCGGGGCTCCAGCGCCGGCAGCGACTCCATCGCCCAGCGCGCCCGCGGGGCGAAGCACAGCGGCTCGTGCTGACCGGCGCGCAGCCGCTGCCAGCCGGCATAGGCGATCATGGCCCCGTTATCGGTGCACAGTGCCGGACGGGGATAGAAGGTCTCCGCTCCGGCCGCGGTGATGGCCGCGTTCATCCGCTCACGCAGGCGCCGGTTGGCGCTCACCCCGCCGGCCAGGATCAGGCGTTGTCGCCCGGTCGCCTGGAGTGCGCGCCGACATTTGATGACCAGGGTCTCCACCACCGCTTCCTCGAAGGCGCGGGCGATATCGGCGCGCGTCTGCGCGGGGTCCGCCGCGTCGGGAAGCGTTGTGCGCAGGGTGTTGAGGGCGAAGGTCTTGAGCCCGCTGAAGCTGAAGTCCAGCCCCGGACGGTCGGTCATGGGGCGCGGGAAGCGGAAGCGCCGCGGGTCGCCGCGTTCGGCCAGACGCGCGAGTTCGGGCCCGCCGGGGTAGGGCAGGTCGAGAATCTTGGCCGTCTTGTCGAAGGCTTCGCCGGCGGCATCGTCCAGCGACTCGCCGAGGATGCGGTAGCGTCCGACTCCCTCCACGTCCACCAGTTGGGTGTGACCGCCGGAGACCAAGAGCGCCACGAAAGGGAAGGGCGGGGCCGGGTCTTCGAGCAGCGGGGCCAGCAGGTGGCCCTCCATGTGGTGGACCCCGATGGCCGGCACTCCCCAGGCCCAGGCCAGGCTGCGCCCCAGCGCGGAGCCCACCAGCAGGGCGCCGATCAGCCCCGGACCGGCGGTGTAGGCCACCCCGTCGATGGCCCCCGCGGACAGTCCGGCCGTGTCCATCACCTCGCGGATGAGCGGCAGCGTTTTACGCACATGATCGCGCGAGGCCAGTTCAGGGACCACGCCGCCGTACTGCGCGTGAATCGCGATCTGGCTGTAGACCGCATGGGCCATGAGCCCGGCGGCCGAGTCGTAGACCGCCACACCGGTCTCGTCGCAGGAGGTCTCGATCCCGAGTACCCGCATCGTCAGGTTGCTCCGATAATTCTTGATCTCGCAAGATAACCTACCCGTGCGGCTGGTGGAATTGCTGTTGCGCGACCAGCAATTCCAAATTTGGGTGGCCGCCGCCAACAGCGTGTCGGCAGCGAGGCCGATGGTGGATGCGCTGCGCTTATCCACCCTACGAAACCGGCTCCGTTGTAGGGTGGATAAGGCGCGCCGCTCGGTGTCGGGGACCCGGCACGGCGGTCGCGCGCGCCGCATCCACCAGAGGTCGCGTGGTGCCGCCCAAATTTGGAATTGCTGTTGCGCGACGATGCCCTTTGCAATCACCCCCGCGTTTCAGCTAAAATCAGCGGTCTTTATTTTCGCCTAACCTATCGTCTGGAGTCTGAAGGACATTTATGCCCAGCGTCCGCGTCAAAGATAACGAGCCCTTCGAGGTCGCCATGCGGCGGTTCAAGCGCTCCTGCGAAAAGGCAGGTGTGCTCGCCGAGGTCCGTCGCCGTGAGTTCTACGAAAAGCCCACCTCCGAGCGTAAGCGCAAGAAGGCAGCGGCTGTGAAGCGTCATCACAAAAAGTTGCAGCGCGAATCGCGTCGCTGGGAACGCCCGTACTAACGGTCGCTTGGCCCCCGGGGTCTCGGCTGCAGTCCGAGCCCTGCCATCCTCCCGGAAGTTCAGTCGGTCGCGGCCTGATGCCGCAGTAGGTCGAGACTATGCTCAAGGCGCAAATCCAGTCCGACATGAAGACCGCCATGAAGGCGGGTGACAAGGTCAGGCTCGGGGTGATTCGCCTCATCCTCGCTGCCGTCAAACAGCGCGAGGTCGACGAACGCATCGAGCTGGATGACGCCCAGGTGCTGGCCGTGCTCGACAAGATGGTCAAGCAGCGGCGGGATTCCATCGAGCAGTTCGGTGCGGCCGGTCGTCAGGATCTGGTCGATGTGGAGCGCTTCGAGGTCGAGGTCATCCAGGGCTACCTTCCGGCGGCCCTGAGCGAGGCCGAACTGACCGCCCTGATCGAGTCCGCGGTCACCGCCAGCGGTGCGGCGGCCATGAGCGACATGGGCAAGGTGATGGCCGTGCTGCGGCCCCAGGTGCAAGGACGTGCCGACATGGGCGCGGTCAGTGCCATGGTGAAGCGGCGGCTCGGTGCCTGAAGCCGGCTGCGTGCATGGCCGGCAGGATTCCATCCCAATTCATCGATGATCTGCTCGCACGCACCGACATTGTCGAGCTGATCGGCGGTCGGATGCAGTTGCGCAAGGCGGGTAAGGACTTTCAGGCCCGTTGTCCCTTTCACGACGAGAAAACCCCGTCTTTCACGGTCAGCCAGGAGAAGCAGTTTTATCACTGTTTTGGCTGTGGTGCGCATGGCAGCGCCATCGGTTTTCTCATGGAGTATGACCGGCTCAGTTTTCGTGAGGCCATCGATGAACTGGCTCACAAGGCCGGGATCGAGGTGCCGAGCGAGGCGGCCGCGGCGCCGGCCGGACCCGACTATGCGCCGCTCTATGCCATCCTGGATCAGGCCGCCCAGATCTTTCGCTTGCAGTTGCGTGAGCATCCGGATGCATCCCGCGCGATCGAGTATCTCAAGGGCCGCGGTCTGAGCGGTGAGATTGCCGGGCGCTATGGCCTGGGTTATGCGCCGCCCGGTTGGGATTTGCTGCTGACGCGGTTGGGTGAGAGCCCGGCGCAGCGCGAGCGGTTGTTGCAGGCCGGTCTCATCACGGAGCAGGACGGCAAGCGTTACGACCGCTTTCGCGACCGCGTGATCTTCCCGATTCGCGACCGCCGCGGGCGGGTGATCGGCTTTGGCGGGCGGGTGCTCGGTGACGGCAAGCCCAAGTATCTCAACTCCCCGGAGACACCGGTCTTCCACAAGGGGCGCGAACTCTATGGGCTTTACGAAGTCCAGCAGGCGCGGCGCAAACTGGAACGGCTACTGGTGGTCGAAGGGTACATGGATGTCATCGCGCTCGCCCAGTTCGGCATCGACTATGCGGTTGCCACCCTGGGCACGGCAACCACCATCGACCACCTCCAGGTGCTGCTGCGCTCGGCGCCGGAGTTGGTGTTTTGCTTTGACGGCGACCGTGCCGGACGTGATGCGGCCTGGAAGGCGCTGGAAACGGCCTTGCACCACGATCTGGTGACCGGCAGTCAGTCGCTGTGCTTTCTCTTTCTGCCGGATGGCGAGGACCCGGACACCCTGATCCGCGCCGAGGGCCTGGCGGCCTTCGAGCAGCGGCTCGTCGGCGCCCAGCCGCTCGACGAGTATCTTTTCGAGCACCTGTCCGCTCAGTTGGATACGGTCAGCCGGGATGGTCGCGCTCGTTTGGTGGGTCTGGCGAAACCCTTGATTAAGAAAGTAACGGCCGGCATCTACAAGGCTAAGTTGGAAGGTACGCTGGCGGATCTGGAGGCCCAGGCGAGGATGGCGCCGAGCACCGGTGCCCGTCGCAGCCGTCCGCGCCGCGGGGTGACCCCGGTGCAGCGGCCGACGCGCCCGAGCCTGGTCGCCCAGGCCATCGCGCTGTTGCTTGACCACCCCGAGCTGGCGCCCGCGGCCGCGGAGCAGGCCGACGACTGGCGACGGCTGGAGAATCCGGGAGTGGCTGTCCTGGCCCAGTTACTCGATGCGATCACCGCGTATCCGGGCATCAACAAGGCCACCCTGACGGAGCGCTGGCGCGACCATCCGCACTTCGATTATCTCCAGCGGCTGAGCGTGGAACCCTTTTTGCGCGATGTCCCGGAGGACGGTCTGGCCGCCGAGTTGATCGGCGCACTGCAGGGGCTGAGCAAAGATGTGCGGGATGCCGAGCGCTTGCAGCCGCTCAATCGGCGCAGTACCGCGGAGTGGAGCGAGGAGATACGTGAGCAGATGGATCGCGACCACGCCCAGGCGCGGACGCGTCTCCGATAAACCGCGCCCAGCGCGGTATGCGATGAAAATGACGCATTTCGCGCTGGACGCGGTTTAGAACACTGAAAAATTTAATCGAGCTTGACATTCTGTGCTAGAATGCGTAGTTCCGCGCACGGCCTCAAGTCTGCCTGATAACTCTCCCAGAGAACGGCAAAGGTAACCCATGGATCAAGAACAGCACCAGTCCCAGCTGAAGCAGCTGATCGCCAAAGGCAAAGAGCAGGGTTTCCTGACCTATTCCGAGGTGAACGATCATTTGCCTCCCGGTATCGTCGAGCCCGAGCAGATCGAAGACATCGTTCGGATGATCAACGATATGGGGATCATGGTCCATGAGTCCGCCCCTGACATCATCGACCAGACCCTGACGGACAATGCCGTTTCGGACGACGACGCCGCCGAGGCCGCCGCCGCCGCGCTGGCCAGTGTCGACAGCGAGTTCGGGCGCACCACCGACCCCGTGCGCATGTACATGCGCGAGATGGGCACGGTCGAATTGCTGACGCGCGAGGGCGAACTCAAGATCGCCAAGCGCATCGAGGAGGGCCTCAATCAGGTCCTGTCCTCCCTGTCCGTCTACCCCCGCTCGGTGCAGAAACTGATCGAGATCTTCGACCGGGTCGCACGCGAAGAAACCCGGCTGGCCGATGTCATCTCCGGGTTCAACGACCCCGATGCCGAACCGGTGCCGGCTCCGGTAGTTGCGCCGGTTCCGGAAGTCGTTGCCGAAGCGGATGCCGAGTCGGATATCGAGGAGCCGGCCTCCGACGACGATGAGGAAGCCGTGGCCGTCGCCGATACCGGACCCGATCCGGTCGAAGTCGCGCGCCGGGTGCAACTGCTGCGTGATCGCTTCGACGTGCTCAAGGTCAACCTCGAACAGTACGGACGGGATGACCCCCGCTCGCGGGCCGCCATGGCCGAGGTGTCCGAGGTCTTCCTGCAGTTCAAACTGGTCGCCAACGTCTTTCAGGAGCTGGCCGAGATCCTGCGCGGCACCATCTCGCGCATCCGCTCGCAGGAAAAGGCCATCATGGGCGCCTGCGTCGATCAGGCCGGCATGCCCCGCAAGGAATTCATCGAAAGCTTCCCGGATAACGAGACCAACCCCCAGTGGCTGGAGCAGCAGCTCGCCGCGACGCGGCCTTTCGCCGCGCGTCTGGTGGAGTTTTCTCACGATGTCCGCCGTGCCCAGCGCAAGCTCCAGGAAGTCGAGCGCGAAAACTTCCTGACCGTCGGCGAGATCAAGGAAGTCAATCGCAAGATGTCCATCGGCGAGGCCAAGGCCCGCCGCGCCAAGAAAGAAATGGTCGAGGCCAACCTGCGTCTGGTCATCTCCATCGCCAAGAAGTATACGAATCGCGGGCTTCAATTCCTGGATTTGATCCAGGAAGGCAACATCGGCCTGATGAAGGCGGTCGACAAGTTCGAATACCGTCGCGGCTACAAGTTCTCGACCTATGCCACCTGGTGGATTCGCCAGGCGATCACCCGCTCCATTGCGGATCAGGCGCGCACCATCCGCATCCCGGTGCACATGATCGAGACCATCAACAAGCTCAACCGTATCTCCCGGCAGATGATCCAGGAGATGGGCCGCGAGGCCACCCCGGAAGAGCTGGCCGCGCGCATGGAAATGCCCGAAGACAAAGTCCGCAAGGTGCTGAAGATCGCCAAGGAACCGATCTCCATGGAGACCCCGATCGGCGACGACGAGGACTCGCATCTGGGCGACTTCATCGAGGACTCCGGCGTCATCTCCCCGGTCGAGTCCGCCACCATGGCCGGTCTGCGCGAGGCCACCCAGAACATGCTGGCCAGCCTCACCTCGCGTGAAGCCAAGGTCCTGCGCATGCGCTTCGGCATCGACATGAATACCGACCACACGCTGGAAGAAGTCGGCAAACAATTCGACGTCACCCGCGAGCGCATTCGTCAGATCGAAGCCAAGGCCCTGCGCAAGCTACGCCACCCGACCCGTTCCGAGAAGCTCAAGAGCTTCCTTGATACCGAGTGATGTTCGTGGCGATAGCCGTCGCACCTGATAGCCGGACACGGCGTAGGGGCGGGTTTGAAACCCGCCCCTACATCCGGTTGTCGCGTTCGACGCCTCTATAAGACCACGAAAACCATCATGGAGAATCCAAGACGGCAGGGATGCCGATATAATCGACGCACCATGGACGGTCAGCCAAACTGCTTTACGGGCCGTTAGCTCAGCGGTTAGAGCAGGGGACTCATAATCCCTTGGTCCAAGGTTCAAATCCTTGACGGCCCACCATTCCCTCAAGCGCTAATGAGTCTGAGGTCCCGGGAGCCCAGCGATGATCGAGCAAATTACCATGGACCCGGCCATCTGCCACGGCAAGCCTTGCATCCGAGGACTCCGCTACCCGGTCGAGACGGTCTTGGAGTGGCTTGCGGGCGGCATGAGCATCGACGACATCCTGGCCAACTACGAGGATCTGACCCGCGAAGACATCCTTGCCGCCTTGGCCTTTGCCGCTCGGATTGCCCATACTAAACACCTCGTCCCGCTGGCCGCATGAGATTCGTCGTCGATGCCCAATTGCCTAAGCGTCTGGCGCGCTGGCTGGCGGCACGCGGTCACGACGCCTTGCACACGCTCGATCTGGCTGGAGGAAATCGGACTTCGGACGCTGCGATCACTGAGTTCGCCTGCAGGGATGATCGGATCGTGGGGGGCGGGAGAGACGGAAGACGCTGGCCCTTGAAACTTTCTTCACTTGTACTTAACTTATGAGTTAAGATTTTGCGCCTACGGATCTTGGAGCATGTAAATCGACGGATTGTCGCCTGCGTCTTGGGCGAGGACTGTGTGCTGACGTTCTTGCAGGAGCAGCCAGCCAACATGGCGGCAAGCGCAAAGGGCTTCAAAGCGCTGTTCCGGCGGTACGCAGAACATGGGCGCCAAGGCTTGACGGAAGAGCAGTTCCACCTGGCAAACCGCGAAGAGAGCATCTGGGAATTTCGCAAGGGCGCCTTACGTGTGTTCTGCTTCATGGACAATGAAGAACACCTGACGGTGCTGACACACGGCACCGTCAAGAGGTCCCAGAAGGTGAAACCCGCCGAGGTAACCGCGGCGGTCGCTGCGAAAAACCGATATCTGACCGCAAAGAAGGTCGGACAAATCGACCTTGTGGAGAACGACAATGAGTGAGATGGCCGCCCTTAAGTGGTATCGCGATCTCGCCGACGATACCGACTATCTGACCGAAGACGCTAAGATCGGGTTTGCCGTGTGCGTTGAGCGACGCATGAAACAGCAAGGCATATCCAAGACTGAACTTGCGCACAGGCTAGGAACCAGTCAAGCCTATGTCACCAAAATTCTGCGCGGCGACAGCAACCTGACAATCAAGAGCATGGTCGAACTTGCCGCCGCGGTAGACGGGGCGCTCCATTTACACCTTACGCCGCGATACACGCGCGTGCAGTGGCTTGGTATCGTGCGGAACGAACCGGAGCCGATTGCCGCTGCCGCGTCGGTTTGGGCGAACCATGCCACCAAGGGGGCGCATGGATACCTTCCCGTTGCAGCTTGACCGCTATTTCTTCACGGAAACAGTGGTCAGGGCCAACCCCGGCCACGTCCCGACCGGCCCGAGCGACGGCAGCCTGATCGTGCCAACGCTGTCGTGCTCGCCGATCGAAGGTAGGGAGGACGCTTTCGCCCTGGAATTGACCGTCACGCTTGACGAATCCAAAAGCGAAAATCCACCTTACTTCTTTTCGATCAATGCCTTTGCTATCTTGGTTGCCGCCCCTGATCTGCCCCGCGAGGAAGCGCTCCCAATGGCGCAAGAGAGCGGGTTTATCATGCTGATAGGGGCGATCCGCGAACACCTTGCTGGCATCACGGCCCGTGGGCCATGGGGTCCTTTTTTGTTCGGGCCGATGACTTACCAGCAAACCGCTGCCCTTAACCAGATTCCGGCTTCTGAAGATTCGCCTGACTGCTGACCCTTAGACTCCAGCCAAGCGACATCCCCGACCCGGTTCCGCGATCCCAGCGATACCCGAGACATCCGCCCCAAGACTGGCAACCCGGCCCGGTTTCGACCCCATTTTTTCTTAACTGCGCCGTAAGTGCGCCTTGAACTCGTGGCGCACTTGTCTAATGTTTGTAAAACATGTACTTGATGTTATGAAACACATGATGGGTAATCCCTTGGCCCTAGGTCCAAGTCCTAGACGGCCCACCATTCCTCAGGCGGCTTTTCTGGTATCCAGCAGCGCCGGTAACAACCCGGCTTCGCGCGCTTCCAGGACAACCAATTCAACCAGATTTCCGCCCGCATCGAATGACAGGTTGATATTGCGTGCGTCCTTGAGGGTGACCGCTGGATACTGCTCAAAAGTCATGCTTCGCTTCTTGCCTTGCAACGTGTAGATGAAGAAAAACGCCTTATTCCCATCGGGCGAGACGCGGACCCCGAAGCCTTGTCCTTCGCGCACGTCGTAGCGGGCGGCCTGGGGCGTTAGGTTTTTCACGTACAGGTCTGAGAATTTCGGCATGGTGTCCGGTCCGGGGTTCCTCTTGGGGTTCCTCACTTGGGCGGTTAGGGGTGCAATACTATGTTCCGGTCTATTTCTGGTCCACTTTCGAGCGCGCACCCGGGCCGAGGCCATAGCGATGACGACGATGAAGTACCTCTCCGCCTATCCCGAGCCGCTGGTCTCCCAGGTGCGTCGGCTCATGGACGAGGGCCGGCTCGCCTCGCTGCTGGCGAGGCGCTACCCGGCGGCGCACGCGGTGCGCACCGATGCGGCGCTCTACGCCTACGTCAGCGAACTCAAGGCGGCCTTCATGCGCAAGGCGGAGCCGCTGTCGCGGGTGAACTACGACAACCGGCTGCACGTGGTCCGGCACGCGCTCGGCACCCACACCGCCATCTCGCGGGTGCAGGGCGGCCGGCTCAAGGCCAAGCGCGAGATACGCGTCGCCGGCCTGTTCCGCGACCTGCCCGTTGAGTTCTTGCGCATGATCGTGGTGCACGAGCTCGCCCACCTGAAAGAACGGGAGCACGACAAGGCGTTCTACCAGTTGTGTGCGCACATGGAGCCTGGCTACGGTCAGTACGAGTTTGACCTGCGGGCGTATCTGTGCCATCTGGAGGCGGGCGGTGAGGCCCTGTGGTCGGTATGCCGACCAAGTCTTGCCGAGTCGCCGGTCCGCACAGCGGACCCGTAGGGTCCGCTGTGCGGACCGCCCGCGGCCGGCCGGAACGATGATCAAGGCCCTGGACGGCCTTGATCGTAATCCCGGCCAGCGGGGTGCGTAGTCAGGGCTTCCAGCCCTGACGGTGTCAGGCCAGGATGGCCTGACTACGCACACGGCGAGCCCAGGTGGCCGGAATCTTGATCGAGGCCGCCTGGACGGACGCAGGGTGACGGGGCTTCGGCGTATGATTGGCTGACCCGCTACAGGCGCATCGCCCCGTCCCTGATGGTCCAGCGACGCTTCGGGCCAGTTGCCCCGGCCTCAGTCTGCCTGCGCCCAACCCACAAGACTCGCGTCCATGGCCCTGAAGAAGTCCGAACTCTACTCCTCCCTCTGGTCCAGTTGCGACGAGCTGCGCGGCGGCATGGACGCCAGCCAGTACAAGGATTACGTCCTGGTGCTGCTGTTCGTCAAGTATGTCAGCGACAAATACGCGGGCCAGCCGTTCGCGCCGATCACCATCCCCGCGGGCGCAAGCTTCAAAGACATGGTCGCCCTCAAGGGCAAGTCCGACATCGGCGACCAGATCAACAAGCGCATCCTCGGTCCGCTGGCCAACGCCAACCGGCTGTCCGACATGCCGGACTTCAACGATTCCACCAAGCTCGGCACCGACAAGGAGAAGGTGGAGCGGCTCACCAACCTGATCGCCATCTTTGAGAACAAGGCGCTCGACTTCTCCAAGAACCGCGCCGACGGCGACGACATCCTGGGCGACGCCTACGAATATCTGATGCGGCACTTCGCCACCGAAAGCGGCAAGAGCAAGGGCCAGTTCTACACCCCCGCCGAGGTCAGCCGGGTAGTGGCCCAGATCCTCGGCATCCGCGAGGCGCAAACCAGCGCCGACACCACGGTCTACGACCCGACTTGCGGCTCCGGCTCACTGCTGCTCAAGATCGCCGACGCGGCGCGTACTCCGGTCACCCTCTACGGCCAGGAAAAGGATGCCGCCACCAGCGGCCTGGCCCGCATGAACATGATTCTGCACAACAATCCTACTGCCTTGATCATGCAGGGCAACACCCTGACCGACCCCAAGTACCTGGCCGGCGACTATCTCAAGACCTTCGATTACATCGCCGCCAATATCCCTTTCAGCGACAAGCGCTGGGCGACCGGGCTCAACCCACTCCAGGACCCCTTCGATCGCTTCAAGCACTTCGGTGTGCCGCCCGCCAAGCAGGGCGACTACGCCTACCTGCTACATATCGTGCGCTCGCTCAAGAGCACCGGCACCGGGGCCTGCATCCTGCCGCACGGCGTGCTGTTCCGCGGCAACGCCGAGGCCGAGATCCGCCGCAACCTGGTGCGCCGCGGCTACATCGCCGGGCTCATCGGCCTGCCCGCCAACCTCTTTTTTGGCACCGGCATCCCCGCCTGCATCGTCGTCATCGACAAGAAAGACGCCCAGGCGCGCAAGGGTATTTTCATGATCGACGCCAGCGGCGGCTTCATGAAGGACGGCCCCAAGAACCGGCTGCGCGCCCAGGACATCCATAAGATCGTCGACGTCTACACCCGTCGGCGCGACGTCCCCCGCTATGCGCGCATGGTCGGCATCGATGAAATCGAGCGCAACGACTTCAACCTCAACCTGCCGCGCTACATCGACAGCCAGACACCCGAGGACCTGCAGGATATCGCCGGCCACCTGCAGGGCGGCATCCCCGCCGCCGATGTCGATGCGCTGGCCCCCTATTGGTTCGTCTGCCCGCAACTGCGGCAGACCCTGTTCAGCCCCAATCGCCCCGATTATCTGGATCTGGCCGTGGAGAAACCGGCCATCAAGACCGCCATCTACGCGCATCCCGAGTTCGCCGCCTTCATCGCCGGGATGCAGACGCATTTCGCCGCCTGGCAAGCGCAGAGTGCTGCCGCGCTCAAGGCCCTTGCTGCCGGCTGCCACCCGAAGGAGGTCATCGTCTGGCTGTCCGAGGGGCTGCTTGCCCACTACCAGGACAAACCGCTCATCGACCCCTACCACATCTACCAGCACCTGCTGGACTACTGGGCCGAGACCATGCAGGACGATCTGTACCTGATCGCCGCCGACGGTTGGAAGGCCGAGACCTATCGGATCATCGAGACCGACAAGAAGGGCAAGCCGAAGGACAAGGGCTGGACCTGTGACCTGATACCGAAGCCCCTGATCGTCGCCCGCTACTACGCCAGGGAGCAGGCGGACATTGATCAGATCGCCGCCGAACTGGAGGCGGTCGGCGCCAGGCTCGCCGAGTTGGAAGAAGAGCACGGTGGGGACGAGGGCGCCTTTGCCGAACTGGACAAGGTCAACAAGATCAACGTCGCCGCCCGGCTCAGGGAGATCAAGGGTGACAAGGAGAGCAAGGACGAGGCCGCCGTGCTCAACGACTGGCTCAAGCTCAACGGCGACGAAGCGGACCTCAAGAAGCGACTGAAGGACGCGGAGTCCGCGCTCGATGCCTTGGCCTACAAGCACTATCCCAAGCTCACTGAGGACGATATCAAGTCGCTGGTCGTGGACGACAAGTGGCTTGCGGCACTCGCCGCCGCCATCCACGGTGAGATGGACCGCGTGAGCCAGCAGTTGACTCAGCGTGTCAAGGAACTGGCCGAGCGGTACGAGACGCCGATGCCTGGGCTGACCGCGCGGGTTTCGGCGCTGGAGAGCAAGGTGAGCCGACACCTGGAGCGGATGGGGTTTGCATTATGACACGCAGCGTTGATCAGATTGCGCAGACACTGCCTGCGCAATTCGGACCGGACGATACGCCGCCGCTGCACAAAGGCTTTTGCCTCGTCCCTTATCTTTTCGGGACCCATCGGTGCCGAAGATTTTGTCGCAGTCCTAAACATTCGGCGCGGAGTCAACACTTTATCCTGCCTGGGCGCAACCAGGGAATTGGTCAGACAGCGTCTGACCTATACTCGTCGGACGTGATAACCGGACGTAGGGGGGGGTTTCAAACCCGCCCCTACACCAAGGGTCTGTCTGGAAATCAGGTACGAAGGCTATAATCGCCCCCTTGTGAGCATGGACAATCCGAACAAGCGGCGCTCTCGGAACGACGCGAGCAGAGTGAGGTGAAGCAGATGCCGGCAGAGATTCGCCCCCGTGCCTCCATGCGCCTGAAAGGATACGATTACACTCAGGCCGGGGCCTATTTTATCACCCTCTGCGTTCAACAGCGTCTTTGCCTGTTCGGCGAAGTGATCGCGGGATTATTTGTGTCGAACCAATATGGTGCGCTGGTTGCGCAGGCCTGGAACGATCTGCCAAACCATTATCCGCATGTCAGTCTCGATCAATTCGTCGTCATGCCCAATCATGTCCATGGCATTATCGTTCTGAGCGATGTAGGGGCGGATTTAAAATCCGATCACCGCCATCGCGACGCCGATGTAGGGGTGGGTTTGAAACCCGCCCCTACCAAGCGCCATGCCTTGTCGGAGATCGTCCGGGCATTCAAGACCTTCTCCGCCCGCCGGATCAACGAGATTCGCCAAACGCCCGGCACCTCAATCTGGCAACGCAATTATTATGAACACATCATCCGCAGCGAGGCGGATTACACTCGCATTGCCGAATATGTTATCGATAATCCGCGCCTCTGGTCCGAAGACAGCCTCCATCCTGAAAATGCGCCCCGTGTCGATACCGGTAGCGTCGGTGCAGGCTTCAAACCCGCTCCCGACCAACGCGATGCCGATCTAGGGGCGGGTTTGAAACCTAATGACCACCGCGATGCTGGCGTGGGGACGGGTTTGAAACCCAATGACCACCGCAATGCTGGCGTTGGGACGGGTTTGAAACCCAATGACCACCGCGATGCTGGCGTGGGGACGGTTTTGAAACCCAATGACCACCGCAATGCTGGCGTTGGGACCGGTTTGAAACCCAATGACCACCGCGATGCTGGCGTTGGGACGGGCTTGAAACCCAATGACCACCGCGATGCTGGCGTAGGGGCGGGTTTGAAACCCGCCCCTACGAAACGGGATACCGCCAGCGAAGGGGGTTTGCAACCCACCCCGATGCCGGGCACTGATGATGGGGCCTGCGATGAGTGACATTCCGAAGGGGTACAAGCAGACTGAGTTGGGGGTGATTCCGGAGGATTGGGATGTTGATTGTCTTGGTCGCTTCTGGAGTGTAACTGACTGCAAACATGTCACTGCCACGTTCATCCCCTCAGGCTATCCCGTGGCCAGTATAAAAGAGGTCCAAGTTCGCTTTGTTGATTTAACCAATGCGAATCAAACGAACGAGCGATTTTACAGGTTGCTGACAGAAGGTTTGCGTCAGCCGCGACCTGGTGATCTTATTATGAGTAGGAATGCCACTGTAGGCGAGATCGCGCAAGTAGCCGACTGGCATCAAGCATTTGCTATGGGGCAGGATGTTTGCCTACTGCGGAAGAGGTCGCCGGACTTCTCGTCTGATTTTCTTCAATCGGTGTTTCGTTCAGAAATTATTGGCTCTCAGCTCTCTGATTTGATGGTAGGCTCGACATTTAAGCGGGCTAATGTGCGGCAGATTAAGGGCCTTATGATCCCAATGCCGGGATGCTCCGAACAAGCAGCCATTGCCGAGGCGTTGAGCGACGCGGATGCCTTCATCGAATCCCTGGATGACCTTCTCGCCAAGAAGCGCCAGCTCAAACAAGGCGCGATGCAGGAATTGCTCACCGGCAAGAAGCGTCTGCTGGGTTTCAGCGACGAGTGGGAATTAGCGAGCGCTGGCGATATTGGACGGTTTCAAAGTGGGAGCGGCTTCCCTATTAAGTTTCAAGGAGCCAGTGCAGGAGAGTATCCATTCTTCAAAGTCTCCGACATGAACACTGAAGGTAACGAAACCTTTATAGAGACAGCGAACAATTACATAAGTGAGGCACTTCGAAAGCAACTCGGTGCCATAGCCTTCCCGGCCAATAGTATAGTTTTCGCCAAAGTTGGTGCCGCCGTGTTTCTCGAGAGAAAGAAGATTTTGACTAAGGCAAGCTGCCTGGACAACAACATGGCCGCTTTCGTCCTCGACACTAGTCGAACCGATAATCGATTTATTCATTACCTGCTGCTCAACACGAAGCTAAGCAGTCTTGTCAGCACCACTGCACTTCCATCCCTTAGCGGGAGTGTGCTTTCCGCAATTAAATTCTTGCTTCCGTCTGTCGCCGAGCAAACCGCCATCGCAGCCATCCTCTCCGACATGGACACCGAGATCGCCGCACTGGAAGACAAGCTCGCCAAGGCCCGCAACCTCAAGCAGGGCATGATGCAAGAACTGCTCACCGGCAGGATTCGCCTCGTATGAGCGGCCAAGGTCAGCCAACCTGCTGGATCATCGCCGGGCCGAACGGCGCGGGCAAGACGACCTTCGCGTTGGAATATCTTCCCAACGTCGCGGGCTGCCGCCGCTTCGTGAATGCGGACCTGATCGCGGCCGGCATGTCGCCCTTAGCGCCGGAGCGCGAGCGGGTCGCGGCGAGTCGGATCTTTCTCGGTGAGGTGGAGCGGCACATCGCGGCACGGCACGATTTTGGCTTCGAGGCCACCCTCGCGGGACGCGGCTACTTGCGCTTGATCCGGCGCTTGAAGCTGAACGGCTGGCGGATCGAACTGATCTACCTGGTGCTCCCCACCGTGGAGATGGCGAAGATGCGTGTGGCGGAGCGCGTCCGACACGGCGGCCACCGGATCCCGGTCGAGGATATCGAACGCCGTTTCGTCCGTAGCCTGGAGAACCTCTTTGGCAACTACGCGGCGGCGGTCGATCGGACCGTCTGTTTCATTAACAGCAGTGAACGCCCCGAGCTGCTTTTTACGCAAGAGGGCGAGCGGCGCGAGGTGAGGCAACCCGCGATCCTGCAACGACTACCCGGTTGGAGACCGACATGATGCAGACGCCTGAGTACGAAACCAAGGCCCTGGAGGCCTTGACGCGGGCGGTGGCCGGGGCGCTGGAGCGAAAACGCCGGTTGGGCCAGTACGCGGTGGTGTGGCGTGATGACCGGCCGGTGTGTATCGGACCTGATGCGCCGCCGGACTGTGATCAGGCGCGCCTTGCACCTGAGCGGGCGCCGAACGGCGGGGCCGGGTCGAGCCATGATGAATGTCTGCGCGATAGCTCGCCCCGTCCGTAATGCGTGACACCGCTGAGCGGTGGCACGCCTAGTAACGAGGCATAAATTAGTTATACATCTTTATTAAGAAAAACCGTTAGGATCAACCACGTAATTCCATTGTCCAAGAGTCAGATCATGCCGGATAAACTGATCTTTGATCTCCCGGAAGCCGTCGGAGCATTTGCGGCCGAGCGCGTAGAATTTATCGAGGATGCGTGCGGTGACGCGCAGCCCGGTGTCGGTGGTCGTGCGCTCGACGGTCCACCGTGCGGTCTCGGCGGAGTCGAGGATGACCCCGCTCCAGGTGCGCTCGACTTGACTGAAGAGGCGATGCTC
>NZ_KB902528.1 GCF_000379525.1 Lamprocystis purpurea DSM 4197 | reverse complement strand
CTGCCGGGGCCGAGCCCATCCAACAACATCGCATACCGCGCTGGGCGCGGTTTAGTGTTCAGTGACCAGTGGATCAGTGTTCAGAGGAATGGGGCACGCACACACCACACGGAACCCAACCGAGCGGTTACGGTACGTAGGGTAGTTCCCGTAGCGAGAGACAACGCGCGCGAAGGCTGGGTCATTGAGCCAGGAACCGCCGCGCAAGGCACGGCCTGCCTCACCTTTCATGTCTGCATCAGCCGGGTTCTCGTGCTTGTTGAGACACCACTCCCAAACATTGCCGGCGCAGTCGCGCAGGCCGTCCGGGGAGGCACCGCGGGGATAGAGTCCCACCGCCGTGGTCTCGCGCAGATAAAGACCCCCGGCGTCGACCGGAGTCTCGTCGACGTTGGCCAGGCCCGTGCCGTAGTCCCCGCCCCAAGGGTACTGGCGGGCGTCCTGACGGCCGCGTGCGGCGCGCTCCCATCAAACTCAGTGGGCAGCCGGATGACCGCACCGGCATCGATCAGACCCGCCTGGCGATACCGGGCGGTGAGCCAGCGGCAATAGGCCAGGGCCTCCACCCAGGCGACATTGACCCGCGGACGGTTGGGCTGGTCCCAGCGTGGATCATCCGGGGTCGGCGCCAGGTAACCTTCCTGCCACCACTCCGGGTTGGCATAGTCGTCCGCCGCGTCGATGAACGCCTGATACTGCGCCTTGGTGATGGGATAACGGGCGATCCGATAGGCCCGGTCGATGGATTTGCGCTCGCCTTTGTCCTGCCAGTGGAAGGCACCGGGCGCGATGTCGATCCAGTCGAGACCAGGCAGGCCGTCCAGGCGCACGCCGACCCCGGGGCGCCGATCACCCAAGACCGCCAGCAGATCGCCGATGCCGAGCCGACGGGGATACCAGCGCGCGCCCTCATCCTGCACCAGCAGCGCCAGGACGGCATCCAACCCGCCGCGCAGCCAGTCGGCCAGCGCCGGTTCCTGGGTACCGATCCAGTCGCCCAGGGTCCGGGTGGTCTTCCAGATGCGGCCGGGGGCGGTCAGACAGAACAGCAGCGTCAGGGCGTCCGCGTCGGCCGCGCCATGCTCGAAGGCCCGGCGGGTCAGGTCAGCCAGTTCGTCCGGAGCGTCCTCGGCCAGAAAGTAGGCCGTCCGCGCATCGGCGCGCAGCCCGGCCCAGAGCCCGGCGCGCTGGAGCCGGTCGCGCAGCTCGCGGCGCACGCCCAGCACCGGCAATTGGTCATCGGGGCGGCCGGCCTGGTCCCAGCGCGCGGCCTGGCGCCGGACCTCGTCCCGGCGGACCAGAGCCTCGGCCTGCTCGCCGATCCAGTCGGCCAGTCGGGACCATTGACGCAGCAGGGCCTCATGCGCCACCTCGACCATCGGCTGGCCGTCCCGCGCGCCGCAGACCAGGAGCCGCACCTGATCGTCCCGCCCCCTGGGCGCGCGCGAGAAGACCTCGATGAAGATGCGCGCCGGGTCGGCCGCGGCCCAGTGGGCGAGCGGCGCCCGCCGGCGGGTCGGCTCGCGGCTGTCCGGATCGATGCGGACCAGCTCGGCGAACACCCGGCGCATCAGGTCCTCGGCCGCCGCGCCGTCGATCCCGTGATCCTCATCGAGCAGCCTGAACCCACGGTCGGCACGCTCGGTCAGGATGCCCTGGAGTCCATGCAGTTGGTCCTCATAGTGCGCCAGGGTCAGGCCCTCCGCGCTGGTCCCGAAGCGGTCGAACAGGTCCTCCAGTACGGCGCCGAGCAGGGCCAAACCGCCGCTCTGGCCCTGCGCCTCCTGGTGCAGACGGGCGCTGAGCCGGGGGTCGAGCCGCAGACCCACGGCCTGGGCGGGACCCTCGATCATGCGCCTCAGGGCGTCCGGCGGCGGCGGTGACACAAAGTAGGGCGGCCGGCGGTTGAGCAGGCGGCACAGGTCCGGGTGATCGTTGAGATGGTACAGAAAGTCCGAGCGAATGGTGGCCACCAGGCGCAGCCGCGGGTCGGCCACGGCGCGCAGCAGGAAGGCGATGAAGGCCGCGCGGTCGGGCGCGGGCACCAGGGTGAACAACTCTTCCAGTTGATCCAGGATCAGCAGCCAGGCCGGACGTCCTTCGAGCAGGCGGTCGAGCAAGCGCGGAAACTGATCCGGGTCGGCCCGCAGCCGCACCGCCTCGTCACGCGGCACCAGCTCGCTGCGGCGGGCGCAGCAGTGGACACTCTGCACCAGGCCCTCGAAGGGGTCGCTGACGAAGTTCGGCTTCATGGCGCTGATCACCCAGTCGCGGCTGTCGGCGATGGTCGCCGGCTCATCCGGCGGCGGTTCGTGCAGCGCGCGCCACAGCCCGGCTTTGACCAGGGAGGACTTGCCGGACCCGGAGGCCCCGGAGACCACCAGCAGATCGCCCGCGGCGAGCTGGCCCAGCCGCTCCAGCAGGGCCGCCGTCTCGGCCTCGCGGCCAAAGAAGAGCCGCGCCTGCTCCGGGTCGCGACCCCAGTCGTAGGCGAGCAGACCGGGATAGGGACAGCGGGTGGGCCGCGACCCGACCGGATCGGCGCAAACCTGGGCCAATTGGTCGACCAGGGTCTTAACCGCGGGGTTGGCGTCGTACTGGCGCCGGCTGACCTCCGCGAGCAGAGCACAGACCGGATGGCGGCCGTCGATCCGCCGGGCGGCGAAAAAGTCGAGGCGCTGCACCAGTTGGCCGGCGACCGTGGGGCCGTCGTCGTCCCAGTTCAGTTCAGCCGCGGCGGGATGATGGCCCAGCGCGGTCTCGACGAAGGCCTTGCGGTCCCGCACCAGGGACCAGGCCGGAAGCAGGAGCAGCAGGTCGCGCAGGCACTTGCGCGTCCGGTCGGCATCGTGGACTGGACTTGTTGAATCCATGTTCATCCTCTGCCGTGATGGGCGAGCGGTCCGCACGGGCGGTCGGTCCGCACGGGCGGTCGGTCCGCACAGCGGACCCTACGCGGCACGACGACAGCGCTCAGGCGGCCGGGCACCCGAAGGCCGCGGCGAGCGCCTGCATCTGTTCGCCAATGCCGGGGTGCAGATCCCAGCGCCGCGTGCGGATCTCGGCGAGGAGGCCGCAAACCGCATGATGGCCGTCAGGCAGCGGCACGGTATCGAAAAAATGCAGCTTCAGGATGAGATTCCCGGCCACCGTGTAGCCGTCATCCTCCCAGATCAGGTTGGCCGCAGCGGGATGCCCGCCCAGCGCGGCCTCCACCAAGGCTTTGCGCTCCCGCACCAGCGGCCAGGCCGGGAGGGCCACCAGCAGGTCGCGCAGGACCAGCCGCTGCTGCTGCCAGGTCTGTTCATCCACGCGCTTGGCAATCGCCGGCTGGTCGCCGTCGAAAACGAGCGGCGTGGCCGACGCGCGCGGCTGCCACCGCGGCACCCCGAGCGCACCAGGCTCGACACCCGCCTGGCCGAGCAACGCGGCATAAAGCGCCTGGTAAGCCTGATCCGCTGTCAGGATGTAAAAGGTTTGGCCGCGCAGGGGCTCGGGAACGCAACCGCCGTCCTCTGCGGCGAACAGCACGGGCATGAACTTAGCGGTGACACTGCGCGCGTCATACAGCGCCTGGGTGATGACGGCGCCCTCCCAGTCCACCCCTTTGCCCAGGCCGGGCGCTTCGAGCCCGCGGAACCGGCGATAGTAGGTGGCGGTGCAGATCACCAGGACGGACTCCGCCCAGTCGAGCTGATTCAGCATCCAGCGCGGCCAGCCCTCGGGCGGGGTACCGTTCACGTACTGGTCCAGCCGGGTGTCGATCCCATCCGCGCGCAGCCGTTCGGACAGGTGCAACACGCGCTCCCGGTGCGCGGGACTGTCATGGCTGTAGCTGATGAATACCCGCGGGTGAGCGCCGTTCTCGTGCATGATCGCCTCCTGGTTCTGGTTCGCGCCGACAGGCCATGATCGCCGTTCCGGCCACAACGATCATCCGGAATTGTCCACAGATGTCACAGATGAAGAAAAAATCTGTGACATCTGTGGATCAGCTTTCCGGCCTCGATCAAGACTCCGGCTACTTGGGCTCGCCGGGTGCGTAGTCAGGCCATCCTGGCCTGACACCGTCAGGGCTGGAAGCCCTGACGACGCACGCCGCCGGCCGGGATTACGATCAAGGCCTTCCCGAGGTTTCCTTTGCGTATGTAGGCTGGGGTTCAGCCTACCCCATCCAGGCCCCCAAAACGGTTCAAGAAGCGAGCAAACTGCTCACGCTGCGACCGCACCCGCTGGACTTGGCGGGGGTGATTTTCCCGCTCGAAGGCATCCACGCCGAAGGTATCGGATGGCGGCAACGCGTCCAACAAGTCGATGCCTTGATCGAAGAAAGTACGTTTTCCCGTATCGGTCAGCGCCAGATCGAAGACACGGTTGGCCATTTTGATCGCCTCGTCCGCTTTGCCGCCGGCGATCAGGTACAGCAGATACCCGTGACACATCCGGATCGCGGCCCGCAGTTGGTCATAGCCGCGCGGGGTGCGCTTGCCCGGAAAAGGTCAGGTCCTCGCCGACATAATCGAGCCACTGGAGCACCCGCTCGATATTCACAGATCCTCCAGGAACGCGGCATAGTCATCCGGGGATCGATCCACAACCCGCACCGCCAGCCCCGCGAAAACACAACCGATATCGCCTGACTTACCGCTCGGCAGGAGCGGCACGACGGGTGCCGCAACGCGCGCCCCTGCGGCGTCGCGTCGGCCCGGCGGCGTTGCCGACTGACCGTCGTTTGATAGGGGCTTCTCACTGCTCATGGGCATAGAATACCGTCGAACAACAGATTGGACACGCCTGAATGCGTTTGGCTATGCGCTGTCGAGATCGGAAAAATTGCTGATCCTGACCGCGCCATCCGAGAAGCGTGCAACGCCCTCCAACTGACCGCCCATCGCCTCAATGTGGCTGCGTAGCGTAGAAATGTACATATCGGTGCGCCGCTCGATCTTGGCGATGGCAGGCTGCTGGACGTGCAGCACCTCGACCAACATTTTCTGAGATAACCCCCGCGCCTGACGCAGCTCGTTCAGCGGCATCTCGGCGAGCATGGCCCGCGCCTTGGCCTCGGTGCGTGCCTGAGACTCCGGCGACATCTGCGCCCTTAGCGCTGCAAACTTCTTAACCATTGATTTATCCTTCCTCTCGACGTTGGTCGGTCCCCGGTTTGGTCGCCGATCAGGCGACCTGCGCGAGCGGAAGAATGATCTCAACCGACTCGTAAGGAACAGTCAAGTCTCCGGCGTCATCGCGTTCCACTAACCCAAGACGCTCAAGACTCGCAATGTCATTCTGGATATCCAGATCGGAGTTCAGTGCGACCCGCTCCAAGGTCGCCGGAGTGCAGGGACCTATCCGTCGCAGCGTATCCAGGAGTTCCAGGCGAGCCGGTGTCAGGTTGGCAAAGAGGGTCTTCGCCGACTCGAAGCTGAGTCGGAAACCCGGCGTCTTGCCGGAACGCGATTCGGAAAACTGCTCTTGGGCGGTGCGAAAAATAGAGCCGCGAGGCGCAACTTCGATAACTGCTTTCATAAAGCGCTCCATGCCTGAATGTCTTGCCTGAAGTCGGCCGGAAGTTACTCGATCGTGGAAAAACCTTTCCCCGACATTGTTGCAAAGAAACAGCGTACAGGACAGCAGAGGCGGGAATCCGTGTGGCTAACGGCGCCAGACTCAATTTCAATTCATTGAATTGAGCCTGACCCGTGCCATTCGGGCCAGAGTCAGACCCCCATTTGCGAGACCGCAAGTAGGTCATCGACGGCGACCACATAGTTAAGACCACTTGCGATATCTCTGGGGAACGCCTTGTGGCAGAATAGGAGCGACCGAATGCGGCGGTGACGGACGGGGCAATACTTTGCATAGCCTGGAGCCTCCCTGCCTGGTCTCCAACAGCCATTCGGCAGGCTCAAGCTATCTTAGCGCGGGCCGGGTCGTTAACCCAACCATCACTTGGAAAACACAACGTGAAAGCCCTGAATCTCCATATTAGCCTGATCATCACGGCGGGACTGACGCTTTCAAACCTAGTCGCGGCAGAACTTTCTGCTGTTACCCAGCCCCTGGCTGGCTGTGGCAAAACCAAGATCACTCAGGTCAAGGATGCCACCTGCGAAGCCGGCGCCACCCCCGACGACGGGGCCTGTGCGCTGGAAGTCATGGCCAGTTGCCTCATCCGGGTCGATCGCGTCCTGGTCGGCAACGGCAATAACGGTACGCTGACCGAGGCGGAAATCGAATTGGATCAAGACGATCCCGAGCACCCCGAGCTTAACGTGGACCTCAAAACCGCCTATGTCGATTGCACACAGAACGAAATTGCCTACTGCATAGGTGCCAGTGGGATCTATTCCAAGCCTAAGAATGGCGAGTGCACCCTCGGCGATACCGAATACTACGTCCCCGGCACCGAAGACCGCCTGGTGAAGTTGCAAGTCAACATCGGTGGCATCTCAATGCCCCGCTATATCGATCTGGATGAGAAGCTGGTGACCTTTCAGTGCCGCAGTAAATAGGCCAGTGACGGATCGGAAATTCAACCATCCGAGGCCGGAAGGGCGCCAACCCTAGCTCCGATAAAGGCAAAGGGCAAGCCGGTTGATAGCGGAGGGAGGTGGGCGAGTGGTGATCGGGAGCCGCGCGCCAGAGCGTTTACCAAGACAGGGGCGCTGATCGAGCGGATCATCCCAGGCGGGTCGGCCCGCGGGCCGGGGCGAGACCCGCGGGGCGCGTCAAAGGATGCGTCAGAATGCGCTGAACCGGCTCAGCCGCGGTGACGAAGGCGGCCTTGATCACGGTTGCGGCCACGCGGCCTCGTAGTCCACCAGCGACCCCGCTGGCTCTTTGGCTTCTACGCAGCCTTCGGCCCCTTCAATTCCTCGCGGATCACCTTCCGGAGCGTTGCTTCCAGGTCGGCCTGCTGAAGCGCGCTTTTCAGGAACTCGTTGATGAGTGTCTGGTAGCCGCGCTCTCCGGCCATTTCCTTGAAGCGCTCTACCAAGGAAGCGTCGAGGTACAGGGTCACGCGTTTCTTCGGTTGCACTACCCGGGCATCCGCTCGCTTGCGCAAGACCAGCTTGCCGGCATCGCTGTCGGCCTGAGTAATGGGGGTATCCTCGTCAAAGATTGCTGTAGTAGATGTCTTGCTCATTTCGCTCGGCCTTACGCATCGAAATCACCCGGATTTCCTCATAGGTATAGCGCATGGGCTCATAATATGCATACGTCAAGAGGGGCGTTTGAGATTATGAGGAGGGCGGTACCTACGGCTCGCGATGCGGTTCGTTCCTGCCCCTGCTGGCGAATCCTGCAACCGATTGGATCGCGAATGATGCGGTTCGTGCCTCACCGCATCCTACGCCCGGCGAATCCGGTTGGCCGGCGCGCTGGTGTCCAAGCGGCTCGGCGGGCCAAGGCTGAAGCCTTGGACTCCAAATGAGCGGCGTTAGCGCGCGGCGGCGGCAATAACCGCCTGACCAAGCGACAGACCCCCGTCGTTGGTCGGTACCTGGCGGTGGCTCATCGGGGTCAGGCCCAGTTCGCGCAGACGTTCGCTCACGCCTTCGAGTACCAAACGGTTCTGGAAAACGCCGCCGGACAGGGCGATGTGATCCAGTCCGGCGGCGCGGGCCAAATCCGCGGCCAGAGCGGCGACGGCGGTGCAGAACCCCAGATGGAAGCGTAAGGCGATCCGGGTCGGCGCGATCCCGGCGGCCAGGTCGGCGAAGAGCACGGACCAGAGCGGCGCCGGATCGAGCAGGGTGCCGCCGTCCGTGTCGATGCGGCCAAATGGGTAACCGTCACCAGCCGAGGCCGGTCCCGTGGCCGCGGTCGCCAGGGCTTCCAGTTCGATGGCCGCCTGGCCTTCATAGACAATGCCGTCGGCGCAGAGGCCGAGGGCGGCGGCCACGGCGTCGAACAGGCGCCCGGCGGAACTGGTCAGGGGGGCATTGAGCCGACGCTCCATCAGGGTGCGCAGCAGGGTAATCGGCCGCTCGGCCAGGCGGCGGGTGAGTGCCAGGTCTGGCCAGCGGTGTTGGAACGCCTCCCAACCGAAACAGACCTCGATCTGCGCCAGCAGGTTGCGCCAGGGTTCCAGGATGGCGCGGGTGCCGCCCGGCATGGGCACGGGCCGTAGCCAGCCGACCCGCCGATAGGTCCGATAGTCGGCGATCAGGAACTCGCCGCCCCAGAGGGTGCCGTCCGCGCCATAGCCCAGACCGTCGAGAGCGATGCCGAGCACCGGCCCGGCGTCCAGCGGCCAGCCTTGGTCGGCCAGGACCGCGGCGATGTGGGCGTGGTGGTGCTGGACCTCGATCAGCGCGAGCCCGCCGTGCGCCGCCCGCGCCCGGCCGGTCTGGGTCGAGCGGTAGTCCGGGTGCAGGTCGACCGCGCAGCGCTCCGGGCGGTGTTCGAACAGGGCCAGATAGAGGTCGATGGTGCGTTCGTATTCGCGAGCGGTGCGGGCGTCTTCCAGGTCGCCCAGGTGCTGGGAGAGGATCGCCTGACCGTCCTTCAGCAAGCAGATGGTGTTCTTCAGTTCGCCGCCGAAGGCCAGCACCGGCGGTGCCGCCGCGAACCCCGGCGGCAACTGGAGCGGCGCCGGGGCATAGCCGCGCGCGCGCCGCAGCAGGCGCGGCGCCCCGTCCATCAGGCGCACCACCGAATCGTCCGCCCGGTTGATGATGGCCCGATCGTGCAGCAGCGCGGCGTCCGCCAGCCCGCCGAGCCGCTCCAGCGCATCGCCGTTGTCGATGCACTGGGGTTCCTCGCTGAGATTGCCGCTGGTCATCACCAGCGGCCGGTCCCAGTTGGCCAGCAACAGCAGGTGCAGCGGGCTGTAGGGAAGCATGAAGCCCAGGGTGGATTGACCGGGCGCCAAATCCGGCGCCAGGGCCGGACCGGTCGACGCCGGCAGCCGATCGAGCAGACAGATGGGCGCGGCCGGACTGGTGAGCAGGGCCGCCTGCGCTTCCCCCGCCGCGCAGTAGCGCCGGATCACCGCCAGATCGCGCGCCATCAGGGCAAAGGGTTTCTGAAAGCGCCGCTTGCGCCGCCGCAGCTCGGCCACGGCGTCGACGTTCGCGGCATCACAGGCGAGGTGGAAGCCGCCGATGCCCTTGATGGCCAGGATGCGGCCTTGAGCCAGAAGTCGGCCGGCGGCGGCGATGGCGTCCGTGCCCTGGTTCGGGTCCGGCAGCGCGCTGCCCTCCCCGTCCGCCAGCCAGACCCGCGGCCCGCACACCGGACAGGCATTCGGCTGGGCATGAAAGCGCCGGTCGGCCGGGTCCGCGTACTCGGCGGCACAGACCGGACACAAGGGAAAGACCGCCATGCTGGTATTGGCACGGTCGTAGGGGATGGCCTGGATGATAGTGAGGCGCGGTCCGCAGTGGGTGCAGTTGGTGAAGGGGTAGCGGTACCGGCGATCGGCCGGGGCCTGAATTTCGCGGGCGCAGGCGGCGCAGGTGGCCGCGTCCGCGACCACGCCGGTGCGCACGGCGGTGGCGTCGCTCGCCAGGATCTGAAAGTCGGGCCGCCGCGGGCGCGGCAGATCCAGGGCGACGCGCTCGATTGAATCGATCCGCGCCAGCGGCGGGCACTCCGCCCGCAGCCGTTCGCACAGCACGTCAAGCCGATCCGCCCCGTCCGCATCGGGCACCCAGGCGCGGATCAGCACCCCGTCGCCGTCGTTGCGCACGTCGCCCCAGAGCCCCAGGTCGCGCGCCAGGCGCCAGACCGTCGGCCGGAAGCCGACGCCCTGCACCAGACCGCGGACGCGGATGGATTGCGCCAGAGCGACTGGAGCCTCGGCGTGAGGAAATCCAGGCTTCAGGTTGATCGACTCTGGCGGCGAGGCACCCAGGGGCATAACATCGTTCTCACATTCGATCGCGTTCTGGTCAGTCTATATGAGAACCACCCTACGCAAGATCGGCAACGCGCACGGCGCCCTGATTCCAAAGGCGCTGCTCGCCCAGACGGGGATCGACCAAGCAGTCGAGTTGACTGTTGAAGACGGCGCTATCGCGAACGAAGATGCTCTCAGAAAGACACAAAGACACGAAGAAGAAAAGAGAGATAAGAAGCCATGAAAGACTTCTCTATCTTTGTGTCTTTGTGTCTTTGTGAGAGGATTTCTTCTCTTTCTTCCGTGTCTTCGTGAAAAACCTTGATCGGGTTCCCAGGCTCAAGCGCGTAGGACTGGCATCCTGCCGGAATGACCAGCAGTTCCAACTTTGGGCGGCACCGCGCGACCGCTGGTGGATGCGGCGCGCGCGACCACCGTGCCAAGTCCTTGACACCGAGCGGCGCGCCTTATCCACCCTACAATGGAGCCGGTTTTGTAGGGTGGATAAGCGCAGCGCATCCACCATCAGCCTCGCTGCCGACAGCCTGTTGGCGGCGGCCACCCAAATTTGGAACTGCTGCCGGAATGACGCTGCAAGTTACGCTGGAACGGAGTTTTCGGCTGCCCGAAGGCAGTGCACGATCCGGTCAGCGCCTAAGCGCGTCTCCCCCGGATAGACCCGACTGCATTCCGCTATCGCCTCCGGACAACGGGGATGGAAGTAGCAGCCGGTCGGCGGGTTGGCCGGCGACGGCATATCACCTTCCAGACGAATCACCGCACGGCGCTTGGCCGCGTCCACCACCGGCACGGCTGAGAGCAGCGCGCGGGTGTAGGGGTGCCGGGGGTCGTCCAGCACCTGATCGACCGGACCCCGCTCCACCACCCGGCCCAGATACATGACGGCGACTTCATGGGCCAGGTAGGAGACGACCGAAATGTTGTGGGTGATGAAGAGATACGCGAGGCCGAGCCGGTCTTGCAGGTCTTTCAGCAGGTTCAGGATTTGCGCCTGGACCGAGACGTCCAGTGCGCTGGTGGGCTCGTCGCAGACGATGAGCTTGGGCTCCACCGCCAGCGCGCGGGCGATGCACAGTCGCTGGCGCTGGCCCCCGGAAAACTCGTGCGGGTAGCGGTCCGCGGCTTCCGGGGCCATGCCGACCAAATCCAGCAGTTCGGCCACCCGCTGCATGCGCCCGGCCCGACTCCGCTCGATGCCCAGCGCCTGTAAGCCCTCGCCGATGATGTCGCCGACCAGCATCCGCGGGTTCATGGCGGCGAAGGGGTCCTGAAAAATGATCTGCAAGTCTTTACGGAAAGGCCGCATCCGCCAATAGCCCAGGCCGCGCAGTTCCCGGCCCAGATAGCGCACCGAGCCGCCGGTGGGCGGTATGAGTTGCAGCAGCCCCAGGCCGGCCGTGGTCTTGCCGCAACCGGACTCGCCGACCAGGGCCAGAGTGCGGCCGGCCTGGAGACTGAGCGAGACGCCGTCCACCGCCCGCACCTGCCCCACGACGCGGCGGAAGACACCGCGATGGATGGGGAAATGCACGGCAAGGTCCTGAACTTCGAGCAGACCCGCCGCGCCCTCCGGCCCGACCGCCGGCAGCGGCTCGGCCGGCGGGGGGATCAGGGTCAGCGCCGCGATCCCGGACCTGTCACCCGACCACAGGTGACAGCGCACCCCGTGCCCCGGTCCCAGCACCGTCCACTCGGGGACCTGGCCGCGACATTCCGGCAACACATCGGCACACCGCGCGGCAAACCGGCAGCCGACGAAGGTCTGGTCGAGCGGCGGCACCCGACCGGGGATGACGGCGAGCCTGGCTTCTCGCTTGGCGGCGCTGGGCAGGCTGTCCATCAGTCGGCGGCTATAGGGATGGGCGGGGGCGGCGAAGAACTCGGCGACGCTTGCCGTCTCGACGATCTGGCCGGCATACATCACCGCCAGCCGATCGGCAGTCTCGGCCACCACGCCCAGATCGTGGGTGATGAGCAGCACGGCCATCTCGGTGCTCTGCTGCAACTCTTTCAGCAGCCGCAAGACCTGGGCCTGGATGGTGACATCGAGCGCCGTCGTGGGCTCGTCGGCGATCAGCAGTTGCGGGTCGCCGGCCAGGGCCATGGCGATCATGACCCGCTGTTTCATGCCGCCGGAGAGTTGATGCGGGTACTCGGCGATGCGCCGCGCCGGGTCGGGAATGCCCACCGCGTCGAGCAGTTCCAGCACCCGCTCCTCCACCAGGCGGGCCGGCCGGCCCTCATGCACGCGCACCGCCTCGCCGATCTGCTCGCCGATCGTCAGCACCGGGTTCAGCGAGGTCTGGGGCTCCTGGAAGATCATCGCCATGCGGCCGCCGCGCACGCCGCGCATCTGCGCCTCGGTCAGGCGCAGGAGGTCGGTGTCCGCCAGCCGCACTGCTCCGGCGCTGATTCGCCCGCCGGGGGGCAGCAGACGCATCAGCGAGAGCGCGGTCATGGATTTGCCGCAGCCGGATTCGCCGAGCAGGGCGAAGGTCTCACCCTCGCGCAGGGTCAGATCCAGCCCGTCGACCACCCGTGCCGCGGTGTCGGCGGGTCCGATGTCGGTGGTGAGGCGCTCGACTTCGAGCAGGATGTCCGTCATGGAAAGTTCACTTGATTCATTGGCGGCTGAACGAGCATAGGTGGATCAATCAACGGGCAACCCCAGCACGGCGGCGGCGTTCGCGGTGGTCTGCTCCGCCAACCGCCGCGGGTCCTCACCGCGTACCTGGGCCAAGGCGGCCAGCACGTCCGGCAGGTATTCCGGGCTGTTGCGCTCGCCCTGGTGGGCGGCGACGGTCAAATCCGGGGCATCGGTCTCCAGCACGATGGACGCGACAGGTAAGGCCGCGGCCATGGCCCGGAGCTTATTGGACCGCTCGAAGGTCAGCATCCCGCCGAAGCCGAGCGCGAAGCCCAGGTCGCGATAGCGGCGCGCTTCTTCGCTCCCGCCGCTGAAGGCATGGGCGATCCCGCCGCACACCGGGATGCGCTTGAGGGTCGCCAGCACCTGCTCGTGGGCCTTGCGCACATGCAGCAACACCGGCAGGCCGGCCGCCCGGGCAATCGCGAGCTGGGCCTCGAACAGCGCCTGCTGGCGGTCGCGATCCAGCTCCCGCACAAAATAGTCGAGTCCGATCTCACCGATGGCCGTCGGACGGGCGTCGGCAATCGCCCGCTCCAGTGCGGCCGGATCGGCATCCTGGTGCTGATCCAGATAGACCGGGTGCAATCCCAGCGCCGGATAGAGATCCGCCGCCGTGGCGCACAAGGCCAGCAGCCCCGGCCAGCCCGCGCGATGGATGGCCGGGATCACCAGTCCGGTCACCCCGGCGGCGCGGGTCCGGGCGAGCACGGCCGCCCGGTCCGAGTCGAACTCGGCAACGTCCAGATGGCAGTGGGTGTCGATCAGCGCCATGGGCGAGCTCCGAGGGAGAACACCTACCAGATCAGATCATCCGGCACCTGGAACTCGGCATAAGGATCATCCACCTCGGGCTGCTTCGCCGGCTGATTGTGCACCAGCACCAGGCTGGCATCGCGCTCGCGCACGCGCACCGCGATCTCCGCCGGCACCAGTTCGTAGAAGGCGTCCTGCCGCACCACCGCCAGACGCCCGTCCACCAGCCGGGCGTGCAGGTCCTTGTTCACATAGAGACGCTTCAGGCTGGTCCCGTCGGTGAAGTTGTAGGCCAGGTCGCCGCCCTCGCGCACCACCCGGTGGGTATGAATGAGCTGGCGGGTCTCGTTCTCGCGGGCGCGCCGCTGCGCCTCGTCCTGACGCTGGCGATTGAGCTCGCGGTCCTTGGCCGCCTTCTCGGCCCGCGCCCGCTCGGCCGCCTGGCGCGCCGGATCCTCGGCCGGCGGGGTGCGTTTGCCGGTCTGCTTGACCGTCTTGCGCTTATCCGTGCGCACGTCTTTGATCCGCTGCTCACTGACCAGACCGGCCTTCAGCAACTGTTCCTGAAGCGAGTTACCCACGATGCCACCACTCACTGAAGGAGGCCTGCGCGGCCCCGAAGACGCAAAGCATCCAATAGCGCGGCGCGAAGCGCAAGGCGGAGCCGTAGCGACCAGTCACCCGCACCGGCTCCCCGGTCCACACCAACGCGACCATCAGGTCCCCTCGCACATCCTGTTAGAATCCGGCGCGACCATCACTCTCGCAACCTGTCGGCAGCAACCCGTCACCGCCGGCATTCCGATCCACCCGCAACAGCCCGGAGCCCGCGTCATGCCAAAAAATCGCATCCTATTATCTTTATTGATTTTTATCCTTCCGCTGGCGGCTGCCCAAGCGACCGATGTCAGCTTTGTGGACATGCAGCAAGTGATCGAAAAAAGCAAGCTGGGCAGCAAGGTTCAGGAGCAACTGCGCAAGGAGTTCGAGCCTAAGGCGAAACCGCTCGGCGAGGAAGAGCAGGCCATCAAGCAACTCCAGGCCGGTCTGGCGCGGGAGGCCGCGCTCATGAGCAAGGACCAACTCACAAAAAAAGAGACGGAACTCAAGAAGCGCATCGAGGCGTTCGAAAAGACGGCCGCACCCTTTCAGCAAGAGTTACTGAAGGCCCAGCAAGAGCGGGGCCGCGAGGTCTTGGTCTCGGCCCAGAAGGCCGTGGAGGTCGTCGCCAAACAGAAAAAGATCGGCATGGTCGTGGAACGCAGCCTCCAAGGACTCATCTATATGGATAAGTCCGCCGACATCACCGACGAGGTCGTCAAACAGATGGATGCGAACGCCAAGTGATCGCGCGGCGGCCTGCTTGCCGAGTCCGATGTGACCAAGCTGTTTCCGCCGCGTCACCCTGCGGTAAACTAGCGGCTCACCGCCGTATCTTGCGGCGGCCATCCACGTGAAGAGGCACGGATCAAATGCTTGGTGAACCCCATGACCTGCTGCACGAATTTCCGGAGTTGACGGGCAAAATCGCGAGCATGCGCGCTGCCAACCCGGTCTTCGAACATCTGATGACCGACTACGATGACCTCGACGCCCGGGTACGCCAACTCGAGGAACTCGGCATCCCGGTCGCCGATGAGACCATTGAAGAACTGAAAAAAGAGCGTCTGGCCCTCAAGGACCGGCTCTACACTTTCCTGCGCACCTGATATGGACTTCCGCATCCTCCCCGTCACCCCCTTCCAGCAGAACTGCACGCTGATCTGGTGCGAACGCACGCGCCGCGCGGCGATCATCGACCCCGGCGGGGAGGCCGCGCGCATCCTGGCCCTGATCGAGGAACTGCAACTCACGCCCGAACGCATCCTGTTGACACATGGACACTTGGACCATGTCGGCGCCGCCGGGGACCTGGCCGCACAGCTCGCGCTGCCGATCACCGGCCCCCATCGCGACGACGCCTTCCTGATCCACGCACTGCCGGAACAATGTGAGATGTTCGGGATGCCGCCGGTCCGGGCCTTCGAACCGGACCAGTGGCTGACGCAGGGCGACACCGTCACGGTCGGCGAGGCGACCCTGGATGTCCTGCATTGCCCAGGGCATACCCCCGGCCATGTGGTCTTCCATCACGCCGCCGGCGGCCTCGCCCAGGTCGGTGATGTGCTCTTTCAGGGGTCGATCGGACGTACCGATTTCCCGCGCGGGAACCACCGGGACCTGATTGCGTCCATTACCGAACGTCTCTTCCCCTTGGGGGATGAGGTCCGCTTCATCCCAGGCCATGGGCCCATGTCCACCTTCGGGCAGGAGCGCCGAACCAACCCGTTCGTCGGAACGGCCAGCCGGGGCGGCGGACGGTGGGATGCGGCGTTCTGAGTGCGCAAAGCAACCACCGAGGGTCCTGCCAACGCAACAGATGGGGACCGGCGTGGGCAATGGGTTCGCGCCCATTCGCCGCCGTCGGATCCCCCGGAAGAGACTGCCGCGCCGCGTCCACCGAAAGCGCGTTTCCTGGAACCTTACCGTCTGAGCGACGCACAACGCGAGGCGTTGCTCGCGCCCTTGATCGCGGCGGCAATCGGCGATGCCGAGAGCCATGCGCTCTTCGTTTCCGCGATTGCCTATGATCTGGCCAAGTTCCGTCAGGCCGCGCTCAGGACGGAGCCGGAGGCGGCACCACCCCCAATCACCATCGAACCGCCGACCGCGCAAGCGCGGTCAAATCCGACCTTGCAGGAGATTGTCGCGGCTGCCGACACCCTGGCAGCGCAACTGCGTGGCCTGGGTGACACCGAGCGGGCCGCGATCGGCACCGCGCTGCGCGCCTGCGACCGCTTCCAGCGCACCTATGACGATGGCTATTTTGACGCCTTGCGCGAGGAACTGGAGCGGATGAGCGTCGCCATCGCGCGCATGCCCGTCCACTCCACACCCGTCTCGCCGCAGTTGCCGTCGCCGCGGCCAGTGCCGCTCATCAGCGACATCGGTCGCCGCTTCGTCCGTCGGCTGGGGCAAATTTACGAGCAGTGTCTTGAAACAAAACCCTCGGCCACACCCGGCAGCCCGTTCGCTGCCGTGCTGATGCTGCTGGCAGCAGCCGCTGGGGTGTCACTGCCGAGCGAACCGGCCGCGGTGGCCGCCGTCCTTGATGATAAGGTCCGCGCTGCCGGTGAGGCCTGACTTACGCACGCACGTCGTTGAACATGCCGATTTCGACGAGCTTGGGGAAGAGGACCCGCTCTTCGCTATCGATGCGTTGCGCAACCAGGTCGAACACCTCGTGGGTCTCGGCCAGGAACTCGCTGCTGAAATTGAAATCGCAAGTCTTCAGCCAGCGCGTGTAGTAGTCGTCGAACGTCTGCCGTAACGGCCGCTCACCGCTGATGAACCCCCAGGCGATGGACTTGACCTTCGGGTCGTCGTGGATCAGCAGGCTGGGGTAAATCCCGCGATCCTCTTCGGCCAAGTGTCTGCGCACGCGCTCGCCCAAGTCGCACAACAACTCATATGCGGTCTTAGCGTTGGGGCGTATCCGCAGTTGCTCCATGGTGAGAATCGAGCGCAGGTCATCGATCGTCTGGCGCAACTCCGAGTGGGTGCTACGGTAGCCATCTAAGGTGTACATGAATTGTCCTCTTCGTTGTTAGTTGACTAGCGCCACCGGAAGTAAAAATCTCCAGTGACGTGTCGTGTCCGACCCTCTTTGGCTTCGTGCCGCCGCCTGTCCGCATCTACGGGTATTCCCTAAGATCAAACCCCGATGCGGGTGAGTTAAATGACCGCACTGCATCGATGTCGGACGATTGCTGCAATGCATCAATTACACTCGATTGCCCTATGATACCATCGCAGCGAATTGTGCATTGCAGCATTATTGCCGATTGCTGCATTGCATCATTACCAGGGAATTGCTGCATTGCGTCATTCCCGGTTCTCGCCGCTGAAAGCAATGCTTCGCTATATGTAATGGTTTAACTCAAAACCGGCACCGTGTCAAAACTCATTTCATTTGTGCCAGATTCACGCGATTCGCGGGCCCGGTGGATATCGTTGCGCACCAGGTCGCCTCGCGCCGCGCCAATTTAATATCATGGGGTTACGCAACATACCTGCACAGACAATCAAAGATGCCTTGCAAAGGCTTAATAACGAGTAATCAGCGCCGTGACACGACAAAATCCCGCGACGACGGGGCTTGGCCGGGCAGTCGCTCCATCGTCAGACGGGCAGGTGTTGGGACCAGGCGAGGACGTCGCCGTCCCGTGCCTCCCATTGGTTCCTGAGGCTGAGGATTTCCGGCAGGATGGCAATGAACAGGCGCGCCAACCGCGGGTCGAAATGATGCCCGGCGCCTGCTGTCAGATTTTCCACGATCTGGTCGATCGACCAACTGTCCTTGTAGGCACGCTTCATCGACAAGGCATCGAAGACGTCCGCCAGGGCGACGATACGGGCCGACTCGGGAGTCTCACTGCCGATCAGGCCCTGCGGATAACCACCGCCGTCCCAGCGTTCGTGGTGACCTAGCGCCACCTCGGCGGCCAATTGAAAAACCGGTGCGTGGCTGCGACTCAGGATCTGGTGACCGATGAGGGTGTGGGTTCTCATGATGTCCCATTCGCCGGCATCCAGTTTTCCCGGCTTCTTCAGAATCGCCGCGGGAATACCGATTTTTCCTGTATCGTGCATTGGCGCGGCCAGCTCCAGCAGGGCACAGCGTTCCGGCTCCCAACCTGCGGCCTTGGCCAGCGCGCGGCTATAGGCAGCCATTCGCCAAATGTGCACGCCCGTATCGGAATCATTGAAATGGCCGGCGGCACCGAGCATATAGACGGCATCGCGATACGCTTCTTCGAGTCGACTCGTGTGAACCAGTGAAAGGTGTGCCCGGACCCGCGCCTTGACGATCGACGGGCGTACCGGCTTCGTGATGTAATCAATGCCGCCGGCATCGAAACCAGCCTGTTCATCGACCTCCCGCGCCTGACCCGTGACGAAGATCACCGGGATGTCCGCGGTCTCGGCCTTCGCCTTGAGCTGCCGGCATACGGTATAGCCGTCGATATCCGGCAACTGCACATCGAGCAGGATCAGCGCGGGCTGGTGTTTCGCAACCGCCGCGAGGCTATCCGCTCCGCTGCGTGCAAACACCAGCGTATAGGTGTCTTTCAGAGTCTCTCGCAATAAGGCCAGATTGGCGGGCTCGTCATCCACGCAGAGGATGGGTCTAATCGACATACTGACGCTCCAGTGGATTGAGCAATCGTTCACTAATAAGCGAAACAAGTCTATTGAGGAACATTTGTGCGTCTCGGTCGTTGTTTAGTTTATTTCCGATCCGTTAATCCGTTATCAAGAGGAATCCCCAGTTCGTGCGCCACCCGCAGCACCTCCGCCTCCGCGGCGCGGAAGTCGAATGCGTCGACGCACGCGCGCACGCCGCGCAGCGGATCGCCCGGCAGCGCCTGGTCCAATGCGGCGAGACTGGCCTCGGCCGGATCCGGGTTGTCGGCATCGAGCGCGCGCAACACGGCCTGCATCAATCGACTGACCGCATCGACATCGATGAAGGCGGGGCTCGGGGCGGCGACCTCGGCCGGTTCACCGGCGACCCGCCCGATCGCGTCAACCGCGGCGTCGAGCGCGTCCTGAAGCCCGGCCCAATGCTGCGTGGACGCGCGCTCCGACTTGAGGTCCTGCTCGATCACCGCGGCGCGGCGCGCCACCTCGCTCAGCGCCAGGGTCCCCGCGGCACCCTTCAGCTTGTGGGCCAGACCGGCACCGGCGCTCAATTCGCCGTGCGCAATCAGGTCCCGCAACTCATGACCCGCCGTGCGGTACGACTCGGCGAACCGCCGCAACAACCGATGATAGACACTGACATCGCCGAAGTTACCGCGTCCGCGCGTGAGATCGAGCACCCCGACCGGACCAGTGGTCAGGGTGACCGCGCTCGCCGCCGCGGGTTCATTGACAGGCGTGTCCACGGCGCTGTCAGGCGCCGATTCGCCTGCCGCGTGCCGCTCAGCGGATGGTTGCGCACCTTCATCCGATCCATCAGTGTCCAGGGACAGAATGCGCGCCGCTCCCTGCGGCGTCGGCGACAACCAGTTCAGCAGGGTCGCGTAGAGCGTGGCCGGATCGACCGGTTTGGCGATAAAGTCGTTCATGCCCGCCGCCAGGCAACGCTCGCGGTCCTCGGCGAAGGCGTTGGCGGTCATGGCCAGGATCGGCAGTGTCTGCCCGGCCGGCAAAGCCCGAATCGCCCGCGTCGCCGTCAGACCGTCCATCTGCGGCATCTGCATATCCATCAGGATCAGGGCATAGGTTCCGCGCTGAACCATGGCGAGCGCCTCGGCGCCGTTGTTGGCGATCGCCACCTCCAGGCCGACGGCCCGCAGCAATTCCCGACCCACCTCCTGGTTGATCAGGTCGTCTTCGGCCAGGAGCACCGGGGTCCCGCGGTGGATCGCGGACAAGGCCGCGGCGGCGGAGCGCGTCAGACTCATTGGGGGCTCGACCGGTGCGGTCCCCGCGAGGATCCGGCTCAGCGCGTCATGCAGATCGGACGGCGTGACCGGCTTGATCAGTACGGACGCGAAACCGGCCTCCCGTGCGCTGTCGCGCAGGTTCGCATCGTCATACGCCGTGACCAGCAGCAGCGAGATGGGCAGGCGGTCCAGCGGCGGGCTGGTGATGCGCCGCGCGGTCTCGATGCCGTCCAGTCCCGGCATCCGCCAGTCCAGCAGAATCAGGTCATAGTGTGCCGTGTCACCCGCGATTTGCTCGAGCGCGGCCTCACCGGAGTCCACGGCCGTCACCTCCACCCCCCAGGCGGACAGGATGGCGGCCAACACCTCCCGCGCCTCGGCCTGGTCATCCACCACCAACGCCCGCCAGCCCCGCAGCGCGACTGGACGCCGCGGATGATGGATCGCCCCGGTCATCTTGCCGAGCCGGGCGGTGAACCAGAAGGTGCTGCCCACGCCGAGCTGGCTGTCGACGCCCGCCTCGCCGCCCATCAAGCGGGCCAGTCGACGGTTGATGGTCAGACCCAGGCCGGTACCGCCGAAACGGCGCGTGATGGACGTGTCGGCCTGCTCGAACGCCTCGAATAGTCGATCAAGATGTTCGGGGGCGATACCGATGCCCGTATCCTGGACCTCGAAGCGGAACACGCAATCCGTGGGGCCATCTTCCATCATCCGCACCCGCAACTGGATCGCGCCCCGCTCGGTGAATTTGACCGCATTCCCCAGGAAGTTCAGCAGCACCTGGGCCAGGCGGGTCGGATCGCCGCACAGCGGTGGCGCCCCGGCCACGGCCGGGTCCAAATCCACGACCAGTTCCAACCGGCGGGCGAAGGCTTTCTCGCCAACCAGTGCGCAGACGTGCCGGATCACGGCCTCCAGATCGACCGCGGTCTCTTCCAGGACCAGCCGCTGCTCTTCGATCTTGGCAAGATCCAAAATGTCGTCGATGATCTGCAACAGGTGCCGGGATGCATGGGTGATTTTGCCCAGCTTTTCCCGATGGGCGGGATTGGGGTCCATGGTGAGTAACAGATGCGTCAATCCGATGATGGCGTTCATCGGCGTGCGGATTTCATGACTCATATTGGCCAGGAACTGGGACTTGGCACGCGTCGCCACTTCCGCGGCTTCCTTGGCTTGACGCAGGCGCTCATAGGCGTCGCGTTCGGCGGTGATGTCTTCAATGATCGCCAACGCACTCGTCCCGGCGGCGTCGTGATCGAGTTTGCGACCCCGCAACCGTGCCCAGAACAGGGTACCGTCCTGCTTGACGAACCGGACCTCCTGAATGTGCATTTCCCCATGCGCCAACTGCCCGTAAATCTCCTTGCCAACCGCGATATAGCTCGCCTCATCCGGATACCAGATGCGGGTCGGCGACCCATCGAGCGCGCCTGATGCACAACCAAAGATCTCTTCCAGCCTGCGGTTGCAGCGGATGATCATGCGATCACGCGTCAGCACGATGCCCACGCTCGCCGAATCGAAAATCGCGCGCAATTCCTCGTTGGTCGCGCCCAGCTCGGCGGTCCGCTGAGCGACCCGGGTCTCCAGCTCGGTATTGAGTGAGCGAATCTCACGCTCCGCCTGCTTGGGCTGTGTGATGTCGCGCAGGAAGGCCAGGAAGGTTCGGGACTGCGCATCGGGCATGGTGCTGACCTCCACATCGATGATGCGGCCGTCACGGGTGCGGTGCTGCGTCTCGAAGCGATCGAAACCCTGTACAAAGATATGCGCGTTATGCGTGTCCACAGCAGCGGAGTCATGCGTGAGGTCCAGGTCGGTAATGCGCATGGCGAGCAGTTCATCACGTGAGTAGCCGCTCATCCGCACCGCCGCCGCATTGACATCCAGGAGTTGTCCCGAGGCGATATCGACCAGCCAGAACCCATCGCTCGTCGTGTCGAGCATCCGGGTATAGCGGTCGGAGGCCTCTTGCAGTTCCTGTTCGGCCTGCCGGCGCTGCTGCTCCCGATCGAGTGCATCCAGCGCGAACGACAGATTCGCGGCGGCCTGCTCCAGCAAGGCGACCTCCTCGTCACCAAACAGGCCCGGCTGTCGCGCATACAGGGTCAGGGCGCCGCCGACCCGGCCGGCGGAGTGGATCGGCAGGCTGACCGAGGCCGCCCAACCCGCCCGCTGCCCCGCCTGCTGCCAGGGCAGGGTGCTCGAATTGGAGAGGAAATCCGCACAGACAATGACGCGATCCTCGCGCGTCGCCGTGCCGGTCGGGCCCCGGCCTTCCAGGCGATCATCCGCATACACGACGATACTGTCCAGATAACCCGTGTCATCACCGGAGGACGCCACCGGCACAATCCGGTGCGTCTGCGCATCGACCCAGCCGATCCAGGCCATGGCGAACCGACTGGTATCGACCAGGATCGAACAGATCGATGAAAAGAGCTGATCGCGCGTCGTGCTGCGCAACAGGGTTTGATTCACCTGGCCGAGTGCTGCATAGAGGCGACTGAGACGCTCGATCTCCTGTTCGCGTGTGCGGCGGAACGCGATCTCGGCCGATGATGCGCGTGCGGCAGCGCGATAACGCGCTTTCTCCTGACGCTGCCGGAGTCCCAAAGCGATCAGAATGAGGGCGCCCAGCCCGCTCAGCAGCAGGGTCAGGGTGAGATTCACACGCTGTCGGCCGGCGGCGAAGGCCTCGGCACTGTCCATCTTGGAGATCAGAAACCAGGTCGACTCCGGCACCGGTCGGACTGCCGCGACGACCTCGACCCCCCGGTAATCCCGACCCTCCAAGGCGCCCGTCGCCCCGCTCACTGCCCTGACCGCCGGTAACTCGGTATGACTGAGCGGTGCGCGCCGCACGAGCGCGGCGCCGGCCTGATGCCGAAAAGGACTCAGGGCCAGCACGTCGTCGCCGTCGCGGCGGACCAGCAGGCTTTCCGCACTGACACTGGGGGTCGGCCAACCACTCAGCAGCGGATAAAGTGACTCGCGGGCATCGATGCGCAACTCGATCGCGCCGAGCGGCCGGGCGTCCCGGTCCGCATCCCCGAACACCGCCTCGAACACGGGGGCGATGACACTCAAATGAGGGAATGGACAGGCTGGACTGGTGTGCAGGTCGGTCAGCACCGGCTGCCGAATCCGCAGCGCCAACCCCAGCGCGGCGGTTTCCTCACCCGGGTCTGAGCAGTCGGCACCGGTCAGGTTCAGCGCGACCCGTCCATCCGGGTCCAACAGCACCACATCCTGATAGCCATAGCGCCGCTGCAGCGCCCGCAAGTGGGTGAGCAGCGATTCAGCGACGGTCTCATCCGGCGCGACACGCCAGCGGGCAATCGCGTCGCTCAGGAGCAGGCTGTCCGTCAGTACCCCGGCGTCGGCAAGACGCTCGGCACGCCAGGCGACGATCCGCTGGGCGGTCAAGCCGCCGATGGTGGCGAGGTCACGATCGACCGCTGCGCGCAGATGCTGCATCTGCGATCGATGAAACAGGGTGGCGGCAACCCCAAGCGCCAGGCCCACCACCAAAACCGACCCGGCGAGCCACAGGCGTCGCACGGACCGGGTCGCGCGCGCCGACGACGGGGCAGCGGTCATGGCGGGGTACCAGTGCAGAGTCGCCCGCGCGGGTGCGGACAACATCATCGGATCAACACGATCGGAGAATGCTACCTGGCAACGACTTCACCTGCAAATCCTGCGAAACCCACTCGATCCCGCCCATTTTCGCGTGGGTAATCCTAACGCCGTGTGGCCGCTCGGGTACAATGACCGGCCACGGGAAGACACGCGGATTGATTGCTGATGTTTTTCGATCGCTTTCTGAAAAAACACCGCCCGGCTGCGGAAAAAAAGACGAGCCCGGAAGATCTCCTGGAGCTTGCGCGCGGCCATGGCGACCGCGCCGTTCGCCTCGACGCGGTCCGGCGCCTGACGAGCCTCCAGCATCTGCGCGACATTCTCGCCCAGGACGACGACGTCGGCGTGCGTGAACTCGCCGCGGTGCGTTACCGCAACCTGTTGAGCGGCGCCGATCAGGCCGAGTTGTCACTGGCCGACCGGCTCGCGGATGTTGCCCTGGTTGCGGACCCGCGGCTCCTGGAGCATCTGGCCCGTGACGGGAAGGAGCCCGAGGTGCGGCGCGCCGCCATCGACCGGGTCGGTACGCCGGGTGTGCTCGCGGACTGCGCCCTGCGCGACACCGCGGCCGGTAATCGCGGCGCGGCCGTCGCCCGGCTCGAGGACCGGCAGGCGCTGGAACAGGTGGCGCGAGCCATCGGCAAGAAGGACAAGGCGGTGTACCGCACGGCCCGTGAGAAACTCCGCCGGATCACCGCACGCGAGGAGGAACCCAAGCGAATCCACGCCTTATGCACCGACCTGTGCGAGCGAGCCGAACGGCTGGGTCACCTGCAGCAGTGGACGGCGGACCGCGCCCTGCTGGAGCACCTGGATCGCCAGTGGGCCGAGATCGCGCCCCAGGCGGACCCCGCCGACGGCGCCCGTTATACCGCCGCCCGTGAGCGCTTCATCACGGCCTTCGACAACTACCGCGCCGCCAACGCCGCCCAGCTCGCGGCACAGGAGGCGCGGGTCGCGCTGCGCGTCGAGCGCGAGGCACTGATTGCCGAGGCAGCACAGCTCGCGGCGCTCGCCGCCGATGACCAGATCGGCGCGGCGCGGGAACGGCTGACGGTCGCCTGGGCGAGTCTGGAGGCCCTGCCCGACGGCGAGCAGGCGGGATTCGACCGGCGGTTCAACCAACAACTGCAGGCCGCCGAAGTGATCGAACAGTCGCTACTGCGACTGAACAAGCAGCGCGAGCGACTGCGCGGCACCCTTGCCAAGGCCGAGCGCCTCATGCAGGACAGCAGGCTGCTCGACCTGGTCCAAACCCGCACCCTGATCGAGCAAGGCCGCGCCCTGTGCGAGGGGCTGCCCGTTGACCTGGCCGCCGCCGAAACGTCCGCTTTCAATGACCTGGCGAGCCGCCTGGAGAACCGGCTCCAGACCCAGCAGCGCCAAGCGCGCCAACGCCTGGCTGAATTTCCCGCCCGCATCGACGCACTCGAGGCCCTGATCGAGGCCGGCGAACTGAAGAAAGCCGATCCCCTGCACCAAAGCCTGCAAGCCGCATTGGACCTCATCCAGTCCAGCGGCCTGCCCAAGGAGGCCACCGCGGCATCAGCCGCGCGCCTGCGGGCACTGAGCCCGCGGGTCCGCGACCTGCAACACTGGCGCCGCTGGGGCGCGGATCAGCACCGCGAGGCCCTGTGCGCGGCCATGCTCGCGCTGCGTGACCAGGATCTGCCGCTGGACGCCGTGGCCGAACGGCTGCACGTCCTGCAAACGGACTGGAAAGAGCTGGATCAGTCCGGCTCACCGGGAAACCAGACCTTATGGGAGCGCTTCCAGGAGGCCAGCACCGCAGTGCACGCGCGCGTGCGTCCCGTACTCGAGGCCCAGGCGGCGGAGCAGGCAGCCAATCGGGCCGCGCGCGAACAGGTCTGCCAACAGCTCGATGACTTCCTCGCCCAAGTCGACTGGGAGCGCGTGGACTGGAAGCGCGTCCTGCACGCGGAGCGCGAACTGCGTCAGGCCTGGTCGCTGATCGGCCCCTGCGAGCCGCGCGCGCGGCACCGGCTGGAGCGCCGCTTCCATCGCGCCATCAGGACGCTGGACCAGCGCATCGAGGAGGAACGGGAACGCAATCAGACGTTCAAGCAGGGTCTGATCAAGCGCGTGCAGGAGTTGGCAGCGCTCGCCGATCTGGACACGGCCATCGAGGAGACCAAGACCATCCAGCGCCAGTGGCAGACCACGGTCCCGGCCCGCCAACGCGATGAGAATCGCCTGTGGCAGGAGTTCCGCGCGGCCTGCGATGCGGTCTTCGAGCGCCGTTCAGCCCAGCATCAGGCGCAACGCAGCGAGCTGGCGGAGAACCTGACCGCCCGCGAGGCGCTCTGTGCGGAGGCCCTTGCATTCGCGGCGGCCGAGGACGACCCGCGTCGGTTGGCGGCGGGGCTGCGCGACTTCGAACAACGCTGGCGCGACGGGGAATCCGCCCCGCTGCCGCGCCAGGCCGCCGCGGCCGTCAATCGCCGCTGGCAGCAGGTGCGCGACCAGATCGCCCAACGCCGTGCCGAGATCGAGGCGGCGGCGCAACGCACGGCAATGGACCTGCTCGCCCAACGGGCCGCGCTGTGCGAGACACTGGAACAGGCCGTACTCGACCCGGCGGCCGCGGCCACGCCGGTCGCGGACCTTGAGCCGACCTGGTCCACCCTGCCGGAACTGCCCGACCGGCACCAGCAGGCGGCACTGGACGCCCGCCGGCACGCGGCCCTGGCGGCGGCGGCCGATCCGGCGCGGCTCGCCGAATTGCAGACGCAAGCCGATCTCAACCGGGTTCGGCGGGACCGGCTGTGTCTGGAACTCGAGGTCGCCGCCGGGGTGGACTCGCCCCCCGCCTTGGCCCAGGAACGACTCAAGCTGCAGGTCGGCCGGCTCGCCGAACGGATGAGCGAGGGCGAAGGCGACAGCCTGCGCGGCGCGGTCGACCTGCTGCGCGCCTGGTATCTGTGCGGCCCGGCGCCGCGCGATGCGGATCTCGCGGCACGGGTCGAACGGGTCGCGCAGGCACTCCAGGCCGGTCCGACGGCCGCGCGGCCGGCGGAGCCCGAGCCGGCATGAAGGACTTCGGGGGGCGAATCGCGGGGGTCGGACGGTGGTGACCGACAGCGCCTGGCACCCGTTATTCCCCGCCCTGGCGGCTGGTGACCCGGCCACCCGCGCCCTGATCGACGGTGCTCAGCGGCTCGACATCCCGCCGGACCAACCCATGTTCCATGCCGGCGCCCCCTGTCACAACTATGTGCTGGTGCTGTCCGGCAGTGTGCGTATCCAGGTCATCGGCGAGGGCGGCCGCGAGGCCGTGCTGTACCGCGTGCTGCCCGGTCACGCGTGCGTACTCACCACCTGCTGCATCCTCTCCGGCGAGAACTACCCGGCCGAGGGCTTCACCGAAACGGCGGTCCGCGTCCTGACGCTGACCAAGCCGGTCTTCGACCGCGCCCTGGAAGAGGCACCGGCCTTCCGGCGCTTCGTCTTCGCCAACCTGGGCAGCCGCATCGCCGAGGTGATCACCCGCATGGAGGAACTCGCCTTTCGGCCGATCGAACGACGGCTGGCCGACTTCCTGCTGGCGCGCGCCGGCCCGGCACCGATCGCGGCCACCCACCAGGAAATCGCCGTCGAACTGGGCACGGCACGCGAGGTCGTCTCACGGCACCTGAAGCGGCTGGAATCAGCCGGCCTGGTCCGGCTGGGGCGCTCGACCCTGGAAGTCTTGGATCGCCCGGGTCTGCAGCGGCTCAGCCGCGGGTCTCAGTGATCTTGTCACTGAAACCATCGGCACCGTCCTGTAGTCTGATCACCATGCCCAGGGAACGGGGCAATCATTCACCAACTTGCAGAGATCGACACCATGAGCATCACCAAGAACGTCGGCACCGTTGATCGTGCCATTCGCGCCGTCGCCGGCATCGCCCTGATCGGCCTGGCCTTCACCGGCACCATCGGCGTCTGGGGCTGGATCGGCATCGTGCCCTTGGCCACCGCCGCCATGAGCTGGTGCCCGGCCTACACCCTGTTCGGCATGAAGACCTGCGGCTAACGCCCGGCAACAGGCCAAGCCGCCGCGCGTCCGTTGACCGGCCTGGAAGGCCGGCCAGATCTGCACATTCCAAGATCAACACGGCGCACCGGATGGCGGCGGCCATCGCTCTGTTGCCCTCACCCTCTTGCCAAACCCCTGGACGCCGAATAGCGAAATCGTATTGCATCCGATGAGATCAACCGCAACCGATCGCGAGTCGCATCGTCCGAAGATCCCGTACTGGGGCGTCAGTGGGATTCGCACCCACTAGACTGCGCGACATTGCCAAGCCGCACTGCCCCTTTTCCACTTTGGTCGCTGGCTCCGTGCCTTAGCCCAAGCTCGCGTTAAACAACCTGCATGCCGTATAGCTGGTTCAACGCTTCCAGCATCTTCGTCTTCCTGTACTCAACAAACGCTTCATCACCTCCTGCCAGGGGAAATATGTGGTCCATCTGCGGCTTGTTTTCGTGGAATACGTAGCTGCGACTCCGCATCAACACCTTGGCCGCCAACCAGCGTTGGCTCAATAACTGGTATTCGCGAAGCTCTCCTGTGCGATGATGGTGTGCTTGATCAATAGGCGTCAGGTTGCCCTGGCGGTTCTGGGTCGGCCACCGCGGCGCCCATTGGCGCGCGCGGCCTGGGCCTTAGCGGCGCTCTTGACGCTGCCGCCTTTCTTGCCGAGTTGAGCCGCGGTCCAGTGGCGGCTGCCCAGGAACCCTTCCAGTAGGGCGGGCAGGTAGAGGTCTGCGTCCAGCTTGGGAAAGTGCAGGCCCAGGCCGGAGGGGCTGATTTCGATGAGGTCCAGATCGGTCGGTTTGGCCGTTTCGAGCCCTTGGGCATCATGCGGCAGGAATCCAAGTTCGATGCCGCTGGACAGGCCGATCACCACGCGATGCACACGTTTGTCATAGCGGGCCGAAACCGCCACCGGGCCAGCCGCGAGGCGTTGCAGGCCACAGGCATTGGCGCGCTCCAGTTCTTCAGGGTTGACCATGGATCATGCTCCAGTGATTACAGGCCGCAGTCAGCGCCGCGGCAAGCGCGGCCTGGATGCGCGTCAGTTCTTGCCGCGAGAAGCCATAGTTCTCGCGCAACTCCGGCGGACCATCCGGGCAACGCAGGTTGAAGACCGCCTCACCGCCACCGCCGATGATGTGTACGTGCGCGGGGCGATGATCGTTCGGATAGATCACCACGCGCAGGTGGTCGAGACGCAAGACGGTGGGCATGATCGAAGCCTAGCACAAACCAAAGCTCTTGGGTTTTGTGATTCCGTCGTCAGACCAGGGTTTCTGTCGACCCAGGGCGCCAGTCAGGTAGAATCCGACCGGTCGGCAGCGGTCCGCGCCTGTTGCGGATCGGCCACGCGGCCCCGGAGTCCATCGGCCCCATGCAACTCGTCTTCTGTGTCATCATCCCGTTTCTGGGCGCCGCGCTGGCGGCCTGGGCCGCGCGCCTTGGGCCCAATGTCGCCGCCTGGATCGCGGGCGCCGCGACCCTGGCGGCCGGCGGGTGGCTGGTCCAGGGCGCCATGGACACCTTTGCCGGCGCGACGCTGGTCGAGCGGATCGCCTGGATGCCGGCGGTGGGGCTCGATCTGGTCTTTCGCCTGGATGGGCTCGGGCTGCTGTTCGCCCTGATGATCCTGGGCATCGGGTTCCTGATCGTGCTCTATGCCCGTTACTATTTTTCGCCGCAGGACCCGCTGGGACGCTTCTATTGCTTCATGCTGCTGTTCATGGGCTCCATGCTGGGGCTGGTGCTGTCTGAAAACCTGATCCAACTGCTGATCTTCTGGGAACTGACGAGTCTGTCGTCCTTCCTGCTGATCAGTTACTGGCATCAGCGCGCGGAGGCCCGCAACGGGGCGCGCATGGCGCTGGCGGTGACCGGGATGGGCGGGCTGGCGCTGCTCGGCGGCGTGCTGCTGCTGGGCGAGATCGTCGGCAGCTATGAGCTGAGCGCGGTCCTGGCCGCCGGCGACCGGATCCGCTCCCATCCGCTCTATTTGCCGATGCTGGTGCTGATCCTGCTCGGCGCCTTTACCAAGTCGGCGCAGTTCCCTTTCCACTTCTGGCTGCCCAATGCCATGGCGGCACCGACGCCGGTGTCGGCTTATCTGCACTCGGCCACCATGGTCAAAGCCGGGGTCTTTCTGCTGGCGCGGCTCTTCCCCGCCCTGTCCGGTACCCCGGAATGGTTCTGGCTGGTCGGGCTGACCGGGTTGGTCACGCTCGTGATCGGCGCGGTGATCGCGCTCTTCAAACATGACCTGAAGGGCCTGCTGGCCTACTCCACCATCAGCCACCTGGGGCTGATCACGATGCTGTTCGGCATCGGCACGCCGCTCGCCGCGCTCGCCGGGGTCTTCCATATCATCAATCACGCGACCTTCAAGGCGTCGCTGTTCATGGCCGCCGGCATCATCGACCATGAGACCGGGACCCGCGACATGCGCCGCATCAACGGCCTCTGGGGCTACATGCCCTACACGGCGACGCTGGCCATGGTGGCGGCGGCGGCCATGGCCGGGGTGCCGCTGTTCAACGGGTTCCTGTCCAAGGAACTGTTCTTCGCCGAGGCCGTGGGGGTGGCAAGCCTCTACCGCTTCGGCTGGCTGGTGCCGGCCGCGGTGACCTTCGCCGGCATCTTCGCGGTGGCCTATTCATTGCGCTTCGTCCATGACGTGTTCTTCAACGGCAAACCCGTGGACCTGCCGCGCACGCCTCACGAGCCGCCGCGCTGGATGAAGGTGCCGGTGGAGGTGCTGGTGGCCATCTGCATCCTGGTCGGGATGCTGCCGGCGCTGACGGTGGAACCCCTGCTGGCGGTGGCGGCTGCCGGGGTTCTGCAAGGTCCCTTGCCGGACCACGATCTCGCCATCTGGCACGGGTTCAGTCCAGCGCTGTGGATGAGCGTCATCGCCCTGACCGGCGGCGGACTGGTCTATCTCGGCCGCCGCCCCCTGTTCGCCCTGGCCGACCGGGTGGAGGGCCGGTTCGAGGCCCGCCAGGGCTATGACCGGCTGGTGGCGGGGGTCTTCACCCTGACCGCCTGGGTGACCGCCCGACTGGATAGCGGTTCGTTACAGCGGATGCTGCTCTTCTTCGTGCTGAGCGCGCTGCTGCTCGGCCTCGCCGGCTGGTGGGGGCAGGCGGTGCCGCTGACCGGCCCCCGCCCGCTGCTGCCGGTGGGCCTGGCCGGCAGTCTGGCCGCCTTGGGGCTGATGATCACGGCGGTGCTGGTGGTCGTCCTGCACCGTCAGCGGCTCACGGCGCTGATCCTGCTGGGGGCCGTGGGGCTCGGCTGCTCACTGATCTTCGTGGTTTTCTCCGCCCCGGATCTGGCGCTCACCCAGTTGTCGGTGGAAGTGGTGACCGTGATCCTGCTGCTGCTCGCACTCTATTTCCTGCCGCAGACGACCCCTGCGGAGTTCAGCCGCATCCGCCACGGCCGCGACCTGCTGCTGGCGGTCGCCGCGGGCGGCGCTGCCGCCGCCTTGGCCTGGGCGGTGCTGACCCGACCCCAGGCCTCCATCGCCGACTGGTTCCTGGCCAACAGTCTGCCGGGCGGCGGCGGCACCAACGTGGTCAATGTGATCCTGGTGGATTTCCGCGGCTACGACACCCTGGGCGAGATCACGGTGCTGGCGCTCGCCGCGCTGGGGATCTACGCCATGCTGGAAGGGTTGCAACTCACCGGGCCGGCACGTGACGATCAGGGCCGCCAGTGGGACCCGGACCTGCACCCGGCCATCATGGCCTCGCTGGTGCGCCTGCTGTTGCCGCTGGCGCTGCTGGTCTCGGTCTACATCCTGCTGCGCGGGCACAATCAGCCGGGGGGCGGGTTCATCGCCGGGCTGATCACCGCGGTCGCGCTGATCATGCAATACCTGGCCAACGGCGTGGCCTGGACCCACGCGCGCCTGCCCGGCGACCTGCATCCGCTGATTGGCGCCGGTCTGCTCATCGCGACCCTGACCGGGCTCGGCAGCCTGGTGCTCGGCTATCCCTTCCTGACCTCGACCTTCACGCACATCCATTGGCCGCTGGGTGATTTCGAACTCGCCTCGGCCATGGCCTTCGATCTCGGGGTCTATCTGGTGGTGGTGGGTGCAACCCTGCTGATCCTGATCCACCTGGGGCTGGTGCATGACGCGAGCCATCCGGCGGCGGATCAAGCACCGGACGCCCGAGGGGCCGACTGATGAACACTTTACTGAAGATCGCGCGGGACCCATCGCGGCGGGACGCCGCTCCCACGAGGGGGAACGGCTGATGGAGGCACTGCTGGCCCTGATCATCGGTACCCTGACCGCGTGCGGTGTCTATCTCATCCTGCGCGCCCGAACCTTTCCGGTGTTGCTGGGACTGACCTTCCTGTCGTACGCGGTGAACCTGTTCCTGTTCGCGATGGGCCGGCTGGTCGTTGGCCGCCCGCCGCTCATCGACCCGACCGCCGCGGCCTACACCGATCCCCTGCCCCAGGCCCTGGTGCTGACCGCCATCGTCATCGGCTTTGCCATGACCGCCTTTGTCATCATGCTGGCGCTCAAGGCGCGAGCCGAACTGGGAAATGACCATGTGGATGGAATGCATGAGCCGTGAGCGCCGCACGACAGGCTTGCCGCACCGGCCGTGCGGCCGCGGGTGGACGCGGTGACGACGAGCCAACTGGTCATAGCCCCGGTCCTGCTGCCCGTGCTGGCGGGGATCGCGCTGCTGCTGGGCCGGTCGCTGGACCTGCGTTGGCGGCGCGCCTTCGCCCTGACCTGCGCGCTCGGCCAGGTCGTCCTGGCCCTCATGCTGACCCGCGCCGTCGCCGACGGGTCCGTGCTGGTCTACGCCCTGGGCAATTGGCCGGCGCCCTTCGGTATCGTCCTGGTCGCCGACCGGCTGGCCGCCTGGCTGTTGGTGACCACCAGTCTGCTGGCTTGGTTCGCCCTGGCCTACGGGTGCTTGGGAAGCGACCGCGACGGCCGTCATTTCCACGTGCTTTTCCAACTGCAGATCTTCGGGCTGTCGGGGGCCTTTCTCACCGGCGACCTGTTCAACCTGTTCGTCTTTTTCGAGGTCCTGCTGCTCGCCTCCTATGGGCTCCTGCTGCACGGCGGCGGGCGGCGGCGGACCCGTGCCGGATTGCACTATGTGGTTATCAATCTGGTCGGCTCGACCCTGTTCCTGTTCGCCGCCGGCACCTTCTACGGCGTGCTGGGAACACTCAACCTGGCCGATCTGGCCGTTAAGGCGGCGGCCGTGTCGCCGCAAGACCTGCCGCTGGTGCGCACGGCCGGACTCCTGCTGTTCGCCGTCTTCGCCCTCAAGGCGGCCCTGGTGCCGCTTTATCTCTGGCTGCCCGCCGCCTATGCCAACACCAGCGCACCGGCGGCGGCCCTGTTCGCGATCATGACCAAAGTCGGCGCCTACAGCATCCTGCGCGTCTCCACGCTGATCTTCGGCGCCGACGCCGGTCCGGCGGCCAATCTGATCGCCGACTGGCTGCTGCCGGTGGCCCTGTTGACCCTGGCGGTGGGCCTGATCGGGGCGGCCGGCAGCGAGCGGCTGCGCCTGCAGATCGCCTATCTGGTGGTGGCCTCGATCGGCACCCTGCTGACCGCCATCGGGCTGGGCACGGTGTCCGGCATCGGCGCCGGACTCTATTACCTGCCGCACAGCACCTTCGCGGCGGCGGCATTGTTCCTGCTGGCCGATCTGATCGCCGGACAACGTGGTGAACACACCGACCGACTGGTCCCCGGTCCGGTCATGGGGCGCCATTGGGTCCTGGGCGTGCTGTTCTTTTTGGGCGCAATCCTGATCGTCGGGCTGCCGCCGCTGTCCGGCTTCATCGGCAAGTTTCTGATCCTGCGCGCCGCGCTGGACCACCCGGCGGCGGTCTGGGTGCTGGGGATCGTGCTCGGCGGCGGACTGTTGGCGCTGCTGACCCTGGCACGCTCCGGCAGCCTGCTGTTCTATCAAACTGCTGAGGCGGACGGCGGAACCGCGGTCCCGCCGCCGACCTGGCGGGCCTTGGCGCCGGTCGCCGCACTGCTCACCCTAGGCGCGGCTATGACCCTCTGGGCCGGACCGCTGAGCGATTACACCGCGGCCATGGCGGACCAGTTACTGCAACCGGACGGCTATGTGCGGGCCGTGCTGGGCGAGGGATGACCACGATGAACAACCCGACGGATGGCGCCGCACCAGCCGCGAAAAGCAGACTGCACCGACTGCTGCCCCACCCCATCCTGACGGCCGCGCTGACCGTCATCTGGCTCCTGTTGGCGAACAGCGTCTCGGCTGGACAGTTCCTGCTGGGCCTGCTGTTCGGCTGGGCCATCCCGCGCTTCACCCTGCGCTTCTGGCCCGAGCGGGTCCAGGCCCGCCGGCCGCTGGTGCTGCTGCGCTTCATCGGCGTCGTGCTCTACGACATCCTGGTCGCCAATCTGGCGGTCGCCTGGCTGATCCTGCGCGGACCGCAGCGGTTAAGACCGGGATTCGTGCAACTCCCGCTGGATTTGACCTCCGATCTCGCCATCAGCCTGCTCGCCAATACCATCTCACTGACCCCGGGCACGGTCTCGGCACGCTTGAGCCCGGACCGGCGCACCCTGCTGATCCACGCGCTGGATCTGACCGATTCAGCCGCGCTGATCGCCGCTATCAAGTCGCGTTACGAGGCCCCGTTGAAGCAGGTCTTCGAATCATGCTGAACACCGTCGTCCCCCTGGCTTTCGCGTTGGTCGGCCTCGCCGCCCTCCTGACCCTGTGGCGACTGCTGATCGGCCCGAGCCGACCCGACCGCATCCTGGCGCTGGATACCCTTGCGGTGAATGCGGTCGCGCTCATCGTCCTGTTCGGCATCCGACAGAACAGCGCACTCTATTTCGAGGCAGCACTGCTGATCGCCATGATGGGATTCGTGGGGACGGTTGCGCTGTGCAAGTATCTGTTGCGGGGCGATATCATTGAATAGTGAATAGTGGATAGCATGATGATCGAACTGGTGGTGTCGGTGTTGATTCTGGCCGGGGCTGTTTTCACCCTGATCGGAGCCTTGGGGCTGGTGCGTTTGCGGGATTTCTATACCCGCCTGCACGGCCCCACCAAGGCAACGACCTTGGGCGTGGGCAGCCTGCTGGTCGCCTCCGCCGTCTGGTTCAGCACGCGCGGCGCCGGGCTGAGCCTGCACGAAGTCCTGGTGACACTCTTCCTCTTCATCACAGCGCCGGTGAGCGCCCACTTGCTTGCCAAGGCGGCGCTGCATCAACGTCTGCACAGTCTGGCGCCTGAACCCGAATCGCAACCCGAATCCGCGGCGCAGAGCGAGGAAACAGACGCGGGTTGACCCGTTCTGGAGCCCAGGGCTTTACTGTGAAAAGCCGGCCGGGATCGTGTGGGAGCGGCCTCCGGCCGCGATGCGGTGCCGCGGCGACCTCTAAGCCTGCGGCTGCGCGCCCGCCCCGTCGCGGCGGGACGCCGCTCCCACAGGGTCGCTGCACGACTTACAGGGTAAAGCCTTGGACTGCGGCGGGGCGCGACGCGTCGGCGCAGGCACGACCGCGCCTCGGACAGCCCGGCCCGATGTTTGCTTTGATTGTGTCCTGAGGGCTGCAAGCGGCCCTTCCGCCGACCCACCGCACCGCCGCGGTGCAGCGACCCGGCGAACCGCCCGATTCGCAAGCGAAGCGCAACCGGCAGGAAGGCTTCCGCCTGTGATCGCGACACACCGCGCCAACCACGGGACATGACACATGGCCGATCAACCCAATATCCACGTCCACGGCGCCGACTATGAGAAGGTCGACGCGAGCTATTTCGAGCACCGACAACTGCGCACCGGGGCGGCCGGCTGGGTGCTGTTGGCGGGACTGGGGGTGGCCTATGTGATCTCCGGGGACTTCGCCGGCTGGAACTTCGGACTCAAACAAGGCGGCTGGGGCGGGTTGTTGATCGCCACCATCCTGATGGCCGTGATGTATACCACCATGGTCTTCACCCTGGCGGAACTCTCGTCCATGATCCCGACGGCCGGCGGCGGCTACGGCTTCGCCCGCCGCGCCTTCGGTCCAGTCGGCGGCTTCCTGACCGGCACCGCGATTCTGTTGGAATACGCCATCGCCCCGGCGGCCATCGCCGTCTTCATCGGGGCCTACACCCAGTCGCTGCTGGGCGTCGGCGGCTGGCCGATCTATCTGGCCTTCTATGCGGTCTTCGTCGGCATCCACATCTACGGGGCCGGCACCGCGCTCAAGCTCATGTTCCTGATCACCGCGGTCGCGGCCACGGCGCTCGTGGTCTACGTGGTCGCGATGATCCCCCATTTCAGCACCGCCAACCTGTTCGATATCGCGCCGACCACCGCCGTCGGCGCCAGCGCCTTCCTGCCCTTCGGCTATATCGGCATCTGGGCGGCGATCCCCTATGCCATCTGGTTCTTCCTCGCCATCGAGGGCGTGCCGCTGGCCGCCGAGGAGGCGGCGGACCCCCGGAAGAACCTGCCCAAGGGGCTGATCGTGGGCATGCTGATCCTGCTGTTCTTCGCCGCCTCGATCCTGGTCGTGGGTCCGGGCGGTGCCGGCTCGGCCACCATTCAGGCCAGCGGTAATCCGCTGGTCGAGTCACTGGAAGCGGCCACGGCCTATGGCGGGGGCACCTGGATCAGTGCCTTCGTCAATCTGGTCGGGCTCGCCGGACTGGTCGCGAGTTTCTTCTCCATCATCTTCGCCTACTCCCGCCAGCTTTTCGCCCTGTCCCGCGCCGGCTATCTGCCGCGTTTCCTGTCGCTGACCGGCGCCCACAAAACGCCGTGGGTCGCGCTCATCATCCCCGGCACCATCGGCTTTCTGCTGGCCCTCACCGGCGAGGGCGACCTGCTGATCCTGGTCGCGGTCTTCGGCGCGACCATCAGCTATGTGCTGATGACCGCCGCGCATATCGCGCTGCGGCGCCGTGAACCCGGACTCGACCGCCCCTACCGCACCCCCGGCGGCATCCTGACCTCCGGCATCGCCCTGGTCTTGGCCATCACGGCCTTCGCGGCCGGCTTCCTGGTGGACTTGCGGGTCGTGCTCTACGCCGCGGGCTTCTATGCGGTGATGGTTGCCTATTTCTTCTTCTACAGCCGGCATCACCTCGTTGCGCAGGCTCCGGAAGAAGAGTTCGAAGCCATTGCGCGGGCGGAGGCAGAGTTGGGGGGCGGCTAGCAGGCTATCGGACTGAAAGCGATGCCCAGGAGTAAAGCTCCGACTGCGCAGGATGTCGGGGCGACTTTAGTCGCCCCTACAGGCCCCCGCGGATCTTGCTGTACCCGCGCAACAGACCGGAGGTCAAGGCTTCAGCCGGACACGACACCGCCGCCCGCTAAAGCGTCGGCCTCCGGTCGCGTCGCCCGATCACCGAACGTTGAGCCCGCGTGGTACGAAGTTCTGGGGCGAACCGGATGTCCCGTGGCAAGCCAACGTCCTGGCCGGACTCATGATCCAGGCTGTCACGAGCCCCGGCCCCCGGTCTTGTACCTCACCTGCGCAGCGGCTAACATCAAGACCATCGGATTGCGCAACGGCTTTTAGCCGCGTTTCGTACCAAGATGATCAGGGACCCGAGGCGGAGGTTGACTCAATGAGCGTCACGACACTGCATGAGGCCGATCGCTTTGAATGGCTGGAACAGCAGGTCGGTTTATTGAAATCCGGGGCGCTCGGCGCGCTGGATATCACTCACCTGATTCAGGAACTCGAGGCCGAGATGGGAAACGAACGGCGCGAATTGTTCCGACGCTTACGTGTGCTCATGGCTCATTTGTTGAAATGGCAGTTTCAACCGGAAGCGCGCTCCAACAGTTGGAAGGGGACGATCCGTACTCAACGCAACGACATCGCTCGGCTATTCAAGGAAAATCCAAGTCTGCGCCGCTTCCTGGCCGAGGAACTGACTGATGCGTACCGCGAGGCGGTGGAATGGGCCGCGGATGAAACAGGGCTTGGGGACGAGACCTTCCCGACGGTTTGTCACTACGCGATCGATGACATCCTGAGCCGGGACTTCTGGCCTGATTGATCGGGCGATGATCGAAGTGGTACGAAGCGGCCTTGACATCGTTCCGGACAACGACGGCCTGTCCGCAACTGGAGGTCGAGGCTTTACCCGGTGGCGAGTCCCGAGATCTTAAAGAAAATCAGTGGCGTCTGCACGCCGGACCGGCTAAAGCCTCGACCTCCAGTGGCCGGAACAATAACCAAAGCCGCCAAAAGATAACCCACCTGGTTCATCCGGAGCCCCCATGCCCGTCTACCGCCACACCATCGGCACGACCAGCTACCGCTTCAACGGTCTGACTGACCTGTTGGCCAAGGCGTCCCCGGCACGCTCCGGGGACCAGCTCGCGGGGATCGCGGCCGTGGATGCCGCCGAACGGGTCGCCGCCCAGATGGCGCTCGCCGAGTTGCCGCTGACGACCTTCCTCAACGAAACGGTGGTGCCCTACGCGTCCGACGACGTCACGCGGCTGATCATCGACACCCATCAGCCGGCGGCCCTGGCCCCGGTGGCGCATCTGACGGTCGGGGACTTCCGTAACTGGCTGCTGGGCGACACGGCCGACGCGGCCGCCCTCGCCGCCCTGGCGCCGGGCCTGACGCCGGAGATGGCGGCGGCGGTCTCCAAGCTCATGCGCATTCAAGATCTGATCCTGGTCGGGCACAAGTGTCGGGTGGTCACCGCGTTTCGGAACACCATCGGCCTGGCCGGGCGCATGGCGACCCGACTCCAGCCCAATCATCCCACCGACGATCCCACCGGAGTCGCCGCGAGCATCCTCGACGGCCTGCTCTACGGCAGCGGCGACGCGGTGATCGGCATCAACCCGGCGAGCGACAGCACCGCCGCGGTGATCACCCTGCTGCGGATGCTCGATGACATCATTCAGAGCTACCGCATCCCCACCCAGTCCTGCGTGCTCGCCCATGTCACGACCCAGCTCGAGGCCATCACCCAGGGGGCGCCGATCGACCTGGTCTTCCAGTCCATTGCCGGCACCCAGGCGGCCAATGCCGGTTTCGGGGTGACGCTCGACCTGCTGGGCGAGGCGCGGGACGCCGCCCTGTCACTTAAGCGAGCCACCCTGGGCGACAATGTCATGTATTTCGAGACCGGCCAGGGCAGCGCACTCTCCGCCAACGCCCACTACGGTGTGGACCAGCAGACGCTGGAGGCGCGCGCCTACGCCGTCGCCCGCCACTTCAAACCCCTGCTGGTCAACACCGTGGTCGGCTTCATCGGCCCCGAGTATCTGTACAACGGCAAGCAGATCATCCGCGCCGGACTGGAAGACCACTGCTGCGGCAAACTGCTCGGCCTCCCCATGGGCTGCGATGTCTGCTACACCAACCACGCCGAGGCGGATCAGGACGACATGGACGTACTGCTGACCCTGCTGGGGGCGGCCGGCTGCAACTACATCATGGGCATCCCCGGGTCGGACGACATCATGCTCAACTATCAGACCACCTCCTTCCACGACGCGCTCTATATCCGCCAGGTGCTGGGGCTGCGGCCCGCCCCGGAGTTCGAAGCCTGGCTGCACCAACTGGGGATCTTCGACGGGAACAACCGGGCGGCGGTCACCAGCGCGCTGCCGGAGCCCTTCGTGCGGACCCTGGCCCAACTCACCTGAGATTGCCCCGGAGCGCACACCATGACCAATCCGCTTGTGCCGCAGCAGCCGGTCGTCGTCGCCAACCCCTGGGAGACCCTGCGCCGCTTCACCGCTGCCCGCATCGCCCTGGGCCGGGCCGGCGGCAGTCTGCCCACCGCGCCGCACTTGGCCTTTCAGCTCGCCCATGCCCAAGCGCGCGACGCGGTGCAGTTGCCGCTGGACCAGGCGGGCGTCGCGTCCGACCTGCAGACCCGCGGCTACCAAACAGTGCGCCTGCACAGCGCGGCACCGGACCGCGCGACTTATCTGCAACGACCCGACCTGGGGCGCCGACTCGCTGAACCCTCGCGGGAGACCCTGGCCGCACTGGCAGCCCACGCCGCCGCCCCACCGGAGCTGGCCTTCGTGATCGGCGACGGGCTCTCCGCCCGCGCCATCCACGAGAACGCCGTCGCTTTCCTGGACCAGATCGCCCCCCGGCTGATCGCCGCCGGCTGGCACCTCGGCCCGGTCTCGCTGGTCGCGCAGGCGCGGGTCGCCATCGGCGACGAGATCGGCCAGGTCTTGGGCGCCGCCATCGTCGTGATTCTGATCGGCGAGCGGCCGGGCTTGAGCTCCCCGGACAGCCTGGGCGCCTACCTGACCTACGGGCCCCGCATCGGCGTCACCGACGCGCAGCGCAACTGTATCTCCAACATCCGTGCCGCGGGACTGAGCCATGAGGCCGCCGCCCACAAACTCGCTTATCTCTTGGACGAAGCCAGGCGGCGCAAGCTGTCGGGAGTCTTGCTCAAAGACGAAGCCGGGACCCGGCTGCCGCTGACCGCGGACTGACCACGGCCGACAGCCGGCGCTCGGGCTGATGGTGGATGCGCTACGCGGCCTTGGTCATAAACCCAACCACCGACCGATCTGCACGGTCGTCGGTCCGCACAGCGGACCCTACAGGTCACGGTGTTACCGTAGGGTCCGCTGTGCGGACCGTCCGCGGCCGGCCGGAACGATGATCAAGGCCCGCCGCGCTTTCCGCTGGTGAACAAGGCGCGCCACTCGGTGCCAGGGACCCCGCGCGTCGGTCGCGCGCCGCATCAACCAGGGGTCGCACGATGCAACAGCTCCGCCCTCACCCGGCCGCCGCCTGAGCCAGCGTGCGCAGCCCGCACCGATCCAGTTTGCCTGATGCGAGCACGGGCAACTCGGGCAGCGGCAGGAAGAGCCGCGGACGCTCCGCTCCCGGCAGCCTGACCCGACACCAGGCGTCGAGTGCCGCCGGCGTCGCCTCGCCACGATAGAGCGCGACCAGCCGCTGGCCCCACACCGGGTCCGCGACACCGACGACCGCCGCCTCGCTCACTCCAGGCGCCTCGGCCAGCATCGACTCCACCCGCCCCGGATGGACATTGACCCCGCCGGTCACCAGCACCTCATCGGCCCGACCCAGGATCTGCAGCGCGCCGTCCGGCCCCCGGCAGGCGAGATCCGACGTGGTGAACCAGCCGTCCGCCAGCCCCACGCCGGGCATTCGCTGCGGATTGGCGTAACCCGCCATCACCACCGGCCCGCGCACCCGCAGCCGCCCGGTACCGTCCGCACAGGCCGGGCAGTCCAGATCCACACCGGCCAGCGGTTGGCCGATGACTCCGGACGCGGGAGCCTGCACCAGACGCGCCGAGGTCGCGATCTGCGCCGCGGTCTCGGTCATCCCGTACGTCACGTGCAACGGCCAGCCGGCCGCGATGGCCTGCCGCGCCAGCGGCGGACTGAGCGACTGCCCGCCCACCAATACCACCCGCAACGTCACAGGCGGCGGGTGCCCCAGGGCAAGCAGGCGCGCCAGCATCGGCGGCACCAGCGACAGGTGCGTCACGGCCTGCGACGCGATAGCGGCGGCCACCGCGCCCGCGTCGAACCCGTCATGGAGCACCACCGCGGCCCCGGCCAGGGCACAGCGATAGAGGATCGAGAGCCCGCCGATATGGCGCAGCGGCAGACAGCACAGCCAGCGATCACCGGCGCGCAGATCCAGATGCCGATGACTCAGCGCCGCCGCCGCCAGCACATTGCCCTGAGTCAGCATCGCCGCCCGCGGGGCGCCGCTGCTGCCGCTGGTCTCCACCACCAAGGCCAGCGGTGAGGACCAGTTCGCGGACCCTGGTACCGCACCCGGCGTCACCCGCGCGGGCGGCAACGCCAAGCGAACCAGCCGACCGCCGTTCAAGCCATCGGTTCCGGCGGCCCGCCAGACCCACTCGGCACCGGTCCCCGCCAACAGCGCGTCGCCGGCCGGGTCATCCGCCGCGGCGCGGATCGGCAACAGCGCCGCGTCACTCTGCGCCAACGCGTGCAGCATCAAGATCAGGTGCGTCCCCGGCCGCTCCGGCACCGCCACCAACTGGCCCGGCTGCACACCCTCCGCCCTGAGCCGCGCCGCCAGGGCCGCGGACCGCCCGGCCAGCTCTGCATAGCTCCAGACGGATTGCCCCGCCTCCGACCCGGTGATCAGCGCAGGCTCCGGACCCCGGTGCCAGGGCGCCCCGGCGAAGACCGCTCCAGCGGCAAGCGAAACGGCAGGAACCAACTCCCGCATCCCGGTCGAGCAGGTCGGTGAATCATTCATTTGAGACTTGGTCATCGGGGCCTTGATGCAACCCTGTGGGAGCGGCGTCCCGCCGCGACGGGCCGGGCGCGGAACCGCAGCCTTGTAGGTCACCCCGGCACCGCATCGCGGCGGGACGCCGCTCCCACGGGGGACATGCTTCGTCCTGGGTGACTGATGTTCCTTCCATGGCCGTTCGCCGGTCGACATCGCATCTGCGTGGCCTAAAGCCTCGACCAGTGCGCGACTCCCGTGTATCGGCCGGAACGAGGAACTGCCGCAGCAGCACAGGACCATTTTCGGTTCATTAACGCTGCAGTACTATATCCCTGCCCGGTAATCACTTTAGGCGATTGCCGGAAAATTCGATACCAGATCGCGAAGGATTTTCGTCTGCCTGCAAGGAGCGCCGACAGAAGCAGAGCAGGGCGATGTGACTGTCGGCGCGACGCGGAAAGTGGGCGAAAACGAGCGAAACGGCTGCCTGGCGTCGGGGCGGGATGCTCCTGGCCGGAGGCGTCGCTTTGTTCATCCCCCAGTCACCGCCCGCTGGTAAGCTCTCCCCGTGCAACCGTCAGCCCTGCGCCAGCGGACCCGCGTCGACCCGGAGCGCAGTTGCCTGAACCTGGTCGCCAACTTCAGGAGCCGCCACATGCCTTTAACCCCCACCACCCCACCCGCGCAGACGCCGCCCCTGGTCTGGACCCGCTCGCACCTGGGTGAACTCAGTGCCGCCAACCGGGTGGTCGTCGACGCGGCGGCGCAGCTCATCAAGGCCGGGGCACGCACGACCCTGATGCCGGCCTTGCAGGCCTGGCCGCCGACCCATGTGGTGGAACTCTTCGTGCACCTGCCGCTCAAGCGCGCACGGGTGCTGTTCCGTTGGCTCGACCCCGAGCAGGCGCGCGTGATCGCCGAGTTGGACGACACCTTTCGCGATGTGCTGCTCGCCGATGCCACCGTTGAACGACTGGTACACGTGATCGACGCGCTGGAACCGGAAGAGGCGGCCGCCGCCCTGGCGCAATTGCCCAAAGCACTGCGCAAGCGGGTGCTGCCCCTACTCCAGGGGCACACGACCATCACTGAACTGGCATCCTTCGAGGCCGAGTCGGCCGCCAGCATCATGAGCCCCAAGTTCGTGGTCGTGCCGCCGGATTGGACGGTGGGCCAGACCATCGAGGAGATCCGTGCCCACGCCCACACCATCGGGCGGCTCTATGCCGTGTATGTGGTCGACGCCGAGCGGCGGCCGCTCGGCTATCTGCGGCTGCGCGACCTCCTGTTGCAGCCCGACACCGAGCGCGTGGGCGACATGATGCACACCGACTTCATCGCCGTCGGGCCGGATACGGATCAGGAAGAGGTAGCGCGGATCGCCGAGCGCTACGAACTGTCGGTGGTCCCGGTGGTGGACCGCGTCGGGCGGCTCATCGGCCGGATCACACCGCAGCGCCTGGAACAGGTGATCCGCGACGAGGCCGCCGAGGACATGAAGCGGATGAGCGGTCTACCGCGCGACGCCCGCCCGGACGAGTCGATCGGGCGGATCGTCCGCGGGCGGGTGCCCTGGCTGCTGCTGGGGCTCGCCGGGGCCACCCTGTCGGCGGCCGTGGTCGGCGCCTTCGAGGACCAGTTGGCGCGGGCGGCCATCCTCGCCACCTTCATTCCGATCGTCATGTCGAGCGCCGGCAATGCCGGCATCCAGGCCTCCACCGTGGCGGTACAGGGTCTCTCGACCGGCACCGTCACCTTCGACGATCTCGGCTGGCGGCTGGGCAAAGAACTACTCGCGGCCCTCGCCAACGGGGCCATTGCCGCCGGCGTGCTGATGGCCCTGGTGCTGTTCATGGCCCAGTGGGTGGAAGTCGGCAACCCGGTGCGGCTGGCCCTCACGGCCGGTCTGGCACTGACCACCGTCATTACACTGGCCGTGGCAGTGGGGGCGACCATCCCGCTGGTGCTCGACCGGCTGGGGATCGACCCGGCGATGGCCACCGGGGTCTTCATCACCACCGGCAACGATATCATGGCGGTGGCGGTGTTTTTTCTGATGGTGAGCTTGATCTATCTGTAGTCGAGATGGCCTTGGTTATAAACCTGGCCACCGTGCGATCGGCACGGTTGTCGGTCCGCGCAGCGGACCCTGCGGGTCACGGTGTTTCCGTAGGGTCCGCTGTGCGGACCGACGCGCCCGGCCGAAACGATGATCGCGGCCGGTGCGCGTGCGGCCTCAGGAGAACAGAAACACGGCCGCACTGACCGCGCAGGTCCAGCGCCCATGGGGGTCGCCTTCAGTCGCCGCGGTCATCGACAGACTCTCGATCACCAGGTTGCTGTGCTCGTAGATGCTGCGACGCTCGTTCCAGGCGACCTCCGGGTCCAGATCCAGCCCGAGCGTGCTGGCGAGCATGCTGGCGGCCAGGTCTTCGGCATGGTCCCCGCTCTGCACGGCTGTTTGGCCGAATCCGTGGTGTTCGGAGATGTAGCCATAGCCATCGGGGTCGGCGGGTCGGGCGAGTCCGATGCTGGCATGGATGCGGCGGCCGGGCTCGTTGGTCTCGATCCGGGCCATCACACAGAAGGTGATGTCGCCGGGCTTGAGAGCCTCGACGCCGACCTCGCGGGGGATCAGGGCGCAGTGGGGCGGGACGATTGACGAGACATAGACCAGGTTCTGCTGCTCGATGTCGGCATCGCGCAACGCCAGCTCGAAGGCGGTCAGGGCGTGGCGGTGAACGCCGATGCCCTTGGTCAAGAACACGCGCACGGGTGTTGGAAACACGATCGATTCCTCTTGGCAGTCACGGCGAGCTGAGTCTAACGCCGGGCGATTTGCGGGCCGGTATCTTATGATGCGGTCCAGGCGATTTTAGCGACCGGCGTTTTCCGAATCATGACACCCACCTTTGCCATCCCGCCCACCTTTCTCGGCAGCACTCTGGATCCTGCGGCGGCGCGTATCTGCGTGGCCGGCGTGCCGCTGGATCTGGGCACCACGAACCGCGCCGGGGCACGCGAGGGGCCGCCGGCGGTGCGCCGTGCCAGCCGCATGCTGGTGGACGGCGACAACCCGGCGAACTGGCGGGATCCGCGGACGCTGGGGCTGGCCGATGTCGGCGACTTTGCGATTGCCCTCGGCGACCTCCCGGGCTCACTGTCCCTGATCGCCGACCAAGCGGCGGCCTATGCCCACCTGGTCACCATCGGCGGCGACCACAGTATCACTCTGGCGCTGTTGCGGGCGCTGGCGCGGCGGTGCGGGCCGCTGGGGCCAATCGGCCTGGTGCACTTCGACGCCCATGTGGATACCTGGCCCGACAGCTTCGGTCAGCCGCTCGGCCACGGCTCGGTGTTCTACCGGGCGATCGTCGAGGGCCTAGTCGATCCGCGGCGGATGATCCAGATCGGCATCCGCTCGCCCTGCGAGCGCGCCGTTTACGACTGGACCCTGGCCCAGGGCGTGCGCATCGTCACGGCCGAGGAAGTCCACGAGACCGGACCGCGGGCCGTCGCCGATCTGGTGCACGCGGTGCTGGGGTCCGGCCCGGCCTATCTCTCGTTCGACATCGATGCCATCGACCCCGGCCAGGCGCCCGGCACCGGCACCCCCGAGGTCGGAGGACTGTTCACCTGGCAGGTCATGGCGATCCTCAAGCGGTTGGAGGGGATCGACTTTCGGGGCATGGATTTGGTCGAGGTCGCCCCCGCCTACGACCAGGCCGAGATCACCGCGCTGGCCGGGGCCGCGGTGATTTGGCAGTACCTTGGTCTGCAACCCTGAGCAAGAACGCGCAGCTGCCGCACCGAACACCACAACGTCCAACGGGACCGGGGCCGACGGCCCAAAGAGCGTCCCGAGGACCAGCGACTAAACCGCTCGCAACGCTAACTGACACGTCAACCTTCACTCGTACCGAGGCGGAGCCGCGGAACCAGAGGGAAACGGGCTTGTTCGGTGGCGCTTACGAGGGTACTCTCCTAAGCGAAAATCGCAATCGCCACAACGGCGTGGCCGCGAGAAGCGTACCAATTGAATCTAGAACATGTTAGCGCGTCGTCAGAACTTAACACGGTAAATCCCCGGCCTTCATGGACAACAGCTACCACTATCCTCCGGAACTTTTCTCGCTTCTTGTGGACACGATTCCACGTCTTTGTCGTTACTGAGTTCGATGATTTCTCTACCTGCTGGGCCGACGATCAACTTAAAGCCAAGGGGCTTGTTGCCGAAGTCCAACGCGTCGTCAACGATAGTTATACGCACTGTTTGCGATGGAAGACGAGCCACAGAAGAGAGGGAAGCAGCTAGAGGCCGTGCTGAATGATTTGTTTCGAGCTTACGGCTTTCTGATTCGTGAAGACCTTCGCAGGAAAGACCCGGAAGGAGCCGGGGTCATGGAGCAAATCGACGGTGTCATAGAATTCAAAGGCCATATCTATCTTGTCGAAATGAAATGGGTCAAAGATCCCGTTGGGGTTGAGAAACTTGGCCCACACTTGGTAAGACTTTTTGGTAGAGATGGCGCTCGGGCGCTTTTCATCGCAGCAAACGGCTACGCCGATACAGCGATTGCGCAATGTCGAGAAGCGCTGGATAAGAAAGTAATCGCACTGATCAACCTCAACGAAATAGTCATGATGCTGGAGGCCGAACGCAGCCTGGGCGAGCTATATAGTGGACCCCATGTCCAGGACAGTTTTCCCCCGAATTTAAGTTGTCGTGCCGACGTTCATCGCAGCGGTTTGGCGCTGCCCCAGCCACCGCGGAGCGGTCGTTAAGACGGCATCCGCGCAGCGATTAAGAAAAGATCTGTTGCTGTTGCGCCGCAGGCGTTCTCAGCCAGCTCCGGCGGCCGTGCGGCGCAGTGTGGGCAAAGGGTGAATGAGTGTGGGCAAGGTGGGGGCAACGCGCCCACGGCGCGTTGTCCCCGGCTTGTCCACACGGTCGCTACT
>NZ_KB902527.1 GCF_000379525.1 Lamprocystis purpurea DSM 4197 | reverse complement strand
CAAAGCCGGTCGCCTCGAACAAATGCGTTCGCTGGTTCAGCCCATCCCCGCGACCGGATAGCCCCTCACCGACTGCCACGTCCGGCCAGGCCGCTCGCGCGTCGCCTGCGGGCGCGGCTGTCCGCGGGACAGGGTTGTTGAGAATAATTCTCAAATGGGCGCCCCGGCGACCCGATTTCGCCGATGCTCGCCAGGAAATGCCTGTGCGTCAGCCCACCTGGCGCCGACCCCGGGTTCCGGCGCGTCCGCGAAAAACGCCGCAGCGCAAATGTCTCTCTGAAACAGAGTAGAGGAGTCCGCCTCATGGATGCGGTATCGTAAGGAGGATTGTCAGCGGAGAATATCGTGGTGTAACCGTTTAGCCCCCCGGTCTTGGCCGCCACTCAGACTATCAAGAGCCTACGCGATAAATCTCAGCGGCTATGTCAAGATCTGGTGCAACCCCTTCAGCGAACGCGCGTAGCGCCGCCATGCATCGGGCGCCCCCTCCGAACAGTTCGCGACCGCCGAGCACGCGGTTGCCCTGGGAGGGGGAAGGACCGGCGATGAACCGCTCGCCAGCGATGCCGACGGACGTGTTACGCCCCTCCTTCGCTTGGGCGAACAGTCTTTATAATTGTGGTGAATTTCCCACGAGAGAGGCAACGCCCATGTCTACCGACTCGTTTTCGTGGCTCCACCTCACCGATCTTCACTATGGACTCAAGGGCCAAGACTGCCTGTGGCCCAATCTGCGTCAGCCCTTCTTGGAGCATCTGGGGGCACTGCATGACCGCTGCGGCCCGTGGGACGCTGTATTCTTTACGGGAGATCTGGTGCAGTCAGGCGAGTCTGCCCAATTCGAGCGGATGGAGGCGGACGTTCTGGGTCCCCTCTGGGAACGCCTGGCGGACCTGGGCTCCAGGGATGCAGTGTTGCTGGCGGTGCCGGGTAATCATGACCTGCATCGACCCGATCCCGACGATGACGATGCCGCGGTCGACACACTGCTGAGACACGATGGCTTTCAGGGCATCGCTGGGAAGTTCTGGGACAAACCGAACTGCTGCTATCGGCGAGTGATTCAAGACGCCTTCGCGGCTTACAGCCAGTGGTGGGAGCATAACTCCCGCAGGCCAGCCGGGGTGACCGCTGGGACCCTGCCCGGCGATTTTGCGGTGACCATTGACCGCGGCGACCTGCGCATCGGCATCGTCGGACTCAACACCGCCTTCCTCCAACTCCAGCCCGGCAACTATAAGGGGTGCCTGGTCTGGGACCCAAAGCAACTGGGTGCCCTCTTTCCGGCGGGTATTGATCTCTGGACCGACCAACACGACCTGTGCCTCCTGCTTACCCACCAGGGCACGGATTGGCTGACAGATGAGGCGCAAGGGCAGAGCGTCGAGATTGCCCCACCGGGGCGTTTCGCCGCCCATCTTTTTGGCCACATGCACGAAGCGGCTTTCCAAAGTATCCGCCGAGGTGGTGGTGGTCATGACGCAGTGCTTCTCTGCCAAGGATGCTCGGTCTTTGGGATGGAGCGCAGGGGCGATCCGCCACAGATTGAGCGGGCCCACGGCTATGCGGCCGGGCGCATCCTGTGCGGTGAACCGCAGCCGCTCCTGCGGCTCTGGCCGAGCATTGCTACTAACAAGCTCGGCGGCTGGCGGTTTATCCCGGACCACGACCATGGCGTGTTGGAGTCCGACGATGGAACGGCACCTGAGCCTCTGTCCACTCGGTCACGCAAAGACAAATCCATCCCAGTACCGCCCCCAACACCCGCGCGGCTTGTCCCTATCCCCGCCGGCCCCCACTCGACCCTGCCGGCCCCGCAGCCCTTTTTTGGGCGCCGGGACTGTCTCGCGAAGATTGCCCAATACCTTACCCCGGAAAACCGGGGTTGGGGCGTGGTACTGGACGGCCCAGGCGGGGTGGGAAAGACCGCTTTGGCCCTGGAGGCGGCGCATCGGGCGCCCGCCGAGCACTTTCCGCTGAAACTCTGGATCACCGCCAAGAACCGCGAACTGCGCCCGGAAGGCGAGTTCAGGATTGAACGCCATCGGGTCGGCGATCTCAACGCCATGCTAGCCGAATTGGGCCGCGCCCTGGCCCGGGACGATATACCCAGGGCCTCGCCAGAGGACCGGCCGGACTTGGTGCGCCACGCGCTTGCCGAATATCGCGCACTGTTGGTGCTGGACAACCTGGAGACCTTTAGCCTCGAGGAGCGTCGCGAGGTCTTTGAACTCCTGAACCGGTTGCCAAGGACTTGCCGCGCGATCGTCACAAGCCGCCGTCGCGTCGGCTCATCGGTCGCTGCCTACGCCATGCGACTCGACAAGTTGGAGCGTGAAGCGGCCGACGAACTCCTGGACGAGCTTGGCCGGCGCTGGTCCCCGTTCCCCCGCTTGACCCCAGACGAGCGCGCCCGGCTTTATCTGGCGACCGGTGGTAACCCCCTGCTCCTCACTTGGACCGCGGGCCAACTCGGTCTGGAGCAAGGGCGCTGCCGCACCGTTGCCGAGGCCATCGAACGTCTGCAAAAGGCCGACCGGCTGCAACGGATCAATGAAGAGAACGACCCGCTCAACTTCATCTTCAGCGACTTGGTAGAGACCTTCACTGATGACCAGACCGCGGTCCTCGCCGCCCTGACCCACTTCACCCAGCCGGCCGCTATCGAGTGGCTGTTACCCCTGACCGACCTGAGCCGAGAGAGCGCCGAGACCGCCCTCGACGATCTGCGCAACCGTGCCCTAGTGGTAGGTGACGACCAGGCCGGCACCTGGCTACTGCCGCCCCTGGCTGTCCGCTACCTGCGCCGGGTGCGCCCGGAGGCGGTGGGGACGAGCGGCGAGCGCCTGGCTGAGCAAGCCTGTGCCCTGGCCCTGGAGAACGGCTACGAGGCATATAACCGCTTCCCAGTCCTTGAGGATGCCTGGCCGCAGATCGACGCAGCCCTTCCGCTATTGGGCAAGGGCGACAACCGCCGCTTACAAGCCCTGTGCGACGCGTTGCGGCAATTCTTAGATTTCACAGGACGTTGGGATGAACGACTCGCACTCAGCATTGCAGCCGAGATCAGAGCTGAGCGTGAGGGGGATCTAAAGCATGCCGGCCGCCGTGCCTTCGACGCCGGTTGGGCACAGTATCGACTCGGCTGTGCCACCGAGGTCCTAAAATGGGCCGAGCGCGCTGCTGGCCACTGGGAGGCAGCCGGCGCCCGCGAGCGGGCGGCGGCTGCCATCCGGCTGCGCGGCGAGGGCCATCGCTTGAACAAGGACTATGCTCACGCAATCAGCGACTTCAAAGAGGCACTGGAACTCTCGCGCAGCCTATCGCCGGGCACTGATCTCGTCGGCCACTGCTTTAATTCGCTTGCCAAAGCTTACCAAGCGTCGGGAAAGCTCGTTGAAGCCGAGGGTTGCTTCCAGGACGCACTGGCAGTCGCCCGATCACTACCCGATCCAAACGGTGTTGCTGCTTACACGGGTCATCTTGCAGAGTTGGCACTAGACCGGAGGCAGTGGCCGGAGGCTGAACACCTGGCCTCGGAGGCATTGGACTTGGACGAGACCATCCAGCGCCGAGAATTAATTGCGCGTGACAGTCGGCGTCTCGCCAAGGCACTGGCCCGACAGGGACGCGGCGCCGAAGGCTACCGCCACGCCGAGCGAGCAGTGACCATCTTCACGGAACTGCGATCACCGGACTTGACCGAGGCCCAAGTCGTCTTGCAGGAGTGTCTGGCCTGAGACAGCCCCGCGCTTAAACGATACAAATTATAATGTTATTCCAATTGGAAAAGATCCGGCACCACCCGCGGGCAGCGCTGGTGGTCAGCGCAACACAGGGGCGCACAGCGCTGCGGAGACCTCGCGCTGGTGGTGGACCCGGCCAAGCTGAGTTGTCTCTATCCAACCGACCGCCGGCCCGCCAGGCTTCTCGATCCGATCCGACCCGGCTAAGATGCCCATACTGGTGGCCATCGCACCACACCCCTAGCCCGCGGAGGGTGATTCCAAATGACTGAGATCTCAGTAGCCGAGGCAAAGACCCGACTGACCGGCCTGATCCATCGGGTCGAGGGCGGGGAGGTCGTGCATCTCACGCGCCACGGCAAATCGGTGGCCGTGCTCATGTCGGAGTCTGACTATGCCGCCATGCATCCCGACCGGACGCGGCCGGGTCTGTGGGACGCCATCGCCGACTGGCGCACCCAGGCCGCTTTCGACTGGCCGGACTTGACGCCGCAGGAGGTCGACGGGTGGCGCGATCCCTCCCCCGGGAGGGTCGTCGATTGGACCGACTGAGGTTCCTGCTCGACACCAACATCCTGTCCGAGCCGACCAAGCGGTCCCCCGAGCCCAAGGTCCTCACCCGTCTGCGCAAGCACCAATCCGAGTCTGCAACCGCGGCGACGGTGATCCACGAGATGCGCCACGGGCTCGGCCGCCTGCCGCCGGGGCGCCGCCGCGAGGCGTTGACTGACTATCTGGAGCGACTGCTGCGTCAGCCGATCGCGGTGCTCGCCTATGACCGCAACGCGGCCATCTGGCACGCCGACCAGCGGGTGGCATTGGATGCCCAAGGCCGCCCAACGCCCTACGCGGACGGGCAGATCGCGGCCATCGCCGCGACCAACGGCCTGATCTTGGTGACCCGCAACGTGGCGGACTTCGAGCACTTTGGCGGATTGGCGATCGAGAACTGGTTCGAGTAGACCGGCGCGAGATTGGGCGCAAGCCCAACCCGGCCGCCCCTTGCCTACAGCCGCTTCTGGCTGTTGGCGAGCACCAGCCCCAACAGTACGGCAACCACGCCCACCCCAACCGGCACCCCCATCGCAGGTAACGGGATCGGCGCCACCAACAGCATCGGCGTCCCGATCAGCATCCACAGCAGCGCCCACACCGCCCAAAAATGGATCAACGGACTGGCATAGGAAAAGCTGTGCTGCCGAATGCGCCGCCGTAACAACGCATCGTACGCGGCGGCAGCACACAGGATCAGGCTGAACGGCCACCAGAAGCGCAGGATCGCCAGGCGCTGACAGGCTTGCCCGAGTGACCACCACACCACCTGCACCCGGCCCGCGAGCCAGGGCCAGACCGGGCTGTCGGCCAGTTTCTCCAGCCCCGCCCCCGCCGTCTGGTGATCGGGGACCAGGAGATGGTAACTCCATGTGATCGCGGCCATGGCGATGGCCTGCAGGCGGGTGGAGCGGGCCGCATCGCTGGGGTCGCCCGCCCCGAGCCCGCGTGCGAGGCGTTCGAGTAACCCGCGGCTGTCCGGCCAGTCGATCTCGACTTGCGTCAGGGCGTCGCGCTGGGAGCGCTTCAGGGCCGCGTTCAGATGCGAGCGCATGATGGTGGTCACGCGGGTCTTGGGCAGGCTTTCGGCCACGTATTCCTGGGTCTCGGCATCGAGTACGCGCAAGGCGACCAGGTTGTTGATGTTGCCGAGCACCTGCCGGGCCTTGGCCTCGCTGCCGGTGCGGGCGGCGAAGTCGGCGAAGGTCTGCGCGGCGATCACCAGGCGCAGGCCGGCGCCGCGGCCCTTGTTCAGCAGTTGGATGAAGGGATCGTTCACCACTTCGGCCGACTCGTCGATGAACACGTTGACCGGCCGCAGGCGCCCCTGGTGGTTGTAGCGATCCCCGGCGACCGCGGCCAGGTCGGCAATGAGGATCGAGCCGATCGCCGACCCCACCATGGCGTCTGACAGGGAGTCCAGACCGACATAGAGCACCTCGTCCGCCGCGATGACCTCGGCCAGGTTGGTCAGCCGCCGCGGATCATCGGCCGTGCCCGCCACCGGTGACAGGAGCCTCTCCAGGTCCCCGGACGTAAGCATGTTCAGGATCGGCATCAGGCTCGCGACCATCTTGGAGAAATGGACTTGCTCGTGTTCGTAGAGCCCGAGCAGCCCGTCCAGCACGGTCGATGGATGATCGCTGCTGACCCGCTCGCGGTAGTAGCGCACCAGTGCTTTGACACGGGCGGTGGCGTCGCGGGCGCGCGCCAGGAGGGTCGCGGCTTCCGTCTCCCAGTCGGGCCGACACGCGGCGAAGTGCCGCCGCAGCGCCCGCTCGACCAGGGCCTCGGCACCGCCTTCCAGGTGCGCAGGTCCTGATCCCGTCCCCCCAGACCGTGCAGCCAGGTCGCACCCATGCGCTGCGGATCGCGCGGGGCGAACTGCTCGGGGCCGGCCCGCATCAGGTCCAGTGCCAGTTGCGTATGCACGGGGAGCCAGTCGAAGCCCCAGCCGAGCCACAGGTCCCCCGACCAGGACGGCAGGCGAGCCGCGAAGTCCTCCGGGGCGATGCACCCCAGCGGGTGGCCGCGCAGCCAGGCGTGGTGGCTGGCGATCCGCGCGGCACCCCGGACCCAGGTCAGCGCCATGGCGAGCGCCAGCCATGCCAGCCAGTGAAAGGCCCCCGCCGGCAGCCCCCCCAGACCCGCGGTGACCAGCGCGACCCCGGCCACGAGGACCCACAGGATGAACGCCCGGCGTTCATAATTGGGGCGCCAGGGATCGGTCACGGCCGCGCTCATACGGCGGTGACCTGCGCGCCGCCATCCGGGGTCATCCGGCAGCCGGGCCGGTGCATCAGGGCGAGTTTCAGCGATGGCAGCTTGAGTCCCGCGTCGTGCGCCGCGGCGGCGATGTCCGCGGGAGTGACCAGGACCACGGCGCCCGGCCCGACCGCACCCGCGGCCGTTGCGGCATGTGCCGCACGTACGCGGTTGATCAAGGCCGTGGCGACTGCGCTCGGGCTTTGTCCGGCCGTGGACGCAGGGGTTGAGTCAGGCGAGGTCAGCGTCGGCGTGGGAGCGTGGGGACCGGTGAGGGCCGGGGGCGGTTCCGTCGTGCCTGGGGCTGCCCCAACCCGCGTCCGGGACGTACAAAGATCCAGGGCTCCCGCCGGCAGCAAGGCTGCGAAGTAGCCGCTGGCTTCGACGTTGAGGGCGACCCCACGGACCCCGTCGATCGTGCGCAGGCGCAGGTAGGGCTTCAGGATGTCGACCGCGACCAGCGCGTCGTCCCACAGGGCGGCGATCTGCGCCTCCAGGGCGGGACCCTGTCCCTCCAGGCCCCCGGGCACCCGCACCCACAGCGGATTGCGGGCTGGTCCGGGCAATACAGCACGGCCGCGGCGCTGCGCTCGCCGGTGCGGATGGCCGCGGCTAGGGCCAGCCCTGGGAGGATGGGTCATGGCCGAGCGGCCGGTGGCAGAACATAGCCCCGAGCAACAGGCCGTCCTTGGGGAGTATTTCGGCTTCTGCGCGGGTCTGGTGAACGCGTTCTAGCCGCTTGGGTATCCTGGCGTTGGCGCGCGCATCGGCCCATGCGTCAGCGCCTTCGACACCTGGACTTTTTCGTTGTCCCCGATCAACATCAAGGTCAGCACGACGCGCGTCCGGCCACCGAGCGCCCGCCGGTTCCCGCGGCTCCGGATAGAAAACAAGGACGCACCGCCAGTGGATGGCGCGACGGTCTCACCTACGAAACGCTTGCTCGGTTCGGGGGACACTCCATGCGCTGGCTGCACATCGCCAAGGCCCGCTACTATCAGGCCCACCTCGAGAAAGACTTGTTCGGCGATTGGACCCTGATCACGGTCTGGGGCGGACTGGGATCGCGGTTAGGCCGGATGCGCACCACCGGCGTGGCGTCCTACGCGGATGGCCAGGCCCAGATCCAGAAGATCGCCAAGCGACGTCAGCAGCACGGTTACGAAGCAGGACCCGAGACGCCAGACTACCCGATCAGAACGACGGCAGGTGAGCGCTGAAGATTCTGTTTTCTTAGGGGAATGCGGGAAACCGGGTCCCTGGAGGCATTCAGCACAGCGTGCCGGGCCATCAGTGCAAGACGCGGGGAATCTTGCCCAGCCCAAGCGCCCACAAGGCGCACAGCAGGTCCTGTCGCGTCGCCAGCGTGCGGACCAGTGCCTCCTCCACTGACTCCCCGCCCATCCCGTCCCCGTTCTGGATCGACTCCACGGCCGCGCCCTCCGGACACTCCACCCACGCGGCGCCGAAGCCGGCGAGCCAGTGCCGCAGGGCCTCGCTATTGTCGATCGGCGGATAAAAATCGGGATCATCGGTGCCACCCTTGAACACCGCCCAGCCGGCGCCGAACCAACCGAACTCGGCGATGCGCGACGGGAGACTCATATGAAATCTGCGGACATTGCGGACGCGGTGGACATCAGGAGGTCCTCTTGGGAGACTGCGGCATCGCTCACACGGCTTGATTCACTGGCGGGCGCTGCCGCCCGACAGGCCAATCTTCCCACAACGTAGCGCGCCCCGTTGACTGCCGCACCCCCCCCTTGAGCGACTGACACCGCCGAACCATGGGATGCAACCGGCCCGTGCCTGGCGGTCCCTGCGCTGCATTACTCGCACACATGCTGCAGGCGCTCCGGTGGCCTCCGTGTTGTTGTTCTTTCTATTAACAACAACAAACAACGCGTCGGCGGGCGGCAGGAACGGTGTTCTGCCCCGCTTGGTAGACATTGAGCGCCCTGATCATGGCGCACAGGCCGCCGGCGACACCCGACGACCGCCAAGGGCCGGGGCTGGCACCAGGATGGCCCGCGCGGACGAGGATGCTGATAAGTCAAGGTGAGAGGCGGATAATCAGGGTCCGGGAGGCTCGCAATAGCGGTGCAATCCCGGTTACTGCGGGTCGCAGGATGTGAACGATGCGGCCAACCCGATGTGTAAAACCAGTGAAACGGAGCACCCAATGTCTGAGTTCCATGTCGACGCTGCGCCGCGCTGGTCAGTGCGCCAATGCCCATCTCCAGGCAACCAGGCGGGTTGGAATAATGGCCAAGTACCCGCGGGCACAATTCTCCCCGGCCAAAGACGAGATGCTGGCCATTGCCATCCTGCGCGAGTCGGTGGTGAAGCACGACATTCGGCCGCTGCTCGACAAGCTCTTGCCGCTCGCGGCAACCCGCGAGGCAGCCATCGCCTGGGAAGGAAAGGTCACCTTCTTCTTCGACGGATGGGACCAGGACCCGCGCGAAACCGCCGAGATTCCGGCCATCCGTGCCTACTTCCTGGACACGACCAGCTCGGTCTGCCCGCGGCGATGAACGAACGCATCGCGCAGGAGATCGCGCAACTCATCGAGTGCTCGTTCGAGTGAACTGGGTGGGCACGGGTCGCGCGGTCCCTTTCCATTGCTGAGCGTCAGGACCATGACCACCGGCCCCACACGCTGGATCATGCACCTGGACATGGACGCCTTCTACGCCGCGGTGGAGCAGCGCGACAACCCGGCCTTGCGCGGCGTGCCGGTCGTGGTCGGCGCCCTGCCCGGCGGTCGCGGGGTGGTGGCCACCTGCTCCTATGAGGCGCGCCGCTTTGGCATCCACTCGGCTATGCCCATCCAGGAGGCTCACCGGCGCTGTCCGCACGCGGTCTACCTGCGCCCGCGTATGGCGCACTACCTGGAGGTCGCCCGCCGGATTCGCGCGGTCATGGCCACCTGTACCCCGGTGGTGGAACCGATTTCCATTGACGAGGCCTTTCTCGACGTCAGCGGCCTCGGGCATCTGGTCGGTCCCCCGGAGGTTATCGGCCGGCAGATCAAGGCGGCGATTCGCGACGCGGTCGACCTGACCGCCTCGGTCGGCATCGGCCCGAACCGGTTGGTGGCGAAGATCGCCTCGGACTTCGGCAAGCCGGATGGGCTGGTCGTGGTGCCGCCGGAACAGGTCCTGGATTTTCTGGGCGGGCAGCCGGTCGCCATCCTGCGCGGGGTTGGCCGCCGGACCCTGCCCCTCCTCGAACGGCTGGGGCTGCGCACCGTCGCGGACCTGCGCCGGTTGTCGCTCACCCAGTTGCAGGCCCAGGTGGGACCCCGCGCCGCCACCAGCCTGTACCAGCAGGCGCGGGGCATCGCCTCCGATCGGGTCGGGGAGCGCGCCGCCCGTCAGTCACTCTCCAAGGAGACCACCTTCGGCGTCGACGTGACCGATCCCCAGGTCCTACGCGACACCCTGCGCGCGCTGGCGGCCGAGGTCGCCGCCGCGGCCCGGCAGGAGAACATCGCTGGGCGCACCGTCACCCTCAAGATTCGCTTCTGCGGCTTCGAGACCCACACCCGCCAGCGGCGGCTCCCGCGGCACAGCGACGACGCCCGCACCCTGTTCGCCGCCGCCTGGTCGCTGTACGAGGCCGGCCATTGGCAGGGCAAACCGGTGCGCCTGATCGGCCTGGGGATCGCCGATCTGGGGACGCCGGAGCCGGTCCAACCGGACCTGTTCGACGGCGCGGCCGAGCGCCCGGTGGACAACGACCGGGAGCGGCGTCTCACGGTCGCGGTCGATCGCATCCACGCGCGCTTTGGCGTCGGCGCCCTGCACCGTGGACTGTCCGCGACGGACCCTGTGGATCCGGCCCGCGGCCTGGATGAAACCCTGAAGTGCCCGAAATAACCCCGCCTTAAGTTTGATTTCGCGCGCGTCTTCTCAGACACTTGCTGGCCACGTAGAAGCTTGGGCAACGGGACCTAGGTGCCCCGCTTTGAGTCCAAAGGTTGCGCACGATGACAGATGGCCCCTTCTTGATCGGCAGCGTCTCCTCGTCTTGCCGAAATCCATCATGTCAGGCCAAGTGCCTTGAACGCCGCCTGGCGCATATCGCCGAAAAACACCGGGTCGACCTGCTCCAGCACGTCCGGGTTCACATCCAGGAACTGCCGCTTGTTCTCGATCGGGATCAGCGCCCGCTTGCCGCCGTTGTCCATGGCGACCTGGAGTGGCTCGGTGAGAGAACGCACGGGTTTGATGTTGCCCTGGATGCTCAGGTCACCGAGCACCAGCAATGCGGGCTGGGATGGCGACTTGCGCAGCGCCGAGTAGGCGGCGACGAAGAAGGCGACGCCAATCTCGGCCTCGACCTTGTTGCCGAGCAGGTCGATGACCTCGACATGGAAATCCGAGGTGTCGAGCTCCCGCGGCACACCGAAGGCGGTCTTGTTCGCGGACAGGTAACTGAAGGCCCGGCTCACGGACTCTTTCATCGCCCCGCTCACACCACCGGCGAGCTTGAGCTTTCCGGTACCCGAGGACAGCGTCACCTCGACGCGGTAGAGACCAACGGTGCCGTCACCGCTCACGGCGGCGGCATAGACGGTACCGGGCGGCAGCGGGTCTGCTGAGATAAGGCCCCGACCGCCTTGCTCAGGCACACCGACAAAGGTCTCTTCGCCGGTGTCGTTGACCAGATAGCTGAAGGAGGTCTGGTAGTACTCAAAGGAGCCCATTTTCTTGAGCTGCTCCTTCACCCGGCGCCGTCCTTCCAATGCCAACTCCAACAATTCAGCAAGGTCTTCCTGAGACACCTGCCCATGGGGGTGCAGGATCTTCACTAGTCCCGAGACGGTGCGACGGACGGCTTTGCGGTCACGCGCGTTCAGATGGGCGCCCAGCGAGAAATAGTGGTCGATGATCTCGGTAAAATTGTGCTTGCGCAGCTCCCGCAGGGCCTCGGCCAGGTAGTCGATGACGAACCCGTAGTGATCGGTGAAGTGCTCGTTGCGCATCTTCGGCACTTCCCAACCCGGCAGGTAGAAGTGCAGCCGGTCGATGAAGGCCATGTCGTCGCGGATCACATCCGGCATGGGCGCGAACAGGTGCCCCGTCTGGACCATGACATCGATCGGTTGCTGGGTGTTGCCGAACATCGCGATGCTGGCATACCCCGCCATGGCCTCCTGACCACGCTGGAACTGGCCGGACTCGCAGAAGGTCTTGAGCGTCGTGATGACCTCCTTGGGCATTTTCTGCAGATCGGCCACCTCATCGAAACCGACCACATCCCAAATCATCAGCATCCCTTTCTGCTTGCCGTTCATGTGGCCAAACAGATTCGCCACCGTCGTCGGACCGGTGAGCAGGGCCGCGTAGGGCGAAAGCTCCTGCACCGCATAACTCTTCCCGGTGCCGCGCGGTCCCAGCTCCACCAGGTTGTAATTGCGCTCGCACAAGGGAATCAGCCGGCACAGGAACAAGAGCTTGACCCGCCGTTCCATCACTGTCGGTTCGTACCCCATGCTGCGCATGATCAGATCCAGCCACTCATCGGTACTGAACTCGGCGCGCAGGCGGCGGTACTCCTCCAGGTCGAAGCTCGCGAGCTGGATGGGCGTGAGCTTGTCGATCCAGAACGGATTTCTGCCCTTGGTTTCTTCGTCATACTCGAAGCGCATGTCCACCTGCGCCCAGATGCCGCCGGTCAGGAGCCGGTCGAAGTCCCGCACATAGCGGTCGGGGATGTGCACATGGGTGTGCCCGAAGTTGGTGACCTCCGCCCAGTATTGAGAGTCCACCAGGCGGACCTTCACCTTGTCGATGAAGGTGTGCCGACCGTCCTCCTTGACCTTACTCTGGGCCTTCGTGCTTTCGTCCGGGCGAATGTAGTTGTCCGCCAGGGTGTCGTTGACCACCTGCAGCCCCATCTGGATCGCCATCTCGTCGGACGAGGCGCAGTACTTGCCGAGCAGGTACTCCAGGACGAAGACCGGCACGTTGGCGCCGACCTTGACCTTGCGGACCAGGTCCTTGCGGACCACCTTGCCGGCGAAGACCCGGTTGACCTTGTCGTCGAGGGTGTCGCGGGAGGGGGGGGGGTCAGTCATGGTTATCGGTCGTCAGTCGTCGGTCGTCAGTCGTCGGTCGTCGGTCGTCGGTCGTCAGCGGGAGACTTTTTCGCTGATGACCGATGACCGACGACTAGAGATGATCGCAGGGCGTTGAGCATTCGACCCACGTCCACGCAAGCACTCATTATCGGTTCTAGGGATTCGTTCGGCAAAAAGCCCAACCGATGTGCTAATTCGGATTGGGTCTCCAACTCCATCAAAGATCCGTAGGCGATGCAACAAAAGCGAATGAGCTCGGCATCGGTGCCGCGCCCTCGACCCTCGGCGATGTTCGATGGAACCGAAACAGCCGCTCTGCGCATCTGGGAAGTCAATCCGAACCGCTCGTCCGCGGGAAAGGTCTTCGTCGCCCGGTAGACCGTCTCGACGAGTGTCATCGCCTGCTGCCAGACGCGCAAGTCTCTGTGGCCTTTGTTCATGGTTTCTCTCGAATGCGTCGTCAGTCGCCAGTCTTCGGTCTTCAGTCATCGGTCGCCGGCCAGAGAGTCTCCGGCTGACGACCGACGACCGACGACATCGTCAAATCCCCAATTTCACCGGCAGCTCAGCGGTTTCGGCCAACACGCTATCCGTATGCGCATCCAGCACCACCACCCGCAGCGACTGGCAGGTGTCGTTGGTCAGCATCATGCCCACACTCGCCTCGGTCCCCGGCGCTAGTGTCAGCGTGCCTTTCCCGCGGTCGAGCTCCCCGCCAACCGCCATCCCAATGCGACCTACCTCTTCTGCGCCGGCCATTAGCACGACCCGCAGCACGATCCGCTCAGTCGCGAGCAGATCGCCCACCTTGAGCCCGAAGGTACGGTTGGTCACCGCCGCTGGATAGCCGTCGATCCGGACCTGCACGCAGGGAACCTTCGCCGATTTGCCGACTGTCATGCGCAGACTGACGACCGGGATCGCCAACTCCTGCAGGCTGAACCCACCGTGGTGGAAACTCAGGCTGCCACCTGCTTTGAATACCCCGAGCCCGGTCGGAAAGACATAGTCCAGGTCAGTGTGGTATCCCAACTCTGCCCCGGCTACCCGCACGGTTCCGGCCGGCGTGCTGCCCCCATGACCGATCCAGCAGCGGCGGTGCAGGTCCAGGGTGACGCCGCCGGGGCTGTCGGTTTTCATGTCGTCGTCCTTGCGGATGGCGAACTGGTGACCGTGGTCGGCGGTGATGACGAAGTGCTCGATGTCGGCGACAGCGAGCTTCCGCACCGCCCGGGCGAGATTGCCGATGACGGTATCCATCACCTGCCGGGCAAGCAGGTCACTGTCCGTTTCCCCGGCGAAATCGATCTCCTGAGAGCGGATCACCACCAGCGAGGCGCTGCCGATCTTCTTGCGGATCATTGCCGGGGTGCTACTGAGCAGCCTGCCCAGGGTCATCTCCACCACATCCGGTACCTTGGCCTTGAGGAACTTCAGCCGTTCGTTAAGACCGGCCATCTCCGTGCCTTCGATGCGTGCCGCCAGCTTGCCCTTCGCATCGATCAGGTCGAAGCTGGCCGCGGCCCCCGGCAGCAACGCCGCCATCCCGACGGGGGTGATCGACGGCAGCGCCGCAACGGCCGCTTGGACCCTCAGGTCTTTGGCACCTTCGATCTGGCGCGCCAGGTCCACCCCCATCTCGTAGCGCATGGCATCGACGAGGACATAGGCGACCCGCCCGCCCATGGCCTGTACCACCTCCGGGTAGATGCGGGTCTGGTGAAGCGCGCCGGGCACCGTCCAGGCGGCTGCGGCGAACGCCTTGGCAAATCCATCCGCCATCGTCCGCAGCAGGTATTCATGCGCCTTGCGGATGACTGCCAGCGCCTGCTCCGCTTCCGGCTCGTCGTCCATCTTGGCGACCCAGGCCTCCAGTCGTCGCTGGAGGCTGTCGGCGCGATGCCAACCGTCTTCGGCCGTATAGGCGGTGAGCCACTTGGCGGGATCAGTTGTCATCTTGCCCAGTGCCACGCGGACCCGCTCAAGCTCAAGCCCGAGCTCCGCCATCAGCCGACACGTCTCCCACTGGGCCTGGCGGCGCAGCTCACGGTCGACCCAGAAGCTGCGGCCACGCGCCGTGACGATGCCCAAGGCCGCGTCGAAGTCCTTTCCCACAATCAGTGCCGTGGCATGGGCGAGCAGCCCCCCCTCCTCGAACCGGAAGGTGTCGATGGACCCCAGATGAGCGGCCGGTACGCCGGCCCCCGCGAGCCCCAACTGCTGCTCCACGGTATCCGCCAGGCCCGGGTACGCCTGCGGATAGCGCCGCCGCAGGCCCTCCGCCACATCGCGAATCCGCTCAAGGTGCTCCTTGGTCGATGGACCCGGCACCATCCCGACCGACGGCGGCGGTGCACAAGCGAGATCGGCACGGAACTCGTTGACCAACACATACCGGCAGGTCTTCTCCCGCGCCTGGGAGAAGGTCGCGCCGTCCGGAAGTTCTAGACCCAATCGCACCCTGATCAGCTTGAGGAGCTCGGGCAGTGCCTCTTTCTCCACCAGGACGCCGTCCTTGGCGTCGGACGCCAGCCACTCGGTGAGCAACGCCTCGCCTTGAGCGCCGCCGAACAGGGTGCGAAGCACTGAGGCTACCTGTCCGCCCTGAGCCAGAAAGGCCACGATATCGTCGTAGGTCACTGCGGCCGGCCGGAGCATCTCGTCGATCTGTCCATCGGTGAACCGCTGGCGCAGCACGTTCAGCGCCAGCCGCTTGAGTTGCGGCTCATAACAGGCCCCACCCCGCTCCAGCTCCATCAGCACCGAGCCCGCGTGGTCCCTTGAGATGCCCGGCAGATACAGGATCAGCGGTTCCGGCTGGTCAGCCGCCACGATCGGCACGGCCGCCGCGTGCAGGCCGAAGAAGCTACCCGCGTAGCGGGCGAGCAAGGCGGTGCGGATACCGATCGTCACGCGCGGCAGCGGATCGCCGTCCTGCGGCTCCAGTTCGCGATCAAAGAACGGATTGAATTCATTGCGCGGGTCGTAGAAGACCACCACCGAGCGCTTGCGCAGCAACTCGTCCAGGTGCGCGCAGAGGTAGTCGTGGAAGGGATTCATGAAGCGAGTGGGCCGGTATACGAGGATGAGTTGGCGTCTCTTGCAACCGCTGCTGCAATCAGAGGGGCCTTCAGCCAAAGTTCTTTGAGGCTCAACCCGCCTTCCTGATACATACGATACCATTCCCGCCGCTGGCGCAGAACCCGTTCATCATCCCGCAAATGCAGCCGCTTTAATACGAATTCGGCCCGATCTATGAACTCATCAGGTATCGCTTCAGACACAACGAGCTGCAGCGAGGGGAGAATGATGCTGAACCAATCATCCCCTACTTCGAATGGGTCAAGAATCTGACTGGCTGGAATAGTTTTCTTGCTGGAATTGATCCAACCCGCCGCGTAGCGGTAATTACTCCAGTCATAAGCGCGGCTACGGTCTTTATCCCAGCTCTCGAAGTGATCGACAGTGCCGACCGGCTCATACATGGCGCTATAGGCACACAGATTCCTGAATCCGTCAGCCAGTTCGCTCTTGAACGCGGTCCAATAATCATACGGACGCTTGGCGTCGGGATGATCCGCAAGCCAGCGTGCGCCCGGAACCTCTACCCCGGCGTGGAACCGTTCAGGCTTCGGGGGTTGTTCGAATCTGATCAAGACTTTTCCTCCTGCCGCTCGCCTGAAACGACCCAGCGCGGCCAGAACAGATCATGCCCGGCCAGCACCCGCACCAGCTCCCGATGAATGTCATCTCTGGTTTGTAGCCCGATTGGTAAGGCACCATGGTCGTTCCGCATATAGGCTTCCGCCGCCTCAATGGCGCGTTCCGCCTCGATGGACCGACCCTGTTGCAGACCAAAGATGTCGGAGACCAGCCAGTTGACCACATCCCCCTGTTTAGCCCAGGGGACTTCCCGCAAGCCGACGAGACCGTTCATCAGATCGAAATGAAAGATCTTGTCCATCGTCTCATCGAATTCGGGCTCGGCAGAAGCGAGTACTAGTGGCGAATGGGTCGCCGCCACGATCTGTATGGTTGCCTGCGGCAACAATACCCGTGCGGCATTGAAAACAGATCGGAGGATTGAACGCTGCCACCGTGGGTGCAGATGGCTTTCCAACTCGTCGAAGAGCATCACAACCTGTGTTGTACAATCTTCACCCAACTGCCGCGCAGCGAGCACATGCTCGGTCCATGACCACATCAACATGTATGCCAGACCAGCGGCTCGCCGAATCCCAGCCGAGGCATGAACGATGGGTACCCCCTTGCTGTAGGCAGTCCGAATGGACGGAATATCCCGGGCGTCGTTCACCGACAGCCGCATCAAGGGGCCTGGCGCGATGTACTCTGGCGCGGGGACGAGCCCCGCGAGCACTGAGGCCATATGCTGCGCGTTCTCCCCGTTTTCCCGAATCCAGATGGCCCAGTCGCGCAACAACCCGCTGCAAACCAGCGTTGGTTTGCCATCGACAGGCATCGCAAGACCGTCCCAAACATCGTTCGCAGAGAATACATAACCCGGCAGACGTTCCTGAACATCGACCCGTCCCTTCTGCTTCCAGTAATTGCGCGCCGGATCCCAAACGGAAAACCCGCCATCGGAGTGCGCGTAGACGATCAGGCCCGGATTCCATGGTCGCCCGGCTTTGCCCGTCCATGCCTCATCGCGCGCGACATAGTGGCTTTCATAGGCAACACCTTGCCGTGACTTGGATGTGAGTCGGAAACCGATGGTCGCCCGCGATCGCGGGTCCGTGGGTCGCGCTGGGTAGCCTGACGTAAGCCGCGGATTGAGGTCATGGGGCCAACGCCGGGTCAACGCCCACCACATCAAGTCCAGCAAGAAGCTCTTACCGAGACCGTTGTCGCCGGTGATGAGGTTGAGTCTCGGTGCCAACTCCATCTCCATCTCCGGGGCCGGACCTACGTTGACGAGGTGCAGATATTCGAGCATCGCTTGTATCTCATCCCACAGCTTCAAGAAGGCGCTTTACCAAGTCCAGGCGACAACGAAGGCGCGTTGAGGATCATCCAAGACAGCACGCGCCCAGGCTCGGGTGTCAGTGTCGCCATTCCAGGCGGCGATCAACACATTGGCATCGAGATAGGTCCGCCGCTCAGTCATCCTGTTCCCCACGACGTTGCTGCACTTCCGCAAGAATTTCGTCCCAAGACATGGGTTCCGGCAGTTCGCCCTCGCGCGCAGCCTGGTCGCGCAAGGCGTTCAACCGAGCCCATAACGCGGTTCGGGGCGGCACGCTGTCACCAACCGGAACCAGGTCCGACGCGTCTCCCACCAGTTCGAGCGGATCGATGACGACCGCAATACGATGACGACCCGGCCTAACCGTAACAGGAAGACGCAGCACCAGATCACGCTCCGTACCTATTTCGCACTCAAAAGTCAGTGTCTGCATAGCGATTTACCCCTTGGCCGGTCATTCATCAGCCAGACCACCGCGACGGCGGCGGACCTCTGCGCTGATCTCCTCGGTACTCAGCAATTTGCCCCCGCCCGCAAGGTGCGCCTTGCGCGCCGCGAGCGCCAATCGTGCGATTTCGGTGCGTGGCTGATAGTCCTCAGTCATCGTCTTGTCCGCCAGGCGCTCAACCGTAATCCTGACCAGAACACCCGCCGGCAGATCATCCGGCAGGTGTAACAGATGGTCGGTCGGGACATTGGTTTCAAAGGTTAGGTTGTGCATCGCTGACTCCTTCTTCAAGAAGGCCTGGGACAGTGCCCAACATTGGATGTCTCATGAGTGTGGGGGGTTCAGGGTTCAGGGTTCAGATGGTAGCGGGTTCCGCGACCGGCGCCGGTCTTGGTGACTGTGCCCGCGGCGAGCAAGGCGTTGATGGCGGCATTCCACTGGGCGTCGGTGAGGCCGGTGGCGGCGAGGACCTCGGACTTGCTGGTCGCACCCTGGGCCGCGGCGATGGCCTGCTTGACGGCGTCCAGCATGACCGGATCAGGGGCAGCGGAACCCGTTGCAGGTCCGGAGCCTGCGCCGGCATTATCTGTCTTCGGGGCAGTAGGAACGCGCCGAACCGGGCCCCGTCCCGACGACTTGCGGCCACCGCCACTGCCAGTGGCCGGCGCGGGGGCCTCCAGCAGGCTGTTCAGCGCGTCCTTGACCGCGGCGGAGGTGCGTTCCGCGATGAGGCGGTCGACCTCTGCCTGCGCAACCGTGAGGGGCAGCCACTTCCCGGGTCGTACGTCGTCAGTCGTCAGTCTTCGGTCGTCAGCAAGAGAGTCTTGCGCCGACGACCGACGACTGACGACCGACGACTCTTCCCAGAAGACCGCTTCAAGCCCGTGGGCGATGGCGAGGCTGCGGTCCGCGGCGCACTTGGGGACGACCCGCTCGGGCCAGAGATGCATCGCCAGGTGTGCCCAGTCGTAGTCGCCGGCGGTGAGTCTGCCCCAGCAATCCTTGCACTCCTTTTGCCAGGCCCGGTGCTGGGGCACCAGGCGCCACAGGGGCGCGAAGTTGATGATGACGCCGTCGTTGAGGTCCGGATTCCACAATGGGGCAACCCGACCGACCTCTTCTCGGAAGGTTCGGAGTTCCTCGACGAAGCCTTCCTGCTCGGCGATCTCCTTGCGCTGGTTGGCGGTCGGGGTGCCACCGGCGCCCTGGACCAGCCCCATCAGCTTGCGCTCCTCGTGTTGGAGCTTGGGGGTCACAGAGTCGTTGAGGACCTTGTACAGGGTGTCCCGAGTGAAGCGATGGTAATAGAGCCAGACCGAGTAGCGCGCCGAGGGGGTGGCGAGCTGCCAGTAGATCGGGGCCTTGCGGCGGCTCTTGGAGCAGCGCTTGATGTGGTCCGCGAAGAATGACCGCGCGAACCAGGTCCGGAGATCATTCCCCCGGCCTTCGAGTATCTCGGCGGCCTCGCGCCAGGCGGAGTCCGCGTCATCGCTGAAGACGCGATCGAACACCAGCCGGCTGCGCGCGGCGAGATCGCGCTCATGCCCCGCATCGTCCACCAGGATGCCGTCCCAAGGGATGTCGACGGGATACGCGGCGGGCAGGTCATCGGCTCCTGCCGGCAGGCCCTGGGCGTTCTGCAATTGGCCGGGCGGGCAGACTGGCAGGGGGTCGAAGGGTCCCGGCGCAGCGGGCGCGGCGCGCTGGCCGGTCGCGAGCCGCAGGTCGAAGCGTCCGCAGGCGACACCGAGGGTCCAGGAGACCAGCAAGGCGGTCAGCGGGGCCGGGTCGGCGACCGCGCCGGGGCCCTCGTCGTCCTCGCCCAGGTCCTCGCCTGGGTCGTTGGGCGCCGCATCGAGCGTGCCGCCGGGGCCGACCTCGATCCGCCGTCGGTCCTCGCCGTCGATCCCGTAGAGCGCGAAGCAGCGGTCGTCGATGTCCGCCTGGATGTCGGCAAGCTCCGCCTCCGTGGCCTGGACCCGAGCGGACCAGGCCGCGGCGCGGCCGGCCAAGTCCTCGCCGGGAACCTGGAGCAGGGCCGGCAGCAGGAAGGCGTGGGAGGTTTCGGTGGCGGTGTCGAGGGCGTGTTTGAGGGACCAGGCGCGATGGGCCAGGGTGGACAGGGTTTGGGCGTGGGTCGTCGGTCGTCCGTCGTCGGTCGTCAGCGGGGGGACCGGGGTCTGCTGGATCAGGCCGACCTCATAGGATTGGGCGAGCTCGGTTCTCGCCAATTGAAGCGCGACCAAGGCGCCGAAGGGCGCCGAGTTGACCAGGGCACAGAGCGCGAGCAGGGACTCGGGGTCGTCGCCGTCGACGAAGGCGGCTGGGCCTTTGTCGGCGAAGATGCAGCCTGCCGGCATGGCACGGAAGCTCAGCCCGTTGGTTCTCCGCGGCCAGGTGAGGCCGGGGCGGAAGTACCAGGGTTGGGCTTGGATCTTCCGGGTAGCGCTGCCGACCTTGGCTTCAACAAAACATTGGATCTCTCTGCCTGCATTGGCCCAAGCGAGGCGCAGATACAAGTCCGCATAATAACGTCCGAAGGCTCCTCCTTTCGCAAATGAGACCCACTCGGCGACTGAAACCGGCACTTCCCAGTCCAATCGCAGGAAGCGAAAATCATCCAGCGTCCCAGCTCCGCACTTGGCGGTCCGTCGTTCCCCCTCGAAATTCGGAAGGCGACTGAATGCGCTTTGGGCACTCGGGCTAATCCAATACGCAAACGGCGCCCCCGGCACCAGCGCGAAGGCATTGGGATCGGCCTCGAACACCCGCGGATCGGACTCGCCGGCGGCGACGGCGTGCAGGGCGGTCCGCAGGGCCAGGGCCTTGTCGTCGTCTTCCAGCAGGCGCAGGAAAAGGCTCACTGAGGGGACTCCTGGGGGTGAAGTGATACGGCGTTGAGTCCCGGAACCAGGAACAAGGGCTTGGTGGGACGCTCCATGGTCACGAAGACCTCGGCCCCGGCCTGCAATGCGGCGGCGGCGTGCAAGGCGTCCATCGCCCCCAGGTGCCACTGGGCCGCAAGGCTCAGCGCCCGCGCGACCAGTTGGTCACTGGTGGGGATGCACAGGCTGACCGTGGCGAAGTACCGTTCCATGAAGGTGATCTCGTCTTCACGCCGGTAGAACAGCGGTTTGCGCAGGGTCTCCAGCCGCAGATAGGGGCTGGCGACGAAGCGCCGGACCGGATCGCCCAGGAGGGCGATGGCCGCCTGGGCCGCCGGTTGGTCGCCGCGATAGGCGACGATCAGGGCGTTGGCGTCAACGTAGGTCGTCGTCATCGCCGGCCTCCGCGCGCCCTTGCCTGACCTCCTCCAGGATGGCGTCCACGGGGGCGAGTGCCAACCCGCGTGCCAGGGCGCGTTGGCGGATGGCCAGTAGATCGCGCCCCAACGCACTGAGCGCCACTGCGGCCCCGTCCGGGGCCAGGCTCCCGGTTTGATCGCTGGTGTCTGGCGCGGGCGGCGGCAGGGGTGCCGGTGGTTCGGGCAGCAGGGTCACCACCACCCGCGCCCGCGCCACGCCGGGCAGCGGCTCCAGCAGCCGCACCTGGCCGTTCTCGTATATACCTTCGATGCTTGTCAGCATGGCCGTTCCCATCCGTTTCACTGTTTGATCAGACAATAGGCCGCGGCCTCGACCATCGCCGCGTCCATGACCCCGTGGCCCAGATCCGCCAGCACCGTGGGTCTGGCCTCGCCGAGCAGCACGCCTTGGCGCCAGTGCCGGTAGCTGGTCAGAAACAGGGGGGTACGGGAGGTGATGGCGCCCAGGATACCGGCGGGGTGCAGCCACTGTACCCCACGCTCGACGCAGGCGGCGAGCAGGTCGCCCTTGGAGCGGGGATAGGCGCCCGCGAGGTAGGGACCGGCGCGGGCGCAGGGGGCGCCGAAGGGCGGATTCATCAGGGTGACGTCGAAGCGCAGCCCGCACAAGTCGATGAATCCGAAACCGCGGGCGGCGTCCTCGCTGAACAGGCGACGCCGATAGGCCTGGCCGTTGACCGACTGCTCGGCATAGTGTCGCAGGGCGTGCAGGACGGCCGCCTCCGCCTGCTGCCAGCGCGCCTCGTCCAGGGCGCGGAACAGGGGTCCCTGCTCGCCGTAGACCTCCCGCACGGCGGCGCGGATGTCCTCCTCAATGCGCAGCAGGGAGCCGACCTCCCCCGCCAGTTCCATCCGCTGGAAGACTTGCTCGATCAGCCGGGCCAGGTCCGGGTCCAGGGTCGTCAGCAGCTCCCGCCGCAACTCGGGCTCGCCGGGCATGGGCTCGGCGACAACGATGTTGGTGCGCTGGATGGGCGGGCGCTCCCCGCGCGGGACACCCAGCTCCAGATAGCCCCGCTGGGCGCGCAGCCACAGGGCCAGGGCGGCGATCTGGGCGGCGCGGGGGTCGATGTCGATGCCGTACAGGTTGTGGCGCAGGACGAGGCCGGGCAGTGCCCGGTGCATGGCGTCCCGGTCCGGATAGTCGTCGCGCAGGGTGCGGCCAGTGACCTCGGCGGCGGGGGCATCCGGGTCCTCCCAGGCCTCCTGGTAGATCGTCAGCAACAGGGTGAACGCATAGAGCAGGAAGTGCCCGGAGCCGCACGCGGGGTCCAGAATCCTGAGATCCCGCGGGTCTTTTTTGGTGCGGGTAGGGGCTGCGTCGTCGGTCGGAGAGTCGTCAGTCGTCAGTCGCCGGTCGTCAGCCGGAGAGTCTTTCGCCGATGACCGATGACCGACGACCGACGACCCCTTCCGCACCAGATAGTCGAGGTCCTTGAGACGGGTGTCGCCCCGGCGCATTTCGTACCAGATGCGGCCGAGGCTGTTATCCGTGAGGAACTGGACGACATAGAGCGGGGTGAAGAACTGATTACGGACAGCCAGCTCGCGGCTGTTGCGCGGCGCCTGACTCTCGGCGCGCATCTGCCGGCGCTCGTCGTCGCCGTTGAAATACTGATAGACCCAGCCGATGGTCTCGTCCTGATCCCAGACGCCGGCCAGTTCGGGGTCGTTGAGGATCTCCAGCAAGCCCGGCTGCTGAGAGCCGAAGAGAGTCGCACGCGCGGGCCACAGCAAGCTCGCCGGGTCGCGCCGGTCGAACAGCACTCGCACCTCGCGACCGATCTCGTCGAACAGGCTCTCAATGTAGAGCCGGTAGCCGCGGTCCGGAAGCTGTACCAGCCCCGGCGCAAGCCCGCAGAACTCCTTGAACCCCGACGACTGCTCGCCCCGCGAGATGCACTCCTGCACCAGCCCACGGGCCTCCAGCATCTTGAGCGCCACGAACCGGTTCAGGGTCGTGAACGCCGCCTCCCGCCGGTAACTCGCAACCGCTTCGGCGTAGTCGTCGGTCGTCGGTCGTCGGTCGTCGGCCGAAGACTGACGACCGACGACTGACGACACCCAGTGCTCGACCGCGGCGACCAGCTTGATCCTCACAATCCGCTGCGCCGGGTCCAGATGGCTCCCTGGCTCGCCCGCGATGGTGCCGTCCAGCCGGATGTCGAACACACCCGTCAACTGGTCCTCGAAATCCTGTTCAAGCAGTCCGCGCGCGGCCTGGGTGGCGCGTTGGATGCGGTTGCGGGTGTCTTTGTCCATGTTTTGGGAGTTCGGGGTTCGGGGTGACTTTAGAATTGAGCGGTAGGCTGTCGCTAATACATTGTTCTTGTTAAAGGATGCGTATAAATAAACTTGCGCGCGAAAAATATATGCGCGCTCATATTCGCGGCGGTCTATGCCGTGCCACGCACGAGCGTCATGGTGCGTTGCCTGGCAGGTGCGACACCTCTTCCAGGTGGGCGATCATGTCGTCGTCGCCCGCAGTGATCGCATCGGGCGCTTGCCGACGCGAAACATGGCCACGACGTTCACGCATTTCTTCATCGAGTTCATCCCAGCTCAGCAGTTTGCCTCCGCCCAGGATATAGGCACGCCGCAATTCGAGGAGTTCGTGGCCAAGCTCAGTGCGCGGCTGGTAATGGTCGACTACGGCATCACCTGTCAATGGCGCGACTGGCGTCGCCGTCGTCGCTTCGTCTGGCGCCGTTGCCGCTGGCGGATGCACCGCGGGCGGGAGCGCTCGCGATGACCTTGGGGGCAGGGTATCCGGGAGGACAGTCACCGCGATCCGCCCGCACGCCACCCCCGGCAGCGGCCACGCAGGCGCACCTGACCGTGTTCACAAATGCCTTCAACACGCGTTGTCATGCCAGAAAACCTCGCTCCAAATTCCGGTTTGCTCCCGGTGCCCCAGTGTGCTCCGAGCGGTCAGCACCCTCAAGACGAAGGCCCCACCTGGAGTCCCGCACCCCAAACTCCGAACCCCAAACTCCGAACTCCGAACTTTCCTGCTCCAGGCTGAATCGTAAATACGCTAGTAAAAACAAATGCGTGAATGGTGATGCGCAAAAATACGCTCGCGAGCGTAAATTTTTCGCTCGCGATCATAAATTCGGACCACGGGCGTAGACGGTGCCTTTGCCCTCGCCATGCGGCTCCAAAATACCATTATTATTCAATTTTTTGAGTAGGCGCGTCGCCTGCTGAGGACTGAGGCCACACAGTCGTATCACATCACTGCGTCGGATGTTGCCGTGTTCGCGGACGTAGCGTTTGACCATCTCCTCCTGCTGGAGGGGATCGAAACCCGCTTGGCGAACGTAGTCAAGGGGGCTACCCAGTTGACGGTAGACGGCTGCGCTCAGGGTGTAGGTCCGCCCTTTGCGTACCCCATGGGCCTGTAGGAGGCCCGCTTCGACGAGTCGCTCCAGGACCGCGCGCCCATAAGCGCTGTCGCGTTGCAGCAGCTTGGCGGTCTCAGGTGTATCGAGACGGCGGGCATGGCGCAGTTCCGCTAGAACCAGCAAGCTCTCGATTGGGAGCCCTGTACCGAGCTGGTTTTCCTGCTCCAAGACGAGCTTCAGGAAGTTGAGGTCCGCCTCGGCGCAGTTGAGGTCGACGCTGACGCTCGATGGGTCGCTGCGCAGGTAACTTGGCGGCGGGCGTCCGTAGCGCAGGAGGCCCTGGTAAATCAGGTCGACGCCGCGGCCGGTACGTTCGGCCAGCCCGATGCGCTTGAAGGCATCGGCCAGCAGCGGATTGCGGGGGCGGGGTTCGACCACCAGTAGATTGTCCAGGGACACGCCCTCGACAAAGCCGCCGGGGCTGCTGATCGACAGGGTCTCGGTCTGCCAGCGGGTCTGCACCGCGCCCAGACGACTGTAGTCACGATGCGTCAGCGCATTGACGAGGGCTTCGCGGAATGCGCGCGGTTCCACGTTCGGCACCGGCACCCGGAACAGGCCGACCTGGAGTTCGCGCTCGCTGACCCGCGCCAGAAACTGTTCTTCGACGCGCTCGAACAGCCGCACCAAAGGCCAGCGGTAGAAGTCATTGACGCGCACCTCGGTTCCGTCCAGGACCTGGAATGCCGCCTCGTGGGTGGGTAGGTGCGCCCGAATGGCCGATTCGCGGCCGATCAGCAGCAGGCCCGCGACCGTTGGGACGCGCTGCCCGGACTCGGTTCGGGTCAACCCAAGCGCACCGTCGAGTTCAGCATCGTCGAGACCGAGCAGGGACCGGTCACCCCGGTAACGCTCGATGGCCTGGCGCAGCCGATGGCGCTCCGCGGGGTCGAGCGTGTCGAGGTCGGCGCCGGCGACCGGTAGCGCGGAGTAGTCCGAAAGCCGCAGATCGGATTCGCGCGACGCGAACTCGTGCGGAAGAAACGGCACGCACTGCGGTTTACCGTCGGCCAACAGTCGCCGGCGCTGGAGCGTGCCGTCACTGGTGGCGACCAATCGGGTCGACCGGGGAATCTCGATCCGCGCAATCTTCAGTCCCGCGGACTCCATCATGACGGTGCGAACGCTCAGCGGTGGAATCGTGCGGTTGGCGATCAAGGCGGCCAACCCGTTCAGATCATGGTGGTCCGGGTGCAGCCCGGTCGGTTGTCCGTCATCCTCGACGCCAAGGTAGATGAGGCCACCGTCCGTATTGGCCAGACAGACCGCCGCGAGCACCAGATCCTTGTCCGGCAACCGTTTCTGGTCGCTCTTGAACTCGATAGTCAGCGCTTCGGTGGTGGGGATGTCCGAGTCGAGCATGGCGAAGTCTATTGGACTAAGACCTTTTTGCCGGCGCCGATGAGCTCCAGGCACTGTTCCTTGAGCCCGTCGAGCGCCTGATCGAGCTGTTCCTCGTTCTCGATGCCCCCGGAGAAGAAGCCGGCGGCACTGATCTTGACGACCCGGTTGCCGTCAATCAGGCGCATCAGGTCTTCGACGGCCTTATCGCGCCGGACCGGGCAGGCGTCGAGGTCCGCTCTGAGCTGGGGTATCGACGCGGTGGCGGCCTTCGCGACAATGTATGTCGCCAGCGGCTCAGCGATGCGGTCGCGCTGCTCGTCGCCGACCTCTTCCCAACCAGGGGTGCCGCGCAGTTGTTGGAGGGCGTCCGCGTAAGCCGCGGTTCGGGCCTCGAGCGCCTGTTTCAGGCGGGCCTGGTGGGCGGTCTCCAGGGCCTTGGCGTGCTGATCGATGGCCGGCAGTTCGCGGAAGAAGGACTCCCGCGCCAGCAGGTCTTTGAGCTGCTCGGCGTGGTCCCGGTCGCCGTCGCTCAAGTCCGGCTCGTGCTCCAGGAAGGGCCAGAGACTATCGAGCGCCTTGCGCGCCCGGCCCAGGTCGTGGAGCGCGGGCTCCGTCAGGGTCTTGGCGAGTTCGGCCCCCCGCTTGATAGCCTCTTTCAGCGCCTGGTGGCAGGCGGTGAAGGCCTTGAGCGTCTGGCAGTCGCGCTGGCGGCGGAAGCCCACGCTGTTGTTCAGTGCCCCGGCAATCACCTCGCCCCCGGGGAGCCCATGCTTGTCGAGCTGGGCGAGGACTTCCCGCAGCATTTCCTCGAAGCCCTCCGTGGTTTCGCGGATGGCCGCCGCGATGAGGTTTTCCTCGTACTCCTGGATCTCTTTCCCGAAGCAGGTCTTGTAGGCCTCCCCGGCCTCGATGTAGTCCGTGAACTCGCAGTCGGTGGTGCGCGGGCGAAAGGATGCCTGGCGGAACAGGTTGTTGTTGGTGAAGGTGGTGCGCGCGTCGAGTGACAGGGCGGAGTCGATGACCTGCCCCTTGCTGGTCGCCTCGATCTTGCCGGCGCGCAGCAGGGCGATGACGAGGAGCCGAACGGTGTCAAATTCCCAGCCGAAGGGTTCCTTGGCAAACTCGTCAGTCAGCCAGCGCCCGCTGGCGGTCTCACCGTAACTGGTGCGGTTCTCGATGCGGGCCAGCACCTCGGCGAGCACCCCGGTTTCCACGTCGAAGACGGGCTTGCCGCCCTGGTCCCGCACCAGTCCCAGGTCTGAATAGACGGGTGTCAGTCCCCGCAGGTTCTCGGTGGTCAGCAGTGAATCCAGGTCATTCTTGGTGACCCGCGCGGCGGCCTCCGCGAAGCGGTCGAAGACCTCCGGCAGGGCCTGGGAGAGGACCTTGGCCGCGGTGCGGGAGACCTCGCCGGCCCCCTCGTCCGGGCTGCGGTCGTTGCCGCGGAAGAAGATGGTGCCGGTGAGCAGGGACTGTTTGATGAGGCGCCGGAGCTCGTCCTGATGGCGACGCTGGCGGATCTTCTCCTCCGCCACCAGGGCGGACTCGTCCTTGGTCTGGGCGCCCCGCTCCTTGCGGGACAGGATCTCTTTGGAGCGGTGGAGTTCGACGGTCTCGCGGTCGATGACCTCATGGATGGCAGCGACCCAGAAGACGGCCTGGGTTTCGGTCTGGCTGCGACGGCGGAATGCCTCCACTTGTTGATCGAATTCAGTCCCGGACTCGGCCAGGGCCAGGTGAAACGGGATGTCCCCCTCCACCGCCAGGCGCTCACCCAGGTAGAGCCCCGCCTTGAAGGGCTTGACGTCCAGCAGGTTGTGGGAGGGTTGCGGCTGCCAGAGGGCGGTGACGGCCTCGGCGTGCAGGCGGGCGGTGTCGCCGGGCTTGGGGACCAGCGCGGCGCGCTGGCGTTCCCAATCATCCTCGGCCGGCGAGGGAATCCGGTAGCCATCGTCGCCGCGGCGGACCATCAGGCCCTTCTCCAGGGCGTCGAGTGCCTGTCGGACCTCGACCAGGCGTGAATCGGCATCAATGGCCGGGTGCAGTGCGGCGGCGATGTTCTCGGCCGTCCGGTGAACGCTGCGCACGTACTGCAACAGGCAGATCACCTTGGCGACCGGTTGGGCGGACGGATGGGCGATCTTTGTACCGATGTCCGCGATCTTGGCGCGAATCTCGCTGCCGATATTGCCGGAGACGAGGTCGTAGATCTGGTCCACACGCGCCAGGGTGCCGATGGGTTGGCTGGCCAGGTCCACGTCCGGGTGGATGAGTAATTGCTGGGCGAGCTTGATGATGGTGCGATTGGCGCCGCCGACGTGCTTGCTCGCCCCGCCCTGGGTCCGCAGGCCGGAGACGATCTGGATGATGAGGTCGATCTGATAAGGGAGCAGCGGATAGAGGTCGATGAAGGCGTCGGCCGTCAGTTCCGGCAGCGTGATGTCCGCCGTGAGGCGAGTGTTGTCGGTCAGCCGGCCGCGGTGCTCGGTGAAGCGTTCGCGGAGCCGCTTTTCGGCCTCGGCGTTCTTCGCGAGCACGCGCTTGCTGGTGACCTCCGAGATGTCGGAGGGCTCCAGGTGGACCTGAAGTTCGGACGGAAAGCGGTCCATCAGGCGGGCGAGTTCGACCCGGCGGTCGTCCAGGCCGCCGACAACTTCGGTGAGTTTTTCCTGGGAGGTGACGAGTATCCACAGCTTGCCGCGCCCGACCCGCCCGAGGCTTTGCACGACCGCCGAGAGATCGAGCATCTTCTGCACGTCGCGGGCGACGAACTGGCCGACCTCGTCGATGACGAACAGGAGGTTCTTGCCGGGCCGCCGGCGGGACATCAATTCCAGACAGCGGGCGGCCAGATCGCCGGGGGTGATGTCGGCGCGTTGCATGGCCGATTCGCGCCAACTGTCGACCGTCGTGTAGGTGGCCGGGTCCATGACGTGCATGACGCGGCTCGCCTGTTGGACGGCGGTGGCGATCTTGCCCTTCTCGTAGTCCCAGTCCTTGTCGAACACCTCCCGGTAGTTGGACTTGAAGGCGTCGAGGCGGCCCTCTTCCTCCAGGGTGATCTCCAACTCGGACAGATCGAGATCCCGTGCATAGCCCAGGCTCTGCAGGAAGAGCCGGTACATGATCTCGGTGATGCTCTGGTTGCCGGTGCGAATGCCACGGTCGGTGGAGACGTCGAAGATCACCGCCTCGGTGGGGATGCGCTCGGCGATGTTGGTCAGCAGGACCTGGGCCTTGGTGTCATTGCAGCGCTGAGCGAGCAGTTCCCCGGCGCCCTGTCCGAGGATGTCGCGGTTGGCCAGCGCAAGACCGAGGTACTTGGCGAAGCCGGACTTGCCCGAGCCGAAGAACCCCGAGGTCCAGATGGCGATCCCTTCGTTGGGCTTCTGCCAGGTGGTCTGGTAGTGCTCGAAGATCTTCAGAAAATGCGCGCGGATCGAGTCGGTGACGATGTATTCGGCCAGTTCGTCGCGGATGATCGCCGCGTCGGCCTGATCGACCTTGATGACCTCCTCGATACGACGGTCGATGGCGTTGGCGAAGAGGGTTTTGATTGTAGTCATAGGTCTTCAGTCGTCGGTCTTCAGTCTCAGTCGTCAGTCGTCAGTCGTCAGTCGTCAGTCTCTCGTCTTTGGTCTTTGGTCTTCGGGTTCGGGTTCGGGTTCGGGCTTCGGCGCTGAAATCTTCATCGGGCTGACCACTGACGACTGACGACTGACGACCGACGACCGACGACCGACGACCGACGACCGACGACTAAAAAATCTTCGGCCGATAGTTATGCTCCGCATCCAGCACACCCATGAACCGCAGCCCCGCGGCGCCGTCCAGTTCGCCCGGGTAGAACAGGACGGCGGGCACCTGGACCTTGCCCTTGAGCTGCTCCAGCAGCGCGGAGGTGCGATACATGGGGAAGAGCGCGCCGGCACGCACGATGAACACCAGGTCGCGCAGGGGGTCCGCGTCACTGGGGATGCGGCGGGCGACCAGTTCGTCCAGAGGTTGGTACTCGCTCAGGATCTGGAAGATGGTGTCGACCGTGACCTCCAGGCCCACTGATTTTTCGGCGTCGATGAGTGCCGCGGGCCCCATGCCTTCCGCTTCCAGGGCGGCTGCGAGGCATTCGGCCAGCGAGATGACCGTGACCCGTTTGCCCAACTGTTCCAGTCGCGTGCGCAACAGCGAGACCTGCCGGCGGACGCCAAACTCCTCCTCCGGCGGATAGCGGAAGATGGCATAAGGCATGTCGTGGTAGGCGCTGAGCTGCTGCCGGGGGTCCGGTTGCTTCAGCACCGGTTCGAGTTGCTGGGTCAGGCGCGCCTTCCAGTCGGGCATCAGCCGAGCTCCCTCACGTACTCGGCGGCGGATGCCGCCGGCAGTTTGATTTGGGCGAGGCTGCCGGCGACCTCGTAGTGCAGCTTGCGGAACTGGTGCAAGCGCAGCAACTCGCGCTCCACGTCGGCGGTGTCCATCAAGTACAGGCGCCAGTCCTCGGCATCAATGATACGCCGGGCGTTCGCCTCGCGGTCCGTCATGGCGTGCAGCAGGTACATGAAGCTCTGCTCCGGTAGGTGGTAGGAGGAAAACTCCCGTGACTGTGTGCCCGTGAGGAGCCCGAAGTCGACGGCGAGCCGCAACAGGCCTGACGCCACACGCTTGGTCGTGGCCTCGCTCCAGTTGCCTGACCACTCGATGTTTTTTCTGTTGCTCAGGCTGTGCAAGTAGGGAAGCACGTCCTCGGGGCGCAGACGGTAGGCACCGGCGCGTAACTGAGGGTAAAGCCAGTTGACGAGGAAATCGCGGACGAGCAACTCGTCGCGGGTCAGGTGGTAGAGGAGCAGCGGTTGCCAGACTTCCCGGTCACACCCCGATTTGGCAAGCTCCACGAGCGGGCGGTCGCGACCCGCGGGATCGAAGCGGCGGCTGACCGCCCAGGACACATTCTGCGCCCAGTTGGCACTCTTGGCGCCGATGGTGTTTTCGTCGCGAGCACGCTTGAGATTGTCGGTTTTCGAGGCGGCGTAGTCCCAGCCGCAGAACACCGCGAAGGTTTCATCGATCAGGGATCCTTTGATGGCCAGGCAGGAAGAGACCTTGGATCGAGCCTCCATGCTCAGTCCTCAAGCCGTGCATAGGGGATCGCCGGGTTACCGCGCTCGCCTCTGGCGAAGCCGGCCGCCAGTAGCGTGATGACTTCGTCGCTCGGCCGGTCGGTTCCGGACAACAGGACCGACCTGCCCTCGTCTGACCGGCGCAGCTTGGCGACCACGTCGAGGTGGCGTTGATCGACGAGACCAAACGCGACGAGTTCCGCGAGAAGGTCTTTCCCGCCCGCCGTCGCCAGCGTCTCGAAGAAGGCCCCCCAGCGCTCTCCCTGGTCCAACCAGTCCTGCCAGTGCGCTTCAAACTGATCTTCAATCTCCGCGGGGAGATGCCAGAGTGTCATGCACCCCGGCGGATCGAAGATCTCCCGGCAACGGCTGCGCGCAACCGCAAAGGCGATCCGGGCCTGCGCAAAATAGTGAGTCGACGGAAAACCGCGCTTCAGCGCCAGCGCGCCATGGCGGCCGAGGATGCCCTTGGTGTTCCACCAGCCGGCCGCGTCCATCTCCCCGTGGCGAGCGACCGCCAGCCGGAGTTTGAGTAGCCGCTCGAAATCGACGCCGGATGATCGCTGCGTCATGACCGATCCTCCCGGCTGGACTCCTCGGACCCCTGGTCGACGGCACCGCCCGAACGGACCCAGTCGTCAACCTCTGAGAGTTTGAACTTCCAGAGCCGACCGATCTTGTGCGCGGGCAGCCCCTTGAGGTCGATCCACCGGTACACGGAGTCCTTCGCGACGCCGAGGTGAATCGACACATCTTCGACGGAGACCCAGGGTTCAGTCGGCATTGGATACGCGTCTCTTCGTGCTCTGCGTTCAATTCGCAGCACAGGCAAGCCATCTCGGCCAGCAGGGTGCTACCGGGAGCAAAACCTTACCACTGCATCCTTAGTCAAGCAATCGCCGTGTTATCCAATGCTTAGCGGGCAATAGTCGGCCAGAATCTGCAAGAGGCGTCTGTTTAGCGCTCAAAGGCCACCCCGATGGACCTCTGGGTACTTGACCTAATACGTCAACGCAACCGCTTGGCCCTCGATCAGCCAAGCCCCCCAGTTGGCCGCCAGGGCGTCCAGGCCGCCGGGGTAGTTGAGGTCGAGGTAGCCCGCGTGGTCGAACGCACGGCAACGGTGTTGCGCCAGGGTGTTCAGATAGGCACTGACCAGGGGGCGATGCTGCGGGTCCTTCAGGAGAAAGTGCACCAGTGACCAGGCGTAGGGGTAGGCGATGTCGTTGCCGAGGCGGTTCCAGTCGTCCCGATCCATCGCCACGAAGGTGCGCAGGGCCGGGAGGGTGCCGGAGCGGTGCAGCCGGGCGATGTTGTCCAGGTCCTGGACCGGCGCGGGGGCGGTGGCATAGGACTGTTGGAACTGGAGCCGCTCGATGAATTCGGCCAGGCCCTCGTTGAGCCACAGGGGGTGTCGCCGAGCCAGTTGCCCAGCGCCAGGTGAGTGATCTCGTGGCGCGTCACCGCCAGGGTGACCGCGGGCCCCATCCAGCGCGCCACGGCCTCGTTGCCGTCGAAGGAATAGAAGCCGCTGGTGCTGGTGGCGATGAGCTTGTGGGGCTTGCTGTTCAGGTAGTCGACGAAGCGCCGTTCGCCGTCGATGACGGTCAGGCGGACATGCAGCGGCTGCACCCCATGCATGGCCAGGCCCTTTGCCAGGAAACGGAAGACGCCGTCGATGTTGGCCGGCAGCGCCGTCTCGAAGGCGTTGTCCCCTGCCCCGCCGACGAAGCGGTAGTCACTGGAGAACATCCCGACCCCACCCTCCGCCGTCAGACCGACGACCTGGGCGTCCGCGCCCCGCGGTGGCTGATCGCTGAAGGCTGGTCGGCCATCGGCGCCGGTCCAGCGATAGACCTCCTGTTGGGTCTTGTGGGTCGGGTTCGCCGGACCGCTGGTGCGACAGGGGTGACCGATGCCGTCCTGAGCGTACCGGGTGCCATCGGTGGTGAGCGCCGACGGCGGCGGGGCCGCGATCGGCCGCGGCAGGAAATGGGCGATCTCAAACTCTGACCCGAAGGCAGCGATACGCAGATTCTTGCCGCCAAGGGCCTGCGCTGCCTCCCACAGACCGAGCATCTTCAGGTAGCCGCGCCGCTGGTCCTCGGTGGATACCAGCCAGACCAGCGCCAACGACAGGACGACTGCGAGGGCCAGACGCAACACCGCGCGGAACCTGGCGATCAGACCCGACTGCCGACTGTACCCGCCACCGGTCACGCTAGCCCTCCCGCGGGTTTCCCACGGGCGTCTGATAATCCTGGTCGCTGTGCCATAACCATACCCCTCGTTGCCTCCACTCGGCGCTGATCATTGCTGCTCAGATCGATACCGAACACCCAATACCACGAACGCCGACCCAGAACCGGGTAACCCGCCGCAGCGTCCGCAGCGTCCGCAGCGAACCGGTAATCGCCGGTGCCGACGCGTCGCGGCCTGCGCGCCCGGATCGAGTCGATTCGGTCACTATCGATCTGGTTCCTGGTGCGCCCCCCACTGCTGGAGCAGTGCCAACTCCAGCACCCTTCGGTGTGGCGGGCGTTTACCGGGCAGCCGAGCTGGCCGGTGCATTACTGGGGCGCGCTAGCGGCGAGCACCCATCGCCACTACCGCCACCCTCAGGTCCTGGTCCTCGACCTCGGTGGGGACGTGCAGATCGAGCTGATCGGCCTGCACCTGAAGTCCAAGATCAACCTGAACAAGCTGGAACTGGACGCGGACGGCAACCCGACCGGAGCTTTCCTCGCCGAGCGCTCAGGGCCCGGGTCAACTTGGCTACCGAGGCGCTGGACGTGCGCCGCTACATCGACGCCAAATTCGATCAGAAGCCCGCGCCGGGCCTCCTGCTCATGGGCGACGGCAACGACGGCCCGGGGCGGGACTTTTTCGAGTCGCGCTATCTCTTCTTTGACCTGGTCAGCAACCTGCAAGGCGATGTCGTGCGGGCGGAGCGTTACTTCAACCACGCCCTATTCGACTTCCCGGAGCGGGTGCGCTGGACCGCGCGCTATGACGATGCCATCGGCGGGGTCAAGGCCGCGAATAACCCGCTCCTCATCGATCACATCATGATGAGCCAGGCGCTCTGTCGAGGCCAATTGCCGCTGGTGGCCCAGGCCCATGCGGGAGCCGTGGAGCACGAGGCATTCGAGCGCGGTAACGCCGGGGCGACGGTGAGCCAACGCAGCAGCGACCACCGGCCGGTGTCTTTGACGCTGGTCGCCACCACTTGACCGCATCAACCGCGTCGTGAAGGACCAGGGCGCCGTGCCTGACGTCCAACTCGCCCACGCCGGAGGCGGCGCCCATCTGGCCCACCACGACGGCGGCTGACGCGCGCTTCCTCATCGAGACGACCCGGGCCATACGCGCCGAGTGGCCGGAGCCGCTTCCGCTCGGTGTCCGGATCTCGTGCTCCGACTGGATGGACGGCGGTTGGGACCTGGAGCAGAGCGTCGCGCTCGCCCGCCTGCTGAAGGCCGAAGGTGTTGACCTGATCGATTGCAGTTCCGGAGGTCTGGTGCCGCAGACAAGGATCCCGGTCGGTCCCGGCTATCAGGTCCCCTTTGCCGAGCGCATCCGGCATGAGTCGGGGATCGCGACGGCCGCCGTCGGCATGATCACGACTGCGACCCACGCCGACCCGATCGTCCGCAACAGCCGTGCCGACCTGGTGCTGCCGGCCCGGGATCTCTTGCGGGATGCCCAGTGGCCGCTGCGGGCCGCGCGAGCCCTGGGCCAAGCGGCGGCGCTCACGCCTCCCGCACAGTACCAACGGGCTTGGTAGCGGCAACTGGTCACGTCCCCTCTTCAAATATTCAAGAAAATCAGTTTGGCGCGGCCACAGCCGCGGTACTAATTCTTTAACTACTGAAGAGGTACTAAGAAGTACTAAGAGCACCCAAGATGCAATTTTTTATCATAATAAACATATATATAAGAGAATTTAAGAGCCGCCTTCGCACCTTCAAAACCCGTTACTCGCAACCTCATAACACGGTGCCCGCACCCTCATAACACGGTGGATTGCACCCTCAAAACCCGGCACTCTCACCCTCAAGACACGGTGGTCCTGTGGATTAATCCGAAGTTCCAGGCTCAAAACAGAAGTTTCTTAGGCGAATCAGAATCTTGAAAAATTTTCGCGTGCAAGCGTCTGGGTACAGGTAAGCGATTGATTCGCTAAGGCTGACTATAGCCCGAGTCCGAGCAGAAATCGACCGGCACATGGGTACACGTTCCCATGTAAGTGCGCGAAAAGTTACTTTATCGTTATGTTTCCGAAAGAGAAATTGCAGGCTCCGGTCTGGAACTTCGGATTAATGTGGATAACTTTCGAGCGCTTCGCACCCTCAAAACCCGGTGTTTTCCGCAAGACAGCAGGGATCGCCAGCACCTACCGAGACGTTGCTGTTGCCGGGAATAGCGCACTTGCGGTTGGTCTTCTCTGACGCCCAAGCGCATGCGCGCGTCGTGGTCGGTGCGGGCAGGCTTATCGTGGTGGGCGTTTTGGTGCCGGCGTGCCCGCTACATGAGCACGTTTTGGTGTTTGCGCGTTGACTCGGCGCCCGGGGTGGTTCGGGCGCGCGTTAACGGCAGCGATCAGGACTTGCGTGGAAACACGATATGCAGAACGAACGGCGTGGAGCGACCCGTTCCGTCGATACGAAACGAGGTGATAAACCTCTCTTGTTGCATAATGGTCAACTGCTTGCGTGCATTTTGATTGAGCTTCCACACGCGATCTTGTGCCCCAATCGCTTCATACAACGTGATCGCATCAATGCGATAGACTGAATTACTGCGCTGGCTTGCCAGAAAGCGATGGAGCGCTTTTCCGAGATCCGAGAGCTTTCTCCGCAGCGATAAACTGATGAACGTGTGATAATTCTCCAGCCACCGCGACACCAGGGGATCGAACTGGACGTAATAGCAGGCATCTCGCTCTTTCGAGAACTCCGGAATATCAAAGAGCGAGATTTTTACTCTTTGGTACCTCGACCCGTCCCGCACTTTGTCGAAACGCAACTGGAGCCCATAGAGATCCTCGATACTCTCACGCCGCCGCGCCAGTTCCCGCCCACCCCACCCTTTTCGCGGAGTGTAGCCATGAATGGCCGTCTCCAACTGGGATATGGTGAATACCACGATATCGACTTGTACGCGTTCATCCGTTGGTGTCGTGTCTTCCGTATCCAACCGCCGCACGGCAGTCGGCATATGATCGGCCGGCCCCATCAACCGCCGCGAGCGCAAGACCATAAGTCCCAGCAGCGTGTCTTCGTCGTAAATATTGAGCGCTGGTCCGGAACGATAGACGCCACCGCCATCCCATGACGACTGTAACTTTACCCAGCCGCGTTTGAACATCTCGATCGCCGTTTCGCGCGTCACCGGGGGGAACAGTGGGAGCCGCGTGAGCGTGGTTGGATATTCGGACGTCGCACACATGGCAGTCTGTTCCAGCCCCCGCTGACGTGCGATCGTCTCCAGGGCGTCACTGGCGGTGCTGACCAGGGTTTGATTGGAATGACCGTTTCGATGACGTTTCGCGGGAGTATCCGACGCTGAAATTGCGGAATCTGCTGTCTCGCAGGCTACCCCTTCGTTGCGTGTGCGCTCGGCACGCCGTTTTCCGGCGTTCTCTAATCGTTTCAGGGTCTCTTGGAGCCTTTCTTGGTGTGGCTGCGCTGGACCATGGGTGGCGGGAGCAGCGTCCGGCCCAACCCGCTCCCGCGCGATCTGGTTCAGTTGCACCAACTGCTGCGTCAGCGTGGCTGGAGATTCGCCTGACGCCGCTGCGGCATCAGTCGGCCGTTGCGCGTCCATGCCCTACCCCGCCCCTGCATCACTGATCGGCGCACTGACCAGGCGCGATGGCGCGACGCGAAACGCACGCGCCAGGTCGAACAGCCGCTCCAGGGACGGACACCGCTCCCCCCGCTCGATCGCAGAGATGTAGCCCTCGAAGACCGGCTTTCTGGCCAAGCGTCACCTGGCTCCACCCGAGGGCCTGGCGGAGTTTGCGAACATTGGCGCCGACAATCACACCCGCGCCCTGGTCACTGGGGTTCTCGGTGATCATCCGCTACACCATGTTCTTGTCGCTGGCCGCGTTGGTTGCCTGACACTTTGAAAACATAAATAATGTCGACTACTTTCAGAGATAACACGAGGCTTGACGCTGGATTGGCTGATGGGAGGCGAAAGCGACGAAACGCTGGCGAGTACTGAGATCAGCCGGGAGCACATCGTGGCGGATCGCAAGACCTCGGTCGGTCTCGCGAGCCTGGCCGGCGACGCATTCCTGTGCGAACGCTTGAACATCCGCCCCATCGAGTGGCGCGCGTTGCGCTCGTTGCAGCCGCCGAACGGGCTGACCAGGGAGGGGTATTTGGTGGTACTGCTGGCGTTGCGCGGCCACCGGGCCACGTGAAACCGTACCGACGCAATCAGGCGGTTGCAGGTGTATCGAGACGCGCTCACGCTGGGGGCGGTGGCGCAGCACATTGATATTTATGCGCTTTGTTTCGACACACTGTCTTCTGGACGCAGCAGTCGCAGGTTCAAATCCTGTCACCCCGCCCAAATTTCCCGTTTTAGCTTAGCCGGTTACTTCCGGCTTTCACTTTCTGCCCGCGCCCGCGGCGGGCGAACGTGAAAATCCGAGGCGCGTCGCCCATCAGCCCAGTTCGAAGGTCGTGACGCCGAAGATGCGCTCGTGCGCAAGCTCCGGTGGCGGACCCAGATACATCCGGGCACAACCGAAGACCTCGACCATCTGGTGTTGGTGCGCGAGCGCAAGCGCGGCGGGGTTGTTCTCCGGCGTGTCGAGGAACAGCGGACCGCCGGCGGCGAACACGGCCAGGTGAGCATACAAGGCCGTCGCTGCTTGCGCGTCGTCAGCGAACAAGGGGCCGATCTTACATCCCTCCCGACAACGGCGTACCACGCCGTAACCGCTCAGTATCCCGGCACGCCGACAGCCCAAGGCCAGGCCGTCCGATTGGGCGATCCACCCGGTCAAGAACTCCGGCCGCGGGGCGGGGAAGCAGCCGCGGTCGTACGCAAGGATCTGTTCGAAAGGAACCTCGCCGAGCGGGACAATCGCTTCGTTGCCAACCACCGGGGTAACGGGAGGGTTCGGAATCTCGGCGCGAAAACGGATGTCGCGATGCGCGAAGACGAAACCGCCCTTGGCGTAATAGTCCTGCATGGCAAAGACGCCATCCAAGCCGATGCCGGCGCCCGGCCGCAGCCGGGCGATCAGGCGCTCCCGGAGCGCATGCCAAATGGCATGGCCGAGACCTTTGGCGCGAAAGGCCGGCTGGACGATAAAGAAACCCACGAAGCCAAATTCGCCGTTATAGGAGGTGATGGCTCCGCCGCCAATCAACCCCCCGTCAAGCTCCGCGGCAATGAAGGCGGCGGGGTCGGTCGCCCAGAACAGCTCGGCATCATGCAGGCCGGGGTTCCAACCCTCCTGCGCGGCCCAGTTGACGAGCGCGTCCACCTCGGGACGGGTCATATTACGAATCACAAGCCCATTGATCATGGTGGTGCGCTCGCGGAAATAGCGGTCGTGGGGTGCCTAGCTCGTCGGCCTTGGTCATCGTTCCGGCGACTGGAGGTCGAGGCTTTAGCCGGTCCGGCGCGCAGACACCACTGATTTTCTTCGAGATCTCGGGAATCGCTACCGGCTAAAGCCTCGGCCTCCAGTTGCGGACAGGCCGTCGCTGGCCGGAAGGATGATCAAGGCCAGCTCGTCGATGGGACTAGGAGCCAGGCTCAATTAAATTCGGCAGCCAGCGGAGAATTCAATCGAGCCTGGCCCTTCTTCCTCCTGCTACGAACGGGCCTCGATCAAGATTCCGGCCACTTGGGCTCGCCGGATGCGTAGTCAGGCCATCCTGGCCTGACCGTCAGGGCTGGAAGCCCTGACTACGCACGCCGCTGGCCGGGATTACGATCAAGGCCTGCGAACGTTTGGGTTCACTCTCATTTGCCCACCTACCGAGCTGACGCTCTCTATTGAACGCGATAAATCAGAATTTCATCTGTTGTTAACAAACCATACTGAATAGTCATCAAGCAATTGATAGTTCGCTGAGTGCTCATCTCTATCTCGTAAATCAGCCAATGGTAATGTGAAACTCTTCTTATCTTTTACTCGCTTCACACTAGCCAGGATTCCATATCCTTGGTCAATCTCTTCATCGAAACCCAGAAGTTCAAAAATATCGGTGTGAGAAGGCTGACTTTCTTTTAGTCTCTCATATTCTGATTTGCTGCCATGCCCAAAAACGTAACGCTCTTCCCATTCGAAGTCTTCAATGCCGGTCAAGAGACATGGAAAACTTAAACTATTTCTGAGATAAGCAAGATATGCTATCAAGGTTTGATCATTGACTTCGGGCACTTCGTCCGAACCCAGGACGCCGGCAATCCTTCTATCTTGTTCGTCATAATCAACCATAGTTCACCTGTATCATCTGTATCATCGTGTATTCTTGAATCATTTTTGCCGATGCTATGAACGTGATCCCGTTCGCTCGGCATGTTTTTCTTGAGCTTGAAGGTTTGCAACTTGTGCGTCTTACCTATCGGCATGCGTTACGCAACCCGGACAGCACGCTAGGTTAGGTTATTTCTCATTCATCGGCATGCGACAATGCGAGCCCTGACCCCCTTCCGCTACAAGGCTCGATACTGGGCTCGTGGCGCACGATTGCCCAGGCGGGATTCACACCCGCTAGAACACGCGGCAGTGCCAGGCCGCACTGACCAGAATGGCACTAAGTTAAGCGGATGCCTCGTAATATCATTGCCTTACGAAGGAGCAACGGCCAAAAGACTGTTGAGTCTGAGGCTCGCGCCTGGCTTTCCAGGCTTGCGACGGTGGTTCCGCGACGTTTCTCGGCCTCCGCGACCCGCACAGCCTATTGTTTTTAAAGCGTAAGCGCCTTAACTTAGTGCCATTCCGCACTGACCCCTTTCTCCACCTCAACGCGACTTCGTGCCGATATAGAGGGTTTGTGATTTAACGACCTTCACGCGAATGGTTCGGCCGAAAATGAGGTCACGGGTGCGCTCTTCAAGCTTGTTCAGCGGCGGCAGGTCTCCGTCGCCCAAGAGGAGGAGGTTCACCGTTCCGTCCGCCGTTTCGGCATCAACCGACATGAGCCGGTATCCGGAACCTTCGAGCCACTCTTGTCCAAGGGCGTAGGTTCGCGCGGAGATCTTGTTAGTGACGATCAGGTTATAACTGGCCATTGAGAGTGGAATCACGATGATCAGTAAGGCCGCGAAGGCGATTGCCACCGCTCGGCGTCGTGCCCTCGCGTCGAACGGCGCCGTCGCGGCCTGCCGGAACCCCATCACGACGAAAACAAGCGAGCCTGTGAGCAGGATCGCCACGTAGTTCGTTACGAAAAGCAGCAGGCTGCCGGAGGCGAGATTGGGTTCGCCAAGAGCTAACAGAATGCCCACATTCGCGAGTGGCGGCACCAACGACACCGCAATGGCTACGCCTGGCAGCGTGTCGGAAACATCCCTGCGCGATATCGCAAAAGCTCCTGCCAAGCCAGTGGCAAGTGCCGCCATCAGGTCGAGCAGGTGCGGTGATGTGCGGATCATGATCTGTTGGATTGCCTCGGGATGCGTGATCCGTGCGATCGGCAGCGTCAGGACGAATCCCACGGCCACCGCCATTGCAATCCCGGCAAAGCTTACGAGCAGCGTGCTGACGATTTTACTGCGGTCGCCAATGCTCACGCTGAACGCCAGCCCCATGATCGGCAGCATCAATGGGGCCACGATCATGGCACCGATTACAACTGCCAGCGAATCGCCCAGAAGCCCAAAAGTTGCGATGCTTGCGGCGAGAACCAGCAGACTGGCAAACCTAAAAAACTTGGGCCATAGCCGTGCCCGCTCAAATATCAATGTCTCGCTGACTCGTCTTACCTCCTCCGCGTCAACGGGTCCCCCGTGCAAAATCTCAGCGAGTGATTTGGACATAGTTCGCCAATCTCAATGTTAATGTCAATAACAAGCAGGTAGTTGATATAGAGGCCGTCATGTTAGCTTTAGTTGTTCGTCAGGTCATTCAATGATCAGCAGCCCTTTGAGGGACTGCTTAGGGCTGAGGCCAAAAAATGAGGTTCCCTCGGTTTTTCGTCTTCCAGGGGCAGGGGTTCATGCGACCTGTTTTTCTTCCTCCCGAGTGTTCGCTGATTATTCATTGTTGAGCTAAGTTCCTAACGCGGCGAACTTGATACTTTCTGACATCTGTCGGAAGGGGATGATTAGGTACAAGCCGAAGATGGGTCAGCGAAACAACGAAATTCTCTTCAGTTGCGAAGGGAAACTTCAAACTACAGACAACCCCTCCTTCATCCCCAAAGTAATCAGTATCGATAATTTCCAGAAGTTGATCGACTTTGAGTTTTATATTTCTCTTCTTCAATAATGAGACGAACTCTTTCGAAGGATAGGCGAAAATGGGTAGACAATCCTTCATCTTTTTTACCAGCCCCATCGTTTCTTGTTCATCATCAATCATGATATTAAACGCTTATTTCAGTATTGATCGGACTTTCCGGGATAAAAGGTCAGACTCAATTAAATTGGGCGAGCGATCAACCAATTTGTATGCATCAATTTTTCTGGCGACAGTAGCCATAATTCTCTCGACCATGGTGGAAGGCTTGCAACTTGCTCATCCTACCTACCGACATGGGTTAAGCGACCCGGACAGCGCGCGAGGTTAGGCCATTTCTCATTCATCGGAATGCTACAATGCGAAACCTGACCCCATTCCGGGCGTGACCCCATTCCGCTACCGAGGTATCCCCTCGAATCTAATCGACAGATCAGCAAGTTGGCGGCAGTCCAGTCGGGGAAAACGTGGTCTTTCCCCTATTCTTCTCCGTCGAGATCAGAGGAAAGTCTTCAGGCTTGCGAATTGATTCAACCGAAAGATCGACGTCAAGTTTTGGCCAATATAGATGGTTTTCCGTTGGACGTTCAATCTCGGAGAGTTGCTCAATGGTTGCCGACTTAAACCACGGGAACTCCGAGAACCGTACAGCCAATTCCTCATCATCCAGCAAGAGCCAGAAACAATGCTTAGATACATTGGTGACTTCAGCAGCCAAAGTGGCGATGCCAGGCATCTTGAATCTCCTTAATATGCGCTTCAACGACTGCTTGCGCTTGACAAATTTGCATACTTGAAAGGCCGATATTCACTGCCAAGTGTACCGAGGGAGTCAGCCAGAATTTCGCTTCACCATCCGGGTGTGCAACGTGGACATGGATGCGGGTCTCCTCGCGAGTTTTGAGGCGTATGTCAGGCAACTTTCCTATGAGTGACGTCGAAAGTTTGAGGACGAGGCAATGGCAGGGTTTCTTCCATCAGAAGGTCTAGAGCTTCCTGACCATTCTTAAGCGCCTCTTCGTAGGTAGCGCCGTGCGTTAGCGCATAAGGCCCGAACTCCGGGAGCGAAGCGATGTAAGCCTGATCTGCTTCGGACCATTGAATTAAGATACTATAGTGTGCGTTCATTTTTGTATGACTCCCTTTTGCCTTTTCACACGTACATCCAGCCTTTAGCAAAATGGCTCTTAGCTGTCTAATTTTCTTTGGCATTGCGGCCGCCTTTCATGCGGGGAGTTAAGTAAACTGTCCCCGGAATTGGAGGATACTACAATGCGAGACCTTACCCATTCCGCGCCATTCCGTGGCGTTAGGCTGCTTTCAGTAAAGCTTCCTGCAACGCAGCGGGGATTTGGATAGGGAAAAAGCGATCCCTACTATAGCCATAATCTTCTCCGCTTTCATCAATTACGCGAATGTAACCGTGTGATTCCGCAACCTCGTCTGGTATAATTTGATACAACTTACCGACTTCCAGCGATGCTGGATAGTCTTTATTACTGATACAAACAGCAAAAGGCAATTGCGATTTTTCGTCTGTGGCCATGGTTTAGTTAGTCAAGTAGCGGAAATTTTATCTTGAGTTCTTTTTTGCCGATACCATGAGCTTCATACCAGTGCAATTCGGCAGTATGAACTGTGCCGTCAATAAGTCGGACGCTTGCGAATCCTTTCAACTTTTTCCAGCTTCCTTTGCCGTATTGCTTTCGGAACCGCGGCAAGTCGCGTATGCCTGCGCCGACAGCTACAGGCTCAATGCTGGAAATGCTTCCGACAACCTCAAAATCCATGAAAGCCTGCGATCTGTTTCTGACCTCCACCGTAGGAACGCCGGTTCCCCGGCGCAATCCCGAACGGGTCACAATCCCGGACGGGGACCGGGTTCAGGTCTTGCAATCACGCATTCTTCACGTGACCAAGGAAACGACGATTATGTGCTGGATTGCAAGACCTGACCCCGCCCCCAATAGCGCATTTAGTAAACTGTCACCGTCATTCCATTCGGTTCCCTAGACTCCGCGGCCTTGATCGTCATCCCGGCCAGCGGCATGCGTACCAGCCCTGACGGTATCAGGCCAGGATGGCCTGACTACGCACCTGACGAGCCCAAGTGGCCGGAATCTTGATCGAGGCCGACTCCGCGACATTGCCAAGCCGCGCTGGCCCCTTTTCGCGCTTTTCCCGTGCGCATTTTGCGTTCAGTGCTGCCTCCTTTTCCGCAAACTAAGTAAACTGTCCCCGGCATTCGGCGCAGAGTTGTCTTTTTCATATGCTTCTATCTTATCTATGAGTTCTACTAACTGAGTAAGTAGATCAACTGCCTCTGAAGAAGAAGCCCCTATTCTTACTTGAAAATCAGCATCTGACATACCTATCCCATAACATAGCTCATTAACAATGTTACTTAATGTGATTAGCTTATCAAGCGAGAGTTTTAAATGCCCATGAGAATCCTGTATGTCTATAAGATGCATTGTTATTACCTTAAGTTATCAAAATAAGTCTTGCCATCATATGGTATGAATGCTGTTCCACAATCCGGGCTATTAGGGTCGACTATTACCATCGCCGCCAAAGTCATATCCCAATAAGCCACTCTGCCTCTGCGAAGGCTTTGTTGTTCTTGTTGGGAGATCCAGTATATCTTTTATAAGGGCCTCAAATTGAGCTTGAGTCGAAATGCCAAATTCATGCGCATGACCGGCGAATAAATGCCCACAAGCTATCTCATGCGCTATATCTTGATTGCTGCAACATGCTGGAATAATAAATCTCCTACGCAATTACCTCGAAACTATTTGCCTTAGCCGTAGGGACGCGGATCATCCGGCGCCGCTCCTTCTCAGGAAAAGGCGATTACGTGCTGGATTACAAGACCTGACCCCATCCCTATTTGAGGCGAAGGTTAGGCATTCTTGGATTTCATAATTGAGCTTGGCCCCTTTACCATCTGGTCCATTTCTCTTGTCGAGTCTAGATACAATGTATCAGGACAAATATCTTGTTCATGAGGCCAAACGACGGTGCCAGCAGAGACCTTGGCTAGTCTAAAATAGCTATAGTTTTTAAACTCCTTGAAAACTCCAAATTCTACCAAGCCAGAGCAATCATATATTCCTTGCTCACCGTTACTGAAAACGATAGACAGTTTGTAATCATTTAAGACCGATACTTGCTCAACCCTTGGATTCATATTCTTTACTTCAAAGGATCGATTTTATAAGGTAGTTCGCCTGACACGGCTAGCTCCCAATTAGCCATTAGTTCTTCCTTATGTATTTCTATCCAGGCATTAAGCAGCTTCATTTTTGCAGAGGGAATATTTCCTTCAAGAATTTCTCCGTCGGGTATAGCTACTATGACCTCTTGTCCTGAATATGTAACATGAATATGGGGCAGTTTATGTTGTTTATTGTCCATGAAATACATATAAACGATGATCCCATAAAATGCTGAAATTGAAGGCATGATTTCTCTCAAAGCTATCGGCGCACAATAGGGACTCGCCATTAAAAATTACGGTGACAGTTTACTAAATACAGTAATTACGGGTTGCGTTCAACGCCCATCCGCATTCAGTGAATTTAGTAAACTGTCACCGTAACATGTCGAATTTTCTTTGGCATTGCGGCCGCCTGTCATGCGGGGAAACTTAAGTAAACTGTCCCCGGAATTGTCCAAAGTTAGGCCATTCTTTGTCTTCTTTGCTGCCGGGGCAGGACTTTCAGTGGCAAACCGTGGTCTGTCCCCTATTGCCTCGTGGTCTGTCCCCTATTGCCTCCCTATTGCCTCCTGTCCCCTATTGCCTCCGCGATACTGGGCTCGCGGCTCACGATTACCCAGGTGGGATTTCCACCCACTAGACTACGCGACATTGCCAAGCCGCACTGTCCCCTATTAGTCTCGCTTTCAAAGTAGTGCGCGAAACGCTTCGATCGTAAGGCCAGCATCTTGAACTATACCGCCCATAGTAAATGCTTTTACGGGATTGTGGCGAGGAATCGTTAGGATATGTACGCCGTCGCTCATGACAATGTGTTTGCTTTGTCTGATTATGCGAAACCCGGCCTTTTCAAAGGCGCGAACTGCGTCGAGATGATTGACGCCTGGCAGCTTTGACATATCTAAGCTGCTATATCCACTTCACGAAATTCCTGACCACGACTCATTTCTTTAACCGCAGCCAAATATTCCTGAATAGCATCCTGAATGTTCTCGATGGCTTCTGCATCGGTATCGCCCTCAGACCAACACCCAGGAAGTCCAGGCACCGAAACGCTGATGCCCTCTTCTGTACGATGTAGAATAACGGTGTATTTCATTATTGTGACTCCAGTTGCTGATGTTGAGCCAATTAGTTGCCGAAGCCGAAACCGCAGGGACCGGGGTCAGGTCTTGCACCACAGGGACCGGGGTCATGCAGGGGTATATCGGGGACAGACCACGTTTAATTGCCATAAGACGCGATGAGGCCAAGTCAGGGTAATAATCGTGGTCTGTCCCCTATTACCCTATTACCGGTCCCCTATTACCGCCCCCAAAGTCTCGTGTCCCCCAAAGTCGTTATGCCTCAATGGTGTCGGGCTAACGGGGAAACCGTGGTCTGTCCCCCAAAGTCGTTCAAGACCTGACCCCGCCCCCCCTAGACCTGACCCCGTCCCCACAGTGGTCTGTCCCCTATTGCCTTGTCCCCTATTGCCTTGGGCTTTAAGGGGGAAACCGTGGTCTGTCCCCTATTGCCTTGGTCTGTCCCCTATTGCCTTGTCCCCTATTGCCTTGTCCCCTATTGCCTGGTGGTCTGTCCCCTATTGCCTGCGAGACCAAGGAAACGGCGATTACGTGCTGGATTACAAGACCTGACCCCGTCCCTGACCCTGACCCCGTCCCATGCTCGCTAGAACACGCGGCCTTGCCAGGCCGCACTGTCCCCTATTACTCTCACTATTAGTCCTTTGCCCCCTATTAGTCCTCTGCTCTGAGTTCTTGCACCCCAGTCCAGAAGCTAAGTCCGCCAAATATCAGTGGAATAAGGCCAAGACCCGAGAGCTCGCCCCAACTTGTGAACGCCCAAAGCGCGACAAATACCCCCACCGCACCAGCGATAAAGGAGACGAGACAACTTATGATGTTATGGTATATCATGCCTATAATGATAACCATCATCAAGGTCGCGAGTGCAATAACGATCCAGAACCCGGTCACTAGCCCCTCCTTATCTTGCTGATGCGCATTGATTGCCTAACGACTAAGCGTTTATCCGTCGTGCGCGCCGCACTGATCCCTGGTTGTGGCACGGCGCCTGGCGCGCACGACGGATAAACGTTTGTTGGACTAATCCGATCCTGGCACGGTGCCCGCTGCGGGTGCGGCCTTCTTTAGAGATAGGGAATTGTATCCCCGCGCCCAGGGTCGCCGGCCGGTGCCGGGCGGTATTTCAGCACGTGGTCGACGCTCGGAGCGGCGCAAGACGGGCATCCGAGGGGGCCGCGGGGCTGATACGCGGGCGATTTTGCGTCGATTGTAGACC
>NZ_KB902526.1 GCF_000379525.1 Lamprocystis purpurea DSM 4197 | reverse complement strand
AGCGGCGTCTCGTACCCAAAATCCTCTGGCGTTTTTTCGACGACCGTGTCTTTCAACCATTGATCCATTTCCTTTGTTACGAGAGGTGGCATTCCCGGGGCTTTCTGTGTTTCCAGCCCGTCATAGCCATCAATGGTGAAGCGGCGTAGCCAATCATAAACAGAACTGCGACTGACTCCTAACACATTGCTTACATCATCAGGATGATAGTTCTTTTCATTGACGGCGCAGACAGCAATTTGACGTAAATAGGTCATAACTTCATCTGGAATTTGACGCGCATCAGACATCCAATCCCGTTTCATGATAAACCTCCAACCTCTATTGAGAACTCGGTTGCTTCTACATATACGACAATTCAATATGAAAAAAATTCCAGAGAACCAATGATTTGTCCAGATATCACATTAGGGCGCTATAATTAGGGAAAAAGAGCAAATTTCCTTGTGGAATTATGCGAGCAGATCATGGAAGTGATATACAAGTACAACCTTCCACTGGCCTTGATCATAGGTCCGGCCAGTACCTAGGCCTCGCAGACCGGAGGTCGAGGCTTTAGCCGGACCAGGGTCGCGCAGACACGATATCGACCGGCTAAAGCCTCGACCTCTAGTTTGCTTGCGGCAGGAACGAAGATCAAGGCCGCGTTGGCTTAGCAGCGGGTTTGAAACCCGCCCCTACATACAGTTATTTCGTTGGGCGCTTATAGCGGGTCACTGGTCACTGTGAATGCGCGCGCGACGGGTAACCGGCATCCCTACAGCTGAGGCTTTATACCGGAGCAAACATGGACTTGAGTGAGCAAGAGGTGCGGTTCCTGGCAAACCGAACAAGATTGGCGAACGCTTGGCGCTATGTCGGCGTCGTTCTTCTGTTCGGTGTGGCGAGTCTTGCGGGCGCGCTGTTCTGGTTCGTGCCTTTGCTGGCCAATCCATTCACGGTATTGACTCGCCTGCAAGACGATTCCATTCCTCAATCGACGATGGCTCTCTCGACAGCCTTGTTGCCGATCGTGGTTCTGACCTGTCTGTTCCTTGCGATGGCCATCGTACTGTTTGTTTTCGCGGCTTTCGCCAATGAACGGACGTATTTATCGATTGTTCAGAAAGTGACGGGGGACGTTCGACGCCGATAGGGCCTGGGTGTTCCGATTGCGTGCAGGCCGGCGGCCCGCGGTCCCAGGATGGCGGCCGGAGATTTGATCCTGGTCCATTGATGCCTTACCGTATCATCGGATAGCATCTCTCTTGGCGCCGTCTGTTTTGCTCTATTTCCACTTTATTGGGTTGGATCGGTCAGATGCATTTAGGAGGCAACATGACACGCAGCTTGTTTTTCGCGCTGGCGTTCGCGGGCATCGTGCCCGCGCTTTCCGGGGACATGGCGACCGATGGGATTGACGCGTTCCGCAGCGGTCGGTACGCGGATGCCTACGCGCTGTTGTATCCGGTCGCAAGGTCGGGCAATGTCGAGGCGAAGTACCTGGTTGGCCGGATATTGGATCAGGGGCTGGCTGGTGAAACAGCCCCGGACAAGGCGCTGCAAATGCTCATCGACGCGGCAAGGTTGGGCCACAAGGATGCCAAGGTCCTGGTCGAACAGACAAAGCACTGTGTCGCGGAACAGACGTGCGAAGACGGCGAGGCGGTCGAGCTCTGGACCTGTGACCGCCGACAGATTCGGATGGCGCCGCTATCGGACGTCGGTTGCGATCGGATGGCTGGGAATCAGCAACCGGTCCAGGAACTGATCGATCGGAGAAAGCGCATCGATCAAGCCGTTTACCGTCACTTTGGCGATCCACTTCCCGGAGGTCAGGCTGCCGGGCAATTCGAATCAGCGGAGGAGTGCGCCGCCTGGGCGGCGGCAGCCGGACCTAATGAGCAAAGGCGCTGTCATTAGGCCGTTCGGCCGCTGCTGGAGTGAGTCCCCGATTGGAAGGGATTTGTCAGCAAAGCCGACATCGAGCGCTTCGGCGAGGTGCTGCACGAGCAGGGCCAAAGCCGATCTTGGCATGTTGGCATCGAGCGGGAATCTCATGCCGCGCCGCGCAGCAGGTGGAAGGATTCTTCGTTAACCAACGCGCTCGCAAAGGCGAGCGCCGCGCGAATCTCCTCCTGGGTCAGGTCATACTCGCGCTGGACCTCCTCAAAACCCATGCCGCCAGCCAGGCTCCCAACGACGATGGACACCGGCACCCGTGTGCCCCGGACGACCGGTTTACCGTGGCAGATGGCCGGATCGATCAGTATTCGGTCGTTCGTTGTCATGACTTTGACTCCGACAGCGACGAGGGTTTACCTAAGTCTGGCCTTGCGGCAAATGGGTGAAAGATCGTTGCGAACGTAACATAATATCGTAGCCGGGAAACCACGAGTGTGCACGTTGAAACGTTGAAAGTCGAACGGTGCAGGGCCTGCTGATTTTCTTGCACACGGGGGATGATCCCGGTGCCCCGCCGGGTGCGGTGCCGCCCTTGTGCACGGCGGCGCATCTGGACGCATTGCTTCCACTTTGAACGATGTTCGGCAGGTGCGCCGACCCATATCAGCTAGCGGGGCGACCGCCTCGCTCGACCTGCGGCCAGCACCACGGCACCGAGCAGCAGCATCAATACCAACAGCGCGATCGGGGAAAGCGTCGGAACCGGCACCACGGCGCCCGCCGGTGCGGGAGCGGGAGCGCGGCCAAGCGCTGCGACTTGGTCAGGCGTCAGCGCGGTATCGAAGACCCGGATGCGCGCGACCGCGCCCGCTGAGTCCTCACCAGATACGGTAGCATCATCGACAAAGAAACGCAACGTGTTAGCCGTGATGATCCCGCCGCCGCCACTGTCGTTGAAAGTGAACTGCTGCACACCATCAACATAGCCGACGACAGTTGCGGTGACATCGCGCGTGATTACCACCTGCCGGTAGGAATTCGCGGTGATCGGGGTGCCAGCGCCCTGAGCAAAATCATAGAAAACCAGACGGCCGCTGGAGTTGTACAGTCCCGTGTCGGATGATCCGTTCTTGAAATCGATATACCGACGAAAATTGGTGGTGTCGAGCAGTCGGGCGAGCAGGACGATCGTATAGGTGGAGCTGGTCGTGACGCCGGTTGTCGGCGCCAGTTGGAGTCCATTGCCCCTCGGAAACGTCAATACGGTGCGGTTCTTGCCATCGACGGTTTCGATGGCGAATCCATTCGTGCCTGGACCAACATCGGTCAGCGCGGGGGCCGCCCCGACCGTGCTCGTCAGTGTGTGCTGGAACTGATAATCGGCGGTCAGTGCCGCCAGCGCGTTGCCGACGTTGCCAAACGCGAGCAACCCGAGAATGAAGCGTACAGCGAAGGGCATTTCTCCCCCATGCAATCGGAAAAAATTACACAAAAAGTAAATCGAAAAAGCTTAGATCAATCTTCTGAGAAAAACAAGGAGGTTCGTTGCGGCACTGTGCGGACCGGCGTTGCCCCTGACGGTTCGCTCCCACCGCGATTAACCAGCCAGCCCCTCCGCCTTCAAAGTCTCCTGGACCGCCGGACGCCCTACGGGGTCCAACCAGGCCGCTTCGGTATAGGGAGGGATAAGGTGAGGGAGAGGATCGACCGAGGCCGAGGTGGCGGGGCGACTAAAGTCGCCCCTCCAATCGCCCCTACAGTCGCGCCTATCGCACTAAGAACCTTGCAGGCATGCGCAGGCTGGAGCTTGATTCCTGAGAATCGCCTGACCCCGTGCGCGTTGGCGGCGGCTTGGTCGCCGTGCCCTCAGCCGCGCAAGGACAGGATGTCCCAGCCGCGCGCCAGTGCCGCCTCACGCAAGACCGCGTCCGGGTCGACCGCCACCGGCCGATCGACCCGCTCCAACAGCGGCAGATCGTTGTGTGAATCGCTGTAGAAACTGCTGCCCGCCAGGGACTCGCCTTGGGCCGCGAGCCAGACCTCCAGCCGGGCGACCTTGCCCGCCTGGAAGGACGGGATGCCGGACACCGCGCCGGTGAAGCGGCCGTCATGCACTTCCGGGTCGGTCGCGATCAGGTGCGGGACGCCGAAGAGCGCCGCGGTCGGCGCGGTGATGAAGGTGTTGCTGGCGGTGATGATCAGCAGGGTGTCCCCGGCCGCCCGATGGCGGTCGATCAGTGCGCGGGCGGCGGGCAGCATCAGCGGTTCGATGCATTCGCGGACGAAACGGGCACGCAGAGACTCCAGGAGTTCCGGCGGATGATCGCGTAACGGGCGCAGGGAGAAGCGCAGGAAGGCGTCGATGTCCAGGCTTCCTTCCTGGTAGTCGCGATAGAAGGCGTCGTTGGTGCGCGCGAACTCGGTGCCGTCTTCCAGCCCCTGGGCGACCAAAAATTGCCCCCACAGGTGGTCGGAGTCCCCGGCGAGCAGGGTGTTGTCGAGGTCGAAGATCGCCAAAGCCATACTGTAATTCCTGTTCCGGTTCGTGCCCGGACACCGGCACGACGCGTCGTTGGCCGCATTGTGCCTGATCTGACCAAGGGTTCAACCCGAAGTAACACCGTCCTGCCCGAACAGCGCGAATGAACAACGAACAGACACGGTGTTATCGGCGCCAAGCACAATAACCGCATATCGGAGCGGGTTTTAAGCCCGCACCGCCGCCAAGGCGCTGTCCGGATCTCAGGTATGAAGGCGATATAGCCTTTGTACCTGAACCCTTGATGTAGGGGCGGGTTTGAAACCCGCCCCTACGTCCGGTTATCACGTCCGAATGCGATACCAGGTGTTCGCACACCGCGGACGGCCCGCCGCGCGGCCACCGTCAGCGTCCGCAACCAGGACCAATTCCATTGCTTTTTCTCACTTTTTTAGGGACAGGTGGCGTTCTCCGGAGTCACGAGCCGGACGCGAAACCTGCGCCGTCCGGACCCGCGGCAGGAGGCGGTTGGCACCACCCGCGCCCGAGTGCGCCCGCGCAACGCAGCGCGACCCGTGGAAAGCCGTGCAACGGCAATCGCTTATGCAAATCTCTTGCTTGCCCGCCCTAATCCGAATGTGGAAGAATGAAAGCCACAACAAGGCGGGGTACGGTTCCTTGATCGACCGCGACGGTTTCCGCCCCAATGTGGGCATTATTCTAACGAACCAGGAACGCCGCCTCTTTTGGGGCCGGCGGGTAGGTCAGAACGCCTGGCAGTTTCCTCAGGGGGGGATCAACTGCGACGAAACCCCGGCGCAGGCCATGTTTCGGGAGCTTGAGGAGGAAGTTGGCCTCCAGTCTCAACATGTCACGATCCTCGGTTGCACCCAAGGCTGGCTGCGCTATCACCTGCCCAAGCGTTACATCCGCCGCCATTGCGGCCCGACCTGCATCGGCCAGAAGCAGATCTGGTTCATGCTGCGGGTCGACTGCGGCGAGGATGCGTTCTGCCTCGACAAGACCGAGAAGCCGGAATTCGACGCCTGGCGCTGGGTGCGTTATTGGCAACCGCTGCACGAGGTGGTCTACTTCAAACGCCGGGTCTACGAGCTGGCGCTTGAGGAACTCGCGCCCCTGCTGTACCCGGACGGGGTGCCCGACCGCAACGAGCTGCCGCCCCGTGCCACTGGTTTTCTGCGTCAGCGGCGTCGCTGATCCGGAACTGCATTTTCTCGGTTAAAGGAAGTCTCGCTCGACCATGATCCGCATGCTCGAATCCCTGCGTCGCATCGTCCACGAGGTCGATAACGCCCCCGACCTGGAGCAGGCGTTGGCGATCATCGTCCGCCGCGTCAAGGAGGCCGTGGGCGCCGATGTCTGCTCTGTCTATTTGAACGACTACGACAACCGCCGCCACATCCTCCAGGCCACCGACGGTCTGCGCCAGGCGGCTGTGGGTCGGGTCCGCATCGAATTGGGGCGCGGCCTGGTTGGACTGGTGAGCGAACGCGCGGAGCCCATCAACCTGGACGACGCCGCCGCCCATCCGCGCTATCTCTGCATTACCGACACGGGTGAACAGCGGTTTCACGGCTTTCTGGGGGCGCCCATCATCCAGAACCGCAAGGTCCTGGGGGTGTTGGTGCTGCGCCAACTGGAGCAGCGGCACTACCAGGAAGAAGAAGTCACCTTTGTCGTCACCCTCGCCTCGCAACTCGCGGGCGCCATCACCTACGCCCGCATCAATGGCGAACTGGCGCGCCTGCAGGACGAAGGCATCCCGCAGCGCTTCCTGCCCGGCCTGCCCGCCGCGCCCGGCATCGGGATCGGCACCGCGGTGGTGGTCTACCCGCCGGCCGATCTGGACGCCATCCCCGACCGGCGTATCGACAACCCCGAGGTCGAAGAGGAAAGTTTCCGGAACGCGGTGCAGGACGTGGCCGAGGACCTGGACCGCATGGCCCTGCGGACTGCGACCAACCTCAGCGCCGAGGACATGGCCCTGTTCGACGCCTGGCGCCTGATGCTGGAGAGCGACACCCTGATCGACGGCACTCTGACGCGCATCCGTGCCGGCAACTGGGCACCGGGGGCGTTGCGGGCGACCATCGCCGAACACGCCCGGGTCTTCGATGCGATGGAAGATGCCTACCTGCGCGAGCGCGGCACGGACGTGCGGGACCTGGGCCGCTGCATCCTCACGCGGCTGCAGAACCTCACCGCCGCGCCCATTCAATATCCGCTCAAGACCATCCTGGTGGGTGAGGAAATCTCGGCGATGCAGATCGCGGACGTGCCGCGCGAGCGCTTCGTCGGCATGGTCTCCACCGGCGGCTCCGGGTCATCGCACGTCGCCATTCTGGCACGCGGCATGGGTGTTCCCGCCGCCATGGGCGTGGCGGACCTGCCGGTGGGGCGGGTCGAAGGCCGCGATATGGTGGTGGACGGCTACCGCGGCCGGGTCTATGTTGCCCCCGGCCCCGCGGTGCGCGCCGAGTATCAGCGCATGGCCGAGGACGATCGGGCCATGACGCACGAACTCCAGTCCCTGCGCCATCTGCCGGCCGAGACCACCGACGGGTATCTGCTGCCGCTGTACCTGAACACCGGTCTGGTCTCGGAGAGCCGCCCGCTGGGGATCGAGGAATCCGCCGGCGTGGGACTCTACCGTACCGAACTGCCGTTCATCGTGCGCGACAGCTTCCCCAGCGAGGCGGCGCAGATGTCCAACTACCGGCGGGTGCTGGAGCTCTTCGCCCCGCGGCCGGTGACCATCCGCACGCTGGACATCGGCGGCGACAAACCCCTGCCCTATTTCCCGATGCACGAGGCCAACCCCTTCCTGGGCTGGCGCGGCATCCGCATCACCCTCGACCATCCGGAAATCTTCATCACCCAGATCCGCGCCATCCTGCGTGCCGCCATCGGGCTCGACAATCTGCAACTGCTGTTCCCGATGATCAGCACCGTGAGTGAGATCGACGAATCCCTGACCCTGGTCCAGCGCGCCCACGATGAACTGCTGGAAGAAGGCTATCAGGTCAAGATGCCGCCGATCGGGGCCATGATCGAGGTTCCCGCCGCGGTCTACCAGTCCGAGGCCATCGCCCGGCGGGTGGACTTTCTCTCGGTGGGCACCAACGATCTGACCCAGTATCTGCTCGCGGTCGACCGCAACAATCCGCATGTTGCCAAGCTGTTCGACGATCTCCACCCGGCCGTGCTGCGCGCCCTGATGCAGGTGCTGGTGGGCGCCCGTGTGCATGGCCGCGAGGTGAGCATCTGCGGCGAGATGGCGGGCGACCCGATGGCCTCGATCTTGTTGCTGGGGATGGGTGTGAACAGCCTCAGCATGGGCGCGAGCAGCCTGCTGCGGGTCAAGCGGGTCATCCGCAGCATCAGCCGCGGGCGCGCGCGCGAAGTCCTCAAAGCCGCGCTCCAATGCGAAGACGCGGCCTCCGTACGCCGACTGCTGTTCAATACACTCGACACCCTGGGCCTGGCGGGCTTGGTGCGGCCGGGACGGTGATGCTGGGGCTCTGGCTCGAAAACCGGCAACTCACCCTGCACGGCGACCTCCCCGAGCCCGTGCCCGGCCCCGGCGAGTGCCTGCTGCGGCCGATCCTGCGCGGCATCTGCAGCACCGACCACCAGCTCGTGCAGGGGCTCTACCCCTTCACCGGCATCCCCGGTCATGAGTTCGTCGGCGTGGTCGAGTCCGGTCCGCCGCACCTGCTCGGCCGTACCGTGGTCGCCGAAATCAACCTGGCCTGCGGACACTGCCCGCGCTGCCTGGCCGGGCTCGCCAACCACTGCGCCAACCGGCAGGTCATCGGCATCCGCGGTCGCCCCGGCGCCTTCGCCGAACGGCTGGCTGTCCCCATCGCCAACCTGCATCCGGTCCCGGACAGCGTCTCCCCCGCACAGGCAGTCTTCACCGAGCCCCTGGCCGCGGCCCTGGAGATCCAGGAGCAGATGCAGATCGGCCCGGACGATCGGGTCCTGGTGGTCGGCGACGGCAAACTCGGCCAACTCATCGCCCAGTCACTGCGGCCCACCGGCTGTCGGCTGACCGTACTCGGCCGTCATCCGGACAAGCTTGCCCATCTGGAACGGCTCGACATCGCCACCCGCTGCCAACCAGACCCGGCACCGACCGACTGCGACATCGTCATCGAATGCACCGGCTCCGCCGCCGGTTTCGCCCTCGCCCGCCAGGCGGTGCGCCCGCGCGGCACGCTCGTCCTCAAGAGCACCTACCAGGGCAACGCGACGATCGACCTCAGCAGCATCGTGGTCGACGAGATCCGCATCCTGGGCTCGCGCTGCGGCCCCTTCCCCGCGGCCCTGGCGCTGCTGGCCTCCGGCCGCATCGACCTGGGTTATCTGATCGACTCCGTCTACCCGCTTGCGGATGGACTCGCCGCCTTTGCGCGCAGCCGCGAGCGGGGGGTGCTCAAGGTGCTGATCGGGACATGATCGGATTCGCCATCCTCGGCTGCGGCGCCCACGGCGAGCGCTACCTGCGACATCTGGCGGCGGGTGATGTGCCCGGCGCGCGGCCCACGGCACTCTGGCGGCAGGACCAGACCGCTGCGGCGGCGCTGGCCGGACGCTATAGCGTGCGCGCGCACCGCGACTGGTCCGGGCTGATCGCGGACCCGGCGGTCGACGCGGTCATCGTCGCCACCCCGCCGGGCGCCCATGCCGCGCCGATTCTGGCGGCGGCGCGGGCGGGCAAGCCGGTGCTCACCGAGAAGCCGCTGACGGCGAACCTGGCGGACGCCTTGGCCCTGGCCGCCGCGCTGCCCGCGGACGCGCGCGTGATGGTCGCCCACACCTTGCGTTACGCTCCGGCGCTGCTGGGCGCCCGCGCACGGCTGCCGGACCTGGGCGAACTCCACCGCATCCGCGTCGCGCAACGGCTGGAGCCGAATGCCATTGCCTGGCAGCGGGACCGGACGCTGGCAGGCGGCGGTTCGGTGATTTTGACCGGGGTCCACGGGTTCGATCTGGTCCGCTGGTTCGCCGGGGCGACGCCCGATCGGGTCAGTGCCTGCACCCGCGCACTGCTCGGGCACCCGTTCGAGGATCTGTTCGAGGCCCGCTTCGAGTACGCCGACCGGCCGCTCATCGCCACCTGTGAGGTCGCCAAGTTCTCGCACAGCCGCAGCGCCCTGTTGGAGTTGGTCGGCACCCGGGGTCAATGTTGGGTGGATTATCTGGCCGGCCGGGTGGAGTGGATCGCAGGGCGGGAGCGGCGGGTCATCGCCGAGCCCGGCGATCGGCCGACCCTGCCGCCGACCCTGGCCGCTTTCTGCCGCTGGCTCGATGAGGGCGGCGCCTGCCCGGTGCCGCTCGCGGATGGGATTGCCGCGCTCAGGATGGCGGAGGCCTGCTACCGGTCCGCCGCGACGGGGACCCGGCCAGTCTCAATGAACCTTGACTGAGCACGGTGATCGTTGAAGCACCGTCAGCTTCAGTTGCTCAGCCTGTTTCGCCGCGATCCCGTGGGAGCGGCCTCCGGCCGCGATGGGGCCTCGCGGGATTGCGACCATCGGGGTTGCGCACGTCACCTCATCGCGGCCGGAGGCCGCTCCCACAGAAGTGAAGCGCTGCGTTGATTTAAAAGGGGATATCGTCGTCGAAAGGCATACCGCCGCCTTGCTCGGGGGCAGCGGGAGCAGACGCGGGCGCCGGGCGGGCGCCGCCCGCTGCCGGCTGGGCACGGGGGGCATCGTCGTAGGGAACTGACGAGCCGCCGCCGGGGCGACCGTCAAGCATCTGCATGGTGCCGCCGACGCCGACAATGACCTCGGTCGTATAGCGATCATGCCCCTCCTTATCCTGCCACTTCTTGGTGCGCAATTGGCCCTCGACATAGATCTTGGAGCCCTTGTGGAGATACTGCTTGACGATCTCCGCGAGCTTGCCAAAGAACACGACCCGATGCCACTCGGTGCGCTCCTGCGTCTCGCCGGTGTTCTTGTCCTTCCAGGACTCGCTGGTGGCAATGCTGACATTGGCGACCGCGTCGCCACTCTGCATGTAGCGCACGTCCGGCTCGTTGCCGAGATTGCCGATCAGGATGACTTTGTTGACGCCTCTGGACATGATCTCCTCGCACCCGCCCAAGCGGGCAAAAAATAACTGATCGATTAGCCGCGGCCCTCAGGCCGCGGCAAAGGCTTGTAATCTTGCCGAATCGAGCGCCCGGCTGTCCACTTTGAGATAGGCAACCCCCTCCTCCGGCACCACCACCGCATCGCGCACCCCCGGCACGGCCAGCAATTGCTGCTCCAGGGCGAGGATCCCGTCCGTGTCGATCGACCCCAGGCGGATCATCTGATTGCTGACCCGCTCCGGCGCGGCCATGGTTGCGGCCACCAGGATCCAGGCCAGGGCCGAGACCGCGGCGAACAGGAACACCGCCGGCGTTCCGAAGGACTGATGGACCAGCCCCCCGGTCATGCCGCCCAGGAAGGCGCCGATGAACTGGGAGGTGGAGTAGACGCCCATGGCGGTGCCCTTGGCCCCGGCGCGGGCGATCTTGGAGATGATGGACGGCAGCAGCGCTTCAAGCACGTTCACGGCAGTGAAGAACAGTGCCAGCAGAATCAAGAGCGGCACCAGGCTGGTCGCCCAGAACGAGAAACCGAGCGCGGCCAGCCCGACCGCGGCGATGGCGCCGAGAAAGACCTGCTTCACCCGTCCCTGCCCTTCCGCGATGATGATAAAAGGCACCATCGCGCCCAGACCGACCAGCAGCACCGGCAGATAGACCTCCCAATGATCGGCGGCGGCCACGCCGGCCGCGACGATGGACGGGGGGATGACCAGGAACATGGCGGTCATCATCAGGTGCAGCGAGAAAATGCCGAAGTTCAGCCGCAGCAACTGGCCGTCGCGCAGCACTCCGCCGAGTTGGCTCGCGACCGGCTCCGCGTCGCGGTGGACTGAACGGCGCCGCGGGTTGGGCACGACCAACCACAGGACCAGAATGCCGCCGAAGGCCAACACCGCGGTCGCCCAGAAGACGCCGGCGAGCCCCCAGATTTGCGCGATGGCCGGCCCCAGGATGAAGGCGAGCCCGAAGGCGATGCCGATGCTCGCCCCGACCCCGGCCATGGCGCGCGTGCGCACCTCATCGCGGGTCAGGTCGGCGGCCAGCGCGGTCACCGCCGCCGAGACTGCCCCGGCCCCCTGAATCACCCGCCCGATGATGATGCCTTCGATGGTCGTGGACAGGGCGGCGATGACACTCCCCAGCACGAAGATCGCCAGCCCGCCGAAGATCACCGGCTTGCGCCCGATGCGGTCGGAGAGCATCCCGAAAGGAATCTGCAGGAGCGCCTGCGTCAGTCCGTAAGCCCCGATGGCGAGCCCGATCAGCAAGGGCGTCGCCCCGCTGACCCCGCCCGCATAGAGCGCGAAGACCGGCAGGATCAGGAACAGGCCCAACATGCGCAGGCCATAGATACCAGCCAGGCCGACCGAGGCGCGGCGCTCGTCTGGAGTCAGGGGAATGATCTCGGGTTTGGCAGGCTTCACGGGCAACGCAACAGTGCGTGGAGATAACAGTGTCTTGCATGATACCAGTTTCACCCGGCGGGAAGCAGAACACGGCCTGGAGATCCCGTGGGAGCGGCCTCCGGCCGCGATAGGCCTCACGAGATCGCGACCATCGACATTCACCGCGGTACCCCATCGCGGCCGGAGGCCGCTCCCACGGGAGACCTTCGTCTGGCAGGGTAGGTCCTCGCCGTCGCATGACCGTCAGCGCAGTTTTGCGCCAGCCGGCCCCCGCTCCGCATAATAGGAATCCCGCCCTCAGCCCAGCCGATCGAGCCCCCTCATGGACAGTATCCGCATCCGCGGCGCCCGCACCCACAATCTCAAGAACCTGGACCTGGATCTGCCGCGCGGCCAGCTTATCGTACTCACCGGGCTCTCGGGCTCGGGCAAGTCCTCGCTCGCCTTCGACACCATCTACGCCGAAGGCCAGCGCCGCTATGTGGAGTCGCTCTCGGCCTACGCGCGTCAGTTCCTGTCGGTGATGGAGAAGCCCGATGTGGACCACATCGAGGGCCTGTCCCCCGCCATCTCCATCGAGCAGAAGACCACCTCACACAATCCGCGCTCCACCGTCGGCACCATCACCGAGGTCTACGACTACCTGCGCCTGCTGTTCGCCCGGGTCGGCATCCCGCGCTGCCCGCAGCACGGCGAGCCCCTCCAGGCGCAGACGGTCTCGCAGATGGTCGACCAGGTGCTCGCCCTGCCGGAGGGGGAGAAGCTGATGCTCCTGGCTCCGGTGGTATCGGCGCGCAAGGGCGAATACCAGCGTCTGATCGCCGAACTGCACGCCCAGGGGTTCGTGCGGGCGCGCATCGACGGCGCCTTGTATGAACTGGACAGCCCGCCCGACCTGGATCTGAAGAAGAAGCACGACATCGAGGTCGTCATCGACCGTTTCCGGGTGCGCGCCGACCTGCAACTGCGCCTGGCCGAGTCCTTCGAGACCGCGCTCGCCCTCTCCGGCGGCACCGCGCGGGTGGCGGCCATGGACGCCGACGGCGCCGCACCGGAGATCACCTTCTCCGCCAACTATGCCTGCCCGGTCTGCGGCTACAGCATCGCCGAACTGGAACCGCGCACCTTCTCGTTCAACAACCCGGCCGGGGCCTGTCCGAGTTGCGACGGCCTTGGGGTCGAACAGTTCTTCGATCCGGCCAAAGTCGTCGCCCAACCGGCCCGGAGCCTGACCGACGGCGCCGTGCGCGGCTGGGACCGACGCAACGGCTACTATTTCCAGATGCTCAGCGCCCTGGCCGAACACTCTGGGTTCGAACTGGAGGCGGCTTGGGTCGACCTGCCGGAGCAGGCGCGCCAGGTGGTGCTCTTCGGTTCCGGCACAGACAAGCTCAAACTCAAGCTGCCCCATGAGCACGGCAGCGGTAAGTTGCGCCCCTTCGAGGGGATCATCCCCAACCTGGAGCGGCGCTATCGCGAGACCGACTCCAGCGCGGTACGCGAGGAGCTGGCCCGCTACATTTCGCACCAACCCTGCCCGGCTTGCGGCGGCGCCCGGCTGAATGAGTCGGCGCGCCATGTCTTCGTCGCCGACCGTAACCTCCCGACGCTCTCGGCGCTGCCGCTCGGCGACGCCCTGGCCTGGTTCGAGACCCTGAGCCTGCCCGGCAGCCGCGGTGAGATCGGCGCCCGCATCACCCGCGAGATCGCCACCCGCCTGCGCTTCCTCACCGACGTGGGCTTGGACTATCTGACCCTGGAGCGCAGCGCCGAGACGCTCTCCGGCGGCGAGGCTCAGCGCATCCGGCTCGCCAGTCAGATCGGCGCCGGCCTGGTCGGCGTCATGTATATCCTGGACGAGCCCTCCATCGGCCTGCACCAGCGCGACAACGCGCGGCTGCTCAAGACACTCACCCACCTGCGCGACATCGGCAACACCGTGATCGTCGTCGAACATGACGAGGAAGCGATCCGCGCCGCCGATCTGGTGGTGGACATGGGGCCGGGCGCCGGGGTCCATGGCGGCGCGGTGGTCGCCCAGGGCACCGCCGCGCAGATCGCCGCCAACCCCGAGTCGCTGACCGGACGCTATCTGTCCGGAGACCTGCGCATCCGCATCCCGTCACCGCGGACTGCGCCGGACCCCGAGCGCCAGTTGCGCATCCTGGGCGCCGACGGCAACAACCTGAAGTGTGTGGACGCGGCCATCCCGGTCGGTACCTTCTGCTGTGTCACCGGCGTCTCGGGCTCCGGCAAATCCACCCTGATCAATGACACCCTGTTCCCGGCCGCCGCCCGGCTGTTCAATGGCGCCAGCGCGAGCCCCGCACCCCATCGGGCGATCGAGGGCCTTGACCACTTCGACAAGATCGTCGACATCGACCAGAGTCCCATCGGCCGCACCCCGCGCTCCAACCCGGCGACCTATACGGGCCTGTTCAATCTGGTGCGGGACCTCTTCGCCATGGTCCCGGAGGCGCGCTCGCGCGGCTACGGCCCCGGCCGCTTCAGCTTCAACGTCAAAGGCGGACGCTGCGAAGCCTGCAAGGGCGACGGACTGATCCGGGTCGAGATGCACTTCCTGCCGGACATCTATGTCCAGTGCGACACCTGCAAGGGCCGCCGCTATAACCGCGAAACCCTGGAAGTCCGCTACAAGGGCAAGACCATCGACGAGGTGCTGAACCTCACCATCGAAGACGCCCTCGCCTTCTTCGCCCCGGTGCCGCTCATCCACCGCAAGCTCCAGACCCTGGTCGACGTGGGCCTGTCCTACGTCACCCTCGGCCAGAGCGCCACCACCCTCTCCGGCGGCGAGGCGCAGCGGGTCAAGCTCAGCCGTGAACTCAGCAAGCGCGATACCGGCCGCACCCTCTATATCCTGGACGAACCGACCACCGGTTTGCACTTCCACGACGTGAAGCAATTGCTCGACGTCCTGCACCGCCTGCGCGACCACGGCAACACCGTCATCGTCATCGAGCACAACCTGGACGTTATCAAGACCGCCGACTGGATCATCGATCTGGGACCGGAGGGCGGGAACAAGGGCGGTGAAATCATCGCGGTCGGTACGCCGGAGCAGATTGCCGCCGATTCGCGATCACATACGGGGCGGTTCTTGATGCCGTTGCTGGAGCGGGGGTGGTGAGGTCCCCTATCACCGGAGAACTGAAGTTTCCTAGCAGCCTGTCGGACTTAGCCCCTAGGATTAGGGTGCGAGTCAACATAAAGGCTTTTTGTTGCTCCACAATCTAACGTAAGGTGATTTCCGCGAAAAATCCAACCCGTAGGAGGTGGGGGCACAATGACGCATCCAACCCGTAGGAGCCCGCTTGCGGGCGACGGGNGGGGCACAATGACGCGATTCCGGCAGGTCACGTCGCCCGCAAGCGGGCTCCTACGGAGCTTGATTCTTGATAGCGTCTTATTCGGAAATCGCCTAAAGTCCGACAGGCTGCTAGTCGGGCACTCACCCAGCTGATGCGCAATTTCGACGCGTCCTGTCAGTTATAACTTGCAAAATGACGCCTTTCGTCCAAGACTGTAAGCTATGACTGACAGGATCCGCCTGCCTGATGAGCTTGGCGCGCAGATACGTGCACGGCGTCAAGCCCTCGGCCTGTCAAAAACAGATCTCGCGCAACGTGCCGGCAAGGTGCGTGAAGTGATCTATCGCCTCGAGAGCGGCGAAGACATCACCCTCTCCTCGCTGATGGCGGTGCTCGCGGCACTGGGTCTCGCGATGCGGCTGGAAAAAGCCGGTCTCCCGACCATGCAGGAAGTTGCTGACCGGTTCAGGCTGGACGAGGACGACGAGGATGCTGCCTGACAAAATCCCGTTGCTGGAGGTTGCCATCGGCGACGATCGCAGTGCCGGCCAGTTGCTGAAGCGCTCCCTCTCGGTTCTTCGAGCAGGTCGCCTTTTCGGTGATGGTGCGCAATGGCGATGCTCATTTGAAAAACTTTGGGCTGCTGTATCGTTCGGCCCGCGATGCCTGGCTGGCGCCAATGTTCGATGTCGTCACCACCGCCATTTACCGCTACACCCGCTACGAAGGCGGTCCCGAGCTGGAAGACAGGACCATGGCGCTGAAACTGCTGCGCGGTCGTCATCAAACCAAGGCCTATCCGACCAACGAAGCGCTCATGGCGTTCGGACGGCGTGTTTGCGGCGTTGCCAACCCAGCGGTTGTCATTCAGCACATCGCCCAAGCCATGACCGAAACATTGCAGCAAGCGAAAAACGATGACCGCATCGCATCAACGCTGCGTACGAAGCTCAGCGCCGCGTGGGAAACCGGCTTGGCGTACGCCAGAACGGACACAAGGCCATCAGCCTGATCCAGACCACGCCGACCCTCCGTTTACGCTCAGCTTGTATAGCGTTCGCACCTGACATCCAGACAGACCTTCGTGTAGGGGCGGGCTTGAAACCCGCCCCTACGTCCGGTTATCACGTCCAAAAGCAATATCTGTTCCACGATATAATTGAAGCACACGACCGCCTTTCATGAACACCCACATCATCAGCACCAGCCGCCGCACCGACATTCCGGCCTTCTACGGCCAGTGGTTCATGCGCCGGGTGCGCGCCGGCTGGTGCGCCGTGCCCAATCCATTCAACAGCAAGCAGGTGTCGCGGGTCGCGTTGAGTCCGGAGCGGACCCTGCTGGTCTTCTGGACACGCTGGGCCGCCCCCTTCCTGAAAGCCGTCGCGGAATTGAAGGGACGCGGCTATCGCTTTTATTTCCAGTACACCCTGGTCAACTATCCCGCGGCCATCGATCCCCATTCGCCGCCCCTGGACCGGGCTGCCGCTGCCTTTCGCCGTCTTGCCGACGCCATCGGTCCTGAGCGGGTGGTCTGGCGTTATGATCCGATCCTGCTGTCCAGCACAACGGATCACCACTTTCATCTGGAGAACTTCGCACGCATTGCGAAGGCGCTGGACGGCGCCACCCGCGGTGTCGTGATCAGCATCCTCGATCCCTATGCCAAGGCGGCCCGGCGGCTGGGTCGCTTGGGAGAAGAACAGCCTGAGTTCCGGTACCGGGCTTACGCTGCCGCAGGGGACGAACCACTGATGCGACAACTGGCGCAGATCGCGCAAGCGCATTCATTGCGAATCCAGAGTTGCGCCGAGACGATTGATCTGACCGCGGCCGGCATTGCGCCCGGCAAGTGTATTGATGACCAGTTGATCCGGGACACCTTTGGGATTGATGTCAGCCACACCAAGGACAAGGGACAACGCCAGGCCTGCGGTTGTGTCGAAAGCCGTGATATCGGTATGTACGATTCCTGTCTCTTCGGCTGCGCCTATTGTTACGCCACGCGCAGCTTCAAGGCTGCCGGGGCGAATCACGCGGCGCGCGATCCGGAATCGGCATCGATGATCAAGGCCGTTTCCGGCAGCTCAGCGAGCGGAGTCCGGTAGGCGCATCCGCAGCCGTGCCAGCTCCGCCTCGGCAGCGCGGGCGCGGGCCTCGGCCGCCGCCGCGCGCTCGGCCTCGGCGTCGAGTTGGCGGATAGCGGTTGCGGCCTGCGACTTGGCCGCTTGGGCTTCCAACTTGGCAGCTTCGGCCGCTGAGTTGGCGGCTTCAGCCTCCGACTTTGCCAATTCAGCTTTCGCCTTTGCCACTTCAGCCTCTGACTTCGCCAATTCAGCCTCCGACTTCGCCACTTCGGCCTTCGATTTCTCCACTTCGGCCCCTGCTTTTGCCGCATCAGCCTCCAACCGGGCCACTTCAGCCGCGGCAATGGCAGCCTCGGCCGCGGTCGGCAGCAGTTGACCATCCGGCGTGGACCAACGAATCCAGCGGGTCTCGACACCGCCGTAACTGCCGTCCCACCAGCACAGGTCGAGCCCCAGCAGTGGACTGGGTATCCGCCCCACGGTGCGCGGCAGCAGCGGTCGGTACCGCCCGTCCGTCAGGGTGAAGCCGGCGAAGTCCTCCGGAGTCCAGGGGTCGTACCAGAAATACTCGGCGACCCGCAGACGGTCCTGGTAGATGCGCTTTTTCTCGGTCTTGTCGGTGTGCGCGGTGCTCTCGGAGAGCAGTTCGACGATCAGGTCCGGCCCTTTCTCTTCATCCCAGACCACCCAACTCTTGCGTTCGCGGGGCGACACGCCGAGCACGACGAAAAAGTCCGGGCCGCGAAAGTCCTTGCCGCGCACTTGCTCGCTGCTGAAATAGAGAAACATGTTGCCGCCGACGAAACAGTCGCCGCGCGCTTGGGCCCAAGGGTCGAGCGAGTGGATCAGGAGTTCCATCTGCAACCGGTGGCGCAAGGTCTCCATGGGCTCTCCGTCGTCGCAGGGCAGGTCGTCCTCGGTGGGCAGGCTCGGCATCCGCAGGGCAGTGTTGGACATTGCGTGCTCCAGTGAGGTCCGGGCGCCGCGCCGGCGACTTGGTGTTCACGTCGGCGGTCAGGCGATTTTCGTCAAATCCTATACCATCTCGCGCGCCTTTTCCCCCGCCTTCCCGCTTCAGTATTCCGGTCACTTGGGCGCGCCGTGTGCGTAGTCAGGCCATCCTGGCCTGACACCGTCAGGGCTGGAAGCCCTGACTACGCATACCCCCGATCGGGATTACGATCAAGGCCGGCGACAGCCTTGATCGAAATACCGGATAGAACCGCGCAGTTTATATTCGTATACAGCCTTAAGCCACTGAAAAATATGTTGCTCGTGAGCCGGGCACGGACGGGGGGCCGGGTTGATGACCAAGGCCCTCGGTGGCCCTACACCGCAGCGGCTGCGGGTCCAGGCGTTAAGGTATCTTTCAGCTTCCAAGGCGTATGATGCCTTGTCCAATACCCCTAACTGCATCGACCCCGACCCCATGACCCGCTTGAGTGACATTCCGGTACAGGCCGATCCTGGCGAAAGCCGGGGCAACGCGTCGCCCCTGGTGACAGCAGTTCTGAATAACGTTGCGGACACCCTCGCGCAATTCCTTGAATCAAGACTCGCTACCGTCATCGATCTGCGAGCGATGCCGCAGATGGACGCGGCCACTTATCAGTCGCTTAAGGATGCGTTGTCCGCGGGCGAGGTGAGCGCCACGGTTGATAGCGATGTCACAGTTGAGATCAGAGAAACGCAATATCCTGGCGTTTGGTGGGTAACGCATCGCAACGAGCAGGGCGGTATCGTGACGGAGCTGATCGAAATCACGGAAGTTCCGGACATCCTGAAAACCCATGTTATCGATATGCGTGCCGGATTACTGCGTCTTCGACAGACGCTCGCGGAACCCTCACCGGTTTAGGGGATGGCGACGTCATCGACAGGACCTGTCCGGCCATCCAGGGACTGAGCCCGGCAGGCCTACGGCGGGGGTGGGCAGTCATCACCTCCGCGCAAAACACAAAATGCGGAGATACGACCATGAGCACCGATTTACCGAGCAGATCGGATCACTCACACATGCAGGCGGATTCGAGCGACGGCGTCACGTTCGACGAAGCAACGGTGGAGCGGCTATTGCAGCTCGGCATCAGCCGGCGACGCTTCATGTCCTATTGCGCGGGACTGGCGTCGCTGCTTGCGCTGCCGCAATCGATGGTGCCGCGACTGGCACAGGCCGCCACTTCGACGACCTTGCCTTCGGTCGTCTACATGTCATTTCAGGAATGCACGGGCTGCCTGGAGTCCATGGTCAACTCTTTTGCCTTCAGCGGCGGCACGACCATCGAAAATCTGATTCTGAACATGATTTCGCTGGATTACCAGGAAACGCTGATGGCGGCGGCAGGCGATCAGGCGGAGGAACGACTCCTGTCGGTCACCGACCAGTCAGATTATGTCCTGGTCGTGGATGGGTCCATCCCTGCCCGCTGGGATAGCGGCTACTTTATCAGTGGCGAACGCAGCGGCGTCGCCCGTTTTCGAGATGCCGCCAAGAATGCGGCTTTGATCGTCGCCGTCGGGACCTGTGCGAGTTTTGGCGGTCTGCCCAAGGCCGACCCCAATCCGACTGATGCACTTTCGATCGGCGATCTGATGGCTGACCTCGGAATTTCCAAGCCATTGATCAACATCTCGGGGTGCCCGCCGATTCCCGAGGTGATTACCGGCGTCATTCTGTACTACCTGAGTCAAGGGATGCCGACGCTTGACTCACTGCGCCGTCCCACCGTGTTCTATGGCGATACGGTTCATGAGGATTGCTATCGCAAAGAATCCTTTGAGGAGGGTCCGTTGGCATGGGCCTTCGATGATGCCAACTCCCGCAAAGGCAAATGCCTGTATATGCTTGGGTGCAAAGGTCCGGTCACGCATAACGCCTGCTCACGTATCCGCTGGAACCAGGGCACCAGTTTCCCGATGATGTCCGGACATGGGTGCATCGGGTGCTCAGAGCCGGATTTCTGGGATCGTCCCAACCGGAGAAATGAAAAAGGGTTCTACATCCCGATCGCCGCGGGATCCGGCCATACTCGCGGCCTTCCGTGCAACACCTGTCATGACGATATCGGTGGTGATGACGACTAGAGCAACCGCCAGGGGCCATCGGTCGGATGGGTCCCTTACCATTCCTACCGCGACCATAAACAGATACGAAATGCCAGGAGAACGCGAATGGCTGCCACCCCGAACGTTATCATCGATCCCGTTACCCGCATCGAGGGTCATTTGCGCATCCAAGCGCATGCCGTGCCGGACGGCATGGGCGGCGGCACCATTACGGACCCCGGACTCAGCGCCAGTACGATGGTACGGGGGCTGGAGAAAATCCTCCAGGGCCGCGACCCTCGGGATGCCTGGGCCTTCACCCAGCGGATCTGCGGCGTCTGTACCGTAGTACATGGATTGACCTCGGTGCGCGCCGTAGAGCACGCGATCGGTATCAAGGTGTCCAAGAATGCCGACTACATCCGCAACATGATGATCGGCGCACAGTATGTCCACGATCATGTGATGCATTTTTACCATCTCCACGCGCTGGACTGGGTGGATGTGGTCAGTGCGATGAAAGCGAATCCGACCAGGACCGCCGCCTTGGCCAGGATCAACAATGGCACTTATAAGCCGAACAACGGCGCGCTCCCGAACGCCGCCTATTTTCAGACTGTCCTGAACAAGCTGAACAACCTGGTGAGCCGGGGTCAGCTTGGCCTCTTCGCCAATGGGTATTGGGGTCACTCCGCGTACAAACTGAGCCCGGAAGAAAACCTGTTGCTGGTCTCCCACTATCTCGAGGCGCTGGCCTGGGCACGGGAGGTGGTCAAGCTGCATTCGGTCTTCGGCGGTAAGGACCCCCATCCCAATCTGGTGGTAGGCGGCATGCCCTGCACCCTCAGCAGCAACACCGGTACGGTCAATGATGAAAAGGGGGGCACCTCGCTCAACACCGAGGGGTTGGCGACTATCAAGACCGCCGTGACGAGGATGAAGGCCTTTGTCGATCAGGTCTATCTGCCCGACGTGATCTTGGTGGCGAAGCGTTATAAGGAGTGGGCAAATTTTGGTGCAACCGCTGGTAATTTCTTGTGCTACGGCGAGTTCCCGGACCCGGCACTGGTGAAGCGGGAGTTCACTGATGGCGCGATCGACTATCCTGCCGGTTACATTATTCCCCAAGGCGTGATCTGGGCAGATGCGCCGACGACGCTGACCCCCTTCGATGAGAAAATGGTGACCGAGAATGTCGCCCATGCCTGGTATTTGGGCTCGGATACCGGTGAGCATCCGTCCGTTGGCGAGACCGAGCTGTATTACGACGGGCCCTTGCCTGATCAAGGCCGTAATCCCGATGGCACCTCAAAATACATGCTTGATGAAAATGCCAGGTATTCCTGGATCAAGTCACCCCGCTACGACGATCAGCCGATGGAAGTCGGGCCGCTGGCGCATATTTTGACGATGCACGCACGGGGCGGCACCGCGAACGCCCAACCCACGGACAAGCTGGTCCGCAAGTATGTGCAGCAACTCTGGATCAATCCAACGGCGCAGGGCGGTCTGGGGCTTACTTTCACGCAGCTGAATTCCACTCTGGGGCGAATCTTCTGCCGCGTACTGGAGACCAAGATTATCGCCGACCAGATCGCCGGTCGGGCGGCCGACACGGCGGCGGGTACCGCAGCCTACGCCGGATGGTATCAGCTTTATTACAACAACAAAGCGGGTGCCTATTGGAATCCCAACACCTTTACGCGCCTTCAACAGCCTAATCTGTGGCCCGTGCAGGTGGGGTTCGGTTTCACCGAAGCACCGCGCGGAGCTCTGGGTCACTGGGTGAAGCTCAATCGTGTCTCAGGCCTGATCGATAACTACCAATGTGTCGTTGCCAGTCAATGGAATGCCGGACCGCGTGATCTCGTCGGCGTGCCCGGGCCTTATGAAGAGGCCTTGCGCGGCCATGTCCTGGCCAATCTCAAGCAGCCGCTGGAAGTGCTGCGGACGATTCACAGTTTTGACCCCTGCATCGGCTGCGCAGTCCATATCGTCGACCCGGACGGCAAGCCGTTGGTCCAGGTGGATGTGAATCATGGCGTCTGTTCGACCACCCGAGTGTCGGACATGCGTTGCGCATCCTAGGATCACGCCTTCGCGCGCGGCGGCAGCGGCGCGAAATAGCCGACGACCAGGAGCAGCACGCCCACTGACAGGAAGGCGACGATACGTGCCAGGGTACCTGAACTGGACAGGTCCACCAGGAACAGCTTGAGCACCACCACACCCATGAGCGCGGCGCCCGCGAACCAGGCCCGGCGTTGCGCCAGGTGGTGGCCCAGCACCATGCAGATCAGCCCGGCCAAGGCCCAGAGTACAGCCAGCCCCGCCTGGACGGTCTGGGAGCCGAGCATGGCCGCGGGCGAGAAACTCACACCCAGCCAGTGATAGGCAGTCCGGAACCAGGCGCTGTTGAGCCAGAGAAACAGGGTGAGCCCCAGTGCCCAGGGGGCGAAGGACCAACGCCAGGCCGGTCGGTCCGGTGCCGCGGCGGCGCCGTCCAGGCCGACCCGATAGAGCCAATCGGCCAGCACCAGCAGGGCGAGCCCGATACCCATGTCCAACGGATTCAGCAGCGGCAGATAGGCCAAGGGAGTGGCGTCGCCCCGACTGACGAGACAGGACACCAGGACCCAGCCCCAGAGGAAGCAGCCGACCGGCACCAGGGCCTGCTCCCGATACACCCGCGGGTGCGCCGACACCGGCCAGGGGAGGCGTCCGCCCAGGTGCCGCAAGGTGAGCATCCCGGCCGCCGGGATCAGTGCCCAGGCCAGGGACGGCCAGGTGTCGGCACCTTGCATCCAGTGATCCAGCCGCCAGGCGGACTCCCAGGAGAGCAGGATCAGGACCAGCCAGAACCCGGCCTGATGCAGCAGGGCGAGCAGCGCCGGTTCGGACGCCACGCCGTCCTCCTCCCGGCGGAGCAGATAGAGGTGGCCCAGCAGTCCGGCTCCCCACCCGGCCAGCGTCCAGCCCGTGAATGGATGGTCGAGTAACCAGCCGGCCAGCGGCAACAGCAGATAGAGCAGGGGCAGCAGTGCGCGGGCCGGCCAACGCAAATCCGGCCAGGGGAGCGTCCAGCGCAGCCGATCGGCGAGCAGTGCGGACGCGGTGAAACAGAGCGCCAACGCGGTGACCAGCGGCTGCGCCTGGCCCACCTGGTCGGCGATCTCGGTGATCCAGGCGCCGTACCACCACAGCAGCCCCCAAACCAGGAACGGCCGATACAGCAGCGTTTCCCAGGGAACCGCCTCCGGGTGACGCTGAAGATGCCACGCGGTATAGACCCCGGCAAGAGCGACGCAGAGTGCGCCGACGAAGAGACCGTTCAGCACGGGCAATTCCGCCGGCGCCTCCCAGACGGCCAGGAGCAAGGCCAGTGCCGCCCCGATCTGCAGCAGATAACCGAACAGGCGGGGTTCAAGCCGGCCCTGACGACCGCCTACCCACACCATGGCCGCACCTTCCAAAGCCCACAACCCCGCGGTCCAGCGGGCATCCAGGGCCAAGGGCACGACCAGGGTAGCGAAGACCACTCCGATGGCGAGGAAGACCTCGGTCAGCGGTCGCGGCACGGCGCCGCGGCGCACGAACCCGAGGCCGGCCAGACCGCTATAGAAGACCGCCGCGGCAAACGCGCTCCAGGCCAGACCGTACTCATACCGCTGCACCAGCCCCGCCTGGAGCGCGAACCCCACCAGCGGAACACCGAACACCAGACTCGCATCCACCTGGTCGCGCGACTCCGGCGGTTGGCGGCGCGCGAACAGCAGGGCCACGGCCACGTACAGGACCGCGAAGGCGATCAGGAAGGGCTCGGTGCCGGCGAACTGGTCCGGCCGATAGAACCGATAGCCCCATAAGGAGGCGATGACGAAGGTGAAGACGAAACCCACCCGGTTCAGCGCTTGCCAGGGGCGGAACCAGGCGATCACCAGGATGCCGAGATTGAGCACCAGATAGTAGGAAAAGAGACCGACATGACTGTCGGTCCCCGCGGCGGTCAGCACCGGTGCCAGAAAGCCGCCGACAGCACCGAGTACCGCCAGCACCTGGGCGTTCTGGAGCACGGCCAGGGCGGCGGCACCGGCGGCCACCACCGCCAGGACCGCGAAGGCGGGGCCGGGCGGAATCAGGGCATAGAGCCGCAGCGCCGCGAACACGGTGAGATAAAACAACCCGACCCCGCCGCCCTGCAGCGCCAGCCCGTAGAGCGGCCGGGACTGCCGCAGGCGCCAGCCGAGCGACAGCAGCAGCAGGCCGCCGACGGCGACCGCGCTCAACCGCAACTCGATGGGCAGCAAGGCGTGTTCCGCGGCGAGCTTGAGCAGAAAGGCGACACCAAAGAACAACACCACCACGCCGGCTCGCACCATGAGGTTGCCGCCCAGGAGCCAGTTGCGGGCCAGGACCCACCAGGGCTCGGCCGCGCCGGTGGCCGCGGCGTCGGCGCGCGCGGATCCGGCCCGGCCGGTCGGCCTGTCCCACTCGGCGAGGATGTCGATCTCCGACGCGGCAGCGGTCTGCGCGGTCGTGACCGCGCGGGTCGGCGGCACGGACCGCGAGAACAGCAGTGTCGAATCCGGTTCGGCCGTCCGTTCAGTGGTCTGTTCAGTCAGCGGCCGCGGTGCCGGCACGCTCTCGCGCAAGCGTCTGAGCGCACGCTCAAGCTCCAGGGCCGCCACCCGCCGACGCAGATCGAGGATCAGACCGAGGGCAAGACCGGCGAGCGCGGAGGCGAACCAGTCACCGAACAGCGGCCCGCCGATCGCGATCCCGAGCAGTGCAAACAAGACGGGCAGCATCGCGACTCACTCCAGTTCCGACAGACGGCACCCGCGGGCTGACGAAACGCAGGAAAAACCAACTAAACTAAAGTGTTGCCATGACCGAAAAAGTCACGCCGACACCCGACTGCACGCTGAACTGAAAATGTGCCCGCGCGCGCATTATCAGACTCTGGAGGACTTGACAAGGGAACCTGTATATAAGAAACTGTTGATGTACTGAAGCGACCGCGCTTCGGTGCACTCCTCCATCCTCCTTTGGTGGTAACTTTAAGGCGCGACTCAGGTCGCGCTTTTTTTTGGTGCGGCGCTCACCCGTCAGGGGACATCGAACCGCAAAAACTCCATGCTGAACTGACCGCGGCCCTGGGTCTGGCTGCGCAGCGTCGTGGTATAGCCGAGCAGCGCGGCAAGCGGCGCCTCGGCACGGATCGCGGCATTGCCGTCGGCGGTGTCGCCGGTGCGGGTTTCCAGGATCAGGGCGGCACGCGCCTGCAGATCGCCCAGGACCGCCCCCAGGTTGACCTCCGGGACTATGACCTCCAGTGCCATCACCGGCTGCATCAGAACCGGCTGGGCTTCCTCCAGTGCCTTGCGCAACGCCTTGCCGGCCGCCGCCGCCAGTGCCTCCGGGGTGGAGCCTGGGCCGAACAACTCGGCCTCGCGGACCTGGACGGCCAGATCCATGAGCGCGGCGCCTTGCAGCGGGCCTGATTCGAGCGCGCCGCGCAGACCCGACGCGATGGCCCGGCGCTGCTCGTCACTCAGGACAGCGCCCTCGGGCAGCACCCGTGGCGTCACGTCCACACGGGTACCGGCACCGCGGGTCAGCGGCTCTACCGCCAGCGCGACCCGCGCCATGAGGTCCAGGTGTTTGCTGTCGGGCAGCGGCGGCGTCGTAAACAAGGCGTCCGCCGCCGCGCCGCGGCGAATGGTCTCGCGCACCGCCACGGCGGGGCGCCCGCTGCGCACCTGCACGCCGAACTCACGCCCCAACCGCTCCAGGACCATCTGCAGGTGCAGTTCGCCCATCCCCTTGAGCAGGCGCTGGCCGGTCTCAGGGTCCTCTTCCACGGCCAGGGTGGGATCCTCCTGGGTGACCTTGTCCAGGACCTCCAGCAGGCGCTCCTCATCGGTCCCGGCGCCCGGTTCGATGGCCAGACCCAGGACCGGGGCGCGCGCCTCGATCCGTTCCAGGCCGATCAGGTGTCCGGGAGCGCACAGGGTATCGCCGGTCGTGGCGAAGCGCAGACCGGCGATCAGGACGATCTGACCCGGCTCGGCCTGATCGACCTTAGTCTTCTTGCCGGCGTCGACCTCGAACAGGCGGGCGGCCTGCTCATGGCGGGTCTGACCGTCCGGTCCGACGAATTCCACCGGGTCGCCTGCTTTCAGGGTATTGCGATAAATCCGGGCGAACACATGGCGCCGTCCATCCCAGAGCTGCACCTTGAAGGCCAGAGCGACCAGCGGACCGTCCCCGCCCAGCACCACCTCCTCGCTGCTGCCGTCGGGGCGGCGGCCGATGGCGGGCGGGCGGTCGGGGGGGGCCGGCAGGAAATCGATCACCCCGTCCAGCAGCGGCTGGACACCGAGGTTGCGCAGGGCGCTGCCGCCGTAACAGGGAAACAAGCGCCCGGCCAGGGTCCCGCGGCGGATGGCGGCGCGCAGGGCCGCGGGCTCCGGCGTCTCGCCGGCCAGCACCGGCTCGATCAGGGACTCATCGAACTCGGCGGCGGCCAGGCCCAGGGCCTCCCGGTCGGCGGCCAGCTGCGCCCACAGGGCGTCGGGGCAGGGTTGCGTCTCCAGCAACTCGCCCTGCTCGCCCATGAAACGAATCAGCGTCCGGTCGATCAAATGAACCACGGCCTGTGCGTCGGGCAGCGGGACCGTGATCGGCGCGGGTTCACCCTTGAGACGCTGCCTGATGGCGGCCAATGCCTGCCGATAGTCGGCACCGGGGCGATCCATCTTATTGATAAAAAAGAGCGCCGGAAGATTGAATCGGGCACGCTGGCGCCACACGGTCTCGGTCTGGGGTTCGACGGCACGCACCCCGTCGAGGACCAGGATGCAGCCGTCCTGCACCCGCATGGCACGCTCCACCTCGATGGTGAAGTCGACATGACCGGGGGTATCCACCACCTGGATCAGGTGTTCGCGCCACGGCGCCTTGGTGACCGCCGCGGTGATGGTGATGCCGTGACGCTGCTCCTCGGCCAGGTAATCCATGTGGGCGGCCCCATCATGAACCTCACCGATTTTGTAGGAAGCGCCGGTGTAAAACAGGATGCGCTCGGTCAGCGTGGTCTTGCCGGCATCCACATGGGCCGCGACCCCGATATTGCGGACGTGCGACAATCGCGACAATTTCTTCATCATGCTTACGAGGTAACAGAGTGATAAAGCTGAATATAAACAAGCATAACGACCGGGATCGACCGCGCGCTTCGGCACCCGCCCAGACCCGGGGCGGGCGCTGGCTGGCCGCCGCGACGGCGCTGGGTCTCGGCCTCGGCCACGGCTGGGCGCCCGCGGTTCAGGCCGATACCTTCCGGCTGGCGCACCCGGGCGATAGCGTGATCGGCGTGCCCTTCTATGTAAAGAGCCGCAATCACGACACTCTGCTCGATATCGGTCGGCAGAACCAGTTGGGTTATCAGGATATGGACCAGGCGAACCCCAAGGTCGACATCTGGGTGCCGGGCGACGGCAGCGATGTGTTGATTCCGACCTTCTTCGTGCTGCCCAACACCCCGCGCCGGGGTCTGGTGCTGAACCGCCCGGAGATGCGCCTGTACTACTATCCGCCCGACAACCCGGACGAGATTCAGAGCTACCCGATCAGCATCGGACGTGAGGGCTGGAGCACACCGCTCGGGACTTTCTCGATAACCAAGAAGGTCAAAGACCCGACCTGGACGCCGCCGGCCTCGATTCGGGCCGAGCACGCGGCCAATGGAGACATCCTGCCGGCGGTGGTGCCTGCCGGTCCCGACAATCCGTTGGGGCAGTTCGCCATGCGGCTGTCCGTTCCCGGCTATCTGATCCACGGCACCAACAAACCCTGGGGTCTGGGGATGCAGGTCAGCCATGGCTGTATCCGCATGAACAACGAGGGGATCGAGGAATTGTTCCCGCAGGTCAGCGAGGGTACGGTGGTGACGATCGTCGACCAGCCCTACAAGCTCGGCTGGCTGGGGAATGACCTCTATCTGGAGGTGCACATCGACAATGAGTCGAAACGGAAGGCGGCGCGCTCGGTGGTACCGGAGTCGGTGGCGAACGCGGATGGGCTGACGATGGATTGGCAGGCGGTGGAACGAGCGGTCAAGGAAAACACCGGCCTCCCGCAACTTGTGGGAAGCCGGCGCAGTTCAGCCGACAGGCTTCACTTGGACATGATCTTCTGATACATGCGGTCCAGACGCTCGGTGTTCGCGTCGCAGCAGGCCTGGGCGCCCTTGGCGGCGTCCAGGGCTTGCTGAGCCATTTCACGAGCGGTGGAGTCGGTGCAGGCGCTCAGCAGGGAGGCGCCAATCAGGGCAGCGGCGGACAGGGAAGCGAGCTTGACGATCTTGGTCATCGGTAGAATCTCCAAAGGTTGAGCCAATCGGCTCTCTTTTTATACCACAGGTTCGGGTTTTTCCGAATCCCCCACACTGCATCCGTTACATCTGACGATGCGCGGGATGCCCGGTGGATCAAGATCCGATTGTACGCTCCTGGCCAACCGCGAGCGGTTTGACCGAAAGAGTCGGACCCGGTGTGTAAGCTTGCGTGAAAAACACGCGAACTGCAACAGCCGAGAGGGCGAAACCACGCGGAATTTCCGGAATCGCCCTGACGACACGCCTGTTTGTAATGAAAACACGTTCACGTCCGACACCCTCAGGGCCAGCGGATGTCGCTCGAGCGCCGGGTTGCGCTCGGGCACAATCTTGGTCCACGCTGGGGATCCAGGCCCGCGATCCAGGCAGGCCGTTTGCCGAGGTCCTAATTTATGCGCCGCTACTATGGTCGTCCGCTGGACGACCCGTCGATGTCGCCGTTCCGCTGTGACGGCTACGTCGCGGAAGGCCAGATCCGCGACGACCGGGGTGAGTCGATCCCGCTCGCCGCCCTACCGCCGTTTCTGCGCGCCCTCCTGGTCACCGACGGAACCGTCACCAAGATCCTGGAAGCCTATTTTTGGGAACCCGTGGCCGTCGACACCCTGGAGCAACGCTTCGAGACGGCGCAGGCCGCGGTGCCCTGGATCGGTCTGACACCGGGATCCCGGTGCCTGGTTCGCGATGCCCGCTTGCGTGGCGTCCATAGCGGGCGCGCCTTCGCCGAGGCCTTGTCGCTGATCCGCACGGAGCTGATTCCCGAAGACTTTCGCCGCCGTCTGATCGACCGCGAGATCGGCATCGGCGCATTGATCCGTGACAGCGGACTGGAGAGTTATCGGGAGGTCCTGGACGTCGGGGTCGACCGGGACGCGGAAGGGGATGTCGGCGAATCGGTATTCCGCACCTATCGGATCATTATCGGCGGTCACCCCGTGATCCTCATCACTGAACGCTTTGCACTGGCGTTGTTTCAAGGCGACACGCAACGATCGCCGCTGGTTCAACCATCAAACATCCCGCGGCCGCCCGCCTGAACAGCGTGTTTACTGGATCACCAAGCACCCCGTTCAACCTGAAGTCGCGAGAATACCACCCCCCGTCATTCCGGCAGGATGCCGGAATCCAGGGTCAGGGACGGTACTTCTCAGCAACAACGGACCGGCGGGATGAGACGGAACGCCCGACCAACGTGCCCTTCGCCACGCACGGCCGCGCGCGCCCTGCCGTCGTAGCCCCCCGCGACACCATCCGTCTGAACGAGACCCCGGAGGGTGTCGACCTGGGCCTGCGCCCGGCCGGCCCGACGGCGCGCGCCGTGGCACTGGCCGTCGACGGCGGCATTCGACTCCTGGTCTACCTGGCCCTCACTCCGCTGGCGGCCTTCGCCGGTCTCGGGGCCGGGATGATCCTGATCGCCGGCTTCCTGCTCGAATGGTTCTATCCGGTGGTCTTCGAAGTCTGGACCGGGGCCACCCCCGGCAAACGCGCGCTGGGATTACTGGTGGTCCACGACGACGGCACCCCGGTGGGGCTGCCCGCGTCGCTGATCCGCAACCTCTTGCGAGTCGTCGATTTTCTGCCGCTGTTCTACGGTGTCGGCCTGGTTTGCACCCTGGCCGACCGGGATTTTCGCCGACTCGGCGATCTGGCGGCCGGCACCCTGGTTGTCCATGCGGACAACCCCGTCGCCCGCCCCGCGGCCCTCGCCGCGGCCCTCGCCGCACAATGCGACACGGCCCCCCGACCGCCGCCCGCCGGCTTGTCGCTGACCGCCGCGCAGGCGATCCTCGCCTTCGACGAACGGGCGGCGCGACTGTCGGCGGCACGACGGATCGAACTCGCCGAAACCCTGCTCGCCCGGTTTCCCCCCGCCGCGGACGGCCAGACCTGGCCGAGTGGACCCGCCGCGGTGGCACTGGTGGCCGGTTACGCAAGCTGGCTGACCAGGGGGCGCTGAACCATGCGACAACAACCCTTCGCCGCCGACCGAGCCGGCCAATGGGAGGAGTACCGTCAACTCCTCGACACACTGGAAAGCCGCGGTCGCCGCCGGCCAGACCCGGCGCCGGTGCGTTTCCCGGTGCTTTACCGGCGCCTGTGTGCCGACTACGCCCTGGCCCGCGCCCGCCATTACAGCCCGGGGCTGATCGCCGAGCTGCACGCGCTGGTCCGGCGCGGCTACCGCTGTCTGTACCAGCGTCGACCGGCGTTACTGGGGCCGACCCTGGCCTTCATGGCGGCCGGTTTTCCCCGCACCCTGCGCCGTCATGCGGCCGCGTTCTGGCTGGCCGCGGCCCTGCTGTTCCTGCCGATGGCGATCATGGGCGTTGCCTGCCATCAGGATGGTGAACTGATTTACAGCCTCATGGACAGCAGTGAGGTGACCGATCTGGAAGCACTGTACGACCCGGCGAACCGCAAGGTCGGGCGCGCCGCACAGCGCCAGGCGGACACCGATTTTCAGATGTTCGGCTATTACGTGATGAACAACATCGGCATCGGGTTCCGCACCTTTGCCGGCGGGCTGCTGCTGGGGCTCGGCAGCGTGATCATTCTGCTGTTCAACGGGTTGGCGATCGGCGCCGCGGCCGGCCACCTGACCCGGCTGGGCTTCGAGTCGACCTTCTGGCCTTTTGTCAGCAGTCACGCACCCTATGAGCTGACCGCCATCGCCATCAGCGGGGCGGCCGGACTCCTGCTCGGCCAGGCGCTGCTCGCCCCCGGACGCCGCACCCGCCTGGCCGCCCTGCGCGCCAATGCGCGCGACGCCGTGGTGCTGGTCGGCGGGGCCGCGCTGATGCTGCTGCTGGCCGCGGTGGTGGAGGCCTTCTGGTCTGCCGGCGGCACGCCGGCCGAAGTCAAGTACGGGGTCGGCGCCGTGGGCTGGATACTGGTAGCCGTCTATCTGAGCCTGGCCGGCCGGGGTGACCGTCATGGAGCTTGACCGGGCCGCCGCTGTCCTGCGCCCGCGCCGCCCCTGGGAGGGCGTGGATCTGGGGTTCACCCTGGCGCGTCAGTGGTTCCCAACCCTCTGGCTGTTGTGGTGGTTGGGAACCCTGCCGCCGGCTCTCCTCGCACTGGCCCTGGTCGGCGGGAAGGCCGACTGGTGGCTCGTGCTGGTTTGGTGGTTCAAGCCGCTCTATGAGGCCCCGCTGCTGTACTGGAGCAGCCGCGCGCTGTTCGGCGAGCCCGTGGCGCTGCGCAATGCCGGTGTCATCTTCAGATCCGCCTGGACCCGCCGCCTGCTCCCTTCTCTGCTCTGGCGCCGGCTGAGTGTCGGCCGCTCGTTCAATCTGCCCATCGTCCTGTTGGAAGGGCTGCACGGGGCGGCCGTGCGCAGCCGCCGTCGGGTGCTGAGCGAGGGCGACGGAACCGCCGCCTGGCTGACCCTGATCTGCTATCACTTCGAGGCCATCCTCTGGGGCGGACTGCTGCTCGGCCTGTATTTCCTGATCCCCGCGGGCCTGCCGAACATCGACTTGGCGGCCGCCGTGACCGACGGGCAATCCTGGCCCTACTGGCTGAGCAGCGCGCTCTACCTGCTCGCCGCCTCGGTGATCGCCCCCTTCTACGTCTGTGGCGGCTTCGCGCTCTATATCGGCCGCCGCACTGAACTGGAAGCCTGGGATCTGGAACTCGCCTTTCGCCAGGCGGGAACCACCGGGTCGGCACCCCGAGCCGGAACACCAGGCCAACGGGAGCGACGCCTCGGGCCTGGCCGACCGTTGACCATGGCCCTGGTCGGCACCCTGCTGATCGGCTTGGCGACGACCTGGCCGGGCGGCGGACTGCAGGCCGCAACGCCCGCGCCACCCTGGCCGGACGCTGCCGAGGCGCGCGCGATCATGGCCGAAGTCCTCGCCGACGAGACCTTCGGCCGCACCCGGGAACTCACCTTCTGGGCGCCCATCACCGGACCGGACGAGATGCCCACCGAGACACCATCCTGGCTGCGGTGGCTGGGCGAACTGGCGCTGCTCCTCGGACCGCTGTTCAAATGGCTGCTGGTCATCTGCGCCGTCGCCGCGGTTGCGCTGCTGGCGCGCCGCATCCTGCGCGACTGGCGGCCCGCGGCGCGACGGCGACGGCAGCCGTCGACGGTCATCCGCGCGGCGGCCCCGGCCGCGGACCCTCACCCAACCCCGGTCGACCTGGCCACCGCGGTGCGCGCGCACCTCGCCGCCGGTGATGCGCGCGGCGCCTTGGCGCTGCTCTATCGCGGCAGCATCGCGCACCTGTCGCGATGCGCTGTCACAATCCCGGAGGGCGCCACCGAAGGCGAGGTCCTGCGCCTGGCGGCCCATCATCTGGAGGCATCCGAGTTGGCGCCGTTACGGCTCCTGACCCACGATTGGGAGGCGCTGGCCTACGCCCGGCGGACACCGGACCTGGACCGGATCGACGCGCACCTCGCCGCCTGGCTGCGCTGGACCGACACGGCAGCGCCGCGACCGGACGGAGCCGACCATGGCGCCTGAACGACGCACCCTGGCGCTGGTGCTGACCGGTCTGCTCGTGATCGGCATGGCGGCCTTCACCGCCTGGTTTCTGGCCAACTTCGAGCGCCGGACCCAGGAGATCCCGATCGGTGCCGCCGCGGCAGCCCGCCGCAATCCCATGCTCGCGGCTGAGCGCTTCCTCACCCGCCTGGGAATCCCGGTGGAAAGCAGTGCCGGCCGTGGTTTGCTGCGGCAACTCCCACCCATCACCGACACCCTGGTCGTCAATGGCCTGGGGCCGCTCAGCACGGCACGCCAGGCGGCACTGCGCGCCTGGCTCCAGGATGGCGGCCGACTGGTGGTGGAAGCGGTCGACCTGTGGGACGATGCAGACGACGACGCGGAGGCGTCGTCCGATGATGCGGTTCCGGCCGCCGCGCCGGATCCGGACGACCTGCCGGGCACCTTCGGGATCAGGCTGCGGGAGACCGAAGAGGACGCCGACGGGACCTCCGGCAAGGACCGGGATCAAATCCTGGCCAAGGCGCCCTGGCTGCCGGGCGGCGAACCGCTGAGCGTCGCCTTTCATCCGGACTGGTACCTGGAAGCCGCGGGTGTCGCGGGTGCGACCGAGGTTGCGGCCGGGGGGCGAACGCGCATGGTGCGACTGCCGGTCGGCGCGGGGATGCTCACGGTGTCCAGCGACCACCTGTTCCTCACCAACGACCGGATCGGGCGCCACGATCACGCGCTGTTTCTCGCCTATCTGGTCCAGCCGGCCCCCGGCGGCAAGGTCTGGCTGCTCTACGACAGCGCGGTTCCCTGGCTCGGGACCCTGCTGTGGGCCGCGGCACCGGCAGGCATCAGCGCGGTGGCGATCCTGGTCCTGGTGTGGGTCTGGTCGTTGAGCGCGCGGCTGGGACCGCTGGAGCAGGCCCCGGACCGGCGGCGACGCGACCTGCTCGAGCACCTGGATGCCGCCGGGGCCTTCCTGTGGCGTCATGGGCGCGCCGCCGGACTGGTCGAGGCGACGCGGCGGCAGGTCTTCACGGTCTGGCAACGGCGCCGCCCGGACCTGCATCAACTGGCGCAACACGACCAGATCGCCGGCATCGCCGAGGCCAGCCGATTGTTGCCGCAACAGGTGCGTGCAGCGTTGACGACCCAGGCCGATGATGCCCAGGGCTTCATCGAGCAAACCAAGGTCCTCAAGGCGCTTTGGCACGGGGCCAGGCGGCGGCGCCCGTGATCCTGGCGGCGAGGGGTTCGGGGTTCGGGGTTCGGGGTTCGGGGTTCGGGGTTCGGGGTTCGGGGTTCGGGGCAGATTGCGCTGGAACTCCAGCAGACGCAAGCCGGCGGCGGGCGGCTTGATCCATCGGATGAATGTGACGGGACATCGCCTGAGGTGGCGTGAATGAGCGAATCGGAGACTGGATTGGATGAGGCGGTCGCCCAGGCCGCCGCGCACCTGCAAGCCCTGGAGGCCGCGGTCGGGCGGGCGCTGGTGGGGCAGCGCCAGGTGCTCCGGGAGTCGGTCGTGGCCCTGGCGGCGGCCGGTCATTGTCTGCTCGAAGGCGTGCCGGGGGTTGGCAAAACGCTCCTGGTGCGCGGTCTGGCGCAGGCCGTGGGCGGCCATTTCGCGCGCATCCAGTTCACGCCCGACCTGATGCCGAGCGACGTCACCGGACACGCCTTGTTCGACATGAAGACCGAGGAGTTCCGCATCCGCCGCGGCCCTATCTTCTGCAACCTGCTGCTGGGCGACGAGATCAACCGCGCCCCGGCCAAGACCCAGGCGGCCCTGCTCGAAGCGATGCAGGAGCAGCAGGTGACCATCGAGGGCCAGCCGCTGCCCCTGCCCGCGCCCTTCCTGGTCTATGCCACCCAGAATCCGATCGAGCAGGAGGGCACCTATCCCTTGCCCCAGGCCCAACTCGACCGTTTCCTGCTCAAGATCTTCATCGACTACCCGGGCGAGCAGGAGGAACTCGACCTGGTGCGCCAGGTCACCAACGGACAGATCGGCGACCAACTCGACACCTCGCGGGTGGGCCGGGTGCTGAACACCCAGGACATCACCGCGCTGCAAGTCGTTGCGGCGCGCCTGCGCCTGGACGACAGCGTGCTGCACTACGCGGTGCGCCTGATCCGGGCCGCGCGCGACTGGCAGGGCATCGACACCGGCCCGGGACCGCGCGCCGGCATCGCCCTGGTCCGGGCCGCCCGCGGCCATGCGTTGGCCGAGGGCAAGGCCTTCGTGACTCCGGACGATGTCAAAGCGATGGCGCCGGCCGTCCTGCGCCATCGCCTCAAACTCACCGCCGACCTGGAAATCGAGGGCTACCGACCGGACGACGTCCTCGGCGACCTGCTGGCGGCCGTACCGGCGCCGCGCTCGTAGGGTCCGCTGCGCGGACCGCCCCGTCTGCCCACTCGCTACTACCCCCATGACCCCCCGCCCCCCCCTCGTCATCGCCCTCGCCGCCTGGACCGCCGTCGGCATCGCCGCCGCCTGGCAGCCCTGGGTCGGGACCCTCTGGCAATGGGGCGGGGTGCTGATCGCCGGGCTCGCGCTCGCCGACCTGTTCGCCCTGCGGCGCTTACCCGACCCGCTGCTGCGCCGACACATGGGCCGCACCCTGCCGCTGGGTGTCTGGAGCCCGGTGCGGCTGGAAGTCGGCAATCCGTCCGCTCAGACGCTGCGACTGCGCGTCCACGACCTCCACCCGGCCGAGTTCGATGCACAGGGACTGCCCGTTGATCTGCGCCTGCAACCCGGCGGACAAACCGAGGTTCAGTACCGCCTGCGCCCACCCAACCGCGGCGATTTCCCGGTGGTGGGCTGCGCAGTCGCCACCCGGTCACCCCTGGGGTTGTGGGTGCGCACCCGCTGCCTGCCGCCGGCGCAAACGCTGCGGGTCTTTCCCAACTTCGCCGAGATCAGCCGCTACACCCTGCTCGCCGCCAATGATCAACTGGCCCAACTCGGCGTGCGCCGACTCCAGCGCCGCGGCAGCGGGGCCGAGTTCCACCAGTTGCGTGAATATCGCGAGGGGGACTCACTGCGTCAGATCGACTGGAAAGCGACCTCGCGGATGCGTAAAGTCATCGCCCGCGAGTATCAGGACGAGCGCGATCAGCGCCTGCTGTTTCTGCTCGACTGCGGCCGGCGAATGCGCCACCGCGACGCCGGACAAGGCCGCGGCCACCTCGACGAGGCGCTGAACGCCCTGCTGCTGCTCGCCTATGTCGCGGTCCGTCAGGGGGACGCGGTCGGACTCATGACCTATGGCGGACCGCGCCGCTGGTTCGCCCCGCGCAAGGAGCCCGCCACGGTGAACCGGCTGCTGGAGGCCGTCTACGACCTGCAACCCAGCCTGGAAGCCGCGGACCCGCTGGCCGCGGCCCGCGCCCTGCTGGCCGCCATGCCGCGCCGCGCCCTCGTGGTGATCCTCACCAACAGTCGGGACGAGGATCAGGAAGGCCTGGAGCAGGCCGCGCAACTCCTGCGCCGCCGTCATCTGGTGGTGGTCGCCGACCTGCGCGAGGCCGCCCTGGATCGGGCACTGGAGGCGCCGATCGGCAACCTTGAGGAGGCGTTACGCTTCCACACCGTCCATGGCTGGCTCGCCCAGCGGCAGCGGCACCAGGAGCGCCTGCAACACCTGGGCATCCAGTCGCTGGATCTGCTCCCGGCGCAACTGCCTATCGCGCTGGTGAACCGCTATTTCGACATTAAACGGGCCGGACTGCTGTGATCCGCATCGGTGTCGCCGAACCGGCAACGATCGTCGTTCCGGTCAAAGCGATCACCCGGATTTTTCCACAGATGCCACAGATATCCACAGATGAAGAAAGTCATCTGTGTTCATCTGTGAACATCTGTGGACATCTGTGGATGAAATTTCCACGCCTGAGCCACGGCGAAAGCTGGCCGGACCGATGACCACGGCCGCCGGACCCTTGATGCCGAAAATGGAGTACACGGTTGACACCATGTCGTTTGCATGATGAAGCGGGCCGCCTGACTACCGGGTACTGACTACGATGTCCCATGGCCGGAACCGTGATCAATGCCATCATCGCTTCTGCCGCAACTGCCCAAGCGTCACGACGGCGGCGGCTCACGTCGGATGAGTTGCCGACGCCCCAAGTACGGCCGGACGCATACATCAAGGAATACCCGTATCAGTCGGCCACTTACCACGATTGCCAATCGGTTCTCCGATCCGATAAATCGATGCTGGTCATCCGACTTCCAGGCAGTGCACCTGTGCATCCGCGATGGCGCTTGCAATCGCGTCACAACGCTCGGTCAGGATGCGAATCACATTCGCCTTGTTGGTATTGCCGATCCGCAGCCAGATGACCTTGGGCGGAGCGCCGTTCAGCAAACTTAGGACTTGAAAGTCCGAATCTTTGGTAACAATCGTGAACCCGTGCTCCTTAGCGTACTTCCAGATCTCAAGATCGCTCTTTTGCTCCAACCCGGCAAGTACAACCTGGCTGCTTCCCGGATAATGCGCTTGCAGGAATGGCACCATCCTGCGCGACAGGTTCTCATCCAGCAGCAGTCTCATGACGCTTGAACAACGACAGCGCGGCGTTCGCGATCAGCGGCGAAGGCCAAGCACGCTTGGATGTCGGCCCTTTCCAACTCCGGAAAATCTTCGATGATTTCTTCGGCGGTCATGCCGTCGGCAAGCCATCCAAGGACATCGTAGACGGTGATGCGAAGCCCGCGGATGACGGGGCGCCCACCACGTTTACCCGGCGCAATTGCGATTCTGTCGATGTAGTCCATCATTTTCTCCTTTAACGGTTCATTCTGGGGATGCAAGACATTGAGGCTGGGGCGCGCGTATCCAGGCGCGACCGTAAGCGTTCAAATGCATCGCCCTCAAGCAGCCTGCCTTGCGTCGAGTTCTTCGCGCAGCACCCGCCGCAGTGTCGGCCTTGATCATCGTCCCGGCCGGCCGCGGACCGTCCGCACAGCGGACCCTACGGTAACACCGTGACCTGTAGGGTCCGCTGTGCGGACCGACGACCGCGCAGATCGCACGGTGGCCGGGTTTATGACCAAGGCCGCAGTGTCTGTTCCAGATCATTCCGGCTTTGCTGCTGTTGGATGTGGATCTTCAGGGCCCCGTTGATCAGCGTCTGGTAGCTGCCGCCATTTTCCTTGACCTGCGCCCTTAACCAGTCGACGACGGCTGTATCCAAGGAGATTGTAATGCGTGTCATATCGCTCTCAGGGGTGATGACAGGGCCGCAGCGGGCCTGGCTGAAGTCGATCTCCTGATCGAGTGGATCGCTATCGTCTTGTCTGTTCATGAAATTGCACATCCGCAGTGACCAGCGGCGGACGGTCGACTTCGGCACGCCCACGGCATTCGCTGCCCAGCATGACAGATGCCATTGGGACCATCGCTCACCGACGAGCGGCGGCGCCTTGGGCCTTCCTTGGCCCCGTCGTTCCGGCGGTCAGGGCATAACGGTCAGGTTGAGGGTCTTCGCATTGTTGCCGGGGACCGGATCCTGCGTATCGGCCTGGGCGCTGCCGGTAAGGACCATGGCCCCGGCGGCGGCGGGCCGCAGGTACAGATACCGGGTGCGTGAGGCGTTCTTCGCCAGGCTGCCGTAACTGCACACCACCTCGGAGGCGGCGACGCTGCACTCCGCGGGTCCGGACACCCAGCTCAGGCCGGCGGGCAGGGGCAGCACGAAACGGGTGTTGGCGGCGGCATCGGTTCCCAGATTCTTGATGATGAAAATGAACTCCGCCGCGCTCCCGGCCTTGGGGGTCAGACTGGTGGCCTTGAACTGAGTCAGCACGAGGTCCGCGGTCTGCCCGGCAGGGGGTGGAGAGGCCGCCACGGTCAGGGCGACGCTGGCCGCGTTGTTGGCGGTGTCCGGGTCCTGGGTGTCGGAGCCGGCGGTACCGGTGAGGGTGAGGCTGCCGGCGGTCGTCGGGCGCAGGGCGACACTGCGGGTGCGGGTGCCCGATTGCTCCAGGGTGCCGAAGCTGCACACCAGAGCGCCGGACGCGGCGGCGCAGTCGGCAGGACCGCTGACCCACTGTACCCCGGCGGGCAGCGGCAGCGAGACCCGTGCGTTCAGGGCCGCGTCGGTGCCCAGGTTGCCGACCGCGAAGCTCAGGTTGACGGTGCTGCCGGCCACCGGGGTGGGGTTGTCCACGGCCAACGACACGAGGTTCAGGTCGGCCAGGACCGGGGCCGGTGGGGGTGGCGGCGGGGGTGGTGGTGGCGGGGGTGGTGGCGGCGGTTCGGCGCCGTTCACCTCCGGCAGGGCGGCAAGCAGGGCGGCCGTGGTGGCAGTATGCTCACGGGGATAGCTGTTCCAGCCGCGGTAGATGCCGAAGTTGCCCTCGTTGTAAGCGAACAACTGACGGCTGATGCCGAAGTGGTCGAAAGCGGCATTGGCGTCCGCCAGCCAGGCGACCCCGGCGACACCCTCGATCTCGTACTTTTCAAAGGTAATGCCGTACTCACCCACGTTGAAGGGGACAGTGAAGCTGTCGGTCGCGCCGTCGTAGAATTCCTGCAGGCCCTCGCCGTCGCGCAGTTCCTGCTTGAAGGTCTCGACGGTACCGACGTAGGGGGTGTTATTGGTGTGCGAGCCGGCCCAGGACCAGGGCTCGTACCAATGCACGTCGTACAGGACATTGGGGTCGGCAAGGCGGTACATGCCGGTGTCATTGGGATGGAAGGAGACTTCCACCACGACCAGATGGTGGGGGTCGACGGCGCGGATCTTCTCGATGACCGTCGCCGCGTAATCAAACCAATGATTGACGTAGGGTTCGTTGATCAGGTCGTAGCCGACGATGGTCGTTTCGTTGCGGTAACGCCCGGCGATGGCGACCCAGAGATCCTCCAGGCGCTTCTTGAGGTCGGCCCGGCTGCCGAAACCCTTGAAGCCGTCGGCACTCTGGTAGCCGCCCTGGGGAACGTGCATGTCCAGGATCAGGCGCAGGCCGTGGGCCTCGGCCCATTGGATGTGGCGGTCCAGCACGGCCCAGCCCTCTTCCTTGTAGACCCCGGGGGCGGTGTCATCTTCGAATACGTTGTAGGCAAGCATCAGCCGGACGCTGTTGAAGCCCAGGGCGGCGATCTCGGCGTAGGAGTCGGCCTTGACGTTCTTGAACTTGTAGTTGGTGAGCGCCGCGGAGAGATTGTCGCCTGGATCGTACTGATAGACGTTGGTCCCTTTGAGGACAAAAGGCGCGTCGTTCGGACCCAGCACCAGACGGTTGCCGCTTGCCCGCACCAGCGCGTCGGTGTCCAGGGTCGCTGGGGGCTGGTAGCCGATCTCGGCCCGGGTCAGGGGGGCGACGTAGGCGTTGTCGATATAGACGGTCTTACCCAGACCGCCGGAGATGCACAGTTTGATCGTGTCGGTCGCGGCGAAGTTGGTCTTGATGACGCCGAACAGGGTGGTCCAGCGGTCGGGATAGGCCCGGCCGTCGTAGCTCGATTGCTCCCCGTCGATCCAGGTCGGGCTGCCGTTGTTCTTGATCAGGCCCAGATCCAGATCGGCATAGCCGGTCTCGTCCGCCGCCAGGCGGACCCGGGCACCTACCTCATAAAGGGTGCCGTTCTGCAGAGAACCGGCGGCCAGGGCATAGAGCGCGCCGTAGGGACACCAGGCGTAGGCGGAGTCCACACGCAAACCCTGGGTGCCGGTCTCCGCGGCGGCGGGATCCAGGGCGAGGGCTGACTTGGTGCTGCTCCAGGCGGGGAAGGGACCTTCGAAACCGCCGTCCTGAATCAGATTGGTTCCAGCCAGCGCGGTGTTGAGCGCGAGGGCCAGGGAACTCAGCGTCAGGATGCGTGCGGACAGTGCGTCGCGTTTCATCGAACGGAACCCCGATAACTTAGGTGAGGTAGAGTGACTGAGCAACCGCCGGGGGCGCCCGGCGGCCTCGATCTGCACCGCGGCCCACTGAACCCGCGGGCACGGTTGAGTCCACGAAGGCGCATGGTTCACAATCTTACTTCAACTTCTCGGTGGACCACCCGGATTGGTTCCGGAGCAGATTCACGATCAACCCCCAGGGCCCCATACCCATGCAGCGTTTTTTGCAGCGATCGTTCAGCGCACTGGTCCTCCTGACCGCCGCCCAGGTCACCCAGGCGGCCATCCCCGCCACCCCGGTGATGACCATCTACAAGTTCAACGGCCCGGCCACGGTGCCCTACTACCGGGCGGAGGGCTTCACCGGCCCCGGTTCGCCGGCCGGTTCACTGAGCCAGGGCACCTCGCTGATCCCCTGCCTGGTGATCCGCGACGGCAAACCGCTGACCGACGGCCAGGGCACGCCCTATGTCGGTTTCGAGGTCGTCGTCGACCCGCGCAAGGCGACGCGCGCCGACACCGAACGGTTCAAACGCACGGTGGCCGAACGCGGCCAACTCCAGGTCCAGAACCATCACTGCGCGCCGGGCGTCAAGTATGTCATCGACGTGCGCCAACTCTACGCCCTGAAGAAGGCACCCTTCTTCGATCCGCCCCGTTCCGGCGGCAACGGCGGCGGCACGGCCGGAGCGACGACCCTGGACCAGATCGTGCGCGCCTTTCACGCCTCCCCCCAGTGCGAAACTGCCAACCGCGCGCTGACCGGTCGGCGTGCGGCCCTGGCCAACGCCTGGGGCGAGTTCTCGCGCGCCAACGCACGCCTTGGCTCGGACACTGAACTGGCCCGTGCCAAACATCTGGATTATGTGATGCGCACGACGCTGTTCGAGGGTCACATCGGCCGCGGCTGCAACGCCTACGGCACCTGCGAGCGCAACGTCATCGCGCTGTCCATCCGCAACCGCGCCGTCGGCCAGTGCAAGAGCAATCAGGGCTGCGGGTTCCCCGGCGACTTCCAGGGTGCCGCCTCCACGGTGAACCAGTACAACATCTGGGACGAGTACCTGACGCAGATCTCCGGGCTCACCTCCTGCTTCCTGCGCCCCGATCTGGCCCAGGACGAGACCTACGCCAAGTTCCAGGCCATGTACACCCAGAACGTCGGCGACGTGGAGCGCATCCTCTACGGCAGCGAGACCGACCTGAAGGAGATCTTCCCCGGCACCCCGCTCGCGAACCTCACTGAACTGCGCCATTACTATCACGCCCCCGCCATGGGCAAATGCTTCCCCCGGCACGACCGGGTGGAATACATGTCGGGCGCGGTTGCCGGCCGCGGCGGCGACTTTGCCCTGATCGCCGACAAGCGCATCCAGGTCGGCAGTGCCGCCGACGGTGGTTATGATTTCAAAGAGTTTGTATTCGAGGAGAAGCCGCAGGGAGACGCCATCCGGATTCTGGACAATTACCCCGGCTTCAGTGTCGACAAACGCAAGGTGTCACTGCGTCAACCCAGCGCCTGCCCGCCCTATGGCGTCCCGGCCGGCTGCCGCTTCAAAGAGGTCGGACGCTATCGCAAGACCCCGAGCTGGATCAACGACGGCCGGCCGGTCGAGGTCACCTGCCGGGTCAAAGACCGGGGCGAGGCTTGCCGCGGCGGCGGCAACCCCACCACCGTCCGCCTCGGCGGCACCTGTGACGTCGAGATGCGTCCGTTGGCGGGGGTGCGGTAACCCGGTCGCGCCTGACGGCGCGGACCTTGATCGTCGTGCCGCTCGCAAGATCACTGGAGGTACCGTGAAAGTCGCGCAGCGACCCTGTGGGAGCGGCGTCCCGCCGCGATGGGGTCGGGCGTGTCACCGCAGCGTTCGATATCACCGCGGCACCGCATCGCGGCGGGACGCCGCTCCCACGGAGGCCATTCATCGTCCGTGGTGACGGATGTTCCTTCCATGGCCGTTTGCCGGTCGACATCGCATCTACGCGGCTTTGGTCCGGTCAATGCCTCGACCAGTGCGCGACGCCTGGACACCGGTCGGCACGATGATCGAGGCGACGACGTTCTTGTGGCAGGGACGGCAATCATGACCCCTCGTGATCCTAGCTCATTGACCAAACCCGATCAGCGCCAGCACCCCCAACACGATGAAAGTCGCCGCGGCGGTGCCATGGACGACGCGTGTCGGTATCCAGGCGGTGATCCGGTCGCCGAAAAACACCACCGGCACATTGGCCAACAACATACCCAGCGTAGTGCCGGCGACCACCCAGAAATAGCTGCCGAACTGCGCGGCCAGCGCGACCGTGGCCACCTGAGTCTTGTCGCCCATCTCGGCCAGGAAGAAAGCGACCAGCGTCGCGCCGAACACACCCAGCGTGCGCCCGACCGGCGCCGCATCCGCGTCCAGTTCATCCGGCACCAGCATCCACAAGGCCATCGCGATAAAGGAGAGACCGAGAATCCAGCGCATGACATCCGGCCCGACGTAGACCGTAACCCATTGACCGACCGCCGCGGCCAACCCATGGTTGGCGAGGGTGGCGATGAGAATCCCCCAAACGATAGGCCAGGGCTTGCGAAAGCGCGCGGCGAGACAGAGTGCGAGCAGTTGGGTCTTATCGCCGATCTCAGCGAGGGCGACAATACCGGTCGAGACGAGGAAGGCTTCCAAACAAAGACTCCGGGGGCCGGCGAAAAAAGCCAATGACCACGGAACGTCGCCAGCCCAGTAGGCGCACCGCGGTCAAAGGTCTCGCCAGGCACATGCGGCTGTCTGCACCATGGTCCGACCCCGCGGTCAGACCAAGTCTGTTGATGCAAACCCTTCTCGCGGGCGCGGAAGGCGGCTACTCCCCAAAGACGGCGCAGAGCATAGCACGGCTGGCGGACTGTATTGCCGTTTCGGCCATCGGCCCATCGGCGCTCGGTCCGCGCAGCAGATCCGACGGTAAATCCGCGTGAGCCAGCCCCCTTGCTGACCCTGTGCCCTGCTTGCGATACTCACACCCATGCCAGCCGAGCGCTTGTTGCGATACCGGGAGGTCTACGACGACGGGGCGATCCTCGACGCCGTTGTCTGGCGCGTGCCCGAACCGGTGCCCGGTTGCGGCCACAGCTACAAGTACCGCCTTTTCTATGGTTATCCTGGCAAGCGGGTGGTGGGATTCGACAACGAGCGCGGCAAGGGAGACCATCTCCACCTTGACGGAACCGAGCATCCGTATCGCTTCACTACCCCCGAGCGGCTGATCGACGACTTTTTTGCAGAGGTCCGGAGGCGACGCCCATGACCAGAACCGCGGTGATTCGCGTGCAGCGGGAGACCGACGCGGTCCTGGCCGATCTGCGCGGGCGCTTCCTGGCGGCTTGGCATCACGGGGACTATCAGGGTGAGGTCTTTGTCTTCGAGTCACCGGGCGCACTGTTTAGGGTGCTGACACCCAATCGCTGGGAACTGATCGAGCGGCTTCAGTCCATCGGTCCCCTGGAGATACGTGCCCTGGCACGCGCCTTGGGTCGGGATGCGAAACGTGTCGACGCGGACTGCCAGGCGCTCTTGGAGACCGGGCTGATCGAGACCGACGCGGACGGCCGGCTGTGCGTTCCGTTTGCGGAGATCCGCGCGGATTTTGCCCTGCGCGGGGCGGCGTAGAGCAACCCGACAGCGGCCCAGTGCGGACCACGTTCGTCCCCAGCGACAGCGGTTGACAGCACCTCGAAACCCTGCGCGCCCACATGCCAGAATATGCTCTACAATCAATCCATAATTGTCCTTTTGCCAGCCCCTCGGATGCCCACTTTGCGCCGCTCCGACCGTTGCCTAAGTGATGAGGTGCCGCTCGGCACCGGCCGGTAACCCGGGCTCTGGGATACAATCCCCTCTTGCTAAAGAAGGCCGTGCCCGCAGTGGGCACCGTGCCAGGATCGGATGAGTGCAGCAAACGTTTATTCGTTAGGAGTCACAGGAACCATCCATGTTTGTTGCCTCCGCAGAAGACATTCGCAACTCCATCGCCGCCATCCTCGACGAATCTGCGAGCGATCGACCCATTTGTCTAGCGGTCGCATTCTGGGGCGACGGAGCGGAGACACTTCTTCCAACAGGACGGCGCTATCGAATAATCTGCAACCTCTGCGATAATGGACCATCTGCCGGACTATTCTGACCTGCCAGATTATAGGGCAGATTCACTGCTGGAGGAGCCTATGCAAATTTCAGTCACCGATGCCAAAGGGCAATTGACCGAACTGGTACGCCGCGCCGAGGCGGGTGATGAGGTGATCTTGACCCGCCACGGTCATGCCAGGGTTCGTCTGGTTCCAATCACGGCAACGCCGGACAGCAAGGCCCGGCGGACGCTGTTGGAAACACTCAGGGCATCTGCTTGCGCCTCCGCCGGGCCGAGCGCTGCGCGTAGCCAGGATTTTCTCTACGGCGACGATGGTCTGCCCGGATGATCGCGGTCGATACTTCGGCGCTAATGGCGATCCTGCTAAAGGAATTCGGGTTCCTGGAACAGTTTACGTAATTCAAGCAACCCTGAAGCAGAGAAGCCGAACCTAGGCTTCACGTTCGGCGCATAGAAAAGCGAGGGCCGTGTGCCACCGAAAGTAAAAGACTTGATTGAACAATTGGAACAGGCAGGCTTCGCGAATCGGGGTGGAAAGGGGAGCCACCGAAACTTCGTCCATCCAAAGGTCACAAAGCCAATTACAGTGTCCGGGAAGTCCGGTGATGATGCGAAACAGTATTTGGTTAAAGCAGTTGAAAAAGCAATAACGGAGTCAAAAAAATGAAAGATAGTGCGCGTTACGCTAAAATCGTGGAATGGTCAGAAGAAGACAATTGCTATGTTGGGAGTTGCCCAGGATTGATTTTTGGGGGCTGTCACGGCGAAAACGAGAAGCGCGTTTTTGATGAGCTTTGCCAAGTTGTTGATGAGGCGATTATTTTGTACAAGCGTGATCATAAACCTTTGCCATCGCCAACATCCGGCAAGGATTACGCAAACTTGCTGCAAGATGTCGCCTAGAGTTGCGCTAACGGGGCTGGCTTTGGTCTTGGTCGTCGTTCCGGCGACTGGAGGTCGAGACTTTAGCCGGTCCGGCGCGCAGGCACCACTGATTTTATTTGAGATCTCAGGAATCGCCACCGGCTAAAGCCTCGACCTCCAGTTGCGGACAGGCCGTCGCTGGCCGGAACGATGATCAAGGCCGGAAATCTCATCCACAGATTTTCTTCATCTGTGGCATCTGTGGATAAATCCGGGTGAGCGCTTTGGCCAAAGCGGCGATCATGACCCAAGCTTCATGTGCGTCGCCGACGGTTTACCCATGCGGGGAGGACTGTCGTTCGGCGGCGGTCGCGGTCAAACGGCGCTAAAAGAACGACTTGATGACGAGCGAGGCGACCCCCGCCAGCAGCAACCCGAGCATCCATTGCAGCAGGGTGAACTTGCCCGTGAGGTCGCTGCGCAATAAGTCGATCTGCGCCTTGAAGCGCTGCTCGGTCTCCTGTAAGGCGTGCCGCAGGTCGGTGTCATTGGCGCTCAAGTCGGTCTTGGTGACCGGATCGGCCTCGATCTGCGCCGCCCGGAAGGCCTCGGCAATGGCCTCTGCCTGATTTTCCTGCATGGCCTTGCGAGTCTCCTCTTCGTTCGTGTGTACCCGGCACAGAAGATTGACCCGCGGCAACCGTTCTGCCGCCGGCCTTCCCGCCCAGCCCATGCGCCTCGCCCAACTCCTGTAACAAGAACAGGATGAGACGAATGCGGTAACGGCTTGCGGCCGCGACGGGGCCTCGAACGGTCTCGCGGCGTCGGAGTTCGCGGTGGGTCCCATCGCGGCCGGAGGCCGCTCCCACAAAATCCGCGAGGGGAACGAGCCGGTCTGTTTCAGCGGAAGCTTGAGGCGCAATACGCTGCGTTATTGCGCCCGACCGCCTAGACGCGGCTGCGACCGCGGTCTTCCGCCCCCTCCCCGGTCGGCTTGGCGCTGGATGCACTCAGCGTCCGGCGCAGGTCCGCCTCCAGCCGCTCCAACTCCTGACTGGCCTCGGCGCGGGCGCGCTTGCCGGCGTCGGCGATCTGCAGGCTCTCCTCAATGGTGGCGATCAGCGTCTGGTTGGCGTGGCGCACCACTTCGATGTCGAAGACACCGCGCTCGATCTCGCGCCGGGCCTGGGCATTGGCGGTTTTCAGGTTCTCCGCATTGGCGCGCAGCAGGTCGTTGGTCAGATCGGTGGCCGCACGGATGGTGCCGGCCGCTTCGCTGGAGCGGAAGATGGTGACCGCCTGGGCCAACTGCTGGCGCCAGAGGGGCACGGTGTTGACCAGGGTGGAGCTGATCTTGTTGATCAGGCCCTTGTCGTTCTCCTGGACGAGCCGGATGCTGGGCAGGCCCTGCATGGCGACCTGGCGGGTCAGTTTCAGGTCATGGACGCGCCGCTCCAGGTCATCGCGCGCGGCACGCAGATCCCGCAGTTGTTGCGCCTGGACCATGTCGTCGCTCGCCGCAACGTGCGCGGCCTGGGCCGGGATGACGGTGTCGTCGAGTTCGCGCAGCTTGGCCTCGCCGGCATCGATGTATTGCTCCAGGGCGCGGAAGTAGTCGAGGTTGGCCTGGTAGAGCCGGTCGAGCGCGGTGACGTCGGTCAGGAGCTTGGTCTTGTGGCGTTCCAGGTCGCGGCTGATCGCCTCGATCTGGTCGCGCACCATCTCGTATTCCTCGAGAAACCGGGCGATCGGACGCGTCTTGCCCATCAGCTTGGCAAAAAACCCCGGCTTGCGGTTGGGGTTCAAAGCATCGACGTCGAAGCCCTTGAGGGTGGTGACCATCTCGCTCAACGAGGCACCGGCGGGGCCGACATCCTTGGCGCGCACGCCCTCCAGCATCTGATCCGACACCTCGGTCAATTGCTCCTGCGCCTTGGCGCCGAAGAACAGAACCGATTGGCTGTCGGTCAGGTCGATCTCGCGCAGCAGGGCGGCGACCTGGGGTGCCAGTTCGGTGCGGGCGGCCGGGGTCGTGGTCTGCAGCGCACCAGCCTCCGGACGCCGGGCCAGGGCCCGATCCAGGGTATCTGGACGGGGTTCCAATTCGGTGGTTTGTTCAGTCACTGAGGGCACTCCTGAATACAGATCGGGCAAGTGAAAAGCGATGTGTCCGCAAACGTGGGCAAAACGGCGGGGCTTAGGAACCGTTCACCGATCAGTGAAACAAATCCATTAGGTAACGCCTTTGTCGCCGCCGTCGTTGTCGTTGTCGTAATCGAAGTGATGAGTCCCACGAGGATTTTCTCGTACCGCGTCGTTTCGCCGTCCGAGTTTTGCGAATGTCGCAACGATTCGTTGGTTCCGGACATGGCAACCGAAGCTTTTCAAATGCTTGGCGGCCTTCCTTACCCCCCAGGCGATGTGGCGAATCGAAACCCGATGGACATCGGGCTGCTCGCACGCACATTGAATCGCTTGTCGGCCTCGATCACGGTTCCGACCACGGGACATCGTAGGATGGACAAGCGAAACGCAGTCCACCAGCGACGGCGCGGGATTCGGTGGACTGCGCTAGCGCTTGTCCACCCTACGGCCGGAACGACGATCTAGCAGCCTGTCGGACTTAGCCCCTAGGATAAGGGCATGAGTCAACATAAAGGCTTTTTGTTGCTCCACAATCTAACGTAAGGTGATTTCCGCGAGAAATCCAACCCGTAGGAGCCCGCTTGCGGGCGACGGGTGGGGGCACAATGACGCGATTCCGGCAGGTCACGTCGCCCGCAAGCGGGCTCCTACGGAGCTTGATTCTTGATAGCGTCTTATTCGGAAGTCGCCTAAAGTCCGACAGGCTGCTAGGC
>NZ_KB902525.1 GCF_000379525.1 Lamprocystis purpurea DSM 4197 | reverse complement strand
CCCGCCACTCAATTGGTGACTTCGCTCGCTGCAGCGCCCGGTCACTCCATTTCGACCTTTGCCTCTGCGCAGGCTACTCCGGAAGAACGCGCGCGCCTGTTCCTGGGGAGTTATGGTGCTGCTTTTGGTATAACCGCCCCCGATCAGATCCAGGTTGAGCGGGTGCTTGGCAGCGATGATGCGGGACTCGAATATGTCCTTTTCCGCCAAATTCACCAAGGCGTTGCGGTGAGCGGCGGCGAGATTCTGATCTATTTGCGCAACGCTGATGTGACCGAGGTCACTGCCACCACCTTGCCTGACCTCGATGCACTGGAAACGACCCCGACGGTGACCTCGCAGGAGGCCTTAGCGGCAGCGCGCGAGGTGCTCGGCAAATATCCTGATGCACTATTGAGTCCTCCGCGATTGGAAATTTTCAATCGCGGCCTGTTTGTGGGCAAACCATCGCCGACCCGCCTCGCCTGGTTTATCGAAGCCACCACCGTTGACGCGCGGGAGTCGCTGTGGGTAGACGCACAACTCGGGGCGGTGCTGTTGCAACTCAAGCAGCCGACCGCCGCCCAAGAGAGGGTCGTTGAAAATACCTCCGACCGCAGTGCCCCATTGCCGAGTCGCGCGTCGGGTGAGACTACGGAAGACAACGACGTCAACGCTGCCGAGGACAGTGCCGGCACTATCTACCAATATTATTCCGAGCGGACCATCCCACTTTTCAATGGTACCAGTCTTATCGCATCAAAGATTAGTGGACCGCCGGTCCCGCCTCCCGGTCATGCGCTTCAGCGCTTAACCGTTGCGGCTCCCGAACCGAACCAGACGGCCGGCGTCAACACGCTGGCAGTTCCGGGTTTTGACTGGTCGTTCGGCTGTTCCGCCACCTCCGGTGCAATGATTGCGGCCTATTATGACCGCAACGGCTTCGCGAACATGTATACCGGTCCTACCAACGGCGGTGTGATGCCTCTGGACAGCAGTTCCTGGCCTGACTGGCAGGATGGGTATGGTGACTGGTACGGCCAATGTCCATTGACCGCATCGCATCAGGGACTGGACGGCAGGACGACCCGCGGCTCGATGAATGATTATTGGGTGGGCTACGGGAACGGAGCCAATGATCCCTATGTTACCGGCGGTTGGACTGCCCATACCTGGGGCGACGCGATCGGTGATTACATGAAGACCAGTCAGTCTGCCTATGGGAATACCGACGGGTCTACCAAATTCTATAGCTGGACCAACCCGGCCACCCCGTTGACCTGCGCCGAAATGGCTGCAAACTCAATCAGCCAGTATGACGGAACCTACGGACGGAAGCTGTTCTATGAAAAGAAGGGTTATCAGGTCACGGACTGCTATAATCAGAATACGGATAACAACGGCGGTGGTTTCACCTTTGCCAAGTACAAGGCGGAGATCGACGCCGGTCGTCCGGTATTTCTCAACCTGGCTGGACATTCGATTGTTGGTATTGGTTATGACTCGGCTGCCAACACTGTCTATCTCCATGATACTTGGGATTACGGTACCCATACGATGACTTGGGGCGGCGCCTACGTGGGTATGTCGCTCATGTCGGTCAGTATTGTCAAAATAACTGCACCCTTGGCTCCGGATTTCGTGGTGACCAACGTTGTCTTATCGCCCGCCAGTCCGAGCGCCGGTGGGACAGTCAGCGCTGCGGTCACAGTGAAGAACCAGGGCGGGGCGGCGGGGGTGCCACGGACGCTGCAGGTCTGGGCCAACCACCAATCCATCGAACCGGGCTGCGGGGCCTTGGGGGACAAGTCCACGACGTTGACGACCAGCCTGGCGGCTGGTGCCAGCCAGACCATCACGGTTAACGGTCTGTCGGCGGGAGCAGTGGGAACCAAGACCCTGCGCGTCTTCGTGGACAGTGGGTGTCTGACCGCGGAATCCAATGAGGCCAACAATCAATTCACCAAGTCTTACACCGTGGTGGCGGCACCAACCCCCGATTTTGTGGTGACCGGCGTCGTCTTGACACCGGGCAGTCCCAACGCCAACGCGACGGTCAGCGCTGCGATCACGGTGAAGAACCAAGGCGCGGCGGCCGGGATACCACGGACGCTGCAGGTCTGGGCGAATCAAACGGACAACCAGCTCTGCGCGGCCGTGGGCGATAAAGCCACGACCTTGACGACGAGCCTTGCGGCGGGCGCCAGCAAGACAGTCACGGTCAGCGGTCTGGCGACGGGTACGGCTGGGACCAAGACCCTGCGCGCCTTCGTGGACAGCGGGTGTCTGACCACGGAAAGCAACGATGACAACAACCAATTCACCAAGGCTTACACTGCTCTCCCGGTGCCGCTCCCCGACTTCGTGGTGACCAGCGTCGTCCTGACGCCGTCAAGCCCGAAGGTCAACGGGACTTTCACCGCCAAAGTGACAGTGAAGAACCAGGGTCCGGGGAGCGGCAATGCGGGCTATCTCGATGTCTGGACGAATCAACCCGCTAGCCAAACCTGTCCGGCGGACGGCAACGCCTATGCCGTGATTGGTACCCTGGCGGCTGGTGCCAGCAAGGCGGTGACTGTCGTCGGACTGCGCGCCGGTGCGGCGGGTACGAAAACCCTGCGGACCTTTGTGGATAGCTATTGTCAAACCGCGGAGGCCAATGACGGCAACAACCAGGCCGTGATGACCTATTCCGTCGTGCCGTAACTGCCCTTACCCATCCGCCACCCAGGGCTGGCGGCGCCGGCGCTTGCAGTTGCCGGCGCTGATGGTTTCCCCGGATGCGAGCGTGCGCCGACCGCGGTGCCGTCTCGCGACGGGGGACCATCCGATGAACTGGCCCGTCAGCCGGCTGTCTGCACGCGCAGTGTCTCTTCTTCCAAGTTCGCAAACGCCTGTGCAATCAGGACCGGGTCTTCGATCCGGGCGGCACGTTCCAAGGCTTCGGTGGCTTCGTCCAGGGCGGGCACGCCGCAATAGCGGGTGGCCCCGCGCATCTGATGGGCATGCTCGGCCAGTCCGACCCAATCGCCTTCGGCGAGATCGGCACGCAGTTCGTTCAGTTCCTCCGGCAGTCCCGCGGCCAGGGCGGCGAACAACTCGGCGGCGAGGTCCGCGTCGCCGCCGGCCGCGGTCAGGGCGGCGACAGGATCACGGGCGGGCAGTTGGGCGAGGCGGGCCCTGACAGGATCGTGGTACAAGATTGCGCTCCTTCCGGTTCGAATCGAACGGCACTGTATCGGTACGACCGGTTCCAGTCCACCGGCGTCGGCGCTGCCCGACTTGGTTGCTCGACAGGGCTGGTGCACAATCTCAGATTACCGATCACCGGCGACCTGCCTGTTCCGAGTCCATCATGACCCAACCCAGCACAACTTATCCAGCCGGCGCGCCCGTGCGTGATCGCACGATCGACCAGTTCATCGGCAACACGCCCCTGGTGCGTCTGCAACGCCTGCCGAGCAACAGCGATAACCGTCTCCTGGTCAAGCTCGAAGGCAGTAATCCGGCCGGCTCGGTGAAGGACCGGCCGGCCCTGAACATGATCCGGTGCGCTCAGGAACGCGGCACCATTCGTCCGGGGGACACACTGATCGAGGCGACCAGCGGCAACACCGGGATTGCGCTCGCCATGGCGGCGGCCATCATGGGGTATCGCCTGGTGCTGATCATGCCCGAGCATATGAGCATGGAGCGGCGGGCGGCGATGAAGAGTTTCGGGGCGGAAATCGTGCTCACGGCCAAGGCGGGCGGCATGGAGGCCGCCATCGATCTGGCCCAGGCGATGGAGACGCAGGGGCAGGGGTTGCGGCTTGATCAATTCTCCAACCCGGACAATCCCGCCGCCCATTACGCATCCACCGGCCCCGAGATCTGGCGCGATACCGCAGGGGACATCACGCATTTCGTCAGCTCCATGGGGACCACCGGGACCATCATGGGCACCGGGCGCTATCTCAAGGAGCAGAACCCGGCAGTGCAGATCGTCGGCGTTCAGCCGGAAGAGGGTTCGAACATTCCGGGTATCCGTCGGTGGCCGCAGGCTTACCTGCCGCGGATCTATGACCCGGCCGGGGTGGACCGGATCATCGATGTCTCGCAAGCCCTGGCCGAGCAGACCACCCGCGATCTGGCAGCGCGGGAGGGGATCTTCGCGGGGGTGTCCTCGGGTGGCGCGGTGGCCGCGGCACTGCGGCTGGCGGAGGAACTCAGCGGGGCGGTGATTGTCGCCATCGTGTGTGATCGGGGTGACCGCTATCTTTCCACCGGGGTCTTTCCGGCGTGATACGGTGTTCCCCGATTCGACGGGTTTCTCATCAGCAGTAAGAACCGCTGCGTCAATAGATCGCTAAAAATATTTTGTCAAAGAAACGCAAACCACTGCCTCAAGGCTTAGTCGAAGTCGAGATCGAGGGTCTGACCCACGAGGGTCGGGGCCTGGCACACTTCGACGGCAAGGCGCTGTTCATCGACAACGCCTTGGCCGGAGAGCGGGTACGCTTCCGCTACACCCGCCTCCAGCGTCGCTTCGATGAGGGCGTCGCCGTCGAGATTCTGCGGGCATCGCCCGAACGGGTCGCGCCGCGCTGCCCCCATTTCGGCATCTGCGGCGGTTGCAGCCTGCAACACCAGGATCCGGCCGCGCAGATTCGCACGAAACAGGAGACCCTCGCCGATGTCTTCACGCGGATCGGCAAGGTCAGCCCCGAGAACTGGCTCGCCCCCTTGGTCGCGGGACATTGGGGGTATCGGCGCAAGGCGCGGCTGGGGGTGAAGCATGTGATCAAGAAAGGCCGTACCCTGGTGGGCTTTCGCGAGCGCGGGACCCCTTATCTGGCCGACCTGAGTGGGTGTGCGGTGCTGCACCCGGCGGTGGGCGAGCGCCTTGCGGTCCTGGCCGAGGCGGTCGGACAACTGAGTATCCGCGATCAGGTCCCGCAGATCGAGATGGCGGTCGGTGAGGCACCCTGCGTCCTGGTGTTTCGCGTCATGGCGCCGCCGACCGACACCGACCTCGCGGTCTTGCAGCGCCTGGGCGAGGATCATGACTACCACATCTATCTCCAGGAGGGCGGAGTGGATACCATCAGGCCCATGCCCGGTCACCAACTGGACTTGCACTATGACCTCCCGCGTCATGGCGTCCGCCTGGAGTTCCTGCCCACGGATTTCACCCAGGTGAATCTGGAGCTGAACCGCCTGATGGTCGATCAGGCGCTCGACCTCCTGGACCCTCAACCGGATGAGCGGGTACTGGACCTGTTCTGCGGGCTCGGTAACTTCAGCCTGCCCTTGGCGCGGCGCTGCGCCGATGTCGTGGGGGTCGAGGCGGATGCCGGGCTGGTGTCACGGGCCGCGGCCAATGCCCGGCGTAACGGGATCGATAACGTGCGCTTCGAAACCGCCGATCTTTACGGTGACCTCGCCGCAGAGCCCTGGCTGCGGGGGTACTACCACAAGGCCCTGCTGGACCCGCCGCGTAGCGGCGCGCTCGAGATGCTCGACTGGTTGCCGCGCTTGGGTGTGCAGCGTATCTGCTATGTTTCTTGTTATCCCAGTACCCTGGCGCGTGACGCGGATCGGCTGGTCAACGGCTTGGGGTACCGGATGGTTCAGGCGGGGGTCATGGACATGTTCCCGCACACCGCCCATGTCGAATCCATGGCGATCTTTGCACGGTCGGAGGAATGAGTAATGGCACTCGAAATCGAGCGTAAGTTTCTGGTAAAAAATGACGCATGGCGTGAAGCGGTCGAGCAGGAGTGGCAGATTGTCCAGGGCTATCTGGCGACGACCGGCACCCTGACCTTGCGGGTGCGGATGAAGGAGGATGATGCCTACCTCACCATCAAGGGACCGCCGCACGGCATCACCCGGTCCGAATTCGAGTACCCCATTCCGCCCGCGGATGCGCAGGCCATGCTGCGCGAACTGGCGATCCTGCCGGTGATTTCGAAGGTGCGTTATCGGGTCCATTACGGCGACCGCATGTGGGATCTGGACGTCTTCAGCGGGTCCAATGAAGGTCTGGAACTGGCTGAGATCGAACTGAAGCGCGCTGACGAGCATGTGTCTCTGCCGCCTTGGGCGGGTGCCGAGGTCACGGCCGATCCGCGTTACTCCAATGCCAACCTGGCACGGCATCCATATAAGGATTGGTGAGGCGGCCGGTATAGCCATCGGACGTGATAGCCGGACGTCGGACGTGATAGCCGGACGTAGCCCCGACACGCGTGTCTGTCCGGATATCAGGTACGAAGGCTATAAATGGCGCCCATGGGGGGGCTATGACCGCGCGGCGTCTTGCCCTCCGTCGGTGGAGCCCTTGATCGTTTCAAACCCGGCCAGCGCTTCCAGCCGCGAGCGCGCCAGATCGACGCTGGGTGGCGGATAGTCGGCCCCCAGGGTCAGGCCGGCCGCGCGTAGCGTCGCGGCGGGGGCGGCCCATGGCTGATGGATGAACTTGTCGGGCAGACCGGCCAACTCCGGGCACCAGCGCCGCACATAGGTGCCTTGGGGGTCGAACCGCTCGCCCTGACGAACCGGATTGAAGACCCGGAAGTAGGGGGCGGCATCGGCCCCGCAGCCGGCAGTCCATTGCCAGCCCAGGGTGTTGGCCGCCAGGTCCGCGTCCACCAGCGTGTCCCAGAACCAGGCGGCGCCGGCCTGCCAGGGCAGGCGCAGATTCTTGGTCAGGAAGGAAGCAACCACCATCCGCACCCGATTGTGCATCCAGCCGGTGTGCCACAGTTCACGCATCCCGGCGTCGACCAGGGGGATGCCGGTGCGGCCTTGTTGCCAGGCGGCGAGCAGTTCGGCAGTGCCCTCGGTGCGCCACGGATAACGGGCGAAGCGCGGGTCGAGGGGATCGGTCGCGGTGTGCGGGAAGTGGTAGAGCAGGTGATGCGCGAACTCCCGCCAGCCGAGTTCGCGCACATAGGCCTCAGCGGCAGGTGCCTCCACCGTCCCGTAGCGCGCGGCGATCAGGGCCAGCACCTGACGCGGGCCGATCTCGCCGAAGTGCAGATAGGGTGAGAGACTGGAGGTGCCCGTGGTGCCGGGAAGGTCCCGACCCTGGGCGTAAGCGTCCAGCGCGCTGTCGAGAAATCGGATCGCACGGTTCATCGCGGCGTCGGCGCCGGGTTGCCAGCGCTTGCGCAGGCCCTGATCCCAGGCAATTCGCGGTAACAGCCCCAGGTTCTCGCTGCGCAGGCTGTCCGCCGCCGGTGCCGGCCGGAATCCGGGCGGTGTCGGCACCGGGGTGCAGCCAGCCAATCCGGGGGACGACTTGCGCCAGAAAGCGCTGTACACTTTGTACGGATCTCCGGTGGCATTCAGGATGGTCCAGGGCTCGCGCAACAGCAGCGCATTGTGGCTTTCGGCTACAAGCCCCTGAGCGCGCAGGGCGAGCTTGATCCGGGTGTCGCGCGCACGGGTGGCCGGATCGTAAAGGCGGTTCCAATAAACGCGGGTCGCGCCGGTCTGCGCTACCCTCCGTTGGATCACCGCGAGTGCCTCGCCGGCGTCGATGACCAGGCGGCTGCCGCGTTCGCGCAGTGAACGATCAAGGTCCTGTAAGCTCCAATGCAGCCACCAGCGACTCGCTGCTCCTGGAGCCCAGGGAATCTCGTCGGCCGGGGCGTGAATATAGAGCGGCAGCACCTGATCATTGTCCGCCATGGCCTGGAGCAGGGCCGGATTGTCAGTGAGGCGCAGATCGCGCCGGAACCAAAGGATTGCGATGTTAGGCATGCTTGAGTCTGACAGGTGGAGGCAGCGTGTGCGCGGCGGCGCGACGCACCGCGTTGCCGCGAACGGGCGGCGCTGTCACGTTGCCGGTCATTGGCGGGAAACTCCGCAAGGGATCATCCAGGTCTGTCATGGGGGGCAGCCGTGACTAAGGATAACAGTTCGGAAGCGTCACGATTGCGTGCGCAGCTGGTCGCGTTGGAAGAGCAGCGTCGTGCTCTGAATGCACGTTTGTCGATGCAGGTCGCCGGCCAAGCGGCGACCGTTCGACCGCCGGCCGCCGCAGATCCAGCGATCCTTAAAGGGATCTTCGTCGGCGAGCGTCCCAGTTCCCCCGATGGGCAACTCGACTGCCTGCGGCGGGTGCTGGCGTGGCGTACCCGTTCGCTGCCACTGCGCGGCATCACGAGCCGAACGGGTGATAGCCGCGGCATCGTCAACCTTTACGTGCCGCTGATGACTGATCTCGCGCTGCCCGAGGAGACGGCGAAACGGGTACTCGTGGAGGCCGGGCGCGGCCTCCCGGTGACCTATCCGGCGTTCGACCCGAATGCCGAGCGCATCCTGGATCGGGATCGGGCGCGCGGCCTCAGCGCGCTGGAAGCGATTTGTTTACGCCGTTCGCTGGTGATCCTGGGTGAGGCCGGCTCGGGCAAATCCACGCTGCTTGCCTTTCTCGCCCACGTCCTGGCGACCGGGGATCGGACCGCACTGCCCGGTTGGCCGGAAACCGAGTGGTCGTGTATCCCGGTGCTCTTGCGGTTGCGCGATTTCAGTACCTGGTTGGCCGCGCAGGACCGGTCGGAGCAGTCCGACAAGCGGTTGGTGTGGGGGTTTCTGCGTTACGAGTTGACCGATCGTAACCTGGGCTTTTGTCTGTCGGCACTGGAAGCGGCGATCCACGAGGGGCGTGCCCTGGTGCTGTGGGACGGGCTGGATGAGGTTCATCCCAGCGGGCTGTCCCAGGTGCGTGCGAGTCTGATCGAGTTTCGTCGGGAGGCACCCAAGTGCCGCTTCGTCCTCACCAGCCGGGTGTTTGCCTACCAGCATCCCGATTGGCGGTTGCCGGAAGCGGAGTTTCCGATCGCCGTCCTGCAGCCCTTCGGGCGCGATCAGGTGGACCGTTTCGCGACCGACTGGTTCCAGGAGTTGAGTGCCCACGGCGCGCTCTTGTTGACCGAGGCGGAGGCTCTGGCGGATACCTTTCGCCAGGAAGTCAGGCGTTCCCATTGCTCGCGCCTGGCATCCAATCCCCTGTTGCTCACGCTCATGGCGCTGGTCTTCACTGATCGTCGTGAACTGCGGGAGGAGCGGGCGCGGTTGTTCGAGGGTGCCGTCGATGTGCTCTTTTCGCGGATGGATCGCGGGTTGGATGCCGAGGATACGCGCATTACCGATCTGCTGCGGGAGGCCCGGCGGGATCGTTGCGATGCCATCAGCCTGTGCGAGCGTCTGTCGACGGTGATACAGCACCAAGGGGGCACCGACCGGTCATCGACCGATCCCGGCCAAGGCGTGGCCGCCGGCGTTGGTGAGACCGAGTTGGTCACCGCGCTGCGGTTGCTGCATCCGCGCCAGGATGTGGACTGGGCGCAATCGCTCACGGAGTTGATCAAGCAGCGCGCTGGTCTACTGTGCGAGGAGCGGCCGGCGGTCTACGACTTCCCGCACCGGGCGATACGCGAGTATCTGGCCGGTTGCGCGGTGGCTCATGCACCGGACTTTGCGCAGCAAGTGGCTGATCGTGTCCATGACCAAACCTACTGGCGCGAGACCATTCTGCATGCGGTCGGCTTCCTGGTCCATAGCCAGCGTGAGGTTGGGCGGCCCTTGGATCTGATCGAGTGCCTGTGTCCACCCGACGCCGACTTGGGCGATGCCTTGTGGCGCCGTGTCTGGCTGGCGGGCGAGGTGGCTATCGCCATCGGCTATGGGCGGGCCGCCGATACGCCACCCGGCGCCAGGAGTGTGCAGCGTGTTCGTCACCGCCTGGCGGCCCTGGTGGAGTCCGGCGCGCTGCATTTGGGGGAGCGGGCGGCCGCCGCGGCCGTGTTGGCCCGACTCGGCGACCCGCGTTTCGAACGTCGGGGTTTCGAACTCCCGGCGCGCTATCACGGCGAACACGAGCGAGCCCTGGGCATGGTGGCGATCAAACCGGGCCAGGTCGTGTTGGGCTGTTCTCCCGATGTGGCCGGGGTGCTGCCCAACGAGCTTGGAGGGGACTTACCGGTCGCACTGGACTATGCCTTCTGGATCGGACGCTACCCGGTCACCGTCGGCCAATTCCGTGTCTTCGTCGCGGCGCGCGGCTATGAACGGCGCGAGTGGTGGTCCGAGTTGGGATGGGTCTGGTGTCATGGTCAGCGGCGTAAGGAGCCGGCGGGTTGGCTGCGTCAGCGCGCCGAGACCAATCGTCCGGTGGTCGGTGTCACCTGGTTTGAGGCGGTCGCCTATGCCGCCTGGCTCGACACCATGTTACGCAAGCGCCGCACCAGTCTGCCGGCCGGCTATGGCCTGCGCCTGCCCACCGAGGCCGAGTGGGCGCTGGCGGCACGTGGCACTCAGGGACGCGTCTATCCCTGGGGCGACCGCTTCGGGGACGGTTGTGCCAACTGCCTCGGGACCCTCGGTGAGCCGTCCGCCGTTGGCCTGTTCCCCCTGGGCGCTACGCCCGAGGGCGTCGCGGACATGGGCGGTAACGTCTGGGAATGGACCCTGAGTCGGGATCGGCCCTATCCATACCAGGTCGGTGACGGCCGTAACGACGCGGATGCCGAGGGCGCGCGCATCGTGCGCGGGGGATCCTTCGACGCGGGTCCGTTGCGGACCAGGACCACGGCCCGCGCGCGCGCGGCGACACGTGAAACCGCGCGGGACATCGGCTTTCGTCTCGTGCTGTCGTTGTCGGATGAGGCGGTTTGACGCGCTTCCCACGCGATATGGCCTGACCGGAGGGCGGGTTGCAAACCCGCCCCCGCCACGCCCCATGCAAAGGCCACCGGCTTCAGCGGCCAAATATCGCATTCGGACGCGATAACCGGACGTAGGGGCGGGTTTCAAACCCGCCCCTACACCAAGGGTCTGTCTGAATATCAGGTACGAAGGCGATATCTCCTTCAGAAACCCTGCCTCAGTTCCCAGGAGCGGGCATCCGCCCGCGGGTCTGACTTGAACTCCGGTCTCTTGGACTCAGGCGATGCGTTGCATCCGTTGCCGAACCCGCCTATCCTTGGTTGCTGCGGTGCAGCAAACGCGCATCGGCGGTATTCGGTGTTCGGTGATCAGGCGTGCCCGATCAACTCGTCCACATGCGTGCTGACGCAGCGCCCCAGGGCCGAGAGGGTGTAGCCTCCCTCCAGACAGGAGACGATGCGCTCCTGGGCATGGCGCCCGGCAAGCTTGTGCAGTTCCCGCGTGATCCAGGCGTAATCCGGTTCACGCAGGTTGAAGTGTGCCATGTCGTCTTCGGCGTGGCCGTCGAACCCCGCCGAGACCAGGATCAGTTCCGGGGCGAAGGCGTCGAGGCGGGGCAGCCAGGCGCGCTCCACGGCGGCGCGGAAGTCGGCCCCGCTGGTGAGTCGCGGCAGGGGCAGGTTGATGATGTTCGGCGCGACCGTATCGGCGCCGGTGCCCGGATAGAAGGGATGCTGGAAACTGGAGCAGAACAGCACCCGCGGGTCGTCGATAAAGATGTCTTCGGTGCCGTTGCCGTGATGCACATCGAAGTCGACGATGGCGACGCGTTTGAGCTGATGCTGTTCCAATGCGTGGGCCGCGCCGACCGCCACGTTGTTGAAGAAGCAGAAGCCCGCCGCGGAACTGCGCCCGGCATGATGACCCGGTGGGCGGACGCAGCAGAACGCGGTCGGATGTTTGCCGCTCATCACCAGATCGACTCCAAGGATGGCGGCGCCGGCGGAGTGCAGCGCGGCCGGCAGGGTGCGGCTGTTCATGGCCGTGTCCCCGTCCACCCAGGCCAGACCCGGACCGGTCGTGGGTGCCGTATCGAAGATCTTGCGAATGTAATCGCGGTCGTGGACGCGTGCCAGTTGCTCGATGCTGGCCTGGGGTGCGTCATAGTGGGTGACCAGCATCTCCATGCCGGAGGCGATCATGCGGTCCTTGATCGCGTGCAGTCGCGCCGGGCACTCCGGGTGGTAGTCACCCATCTCATGCTCTTTGCAGGTATCGTGGGAAATGAAAGCTAAGCTCATGGGCTATCCCCGTCGCGCGACCGCAGCAGTCGATCCGGTCGCAGTGTGACCGGTCAGGCATTGCGGGCGATTCTCGTTACCGATACTTTGGTTGTCCGCCGGGCCTCGTCTGCGCGGCGTCGCTGAAGCTTAACCCTAATTCAGCCCGGGAGGGCAGTCCAGATGCACTTGTCCGATGTCGACCAGTTGTTCACCCCGGGTGCCGTGGCCGTGTTCGGCGCCAGTGACAGCGAGGGTTCTGTCGGTGGTCAGGTTTACCGTAACCTGCTCGGCGGGACCTTCAAGGGGCACAGCTACGCCATCAACCCCAAGTACGACGAGGTCGCCGGGCGGCCCTGCTACAAGGATCTGGTCAGCCTCGACAAGCATGTGGATCTGGCCCTGATCGCGACGCCGGCGGCCCAGGCAGCGGCCATTCTGGAGCAGTGCGGCGCCGCCGGCGTGCGGGTCGCGGTGGTCTACTGCACCGGCTTCGGTGAACACGGAGAGTCCGGCGCGGCCCTCCAGGACCGGTTGGTGGAAGCGGCGCGGCGTAACCGGATCCGGATGCTCGGGCCGAACTGTCTCGGGGTCATGCGCCCCCAGCATGGGCTCAATGCCAGTGTCGGGCCGGACATGCCGCGGCGCGGCAACGTCGCCCTGGTGTCCCAGTCGGGGGCCATCTGCACGGCCATGATCGACTGGTCCGAGCGGCGCGAACTCGGGCTCTCCGCGGTGGTCTCCCTGGGGGCCGCGGCCGATCTGGACTTCGGGGATATCCTCGACTACCTCGCCATGGACGGCCAGACCCAATGCATCCTGCTGTATGTGGAAGGCATCCGCAACGCCCGCCGCTTCATGAGCGGACTGCGGGCGGCGGCGCGCCTCAAGCCGGTGGTGGTGGTCAAGGCCGGCCGCCATCCGGCCGGCAGCCGCGCCGTCAAGTCACATACCGGGGCCTTCGTCGGCTCGGACGATGTCTTCCGGGCGGTCACCGAGCGGGCCGGTGTGGTCCAGGTGGATCATCTGGAGGAACTGTTCGCCGCCGCCCAGGTGTTCGGTACCGGCCGGCGGCTGACTGGTGAGCGCATCGCCATCATCACCAACGGGGGCGGACCCGGGGTGCTCGCCGCGGACCGTGCCCAGGATTTGGGGCTGTCGCTGGCGACCCTGTCGGAGACGACCAACCAGACCCTGGAACAGGCCCTGCCGGCGCACTGGTCGCACGGCAACCCGGTCGACATCATGGGCACCGCCACCCCGGAACGCTACCGCATCGCCATTGACGCCTGCCTGGCCGATCCGGGCGTCGACGGGGTCCTGGTCATCCTGGCCCCGCTGACGTCCGGCGACCCGCAGGGCACCGTGGAGCAGGTGATCGAGGCGGTGAAAAAGACCAAGAAGCCCGTCCTCACCTGCTGGATGGGCGGCAAGCGCGTGGCCGCCGCCAAGGCGCTGCTTGCCGAATATCATATCCCGCAGTTCGAGACCCCGGAGTTGGCCATCGAGGCCATGTCCTTCCTCGCCCGTCACCTGCGTAACCAGCGTCTCCTGATGCAGTCGCCGGAGCCCATCTCCCAGGAAGATAGCCCGGATGTGGAAGGGGCGCGCCTGATCATCGAGGGGGTGATGGCCGAGGGGCGCAAACAGCTCGGCATCATCGAGGCCAAAGCGATCCTCGCCGCCTTCCGCATTCCCACCATGCAGGCCGTCTTGGCACGCACCGCCAACGAGGCCCTGATGGCGGCGGAGGCGGTCGGCTTCCCGGTGGTGGTCAAGATTCACTCGCCGGATTTGAAGTACAAGTCCGACGTGGACGGCGTGGCCCTCAACATCACCGATGCCCAATCGGTCCGGCGGATCTTTACCGAGATCGTGGAGCGCGCCGCGCGCTTGCGTCCGGATGCCCACATCGAAGGCGTGACGGTGGAGCATATGGTTTCCAAACGCGCCGCCCGCGAACTGATGATCGGGGTCACCCGCGATCCGATTTTCGGGCCGGTGATCAGCTTCGGGGCCGGCGGCACCGAGGTGGATATGCTGGAGGATCAGGCGTTGGGGCTCCCCCCGCTCAACGCCTTCATCATCCAGACCATGATCGACCACACCCGTGTCTCGCGGCTCATGGCGGCCCGCAACCAGATTCCGCCCATGAACCGGGTGGCCTTGACGCGCACCCTGCAGCGTGTCTCGGAGATGGTCTGCGAACTGCCCGAGATCATCGGCATGGAGATCAATCCATTGATTGGAAATGATAAGGAAGTCATCGCGGTGGACGCCCGCATCGTCGTCAACTACCGCCCGCCGCAGCAGACCACCTACGGGCACATGGCGATCCATCCCTACCCGGTGACCCTCATCGAGCACGTCCAACTGCCGGACGGCAAAGAACTGGTGATCCGCCCGATCCGCCCGGAGGACGCCAACATGACGCAGGAGTTCGTCCGCGGGCTGTCCGAGCAGACCAAGTACTTCCGCTTCATGCAGGCCGTCAAGGAGCTGACACCCGAGATGCTGGTGCGCTTCACCCAGATCGACTATGACCGTGAACTGGCGCTGATCGGGGTGGTCGAACAGGACGGCGCCGAGGTCCAGGTGGGGGTGTCGCGCTACATCTCGCGCCCCGGCGGGGAGGTGTGCGAGTTCGCCATCGTGGTCGCCGACAACTGCCGCAACCTCGGTATCGGCGCGCGCCTGATGCGCTCCCTGATGGCGAACGCCCGGCTGCGCGGGTTCCGCATTATGGACGGCGAGGTCCTGACCGCCAACAGCCGCATGCTGGCCCTGATGAAGTCGCTCGGGTTCCGCATCGAGAACGATCCGCAGGATCCGGCGATCAAGTTGGTGGCCAAGGTGTTGTGACGCGGTCCGGCAGGCAAGGGAGAAACAAAACGCAAGCGTTTTAAAACGGTTTTGTTATATCGGCCGCGGGGTGAACGTGCTCGTGCTGGTCGCGGCGATCATAGTCAGTACGTTGCAACAGCGAGTCCGGGGCACGGTTCCGTCCGGGTGCAAACCGCGTTCGGCCTTGTTTGTCGTCCTCGCAGTCGCTACCATCATTGCAAGCGAACGGTGTCGGCCGTTTGCGTACTGTATCCGTCATCCGCGGTTCCACGCATGTTTTCGCTGGAAAACCGGTTTGAATCGGGGTTATTCATGTGGTCGATCGCTGGCTTCAGGTATCGATCGTGTACGTCAATATCATGAAACATGCCCCGTTGATCGAGGATCGGTTGCCGATTCCATTGGGGCGGGATGGCAAACATGTCGGATCTCTCAGAGTCGGGTGGTTACCCCGCGGCAGCGGCGACCCTGCCGCTCACGTTCGATGACCGGTTGTCCAAAGAGGTCGAAGAGTTAAGCGAAGAAACCGGCGTCAAAAAAGCCAATAATCCGCCGCTCACCACCTTCGTGCTCGGGATTCTGGCCGGCGCATTCATTGCGTTCGGTGCCTATTTTGCCGTCATCGTGTCGACCGGTGCAGCGGATGTTTGGTACGGCGGCATCCAGTTGCTCAAAGGGATCGCCTTCTCGATGGGGCTGGTGCTGGTCATTGCCGGCGGGGCCGAGCTCTTCACCGGGAACATTCTCATCGTCATGGCCTACGCGAGCCGTAAGGTCACGCTCCAGCGCATGCTGCGCAACTGGGGTCTCGTCTTTGTCGGCAATTTTGTGGGCGCGGTGGGGACGGCGGTGTTATTGATCCTGACCGGGGTCTACACCTCGGCCGGCGGCGATCTGGGGGTTGCCTCACTGAAGATCGCGGCAGCGAAGGCCGCGCTGGACCCTGGTGAAGCCTTCTTCCGCGGCATCATGTGCAACGTCCTGGTGTGTATCGCCATCTGGGTGGCGCTCACCGCCCGGACGATCGGCGGCAAGATCGCCGCGCTGACCATGCCGATTGCGATGTTTGTCGCGGCCGGATTCGAACACTGCGTCGCCAACATGTTCTTCCTGCCCTATGCGCTCTTGCTGTCCTGGTGGGACCCCGGATTCGTGGCGAGCGTCGCCGAGCATGTGCCCCACCTGGATGCGCTGACCTGGTGGAATTTCCTCTACAGCAATCTGACTTACGTGTCGCTGGGCAATATCGTCGGCGGGGGCGTTTTCGTGGGGATGGCGTACTGGGTGATCTACAAGTATTTGCCGCGATAAGTCACAAGTCGGAATTGTCGTTGTCGTTGTCGTTGTCGTTGTCGTTGTCGTTGTCGTAATCGTCATCGGATAAGCGACTCTAACCTTGGCACGAGTAGCCGAAACGAAGCGGTGCGAACGCATCCTCGCGAGGATTATCAATTCGATTACGACAACGACAACGACAACGCGCGACACGCCGAAGGCGTTTCCGAATGGACTTGTGAAGCGCAGGAGATTCCCAGGGACAAGCATCCCGACCGCGCATGCCGGTGGGCTGTAGGCGCCGCTGTACGGGCTGCTGTAGGGGCGACTTCAGTCGCCCCGACACGTCGGTAGGTCCGTCCGTTCCCGGAATTCACCTGAGTGCCATTCTTGCCCGACCAGAATTCCACGGGTAACATCCCGGCAACGCACCCTCAGTCACTCCCAACGACATGGACGACGACCCCCGCAAGCCACTTCCGAACCTCGACGACTCCCTGTCCGCACCGGACGACACCCCGCCGGCGGCGATCGAGGCCTTCATTAGCCGCTGGCAACACGCTAACGGCACCGAACGCGCCAACTACCAACTGTTTCTCACTGAACTGTGCACCCTCTTGGACCTGCCGCGGCCCGAGCCGGCGCGCGAGGACCATCAGGACAACGCCTACTGCTTCGAACGCCGGGTCATCTTTGAGCACGGTGACGGCAGCCGGAGCCAGGGGTTCATCGATCTCTACCGCCGCACCTGCTATGTCATGGAGTGCAAGCAGACCGGGCTCGGACTCGACACCACCGGTTGGGACAAGGCCATGCTGCGCGCCCATGGTCAGGCCGTGCAGTATGCCCGCGGCCTGCCCGCCGCCGAAGGCCGGCCGCCCTTCGTGGTGGTGGTCGATGTCGGGCGCAGCATCGAACTCTACAGCGAATTCAGCCGCAGCGGCGGCGCCTACATCCCCTATCCCGACCCGCGCTCGCACCGCATCCGGCTGGAAGACCTGCGCCGCCCCGACATCCGCGCCCGCCTGCGCGCCGTCTGGCTCGACCCCCTGTCACTCGACCCCAGCCGCCGCGCCGCCCGTGTCACCCGCGACATCGCCGCCCGTCTGGCGCGCCTGGCCTGCTCACTGAAAGCCGCCGGCCACCCGCCGCAACTGGCCGCCGCCTTCCTGATCCGCTGTCTCTTCACCCTGTTCGCCGAGGACATCGGCCTGCTGCCCAAGGCCGCCTTCACCGACCTGCTGCGTTCAGTGCGCGACACGCCCGCGCAATTCGTCCCGCTCACCGAACACCTGTGGCGCGACATGAACACCGGCACCCCCTTCTCGGTGATCCTGCGCGAACGCTGCCTGCGTTTCAATGGCGGCCTCTTTGCCGAGGCTCCGGCCCTGCCGCTGGCGCGCGACCAACTCGACCTGCTGATCGACGCCGGCCGCGCCGACTGGCGCCACGTCGAACCCGCCATCTTTGGCACCTTGCTGGAGCGCGCGCTCGACCCCCAGGAGCGCCACCAACTCGGCGCTCATTACACGCCGCGCTCCTATGTCGAGCGACTGGTGCTGCCCACCGTCATCGCACCGCTGCGCGACGAATGGACCGCCGTGCACAGCGCCGCCTTCAGCCTGCACGAGCAGGGCAAGCCCGACGAGGCGATCAAGCTCGTCGCCGCCTTCCAAGTCCGGCTGGCCAATGTGCGGGTCCTGGACCCCGCCTGCGGCTCGGGCAACTTCCTCTATGTCACGCTCGAACACCTCAAGCGCCTGGAAGGCGAGGTGCTCGACACCCTGGAGTCGCTCGGTCAGCGGCAACTGCTGATGGCGATGGAAGGGGTCAGTGTCGACCCGCACCAGTTGCTCGGTCTGGAGCTCAACCCGCGCGCCGCCGCCATTGCCGAGATGGTCCTGTGGATCGGCTATCTGCAATGGCACTTTCGGACCCACGGCGCGGTCAATCCGCCGGAACCGGTGATCCGCGACTTCCGCAACATCCAGTGCCGCGACGCCGTCCTCGACGCCGACTGTGTGGAGTTCGTCACCGATGCCGCCGGCCAAGCCATCACCCGCTGGGACGGGCGCACCACCAAGCCCCATCCGGTGACCAGCGAGCCGGTCCCGGATGAAACCGCCCGCGTCGCGCTGGAGCGCTATGTCAATCCGCGCCCGGCGCAGTGGCCCGAGGCGGATTTCGTGGTCGGCAATCCGCCGTTCATCGGCGCGTCCACCCTGCGCCGCGCACTCGGCAACGGCTATGTGGAGGCCCTGCGCGCCGCCTGGCCCGAGGTCCCCGAGTCCGCCGACTATGTGATGTACTGGTGGGAACGCGCCGCCGCCCTGACGCGCGCCGGCCACCTGCGCCGCTTCGGGTTCATCACCACCAACAGCCTGCGCCAGACCTTCAACCGGCGCGTGCTGGAGCGTCATCTCAGCGCCGCCGAGCCCTTGTCGCTGTGCTACGCGGTGCCGGATCACCCCTGGGTGGATGCGGCCGACGGGGCCGCAGTGCGTATCGGCATGACCGTCGGCCAGGCGGGGACCTTTCAGGGTGTGTTGGAGCGGGTGACGGCCGAGCGCCCCGGCCAGGGCGAGGGACTGGAGGTCGATCTGGAGCGCACCGAGGGACCCATCCATACCGACCTGCGGATCGGGGCGGATGTGGCGGCCTGTGCGGTGCTACAGGCTAACCGGGACATCAGTAACCCCGGTGTAAAATTACACGGGGCTGGATTTATCGTGACGCCAAATGAGGCTGTCACTTTAGGTCTGGGGCGAGTGAAAGACCTGGAGAATCACATCCGCGTCTATCTCAATGGCCGCGACCTGACCCAGACGCCGCGCGGGGTTATGGTCATCGACCTGTTCGGACTCACCGTCGATGAGGTCAGGAGTCGCTTTCCGGAGGTCTATCAACGCGTACTGGAACGCGTGAAACCAGAGCGAGACCAGAACAAGCGCCAAAGCCGGAAGGACAATTGGTGGCTTTTCGGCGAAACCAATCCGAAACTGCGATGGCAACTCGCCGGGCTAGGACGCTACATTGCCACCGTCGAGACCGCCAAGCACCGCACCTTCTGCTTCTTGGAGCAGTCCGTCCTGCCCGACAACATGCTGATCGCGATCGCCCTGGACGACGCCTGGACGTTGGGAGTCCTGTCCAGTCGCGTCCATGTGCTCTGGGCACTCGCAACCGGCGGTACCCTCGAAGACCGCCCCCGCTACACCAAGACCCGCTGCTTCGAAACCTTTCCGTTTCCGGCTCCGGACGCGCCGCACCAGGCCCGCATCCGTCAACTGGCCGAGGATCTGGACGCGCACCGCAAACAGCGCCAGGCGCTGCATCCGGGCCTGACCATGACCGGGATGTACAACGTCCTGGAGCACCTGCGCACTGGTGCGCCCCTGAGCCCCAAAGACCGGGTGATCCATGAGCAAGGTCTGGTCGCGGTCCTGCGTCAGCTCCATGACGAGCTCGACGCCGCCGTACTGGCCGCCTATGGCTGGGACGACCTGACCGCGGCCCTGTCGGCACCGCGCCCTGTAGGATGCGGTGACGCAGGAACCGCATCAGGGGAAACCGCGTCCCCCACCCCGCCCGCCGCCGTTGAGGAGATCATCCTGCACCGCCTGGTCGCACTCAACGCCGAGCGCGCCGCCGAGGAGCGCCGCGGCCTCATCCGCTGGCTACGCCCGGAGTTTCAGCACCCCGCGGGCACCGGCGCGGTCGCCGCGGAATTGGCACCGGACGCCGCCGCCGCGGTCGGCACCGGACCCAAGCCGGACTGGCCCAAGACCCTGCCCGAGCAATTCCAGGCGCTGCGCGCGGCACTCGCCGCCCGCGCCGCTCCGGTCACCGCCGCCGACCTGGCCCAGGGCTTCACCCGCGCCCCCCGCGCCAAAGTCGCCGAACTCCTTGACACCCTCGCCAGTCTCGGCCACGCCCGCCGGTTGGACGATGGGCGTTATCTGGCCGGCTAGGCCCGGTCGGAGGGGCGCGCCGGGTACTTTATCCTAAGGTAATTTCCGGAACACCGGATACCAACCACCATCGGCTCGGATGTAGGTGCGACTTCAGTCGCACCGATTCGGACGCAGTTGGTAGGATGGGCAGAGCGCAGCGATGCCCATCGCTCGGCTCCGCGGTGACCGGATGGGCATCGCTGCGCTCTGCCCATCCTACGGCAACTGGTCGATCACCACGCGGGTGACTTGTTTGACCGATCGATCTCATTTCGGATCGGTCTTGGTCTCGAAGCGGTCGGAGACGGCCATCTCCAGGGCCATGGCAATCCCGGCCATGGCGGGGCTGAGGTCGCCGAGCTTGGCCTGGATGCGCCGCAGTTCGGCGCGCACCTGGTCGTCTTGCACCGTGGTGGTGATCATGGGGAATCCGGCCGCTTGGGCGTCGCCAGCAATGACACCGGGTCGAACGTCCCGAGCGACTGATCCGCCCAGGTCAGATTCAGCAGCGCGGCCTGTTCCTGAATCAACCCGATCAGGTCGCTGTAGGCGAACGCCTGGCCCTGCGCGTGCGCACTGCCGCCCGCCGCCTCCTCCCGGGCCCGTTGGCCGGCGGTGATCGCGTGAGTCATGACCTCTTCGAGGATCGCCTGCGTTTTATCCACGTCCACTGTCGAACACCTGTAACAGCATCATCAGAATGTCGCGCTGCTCGGTTTGCGCGCGATGTCTTCCGGGCACTTCCGGCTGACGCACCGTGCCACGTCGGCCGCACTGGGGCTTTCCGGGTACGTCCTCTATTTCCCCCTTTTCCTAGTCCTGGGGGACAAGTGCTATTTGAACTTTTGTGTCCCTTGAAAGGCTACTCAGAAATACGGACTCACGTGGCATGTGTGGCATATTTGACCACGGGTCCATCCAGCCACGCTCAGTATTAAGGAGATAGTGTCCACTACCTTTGTACCGTCCCCACGTCTCAGACAGAAATACTATACTCCCAAGTGGAAAATTCGTTAGGTCCGTTGTTGCCAATACACAAATTCCTGCATCCTGAAGAACGCTCATGATTGGCTCAAGTTCTAACCCTCCTGGATCGATAGGGCTCCCTTTATATTCTTCCAGTCGCTTTTTTGCTTCATCGTACTTAATCCCAAGCTTCGACGCCACGCAAGCGACGCCGCATCCCCACTCGTCTTCCTGTGTTACGAGTCGATTTCTCTCCATAATTGATACCCCTGATTTATCCTGGCTAGTATTGGTCTTATCGTTAAGTCGGTCTCGCCAGACCGCGGGGCGGCGAAGTAGGTCTACCCGCTTCAGACGTACCTGTGAGGCTCCATCCGCCCGTGCAGCACGCGCACGATCTCTATCAACTGTAGCGCATCGCCATGAGCTCGAAAGTAGATCACATGGCTCTGCTGTGGGTAGCTATAGAGCCCGTCGGCGATGTCCGGCCGAGCCTTCCACAGCGAAGGGTTGTTGCAGAGCCAATCGAAACGGCTCACCAAGGAATCGACATACCGATCGGCCTGATCAAAATTCCATTGTTCGGCGGAGTACACCCAGATCTCAGCGAGATCCACTTCCGCCCTGGACGACAGCCGATAGATCACTTCTTGGCGAGTTGCTCGCGGCCAGCGGCCTTGATCCGCGCGGCGAGCGTCGGCAGATCGTCAGCTTCATAGTCGGTGCACGCACCGCGCTCAAGGTCCGCGAGCCCCAGATTGATCTCCGCGCGGAGCTGGCGAAGCTTGATGTCGTTCAACGCGTCGTACTCCTCCTTGGAGACCACGACAGCGACGGCCCGACCGTGGCGCTCGATGACCACGGGCTCACGCCTGGCGGTCTCCAGCAGTTGGCCGAAGCGGGCTTTGGCGTTGTCGGCGGAAACGTGTTGCATGAGGATTTAAGAGAACGTGGTCTAGTGCGGCGGTAAAAATAGGCCGATCCAGACTTGGCTGCAAGCAGAAACCGCGGGTGTGGTTCCTGAGGGCCGGGGTCAGGCCGTGCTCTCCGGCGCAAGGTATCTGGGGTCGAAGGAGGGCGGCGAGTCGCACAGCGCCTGGGATCACGCCCTGTGACCCTGCACTCCGTAGGCAGCCTCAGCCGCCGAACCCAGGCGCGTCCGTGCGGGCGCGTCAGCGGGTAGCGCCTCGAACCAGGCGCTGTTGTCCAGCGCATCCGTTCTGGCCTTCGCCCAACCCGCGTCCTGCGGCAGCGAATCGCCCTTGTCGCCCCCGCGCCGCGAACCGCATGACCGCAAATGCCGCGCGCGGCTGCCCAATCGCCCACCTGCCGGACATCGGCTATACTTTCCCAATGGAAACGATCTTCGACCACGCTCCGACCCCCGATGAACTGCGGTATCTGGCCGACCCAGACGCGACGGCGTATCGGGCGCGCGTCACCGCAGACGAAGCGCTGGAAGCGCTGAGCATGTTGTTCGCCATGCGTGGCGACGCGGAGCGGTCGGCCGCCTATGCTCGCCGGATGTCTGACCAGGATTACGTCAGGTTCAACCTGCTGAATCATGACCTGATCGCCCCCACCAGCGTTAAGAAACGCGTCTCATCGGGCATCGCCAAGGCGTCTAAAGCCGCCTGAATTGGACTCCTCGGATAGCCGCTACGCCGGGCCAGCATCGTCGCGACGTGTCGCGTGCCCTCCAATAGATCGGCCGCCCGGTTGATCGTCGCCAGGTCTCCCGCGAGGTCCAGCGGCTCCGACCCGCATTCCTGAATCACCCGCCAAAGTCGGCTGACGGTCGCGGCGTAACCATATCCGCTGTTCAGCACCCACGCTTGGTGCGTTGCCTGCCCGCCTAATCGGTCGACGAAGCGCGGGTACGTCAACCGGGCCACGGCCTGGTTCAGCGTTTCGGCAAAGCGGCGCACTGGGTGCGCCGACGGCAACGCGACCACCGCATCCATCCCCGTTTGCCGGTTGTGCCAAATCTCATGCCACAGGGATTCAAGCGCGTATTCCTCGTCCCGCGTCATCACCGGGCGCTGTTTGTCGGCGCATTTGGCCAAGGCGCCGAACAGGTCCCGCGCGAGTTGAAGGTGCCATGCTCGATCTCGCGGAACCAGAACCCGCCCTTGCCGTTGGTTGCCATGTAGAAATCGTCTGCCGGGCCGCCTTCCAGCACGAAGTCGACGCCGTGCGGCAGGTCGCCCGGCAGCCGATAGGCGTACTCCCGCAGCAAGGTCTGAAGGGTGCCCAGATCTTGGACCGGGAACCGTCGTGCGAGCCCCGGCACCGGCCAGGCGGCCCGCACGTCGTCAATCTCGATGTCGCGTTTGGTCATCAGGCGATGATCCAGGCGCGACACCTGTTGCGCAACCGCCCGAGCTAACCCCGCCAGCGGCGATTGATCAATCGTGATGCCCCACCCGGGCCGGCACTGGCGCGGCAACCTGGCACTCGTCCCACGGCGGGCGGCGGTGGGGCGGGGTTGGTCAGGTGCTGCTCCTTGTCGGGGTCCGCGGGCGGGGCTATGCTAAGCGGGTACCGACTGGTCAACGAAGCTCCTGTTATTGCGTGATCAGTAACCAGCCGGGGCCGTGCGGTAAACAGGCTCCCGCATCGTCACATCATGTCGGGCGCAGGTAGACGACGCGCTTCTCTTCTCTCTATTTGCACCGCGCTGTGGAGTCGCATCATGGATTACCGGGATCGCATCACGATCGAGCCGGACAAGCGCGCCGGCAAACCGTGCATCCGCGGCCTACGCATTACCGTCTACGATATCCTGGGCTACCTGGCATCAGGGATGAGCGAGGCCGAGGTCCTTGAGGATTTTCCGGTGTTGGAGCCGGAAGACATCCGCGCGGCGCTTGCGTTCGCCGCAGACTTCTGCCCATCCTACGGCAACGGCGGTTTCGTCGGGTGGATCAGCGCAACGCATCCAGCCCGTAGGGGCGAGGAACGAACCCCAACCAAGCGGACTCTTCTCCCCCAGTGCGCCGCTAAGTCGGTGCCCACAGGTCATCGAGACTGATCGTTGCCGCCTCGAAGGGTGGAACCGACACCCGTGCACCGCCGGCGAAACGCCCGATTTCGCGCCAGACTCCGCCATCCAGGGCGTAGGCTTCCAGGGTGTGCGCACGCGGATCGATCAGCCAGGCGTAGGCGACCCGGAACTGGGCGTAGATGGGCATCTTGACCTCGCGATCCTTGCTCTCGGTGGAGGGCGACAGGACCTCACAGACCCAATCCGGCACGACGGTAAAGCGATGATCCGTGGGAATCAGCGGCAATCGGCTACAGCGCCAACCCGCCAGGTCGGGGACGTCGACTTCCGCGTTGTGGATGAAATGAAGTTCAGGCGCGTCGATGATCCACCAGCCCCCAGGACCGCCCCGGCCCCGCTGGAAGGGGCCGATCAGGTCATATCCGAGTGACGAGGCAGTGAAACCATGCGGACCGCTCGGGCGCGGCTGGGCGTAGAGTTGGCCGTTGAGAATTTCCCCGGTCAGCCCTTCGGGCAGGGCCTCAAGTTGTTCGTACAAGGTCGGCCGCGGTTGTGGACGCGCGCTCATGATGGGCTCCTCGTGTGGTTGCCAAGGAACGCTAGCCCCCGGTGGGCGACACTGTCAACCCGTTGATCCTGGCATCATCACCAGCGTGCGCAAAGAACAGACCGCGGTTTCTTGTGTTGCTGCATCGAAAAGCAGGGGCCTATTGGGGTACGTCCCCTATTTCCCGCCCCGATCAGGCGGCGACCCGATTCCGTCCCGCGTGCTTGGCTTGAAAAACCAGATCGTCGACCCGCTTGAGCCACTGGTCCAGGGTCTCCGTGGGACTGTAGGCGGTGACACCGAAGCTGGCGGTCACCGCACCGTCACCCTGGACGGCGTGCAGCCCTCTGCGGAGGGTCTCCGCGAGGGCCATCGCCTGGGGAAACTGGGTTTCGGGAAGCAGGATCATGAACTCCTCTCCGCCCCAGCGGGCGAGGGTGTCGCTGCGGCGCAAGCGCTGCTGCACCTGCTCCACGACCGCGACCAGCACCGCATCGCCGCGGTCATGCCCATGGGTGTCGTTGATCGCTTTGAAGTGATCGACGTCGAACATGATCAATGCGAGTGGTCGACTGTAGCGTTGGGCACGCCGTGTCTCGCTCTCCAGCATCTGCATCAGGTAGCGGCGGTTCATGGCGCCGGTGAGCGGGTCGGTGACGGCGAGATTGCGCAATTCCTGTTCCATGCGCTTGCGCTCGGCGACGTCCAGGGCCAGGCAGAGGATGTGCCCCTGGTTGCCGGGCAGCAGGGCATCGACGATCAGGACCTGGGTGCGCGAACCGTCCCGGCGCAGGTACTCTTTTTCGTAGGGCGTGCAGGTGCCCCGCGCATGCAACTCGGCAAGGGCCTGCTCATCGGCCGGCAGCCATTCCGGCGGAGTCACGTCGCGCCAACTGACGGTCCCCTCCGCCAGATCCAGGTGCGTATAGCCCACCAAGTCGAGATAGTAATCGTTGGCTTCCAGGATCTCGCCGGATGCCGTGCCCAGCGCGACACCGATCACGTTCGCGTTCACCAGGCCCTGGTAGCGCGCCTGCGCGGCGCGCGCCGCCGCCGCCGCCAGCCGCCGTTCGGTGATGTCCGTGGCCGCTCCGACCAGGCGGTGCAAGCGGCCTGTCGCGTCGAAGAAACCGCGCCCCGATTCCTCCAGAATGACCAGGGCGCCGTCGCCGCGGGTATAGTGGTATTCGATCCGGTAGCGATCCATCCCCGGTGTCAGCGACGCCAGCGTCGCGGTGAAACGCTCCCGATCAGCCGGTACGATGCGGTCGAAATGGTCCTGGCCGGCCTCCTGGTCCGCCTGGGCGGGCGACAAACCGAGGATGTCGCCGGAATTGGCGCTGCGCCGCACCAGGTCACCGGCAGTCGCCCACTCGAAGGCGAACGACCGGCTGACCTCCATCGCCAACTGGAGCCGCTCCTCGTTGCCCCGCAGGGCCTGCTCCGCCAGGGTCCGCTCGGTCCGCTCGGCCTCGAGCCGATCGCGCGACACCATGGTGTCCTGGAGCTGATCCAGCATCCGGTCGAAGGCCTGCGCCAACTCGCCGAGTTCGTCCCGGCGCCGGCTCTTGATGCGTGTCTCGAGGTCGCCGTCAGCGATCCGAATCGCGGCAGTGCGGATCTGCTCTACGGGACCCAGGATCGCCCGCTGGAACGTCAGATAGAATCCCAGACCCAGCCCGACCATGGCGACCAACAGGACGCCAAGCGCGAGCTTTTCCCGCGCGGTGACCGCGATCAGCTGCTCCACTGCATGATGCAACACCTGGTTCATGCTCCGGGCCAGCGCATCGCTGTCCGCCAGGATCCGGTCCGCGATCACGACGCCCCCGTCCGCAACGCCTGACTCATGCGCGGGAAAGTGTCGGTGCAGATGGTTCACCGATTGACGTAAATCGTTCCAGTCCCGGGCCACCTGCGCGTTGTTCTCGGCCAGGACCGCGATGGTCCCAGCCTCCCGTTCGAGTAACAGGTCGATGGCCGTGAACGCTGTCGCCACCGGGGCGCGCCGATCGCCCGCCGGGTGCAGCAGGTGGTCGAAAACCGCGGTCCGGAGTTGGGTGATCTGAGCCCTCAGCGACCCCGTCAGGGCCAGGTCGCGTTCGACGCGTGTCCTTGCTTCGTAAGTCACCATAAAGAGCCCGAGAAGCATCAGGAGGACGAGCGCCGACACGAGTGCGACGATACGGGCGCGAGTATGCAGGGTCATGACGGCGCTCCGATCCTTGATGGGTCGTCGATTCCGGGCGTGGCCGCGTCACGCCAAAGCGTCAATGATCCACGACGCGTGACATGTCGGCAGTCGCGCCCGCCGCCGCGCTCGGGAGGATCTGCCGGTGCGCGCCCGACCCGCGTATGCTTCGATCGGCAGTCAACTGGCATCCACTGTTGGTTCCGTGGCGGGTGTTACCTCTATTGTAGGGTAAATTCTCTGGCTTTCGCAGCGCGGTGACGTCTGGCAGCAGTTCCAAATTTGGGCGGCATCGCGCGACCCCTGGTGGATGCGGCGCGCCCGACCGCCGTATCGGGTCCCTGACGCTGAGTGGCGCGCCTTATCCACCCACAGCAGATCCGGTGTTGTAGGGTGGATAAGCGCAGCGCATCCACCATCAGCCTCGCCGCCGGCACGTTGCCGGTGGTGGCCACCCAAATTTGGAACTGCTGAACGCCTGGGGTGCGGTCGCCTCGACTCAGCCCCCCGATCGCGCGTCGGCCGCGCTGTCTCGCCACATCAATCAGGGTGTCGGGAAGCGAGGGCGAGATTGAGCTTCAGGACATTCACCCGCGGCTCGCCGAACACGCCCCATTGCCGGCCTTCAGTGAATTCCGCGACCAGGGCGCTGAGGGCCGCGGGACTGAGCTGCCGGGCCCGCGCCACCCGTGCCACTTGATAGTGCGCGGCGGCGGGGCTGATGTGCGGGTCCAGACCACTGCCGGAGGCGGTGACCAGGTCGACCGGGATCGGCAGGCTGTTGCCCGGATCGGCTGCCTTCAGGGTCGCGATGTGTCCCCTGACGGCATCCATCAGGGCCGGATTGAGCGGCCCCTGATTGGAGCCGCCGGACGCCGCGGCGTTGTAGGGTCGCGGTGCGGTGGCGGACGGACGGCCCCAGAAATAGTCCGGGGCGGTGAAGCTCTGGCCGATGAGGGCGGAGCCCACCGGTGTGCCGTCGACGCGTATCAGACTACCCTCCGCGGCCTCCGGAAAGACCAGCTTGGCGATGCCGGTGACCGCCAGGGGATAGCCGATGCCGGTGACGAGCGTCAATAGCAGGAAGATTGAAAAGGCGGGACGCACCAGCGTTGTCATGTGGATGCTCCTGAGCTTAGGTGAGGCCGATGGCGCCAAGGGTGAGATCGATCAGCTTGATGCCGATGAACGGCACGACGACTCCGCCGAGCCCATAGATCGCCAGGTTCCGCCGCAGCAGGGCCGCGGCGCCGACGGCGCGGTAGGTGACGCCCTTGAGCGCCAGCGGGATGAGAAACATGATGATCAAGGCGTTAAAGATGACCGCCGAGAGGATGGCGGAGGCCGGGCTGGTCAGCCCCATGACGTTGAGCGTGGCAAGCTGCGGATAGGTGGTGACGAAGGCCGCCGGGACGATGGCGAAGTATTTGGCGATGTCGTTGGCAATCGAGAAGGTGGTCAGCGACCCGCGCGTCATCAGCATCTGCTTGCCGGTCTCGACCACCTCGATCAACTTGGTCGGATTGGAGTCGAGATCGACCATATTGCCGGCCTCCTTGGCGGCCTGGGTGCCGGTGTTCATGGCCACCGCCACGTCCGCCTGGGCCAGGGCCGGGGCATCGTTGGTACCGTCGCCCGTCATGGCCACGAGCCGGCCTTCAGCCTGGTGCTGACGGATCAGGGCGAGCTTGGCCTCCGGCGTGGCCTCGGCGAGGAAGTCGTCGACACCGGCCTCGGCGGCGATGGCGGCGGCGGTCAGGCGGTTGTCGCCGGTGATCATGATGGTGCGGATGCCCATGCGGCGCAGTTCGGCGAAGCGCTCCTTGATACCGCCCTTGACGATGTCCTTGAGCTCGACAACACCCAGCACCCGGTCGCCCTCGGCCACCACCAGCGGCGTACTGCCGCGGCGTGCGACCTCTTCGACCGTACTGAGCAACGCGGACGGAAACCGGCCGCCGAGTCCTTCGATATGGGTGCGGATGGCGTCCGCGGCGCCTTTGCGGATCTGCGTGCCGTGCACATCGACCCCGCTCATCCGGGTCTGGGCCGAGAAATGTACAAACTGTGCATCCAGTGCGTGGATATCGCGCTCACGCAGACCGAATCGTTGCTTGGCCAGCACCATGATGCTACGGCCCTCCGGGGTCTCGTCGGCGAGTGAGGCGAGCTGCGCGGCGCTTGCCAGGTCGGCCTCCTGGACGCCGGCGACCGGCAGAAAGGCCGAGGCCTGGCGGTTACCGAGCGTAATGGTCCCAGTTTTATCCAGCAGCAGCACGTCCACGTCGCCGGCGGCCTCGACCGCGCGGCCCGAGGTGGCAATGACATTGGCCTGCATCATGCGGCTCATGCCCGCGACGCCGATGGCGGAGAGCAGGCCGGCGATGGTGGTCGGGATCAGGCAGACCAGGAGCGCAATCAGCACCGTGAGGCTGACCGGCGTGCCGGCGCCGGCCACCGCGACGCTGAACAGCGAAAAGGGCAACAGGGTGACGGTGACCACGAGGAAGACGATGGTCAGCGCGACCAGCAGGATGGTCAGCGCGATCTCGTTCGGAGTCTTGCGGCGTTTCGCGCCCTCCACCATCGCGATCATCCGGTCGACGAAGGTCTCGCCCGGGTTGACCGTCACGCGCACCACCAGCCAGTCCGACAGCACCCGGGTTCCGCCGGTCACCGCCGAGAAATCGCCGCCGGCCTCGCGGATGACCGGCGCCGATTCACCGGTGATGGCGGACTCATCCACCGAGGCCACGCCTTCGATGACCTCGCCATCGGCCGGGATGGTGTCGCCGGCCTCCACCAGAAACAGGTCACCCTTGCGCAGGTCGGCGGCGGCGACCTGATCCCAGTTCGCATCGACCTTGGGCGCCTTGAGCCGCTTGGCGGCGGTCTCCCGCTTGAGCCCGCGCAGCGCGGCCGCCTGCGCCTTGCTGCGGCCCTCGGCAAGCGCCTCCGCGAAGTTGGCAAACAGCACCGTGAACCACAGCCAGAACGCGACGGCGAGGATGAACCCCGGCGCGGTCTCGCTCTGGCCGAGCAGGGCCTGGACCCACAGCGCCGTCGTCAGGATGCTGCCGACATAGACCACGAACATCACCGGGTTGCGCCACTGCACCGCCGGATTGAGTTTTCGGAACGCGTCGAGGATCGCCGGCGTCACGAGCGCCGGGTCGAACATGGCAAGTTGCTTGTGTGACATGGTGTTCTCCCGATTGCGCGATTGGCGGCTCAGTTGACGGACCCGAGCATCAACTGCTCGACCACCGGCCCGAGCGCGAGCGCGGGGACGTAGTTCAGTGCGCCGACCAGCACCACGGTGCCGATCAGCAGCACGACGAACAAGACATCGTGGGTCGGCATGGTGCCGGCGCTCGCCGCGATGCGCGGCTTGGCGGCCAGGCTGCCGGCCAGGGCCAGCACCGCGACGATGACACCGAAGCGACCGAACCACATGGCCGCCCCCAGCATGCCGTTGTAGAACGGCGTGTTCGCCGACAGGCCGGCAAACGCGCTGCCGTTGTTGTTGGCCGCCGAGGTGAAGGCGTAGAGGATCTCGGTAAAGCCGTGTGGCCCCGGGTTGGCGATCCCGGCGACGCCCGCGGCCGTCGTCACCGCGATGGCGGTGCCCGCCAGCACCAGGATGGGTGTGACCAGGATCGCGATGGCGACCATCTTCATGTCGAAGGCTTCGATTTTCTTACCCAGGTATTCCGGCGTGCGGCCAATCATCAGCCCGGCGATGAAGACCGCCATCACCGCGAACACCAGCATCCCGTAAAGCCCGGTGCCGACGCCGCCGAACACCACCTCACCGAGCATCATGTTCCATAGCGCCACCAAGCCGCCCAGCGGCATGAAAGAGTCGTGCATGGAATTCACGGCACCGCAGGAAGCCAGGGTGGTGATGGTGGCGAACAGACCCGACTCGGCGCTGCCGAAGCGTGTCTCCTTGCCCTCCAGGTTGCCGGGGGCCAGGTCGACACCGAGATTGGCCAGCAACGGGTTACCTTGCCCTTCGAAGTGCATCGCCGCGACGGCCATGCCGATGAACATCAGGGTCATCGCGGTCAGCAGGGCCCAGCCCTGGCGGGAATCGCCGACCATGCGGCCAAAGGTCGTGCACAGCGCCGCCGGGATCAGGAAGATCAACAGCATCTGCATGAAATTGGTGAGCGGGGTCGGGTTCTCGTAGGGGTGCGCCGAGTTGGCGTTGAAGAAGCCGCCACCGTTGGTACCGAGCATCTTGATCGCCTCCTGCGAGGCGACCGGGCCCATGGCCAGGGTCTGGGTCCGGCTGGTTGTGGGCGCGGTGAGCACGCCGCCTTGCGCGTCCTTCAGCGCCAGGCCGGCGGCGTCGAGCCGCGGTGTGTCGTAACGTGTGACATCCAGGGTTGTCACGTCCTGGTAGGGGCTGAAGTTCTGGATCACGCCCTGGCTGACCAAAACCACCGCGAAGACCAGCGCGATCGGCAGCAGCACATAGAGCGTCACCCGGGTGAGATCGACCCAGGCGTTGCCGATGGTCGTGGCCGAATGTCCGGCAAAACCGCGGATCAAGGCGATGACTACCACGATGCCGGTGGCGGCGGACAGGAAGTTCTGTACCGCGAGCCCCAGCATTTGCGTGAGGTAACTCATCGTCGTCTCGCCGGCATAGCCTTGCCAGTTGGTATTGGTGGCAAAGCTGATGGCGGTGTTGAAGGACGAATCCGGGCTGACGTTGGGCAACCCCTGGGGATTGAGCGGCAACCAGAGTTGCAGCCGTTGCAGGGCATAGACGGCCAGGGCGCCGATCAGGTTGAACAGCAGGATCGCCAGGGCGTAGTGCAGCCAGCTCATCTCCGTATCCCTGCGCACCCCGCACAGGCGGTAGAGCGGGGACTCGAAACCGCCCCGTAAACCCAGGCCCAGGAGCGGGCGGCCTTCCATCACGTTCGCGATGTAGCGGCCGAGCGGCCAGGCCGCGAGCAGCAGGACCAAGAGATAGAGCCCGAGGATGAGCCAGGCATGGTGGGTCATAGAAAGCCCTCCGGGTTGAGCAGGGCCGCGATCAGGTAGACCAGGAGCGCGACCGCGACCACGGCGCTGACGAACAGCAACCAGTTCATTTGGCACCTCCCAGCCTGGCGCAGCCGAAGGCGAGTCCGACCGCTAGCCCGAACAACAGCAAGATACCTGCGAGATAGAAGAGATCCATGATGTGCCTCGATGACGGACCTTGGTCTGCGTCATGCTAGAAAAAGCGATCTCAAGATGCTCGAAAGATCGTGGGCAGGCCGTATCAAAATCCTGTAAAGATCGTGTAGGCGTGGTTGACGAGGGTCAGCGACCGGCTACAGTCTGACCCCTGATGGCAATTCGCCGGCGGCTCCTGAACCCGTCACAGCAATTCCAAATTTGGGCGGCACCGCGCGNCCTCTGGTGGATGCGGCGCGCGCGACCGCCGTGCCGAGTCCCTGCCACCGAGCGGCGCGCCTTATCCACCCTACAACGGAGCCGGTTTCGTAGGGNGGATAAGCGCAGCGCATCCACCATCGGCCTCGCTGCCGACACGCTGTTGGCGGCGGCCACCTAAATTTGGAACTGCTGAACCTGCCAACGGCTGGAGGTCCAACGCGGATGATCAACGACGGCCGCCCCGATCCCGATGCCCTGCTCGAGCGGGTCCAGCAAGCGGAGGCCCAGCAGCAGCGCGGCCGGCTCAAGGTCTTTTTCGGCGGTTGCGCCGGAGTCGGCAAGACCTATGCCATGCTCAACGCCGCCCGCGAGCAGAAAGCCAAGGGGGTCGACCTGGTGGTCGGTCTGGTCGAGACCCACGGGCGCGCCGAGACCGAGCAATTGCTCCTGGGTCTGGAGATTCTGCCGCGGCAGCAGGTTTCCTATCGCGGCCGGGTGTTGCCGGAATTCGATCTGGACGGCGCGCTGGCGCGGCGGCCCGCGCTGCTCCTGGTGGACGAACTCGCCCACTCCAATCTGCCCGGCTCCCGCCACCCCAAACGCTGGCAGGATGTCGAGGAGCTGCTGGCGGCCGGGATCGACTGCTACACCACGCTCAACGTGCAGCACCTGGAGAGCCTGAACGACATCGTGGGGCAAATCACCGGGGTGCGGGTGCGCGAGACCGTGCCGGACCGGGTCTTCGATCTGGCCGACGAGGTCACGCTGGTGGATTTGCCCCCGGAGGAACTGCTCCAGCGTCTCAAGGAGGGGAAGGTCTATCTGCCAGGGCAGGCGCAGCAGGCGGCACAGAGCTTCTTTCGCAAGGGCAACCTGCTGGCGCTGCGTGAACTGGCTCTGCGCCGCACCGCGGATCGGGTGGATGTGCAGATGCGCGACTATCGCGCCGATCAGGCCATCAGCCAGGTGTGGCAGGCCAAGGAGCGGCTGATGGTGTGCATCGGCCCGGGTCCGGGCGCGGAGCGTCTGGTGCGCAGCGCGGCGCGGCTTGCCGCCAGCCTGCGCGCGGACTGGTTGGCGGTCTACGTGGAGACCCCGCGGCTACAGCGGCTGCCGGCGGCGCGGCGCGCCGGGATTCTGAAGCTGCTGAAGCTGGCGCAGGATTTGGGGGCGGAGGGCGTCTCGCTCTCCGGTACCGAGTTGGTCCCGACCCTGCTGGCCTATGCCCGCGGGCGCAATGTCTCCAAACTGGTGGTCGGGCGCTCGGGCAAGCCGTTGTTGCGACGGTTGCTCCAGCCCAGCCCGGCGGACCGGCTCGCGAGCCAGGTGGACATGGACGTGTATCTGGTCGGACACGAGCACCGGTCGGATGAGCCGGCGCTGCCGCCGGCGATGTTTGGCCTGGGGTCCGGTGAGCGGCGCAGCCCGCCGGTGCGTTACCTGTGGGCGACCCTGGCCTGTGTCCTGGTTACGGGGGCCGCGGCCCTGTTGGGTCAGGTGTTCGACCCGGCCAACCTGATCATGTGCTACCTGCTGATGGTCGTCCTGGTGGCGCTGCGTCTCGGGCGCGGCCCCGGGGTGCTGGCCTCGCTGCTCAGCGTGCTCGCCTTCGACTTCTTTTTCGTCTCGCCCACACTGACCCTGACGGTGGCGGACACCCAATATCTGTTCACCTTTGCCTTGATGCTGAGCGTCGCGCTGACGATCAGCGGTCTCACCGCCAGTCTGCGCGACCAGGCGCGCATCGCCGGTTACCGGGAGCGGCGCGCCCAGGCACTGTTCGAGGCCGGGCGGGTGCTGGCGTCGGCCCTGACCGCGGGGCAGATCGTTCAGGATGGCTGCGCGCGCCTGGCCGGGATGTTCAAGTCGCGGGTGACGATCCTGTTGCCGGACAGCACGGAGCGCGTCCACCCTCCGCGGATGGACGGAAGCGGCGCGGGCCTGCTCACCGAGGTGGACGTGGGGTTGGCGCAGTGGGTCTATGATCGCCAGGCGCCGGCCGGACTGGGCACCGATACCTTACCGGCGAATCCAATTCTGTACCTGCCCCTGCGGGCACCGATGCGCACCCGCGGAGTGCTGGCGCTGGTGCCGACCGATCCGCACACCGTCTTCCAACCCGAGCAGCGGCGGCTGCTGGAGACCTTTGCCGCGCAGATCGCCATGGCCCTGGAGCGCGTCCACTATGTCGAGGTTGCTCAGGACGCGGTGGTGAGTATGGAAGCGCAGCGGCTGCGTAACTCCCTGCTGGCCGCGATCTCTCACGATCTGCGCACGCCGCTGACCGGCCTGGTGGGGCTGGCGGGCAATCTGGCGGCCGCGGCGGAGCCCGGCGAAGCGCAGACCCGCGAGTTGGCCCAGGCCATCCATGGCGAGGCGCTGCGTCTCTCCGCCCTGGTGGTGAACCTGCTGGATATGGCCCGGCTGCAATCCGGGGCCGTGACGCTGAAGCGGGAATGGCTGCCGTTGGAAGAACTGGTGGGCAGCGCCTTGCGCGCTGCCGCCGGTGTCTTGTCCGGACACCGGGTGGAGACCCGTCTGCCGCCGGATTTGCCGCTGGTGTCCTGCGATGCGGTGTTGATCGAACGGGTGTTGTCGAATCTGCTGGACAATGCGGCCAAGTACAGCCCGCCGGGCGGCTTGGTGATGCTCTCCGCCGGGATCGCGGGTCCCTATCTGGAAGTGCGGGTCGCGGATGATGGTCCGGGCCTGCCGGCGGGGATGCAGGAGCGCATCTTCGACAGCTTCACGCGCGGCGAGGCGGAGAGCGGCCGGCCGGGGGTCGGGCTCGGGCTTGCCATCTGCCGCGCCATCATTCAGGTTCACGGCGGCACCATCCGTGCGGCCGATCGCCAGGAAGGGGGGGCGCTCTTCATCTTCACCCTGCCGCTGGGCCAACCGCCGGCGATCGACGGGGCGGATCGGGAAGTGGAGTCCACCCAGTGAAGCTGATCTGCAGAACGCCATGAACGCGGGACCGGCGCTCACTGTCGTCATCATCGAAGACGATCCGCAAATCCGGCGCTTTCTGCGGATCGGACTCGAACGTGAGGGCATGGCGGTGTTTGAGGCCGATTCCGGCCGTCAAGGTCTGGTGGAGGCGGGCACCCGTCAACCGGATTTGCTGCTCTTGGATCTGGGTCTGCCGGATTTGGACGGGACTGCGGTGATTCGAGACATTCGCGCCTGGAGCGGGGTGCCGATCCTGGTGCTGTCGGCGCGTACTCAGGAAGCGGAGAAAGTGGCGGCGCTGGACGCCGGGGCCGATGATTACCTGACCAAGCCGTTCGGCATGCCCGAGTTGCTGGCGCGCATTCGTGCCCATCTGCGCCGCCGCGACCTGTCCCAGGACGGGGCACAGCCGCGCTTGTGCTTCGGCGAGGTGATCATCGATTTCGCTCACCGCCGCGTCACCCGCGCCGGTGCGTCGGTCCATCTCACGCCCATCGAATACCGGCTGCTCACGGTGTTGGCGCGGCATCCGGACAAAGTGCTGACGCAGCGGACCTTGTTGCAGGAGGTCTGGGGTCCGAACCATGTCGAGCGCACCCATTACCTGCGGATCTACATGACCAATCTTCGCCGCAAGCTGGAGCGCGATCCGGCCCAGCCGCAACACCTGATTACTGAGACCGGGGTCGGCTACCGGTTGGTGGTCGACTGAGTGGGGTCGTTCCCGCCCGGGTGAACACGCGCTAAGGAGTGGCTCACTAATAAGTTAAACAACACCTTTGGCGTCGGTCGTATTCGTTGTTTAACTTATTTCTGACTCGTTACCAAGTCAACTCAACTCTTCGGTTCGTCCCGAGGCGATGTAGATCACCCGCTCGGCCACATTGGTGGCGCGGTCGGCGACGCGCTCGTAGTTGTGCACGATCCACAGCAGGTAAGTCCCCATGGGTGCGAACTCGGGGTCGGCACGCATCATGTCCACGACCTGGTCGTCCACCGCATCCTCCTGGTCGTCCATCAACTGCTCCTGGGCGACCGCCGCGCGGGCACGTTGCGCATTGCCGCCGGAGTCGAAGGCGGCCAGCGCCTCGCTCAGCATGGCGATGGCGTTGCCCGCAAGCCCGGCCACGGCCGCCACCGGCGCGGGCGGGAAGACCCCGTCACGGGCGCGCCGCACGATGCGCGCCACGTCGGCGGCATAGTCGCCGATGCGCTCCAGTTCCGAGACCAGCGACAGGCAGGCGCCGATGCAGCGGAGATCCTCGCCGGCCGGTTTGAACGCGGCCAGGGCGACCAGACACTCCTGCTCCATCAGCCGGCGGCGCTGATTGATCCGTTCGTCCTGCGCGATGATCTGTTCCGCGAGATCAAGATCCTGGCGGGACAGACAGTCGACCGAGCGGTGCAGAGCTTCGATCACCAGGGCTCCCATGTCGTGCACGCCCTGCTGGAGCTGAACCCGCTTCTTCTGAACGAGACTGACCTGTTCCGGCATCTGTACCGCCTCCTCGTGGTGTTTGTGTGGGCTGCCATCTGCCGGCCATTTTAGCTCAATACGTTACGACGAACCCATCTACAAAACTCCGGGGCGGGGCAGGCCGCGCCGACCAAAACGGGTCCACACGGGAAGCGCCGGCAATCGGCGTTTCTTTAGGAGATGAAATACGCGCGGTGCCGACTCAAGGCCGATCCCCCGAAGTGGCGCTGCCACCTGTGAGGCCCCGGTTCCGCGGTTGAAATAAATGTCGTGGTCGCCGCCCGCGGGGGACTCGGCGGTCACCTTGACCTTGACCTGCGCGACCGGGACCGGTGCCCCCGGCGTCCCCTTGAAGGCCACCACCCGATAGGTATAGGTGTGTCCGGGCTTGGCCGAATAGTCTCCCCAGCTAAAGTCCTGGATGGGGTGATCGCGGGTCGGCACTTGGGACCCGGGCGCCAGACCCGGGTTGGCGGAGGGGAAGACCTTGGTGCCGGAGAGCCAGTAGGCTTCCTCCTCCGTGTGGTCGGTGCGATGGATGCCGAAGCCGAGCAGGCCAGGGCATCGCGCCTCCGGATAGTCCATGGCCAACAGAACCGCGTGGGTCCCGGCAATGGCCCGCACTGCGAGCCCCTGCGAGGTGAGTTTCCGGCGCATCGGCAGTCCCCTCCGTCGGATGGATTAGAAAACCAGTGTCCAGCCCACCTGTTGGGCCTGCTCCTTGGTGTAGGAGACCCCGTCGACCTTGCGTCCGCGCTCGTCCAGCAGGGTAATGATTCCGCCCTTGTTGGACAGGACCATGGGGGCCTGGACATGGATGCGCCGGGTCTCCCCGGCCGGTAGCGGGCCGGCGAGCGGCATCCGCGCCTTCTGTTTGTCGGCCAGGTGCCAGCCCGAGAGGTCGATGGCCTGGGGGCTGCTGTTCAACAGGGTGACAAATTCGTCTTCGGGGGTCTTCACGGCATTCACCAGGGCCCCGACGATCCGCACCAGCCCGTCCGGCAGGTCGTCGGTGGGCGGCACCCCCGGGGTGGGCACGTTCGGGCCGGGGTCGGTGCCGGGCTGGGGGGGCGCCCCGGCGAGCGGATGCCCGGTGCGGTCGTCGGTGTGCCAGGCCTGGCTCTGGAAGGCGGTGAAGACCGCCACCCATTGGGACTGCTCGGGGAAGTGCACCAGCAGGCCCCCGTCCTGCCAGACCCCGTTGTCGCCCATGAACTGGCCGGAGTTGCCCTGATTCATGTGGATGTCGTGGATACCCCGCCCCGGCTTGAAGCCGAAATACCGGTCGGCGGCGGTCTCCGGCCCCCAGGGCTCGCCGAAGGCGTAGACGATCGCCGACTCGTCGGCGAGGGCGCGCTGCACCAGCGCGTCAAATTTCTCGTTCAAGTCGTTGTCTGGACCATCGACGTTGTGAGGCAGCGGCACCATCTGAGTGGGCCTGAAGAGGTTGCCGCGGATGTAGTCGAGCCCGCCGCCCAAGGGGTTGGACGGCAGCGGGTGGAAGCCCTCGTCGAGGTTGGCAAGGCCCTCGCAGATGGGGTGCTGGAAGCGGTCGTCGACGAGATACAGCAGCTCCGATGGGCTCTGCTTGCTCTTGACGTTGATCGCGATCCGAAATGCCTCCCCGTCGGCGACCATCCGGATTTGGTAATGGGGTGTGCTGCCGGCCCCGAGCCGGCGGTCGATCGGGCGTCCCTTGAGCACGCCATAGTTCTTCAGTGCCATGTTTCTCTCCCGGTGAAGAATGGGCGCAGGATCGAGACGCCCGAGCGGATCTTGCATAAGCGACCGGCGGGCGGCAAGCTTCAATTTTTTCGTCAATGATTCGGGCGACCCCGATTGCAGCAAATGGGCGAATGGGGTCCGGTCAGGGCGGCGATCAACGTGCTGATCGGCAATGGCGGGCGAATACCCTGAGTCATTGGGTGTTAATTGACTGATCATTATTCGGTAACTTGCCCCGGACAACCGCATGCGGTGAGCGCAAGCCGATCGAGTGCCACGACGGCACTTGATCGGCAGCAGGGTCAAGGGGTCAAGGTGTGACGATCTGCACCTGATCCTGGAAGCTGTACTGCTGAGCGTTGCCCTTCAGCTCGACTTGGTAGGTCTTTTTGCCATTGAAGCCCGGAGTCCGCGCCTCGGTGATCTCGACGAAGGTGAATGGAGAATCCTTCGTCGGGTGCAGCCCGTCGGTCGGGCTAACGGTGTTCCAGTCCAGGCTCACGCCCACATTGCCTTCGAGAACCAAGTAATGGATGCCGTTGCGGACGGCGATCTCGCCGCGGTGATCGTGGCCCGAGAACACGGCGACGACCTGGCCATCCTGCTCAAAGATGCCGCGAACGACGTCGGCGTTCTTGATGGTGTGGTCTTCGGTGTTGTCCCGGTGCAGGAGCTGATGCGTGAAGACGACCGTGGGCAGGTCACTGGCGGCGAGATCCTCGGCGAGCCAGTCCAACTGTTCTTGCGGCACCCAAGCGTCCTGCCACTGCCAGAAAGGATTCGCCGGGTCTTGCCGGTCGAAGGGCCGATGCGGCTCCGCCACCGTGTAGTCGGCGTCCAGCACCACGCAATGGATCCCGCGTGCGTCGAACGAATAGTAGGTCTGCCCGTTCGGGATGCCCGTGTTCCTGATGTAACCCAGGAAATCGGCGCGCGCGACATTGTCGAAGTCGTGATTGCCGAGCACGTGGTAGCGGGGACCCCGGAAACGCGCGTAGGCGCTCTCGATCTCATCGAGATTCACGATCGGGTCCTTGTCGTCCACCAGCGTATCGACAAAGTCGCCCAGCTCGATGACGAAATCGGCCCTCTCCCGGTTCATGACCTTAACGAAGTGCTTCGTCTTCTCCAGCGCTGCCGAATACTTGCGCGACTCGCTGTCCGGCTTGTTGGTGTAGTGGATGTCGGTGATGACACCGAAGCGGGCGATAGGCCCACCACAGCGTCCGGACTTGCCGCAGCCTTCAGACATGCCGGCTTCCGCCCTGACTACGGCTATCCCACAGAGCAGCGACAAGGCCACCGTCAGCATCTTCTTCATCACTGATACCTCATTGTTGGATTAGCGGTCCTTCGAGTCGAAGCATGTGGACGAATGCCGGCGCGCAACGGCAACCGCACAATCAAGCGTCCCCAGCACCGCGCGTCCGTCGCGACGGCAACCGTGAGGATAGGTTCAGGCGGTTATGACCATATGACTGGTACGTGAACTTGCATTGACGGTCCGCAGCGTCCGCCGCGCGTGCAGAGCGGTCAGTCGACAGGCAGCGGTTGAACGGCTGCGCCGCGGGAGCGTTTCAGCCGCTGGAGCGCATCGGTCCGATGACCGAGAAAGGTCGGTAAGAGACGGTCACGGGGCCGCCGGGCCACCGCCCTGCCGGCCCACAGCCACTGCCGATAGTGTTTATGTGAAGTCTTTTTGCATGCCCACCGATTATGCCAAAGACCATGTGGGCAAACGATAAAGCCGTTTGCCCACCCTACCCGACATTAAAATGGCCTATTGCGTTTCTACCGCGACCCTTTGAATGATAAATTGGCCGTTCCGGCGGGTCACCTCCCAGTTTTGACGGAATCGCTCCGAGAGTGGTGTACCCTCACGGGTCACCGCCCGCCACCAGACGAAAAGATCAACATGGAAGGCGTCCTTGCCGACCGGTGTGACGCGCAGGCCGCTGACGTCGTGGGTGTTGGCACGGATAGTCTTACCGATGCCTCGATACCAATCCTGGAAATCCGCGTGCGAGCGCAGCGTCCGTTCGGGAAAGCACATTTCCAGTCCTTTATCCTCCAAATGCCTCAAGAAGAGCCCCTCTTCCGCATGGCGGTCGTACCAGGCGAACCACTGGTAGACGAAACCGCGCAGTTCATTGGCGGGGTCATGGGCACCGTCCGCTGCATGGGCATTCAGTAGGGCAGCACAGTCGGAATAGTCGTCTTGCAGGGCCATGTCGAGAGGCGTACGGCCATCGTGACCTCGCAAGTCGGTGCGAGCCCCGGCTTCCAGGAAGACTCTGACGGTCTCTGCGTTTCCATGCCAGACGGCGTCGTGCAATGCGGTATAACCGTTGTAGGGCCCTTGGGCATCGATCTCTAAACCGTGTTCGGCGAGCAGGCGCGCAACCTCGGGATGTCCCATATATCCGGCCTTGTGACCGGGCGTCGCCTTGATCAGACCATCGACCCGACGGGGATCCGCACCCGCCTTGAGCAACTCCTGCACGATCGAGGTGTAGCCTCCCCGCGCGGCGACCAGCAAGGGAGTGTGGCCGTCATTGGGGCCACCGAGCATCGGTGAGACCTCGTTCACATCGGCTCCGGTGGCCAAGGCATGCTTCACACCGTCCAGGTCATTGGCCACCACAGCGGCCATGAGGGTTTGAGCCTTGACCAGGGTAGCGCGGTGTTCATCCTCAGTGAGGATCGCCACCTCGATCTCGCTCAGCTTGTCTCTGCGAGCAAAATAGAGTGGGTCACGACCACCATGCGTTTTTAGGGTCGTCTTGGCACCTTGCGAAAGCAGAAACTTCACCATTTCCAACTTCTTGTGCCAAACAGCATCGTGGAGTGGAGTGTGCCCCAGCGTTGGCGATTGCATGTCGATAAAGGCTCCGTGCTCAAGTAATAGTCGGGCAACTTCGGGAACACCCCCCTGCGCGGCCTTGTGCAAGGCCGAAGCTCCCATGATGGGGTCCAGCACATTTGGGTCCGCTCCCGCGGCAAGCAGCATTTCGACCATCTGGACCTGACCCAGCCCGGCCGCGATCATCAGCAGCGAACAGCCTCGGGCATCCTTGCTTTCGACCGGGGTGCCGGCCTCGAGCCACCGCTTTGCGTTCGCCAGGTCGCCAGCCACCACGGCCTCCAACAATGCCGTCTCTTTCATGCTCATTTTCGGACCTCTCAATTCAAGAGTTTCAGTGGTTCGCCAGGGGTACATGAAGCACATCGCCGGCACCCCGGCCAGGGTCGACGCTCTTCCACAGAGGATGGGAACCTCCGATGTGACGGTGCCCCATTGCGCCTGCCGCTTGGCCCCCGCGCCCAGCGCCTTGCCGAAGCGTCTCGCGCAGCGGGTCCGCCGCAACGCTTGGTAAGGCACAGTCTGCCCTACGCCTTCGCCGGCTGAGACAACAGGCGACCCATCGCCTCACACAAAGGTCCGAGATCGTTCGGGCCGCGTGCGGTGAGAAGTCGGCTTGCCGCGTCGTAGACCGTTGGCTGGTCCTTGTGGACGACAAAGCCCGCAGTCTCGAGGTCTACGTGAATGCTCTCGACACCGGTGATTTCGGTTCCGCGCGGAAACACGACGGGTTCATCGGGCTCCCTCTTGGCGGCGCTGATGAGGACCTGAGGCCCGTGGCACAGGGAGACAATCAGTACGCCGTGCGCGCGGGCCTCACGCACGATCCTCAAGGCATCCCCGTCGGTCCGCAACATATCCGGATTCCACGCACCGCCTGGGATGAAGAGCGCATCGTAGTCGGCGACGTTTACGACGTCCTTCAAGGCCAGGTCAGCCTTGACGCAGACGTTATCGGCCAGCCACTGGGCAATGACGATATACCCCGGAGGATCTCGGTACTCGAAGATCCAGTTCTGGCCGGCGAGTTGCACCTCGGCCCCGCGTGCCCGGAGGTACTCCAGCGGCACATCGATCTCCGGAAGTTCGGGACCGTCGGCACTGACGATCAGGACGCGCTTCCCAGCCAGCGACGGCGATGGGGGATCGGCAAAGACGGGAAGCGGGTAGTCCGTACCCCGTGTGTCGAGCGATCCGGGAACCGGCAGGTACTTTGCGGCGAGCGAGTGGGAACCGTTCATGAGCGATCTCCTCGAGTCTGTTGATAAAGGCAGGCGTCCTTGCCGTGATGGCCGCGCCGGCGATTCATAGCCGACAATCCAGCCAGTTGACCGGATGAGCCGCGACCCGATGGACCAGCCATCCGATCGGCCATGGTCTGCGGCAGCCGCGGCGATCCGCGACCCGGCAATTGTCCAGGTAGAGCGCACGGCTAACCCCATGCAGGTCGCTGCCCGCTAAAGGTCATCACCACCAGGATATCGTCGACCGTGCCGGCGCGAAGCTGCTGAAGGAACGTCGTTTCGTCACCGACCGGTGTCGTCGGCTGATTACCGACAGCGAATGCCCATTGGGTCGGGCGATCGCCTAACGGCGGTAAGTTGTCGATCACGTCGAGTGTCTGTGTCTGACCTTCGATTTGCCTGGAATGCCAACCTGCGCCGCCGGTTTGGCGGCTGCTCGCAATCCCTCCGATGGACTGGACAGTCGCCCCGACGCGCGGAGAACCGCCAGGAGTCGTAACGGTGAGCGTTGCCACAAAGGCGCACGGAACCCCGCTCGTCGTTCTGGCGGATAGGGCCAGCTCGCTCACCCGGACATCCGTAAGACCCGGCGGGAAATTCAACCGAGATACGGGGAGAGTGAGGTTCACGGCGTCGTCGCTACCGTTTGCGATCTCATACCAGGTATCGGGTAGATCGCGCTTGATGCTGAAGCTGCGATCACCCATCGACTGCCGTGGCAAGGTCTTCACCACCCGGTCACGCAGCTCCGGGCTGAACTGTGCCGTGTAATCAATGCTCAGAACCACATCGATCAACGAATCGAAGTCGAACGGGTTACCGGCGGGCGGCAGCTCCAGGTACCAGGTGGTGTCGACGCCCGTCCCCTCGAAGGGGTAGAGCAGGTCGCCCTGGGTGTCGAGCTCGAAGACCCCGGTGGAGGCCGTGGGCGAGGTCAGCGCCACCAGTTGCGGGTCTTGCCGGATGACGACCGTGGGCATGCCGGGGTCTGCGGTCACCACCCGCGACAACCCGCCGTTGGCGAGCGTCGCCCGGATGCCGATGCTCGGCGGGATCAGCGCCGCCACCGAAACCCGGACCCGCTTGATCAGGCGCATGTAATGACCGGGAAAGCCCTCGTCGAACCACCGCATGGGCGTCGCAAAGGCCAAGAGCCCGGTGCGGCGAAACTCCTCGAACTCGATGGGCATCAATCGGGCCAATGAGAAGCCCTGCGACAGATTCAGCAGACGCCGCTCGGAGCTGAAGGCATGCTCATCCAGGGTGTAGAGGTCTTGCAGCAGGCGCGCCGAGCCGGTGATCCCCTTCGGGTCCAAGGGCGTACTTCCCTGGCCCGATCCGGTCGAGCCGCTGGATGCCGCCGCCGACTGGGATGCCAGTTGCCAGTAATCCGCCTTGATGAGCCGCGCCGGCTGCTCCTGCCGCTCAAAAGCCAATTGCAGCTCGGCGTGTTGAGCCGTCACCGTGGCCAGGCGCAGAAAGGTGGCGTAGATTTGCCCAAGCTCTCCGGCGAACCATTCGTAGAATTTTGCACTGCTGAACTTATCGCTCAGAAACGCCAGCATCTGCTTGGCCTGAGAGAGCCCTGTATTGGCCATCAGGGATTCATGCGCGGCGATGTTGATGCGATCCTGTGCGAGCGTCATCTGTGCCGCGCCGATCGCGACGTCGTGATGCGCCAGGTCCCGCTGAAGCTCCCATTCTTGGGTGCGGCGTTCCTGGGCAGCATAAATTCCACTGACTTGCGACTGGGTTTCCTGATAGGACAAGTTCCCTTGAAAAATTGCTCTTTCGACGCCCAAGGCACTTATTGCGCCGGCAGTAATCCACAGCCACCAAAAGGGGGACCCTTGCGCTGATAATGCTGCCTGACCGCCGGTGAGTAATGCATCGACACCAGCGATAAAGTGCTTCGAGATATTCGCCTGCCAAAGCATAGCGATCTGCAATTTTTCGTTCGCGGATGGACCCGCCGCGATCCAACTCCGATAGCGATCTTCTTGAGTCTGACTTCTGGCTTGCTGTCGCTTTGCCAGCTCCAAACCGTCGGTCGCCTCGGTCTCTTGCAGCAACCTCAAGCTGACGGTCTGTTGCGCGTTATCCACTGCAAAGCCGCTTGTCAGCAGCTTCTCTGTTTCGCTATCGCCCCGCTCCAACGCCGAGAGATATTGCCCCTCCAATTGTTGGGATTGTGCGATGAGTTGCTTCGCGCGCTCCATCAGCACACGGTAGCGATAGGGTGTCGGCCGGACCAGGCTGGAGACGGCCCCGCCGCCTGGGCTGCGCGTGAGATCCGGAGGCATCGGCGTGCCGAGGTAGCTGAGCCCCCGGCGAAGTTTGCTCAATGCCGAGGCGGTATGGGCGCGAAGCGAGGCCAGAACCGGGCTCGGGAGATACGCCTGCAACGGGTCGGCTGGTTGAAGATCCTGAAGCTCAGGAAACCTCAGGATCTCGTTGGCCTCCAGATAGAGACCCAGGGCGCGGGTTCGGCCGTCACGGGTCCCGGAGGCAAACGCGTCGTCGGCCTGTGCCAGGATGCAGCGCAACATCTGGAACAGCGTGAAACGGGTGTAAGGATTCTGACAGCCGCTCTTTCCCGCAATATCGTGAGGGCTGCTGAGCAAGGTGGTCCAATTCGCATCACCGAAGTTAGCCACTGGTGGGCGATCGTCGGGCTCGTCCAGCAGCCGCTTGGCAATCTTGCGGCCACTCTTGTGCGAAGGGTCATAGACCTTCCGGTACTCGTCCAGCGCCGCCGTGTACAGCCCAGCCCGCTGCAAGGCCAAGCCGATGGCGACGTGGCCGAAGTAGAAATCGTCAGCATTCGGATCGATCGGAACGTTGTCACGAATTGCTATGAATGCGTTGGACGTTGTGGACAACGGCTTGAGCTTTCCCAGATTCGCTAGCAAATTCTCGAGGGTGCTGCCCTGAACGAAGTTCTTGAGCTCCGGAAACAAGACATTTTCCGGGTACAGATAATTCAAAACGGCCGCCTGCCAGCGCCCGTAACTGTCCAGCCAGGTCCATTGTTGATCGAAGCGATCCGGTTGGACTCTCCAGCCGTTCGCGGGGTGCCCGGCGTCGAACCAGCCGCCGCGCACCCCATTGACCAGGGTTTGCAGGCTGGCGGTGGCCTGATCGATCGGTGTCAATTGCGTGGCGCCAGACGTTGAAAAATCCATCAGCCATCGCTCCGCAAGGTTGTCCATGCGCTGGGATGCATCCGGCAGATTGCCTAAGCCGAGCAACCCGTCGCGCAATAGCGGCAAGGCGTCGCGCTGGGCGTCGGCAATGGCTTGATTCTGGCTGTCGATCAGGGCCTGCCAGGCACTGAGCCGGCGATTGAGCCGCGTCTCCAGATCGGATCGCGCCTGTTGGCTGCCGCGCCACGGCAAGAACCCGGCCCTGAAATGACCGAACACCCAAGCCGCGGCCGAAGCCACACCGCTGGAATTGCGGCTCGGCCAAAGCCTCTGCGGGGCCATCCCTGCCTCCTCAGCACGCCAAGCCGGATACTTGTCGCGTACCTTCCAGACCTGGAGGAGCAGGTGAGCCAGGTCCTCCCGTTCGTGCGAGGACAGCGTGGCTGAGGCGGCCAGCAGTTTGAGATAGGCGATCAGACGGACGAACTGCGGCCGATCCAGCCGCCGCTCGCTCAAGGCACTACCGATGTCCTCGCCACGCGCGTCCCGCGTCGCCAACTCCAAGAGTTGGGCCTGCGCATTGGCGGGAGAGACCGGAAAGACCGAGGCAACGGCTTCAGTCGCAGAGAGGGTTGTTGAAAGGGTGCGAAACTGGACCGCGAGGTCAGCTTCACGCTGGCGCAGCAGCCCCGTCCAGGCCTCGGACTTGGACGACAGATCGGCGATGTCCACCAGATCCGGATCGAGGTCTGGTGCAAGGCGCCCGGCGTCCTCGCGCTCCCACTGACTCGTCAATGCCTGCTGCTGCTTCGCGAGGACGTCTGGCGGACTGACACCACCCGGCGGGGTATTGAGGGTCATCGGCAGCCCAAACTGCTGCGCAAGCCAAGACTCGTAGCCAGGCTCACCTGGCGGCGGGGTCGAGTCGGGAGGGATGAGCACGGATAAGAGATCGCCGCCCCCAGGTGGCCCCGTCCAAAGGCCCAGCCTCTCAGGGCAATCGCATCAAGCACTGCTAATATTAGCGGATGCGGATGCACCGGTATCGTCCTTGCGCTTGGGCGACTCGAAGAGCAATTTTGTCAGGTAGTCCTCGTTGCAAGCGGCTTTCAAGCGTTTGTTCTGGAGACCGAGCTTGGTGTCGTCATTCTTGAGTCGTGAGAGGGCGAGGTGCCGCAGGACGGCGAGATTCTCGCGCGCCACCGGATCACGGACGCGGCACTCATCCTCCCGGAAGGAGATATCGAGATTCCAATGCAACCCGTTTTCGACGCCCCAGTGACCACGCACCGCGTGGGCAAAGCGGGTGGCGCTGGTGCCGATACTGCCAATGAAATAGCGGGTCTCGATCGAGACCTTGCCGGCCACCTCACGGCGCGACTCGACCATGCCCATCATGTTCATGGCCTTCCACAGGGCGCTGCGCGGCACCCCCGAACAATCACCCAAGGTGCGGTAGCGACGGGTTTCCAGACGGCCGTGGCCCCGCTCGACGGTCTCGATAAACTCCGAATCGACCCCAGCATAGCCTCTGGCGTCGGCCTCAATGAAGGCCTCCTCGACCTCGGCGGCCAGCGTTTCCTGGTTGCCTTTGAGAGCCAGGACGTAGTCACCTCCTTGGTTGATGATTTGCTCGGCAATCTTGGTTTGACAGCCCATGGCATCGATGGTGACGATGCAACCTTGCAACTTCAGCCACTCCAGCAGACGCGGAATCGCCGTGATCTCATTGGATTTGGCGTCTGTGGCCACTTGCCCGAGCACCACCCGGTTGGCCGTCGCCCAGGCACTGACCAAGTGCAACGCGGCTAACCCCTTGCTGCGGTTGTGCGAGCGGCGCAAGGTTTTACCATCCACCGCAATGATCTCATCGGGAAGCAGCGTGGCCACCGCCGCGCTCCACTGGCGAAAGCAGACTGCGAACTGCTCGGGATTGATCAACCCAAACACGCGTCCGAAGGTGTTGTGCGACGGGATGCCAGCGGGCAGTTCCAGAAAGGTCAGCAGCCACGCCTTCTTGGCCTTTGCGAACGTCTCAACGCCGGTCCAGCCGTCGGCGCCACTGAGGGTCGCGGCGATGGCGATGACGATCACCTCGATCAGCTTGTGCCGACTTTGGGTCGAACTGCGCGGGTCTTCCAGCGCAGCAAAGTGACTCCCAATTGATCGCTCGATACTCAAGTCGCACACCGGTGAGATCTCCCCAAGACCCAAAGGCGGCAAAACTTGGGGGTGGCCAAGTCGGTTATCCAACAGTATCCGCTAATACGTTGATGCGATAGCCCTGCCCAGCCTCTGTGCCAGCGCTTCCCTTTGACTGGGTGTCAGCAGGTTGAGCCCGCGAATCTCCTCGAAAGAAGTTCCTAGCCCGTTGAGCAGGCGCTCATAGGCGTGCCGGTGGTAGGCGCTGACGGGTGCCTCCGGCAGCGCGCTACGGCGGTCGAGCGCCAATTGCGCAACATCCCCGTGGGCGAGGCCGAAGGCATAGATACGCAAATCGTCGAAGGCGCCGGTGAAGCCGCTGTTGTTCGGCGCCCGGCCGATTAGGAGCGGATGGGCATTGGCGACACATGGTCTGTCCAGCAGAACCTCGGCATCGATTCGACCATCGATATAGAGCCTCAGGCGCTGGCCGGCCTTGACATAGGCAACATGGGTCCAGCGATTGAGCGTCAGCTCGGTGTTCGAGTCACCGCCGGCATTGGGGACCCGATCGGTCGTAATGCGAAAATGAATCCTATTGCTGTCCGGATTAAGGAAGAGTGCGAACGTACGGTTGCGGAACCGCCCATCGGACTCGGCTGGATCGCCTTTGAACAGCAAGGCCGGCCATTCGCCCTGGGTCGGTCGCCCTTGCAGGTAAATCCAGAAGGAAACGGAGAAGTCGCTATTGTCCTTGCCGACCTCGAGCAGTTGCGTATTCCCGTCGACCGTGGCATAGCGAGCCGGATCGATCACGATAGCGCCGGCTAGATCTGGGTTCGCCACCACTGGACGGTCGCCGACATAGCGGCCATCCAGGCCGAATCTGCCGCCACGGTCCTTGAGGACCGTGCCATCCGCTGGCGACTCATCGAAGGAATACCGGGCGATTAGGCCGGCCGACTCCAGCGACGGGACTTGGCGGAGAATCTGTACGGGCGTCAGCTGATCGTTGACCGATCGATCGGCAAGGGCTGCGTCAATTTGTGCCAGTCCCCCGAAATCCTGGAAGAATTTCTCTTGCAGCAGCGACGGACCGACAGAAGTGGAGCCATCGCCAGTGACGAGATGGCTGGAGATGAACCGCGTGAGCTCGCCGAGATAGGCGCGCGGGCTCAGCAACTCCTCGATGTTCTGCGGCTTGACGGATGACAGGACTTCGAACTGCCGGATGACTTGCGGAGTGGTCAGATTGCCGCCGTCGACGTTCGGGACCTTGTCCCTGGCATCCATCCGTAAAGTGTATTGGCCATAGGCTGCTGCCACGAAATCGAACGCCCAGGCGCCATCGTTAGCGACGGGGACTGGTCCCGTAGCGCCGCTGCAATAATACCGAAGGGAACCATCTCGGTAGCCACTTTGAATATCTCTGACCGTTCCACTCACGCGTACCGAATGCGGCAATGATGCGGTGACGAATCGTTGATCCTCCGTCGGCTGGGAGATTGTGAGGGCGGGGCCCGTGACGTCGGCGGTCACAAACGGATACTCGAGGCTTGCATCCACACCGAAATGGTCCCTATAGGTCACGCGGAGGCTGGGCTGGGAGAACCCAGCAAACGGCCGGGGCGCCATGGTGCCGGCGAGGACGATGGCGGAGCCGGCGTACCATCTGACCGAGTCTGCACTGGTCTCAACGCGCGGAATCGATACCGGAGTGAGGCCCTGACCGTCGACAATGCACTGGACGGTGATGCCTGCAACCTGTTTGTCTGTGACTATTGCGACGGGAAACCCGTTACCTCCGGTTGCTTTGTTCTTGCCGTTTTCCAGTACCTCGAGAATCACGCCTTCGTTGATCGTGACGGCAACCTGCAATTGCTCTGTTGGGGCAACCGTTACCGATACGGACTCTGATCGGGCCTCGCCGCCGCCCGGCTCCTCGGTAGAGGTGGATGTCCACTGAGCATACGCACGAAGAGTCGCCGGTCCCGATCTGCGAAATGAAATATCTGTTTGGTAGCGATTGCCTAACAAACTCATGCCTACATCGAAATCGCTGATCCCCGGCTGAGAAACGCGAACCCAAATGTAATCGATATCTGCCCATTCGCGTTGTTGTACGCGAACGCTGACAGGCTCCGATGAGCCCACCCTGGGATGAGTCAAGGTGGAACTTGGGATTGGACTTGCAATCGCAATAGTCAGCTTCGGCTCTGGCGGCGGACGCGGCATGTTTTCCTCCGGGTTAATTGATAAGGGTGCGTCGTTCGACTACGCGCGGGGTTGCTCGGTTGTACAGGAGCGTTACATCATAGAAAAATGGCCTAAGCCAGGATCTGGATCGGTGTTGGGGAGGCGTGAATGACCAATACCTGAGCCTGCATCGGGGCCTGACTCGTCTTGAGCCGCTATGTCCCTGGCTACTGTCTGTTGCTCCGTGGGTTGGTTGGTGGCCATAAAACGCCCCGAGTTGATTGATGCAAAGCTGCCAAGAATAATGAGAATGAATGGCTTGTTCCATGCGGATCGATGTCTGGTTTCCTGGTCCTCTAGCCACCCACAGCGGTAGCCGCGGGGGAGCACGGCTGCTTCTGTCGCATCGGTGCCATGGTGAGTCTGATCACCTGCTGCCGCCCCTCCCATCGGACATCGATGAACGGGTAGGGGTCGTCCAGGACGATGCGTCCGCTGCCGGTCAGATCGAAGACCGCGGTCTTTGGGGTGATGGTGCGAAGCTCCAGGCTCAACCCGGTGCTAGGCAACAGCGAGACGGTCTGAGGGTTAGCGCTTGTCGTGTCGATAGCGAGGCCAAACGGCATCAACAGGATGGACTCGCTGGGGTAGGCGCGAGCATCGATGAGAATGGAGAATCCGAGGATGCCGAGCGTATGGGTACCACGGCCGGTGAGGAAGGCATCGCTGGCGGCGGCGTAGTCGAGCGTGCCGTCCAGGCGCACCTGAAAATCGGCCTCCGGCACCCGGCCGCTGCCATGCACGAAGAGATAGATGGCCGGCAGCAGGCGCAGTGCGCGGGGCTGCGCGCTCGTCAGCCAGTCGGTGATGCCGGAGAGATGGAACTGCGGCGC
>NZ_KB902524.1 GCF_000379525.1 Lamprocystis purpurea DSM 4197 | reverse complement strand
GTCGCCGCGCGGCGGCGCATTCACCAGACACAGCAGCCGCTCGCGGCCATCGCCTGAAAGGTTGCCAAGATCATCGCGATCCTGCGCGCAGATGTAGACGGTCGCCTCGTCGGGCAGGCGACCGCGCTTGAAGATGGCGTCGAATTCGGCCACATAGTCGCGGCAGAAGAAAACGTTGTGCCGCACCAGCGGTAACCCCGTGGTCCGCGTATACAGGTTCCAAGTCACCGCCGACAACGAGCGCGACGCAACCGGCGTCGCACGCGCCGCGCGCTTGACATCCGGACCGAATAACCCGGCCGCGAGGGTGGCCACATCGGCATTGCAGACGATACCGTCAGCTTCAAGGCATTCTCCGTTGCTCAGTTGAACGCTGCGCGCCCGCCCCCGGCCGACGTCGATCGCACACACGTCAATCCCGTAGCGAAACCTGACGCCGCGCGCGGCGGCCAAGGCTGCCAGCGCTTGCGGTAAACGGTAGGTACCGCCGTCAATCATCCAGACACCGGCTAACTCCACGTGGGCTACGATACCGAGCGTCGGCGGGGCCTGGAACGGTGATGAGCCCACATAAGTCGCGTAGCGGCCGAACAACTGGCGCAAGCGTTGATCGGGAAAATAGCGGCCGAGATCGCGCCAGAGCGTCGAGTAGGGTCTAAGCCTGGCGACATTGAAGAGTCCGGAATCCAGCACCAGCGACAGCGGGGTCGGATTGGCCCGGTGGATAAACGCCTGCTCAAGGGTCCGGTACATGTCGCTTGCACGCGCGCAGAACGCGCGAAAGAGCAGCGCCTGTTTGACGCCCGCAAAGCGGCCGATGGCGTCGGCAGAGCACTCGACATCGGCGTACAGGTCCAGTCGCTCATCCTCGCTCCACGCGTGCCGTGCAAGGATTTCGGCGCGGCGTAACGTCACATGCGCGTCCAGGGAGGTGCCGGCATAGGCAAACAGCTCCTCGAACACGGGCCGCATCGTGACCACGGTTGGTCCGGCATCCATCGCCGCCGCGCCAACCATGACTTGGCGAATCTTGCCCCCAGGGTATGCGGTGCGTTCAACCAGCGTGACATCCAACCCACGCGCCGCCAGGCGCAATGCCGCAGCCAATCCGCCGATCCCAGCCCCGATGACGACAATGCGTTTCTCAGACATCGCTTCGACATTCCCCTTGCGGCCCCTCGATGGCGGCCGCGGTACGTCTGAGTCGGGTTGAGCAGTTCCAACCGGTCGCGCTATCGCTGACCGGGCAGGTTAAAGAGTCTGAGTCCAGCCTCACTGCGACGCCTTTTAGTCCCCAGCAAGATCCTCGAGCACGGTGGCGGCCGCGATGCCGCCCGAGATGGCCGCCATTGGTATACCGGCCCCCGGATGGACGGTCCCGCCCGCCAAGTACAGGCCGGGGATGCGGGTCTTGGCACCGGGGCGGTCAAACGATGCGCGCCAACCATGGGAGGCCCGCCCGAATACGGCACCGCCGGAGGCCGGGTAGCTCCGCTCAAAGTGCGCGGGCGTCGTGATCACGGCCTCACACGTTTGCTCCAAGGTCAGGCCGCAGTGCTCCAGCAGGCCAAAGACCCGCGCTTCGCACCGGCGAATCTCACTGTCGGCAATGGTTTGGGTATCGCCCCGGGCCGGCGCATTGACTACCAGCAGTAGCCGCTCGGGACCTTGGGGAGCGGCAGCGTCGGGATTGTCTCGATCCTGCGCGCAAATGTAGACAGTCGGGTCCGACGGCAGCCGCAGCTCATCGAACACGGCATGAAACTCCTGCGCGTAGTCCGGCGGGAAAAAAACGTTATGGTACTGGAGCGGGAAGCCCTGCGGCTTGGCCACAAGATTCCATGTGACCACCGAATGAGAGCGCTTGCCGGCAGCGACCGGCGGGATCGCACGGCTCACCTGCCGGCCCATCAACCCGGCCCCGATGGCCGCCGCGTCACCGTTAAACACGACCACATCGGCCTCAAGATGCTCACCGCTGGCAAGCCGCACGCCAGCCACCCGCCCGCCCCGCACGACGATTTCAGCGGCCGGCTCGCTATACCGGAACGTCACGCCGTGCTGCGCACCAAGCACGGCCAGCGCCTCCGGCAAGCGGTGAATTCCCCCCTCAATGGCGTGCACGCCACGGCTTTCGACATCCGCGATCAGCATCAGCGTGGCCGGCGAAAGATACGGCGACGAGCCGACATAGGTCGCATAGCGCCCGAACAACTGGCGCAGCCGTTCATCTTTGAAAAAATCACCCAAGGCGCTCCACAGCGACGTGAGTGCTTTGATCTGCATCAGCTCGCCAAGATCACTCACACCAAAACGGCCGAAGATCGAGATTGGGGTCGGCCGCGACGAGAGCATGAACGGGCCCTCCAGCGCGCGGAATACCCGCTTGGCATGTCGGGCAAACCGGAGAAAACCCGCGGCTTCGGCCGCGCCCGCAAACTCACCGATGGCCTGCGCCGAACGTTCGTGGTCTGTGTATAGGTCCAGCCGCTGATCCGGACCCCAAGCGTGGCGGGCAAGCACCACGGCGCGGTTCAACACGACGTGGTCGCGAAACACCGCACCGGCCTCGGCGAAGATCTTCTCGAACACCCAGGGCATGGTCAGGACGGTGGGGCCGGTATAGTAGCTGCGCTCGCCACTTTGCTGCTCGCGGAGCTTTCCGCCGCAGTGCGTACCGCGCTCCACCAGCGTCACGTTGAGTCCGTGGACCGCCAGCTTGAGCGCGGCGGTCAGGCCACCCATGCCGGCCCCAATGATGACGACTCGTTTCTTACCCATTGGCACGCCTTGTCAGGTTACTATGCTGCCCAGTGCAGAGCGTCTAAATTTAGAATCAGGAATTCTCAATCGCCCAGTTTACAGAGGTTGCACCAACTTGGGCAACTGGTAAGCTAGCCAACGTCTGCTTGCAGGTCCGCGGGTATGCCCGTACCACCCTTCGTTATTCGGACGGCGGCCGACATTCTGCGCTTGCGCTCCCGCTGTTATCCAGGAGGGGCGGCGGGGGTAGCGGTCGGTGGATGTTAGCGGGCGCGCCCTACGAACTGCGCAAAGGCGAGCGAAGACGCCTGCCCCTAGGCGCCAGGTCCTGGGAAACGCCGGGGTAGTCCTGCAATCTGAAGGCTAAATTTGAGGCAAGCTACTGACTTTACAGAGATCAAGGCCCGGCAGTTTGCAGCAATATAAATAATTTGAAGGGTTGCATGCCCGATTTAGAGCGAGCACGCAGGACGCCGCCGGCGCATCGTGAGCACGGGGGCCAAATGCCTGAACATTTAAGTCAATGAGGGTTACCAAATGAACTACGCGGGGAGACGTACTTGGCCGGACAAATCCAAGTCCTGGGAATACCTTGGGGCCGCCGAGAGCATCGACGATTTCGCCTTGCGGTTCGCTACCGATTGCAGCCTGGACGCCAACACCGAGTTTGTGGTGATCGAAAAGGCGGGAGCGGAATCCGACATCCAGTTTTTCAAGGTCGCGCGGGTGGCGCCCTATGCCTTGATGCCGGCTGAACCGCGGGTTGAGGGTGCGCACTCGGCTGGGCAGGCGCCCCCCCCGCAACTCACGAGCAGTCACGATATACGCAAGACACTGCTGGCGAACGCACGGTTTTACCTCAAGGTCTGTTTTACCGCCGTCGCGTTCTTCGTGTCCGCCGCGTGGTTGATGCAGATTTTCGGCTTAACCAAGTAAGCACATCCGCCGCCGGCGGGCGGCCAAGTCCCGACCCGCGACACATCACCATCCATCCAGTGATGCGAGTTTATCAGCTCAGATGCCGGGCGAGATCCCGCATGCCCCGGAACGCCGCTGACGAGAGCGCTCCCGGGGCGCAACGGATACCAGACGACTCAGGTCCCGCCCCTGCTATTCGCTGGTTATCGGCGGTTGTGTCTCTGGGCGTCGCGCCCACCCCTTCGGTGTCCACGGCGCCCCCACCCAGAGGATACGCCACTGATCCGCCAAGGTGGTTTCCATCGCGAAGAAGCGGTGGATGACCGGGTCAGGCAGGAGATAGAACCGCTCCATAAGCTTGCGCCTCTGCGCATCATGGAAAAAGCCGAACATCAGCCGATTCAGGAAGGCAAAAAAGACTGCCTGGACACGCATGCGGCGAACGAGTCGCCGCCACTGCGGCCCAAAAACCTGTTCGATCGGCACTTGCGAGAGATGCTCGGCGAGACGGATCGCCGCCGCAAACGAGTAACCGGTACCGGGATTGAACCAGCCGCCCGTGTACCCACCTTGAATTGGACCGCGGGCTTGCGGATTAAACACGTTGCGCGAGGGCATCGGCAGCACGCCGACCTCGGTACGCAAGACCCGCTCGATATCCAACCCCATGGCGGCGGCATCGGCGACGAGCGGGGCGCGTAACGCGTCGGCGTCGATCTCGGGACTATTGGAAAAATAAGTGTCCTCGACAAGCACACGATCTGGCGCGAACGGTAACACATACAGGAAGCGGAAGCCGTTCCTTTGGGTGCAGCGCGTGTCCATCAGGATCGGTGCAGTGATCGGCGTCGGGCGGCGCAGCTTGCACTCCAGGCCCACGAACTTCTGGTAGCCGCCGCCGCTTGCGTCCGTGCGACTTTCCGGCCCACGGGCATCGATCACCAGGCGGCCGCGCAGCACCGTTCCGTCTTCCAGTGTGGCGGACGTTGCGTCGCTCGCCCGTACCCTGACACCGGTGCGGATCCGGATGTTCGGGTTGTCGACTTCCGCCTGCTTGAGCAGTCGCTCGAGGTGCTCAGAGCTCAATGAGCTGTAGGTGCCGTCGACCCAGCGCGACGACTGGTGGAAGTGCAGTTGATACCCCGGCCAGGTGTATTCGGCCACCGGCGCGGCCCACGACCTGGCCGCGACCGGCAGATCCAGCGCCTGAAACGACCAAATGTGATTACCGCCCAGGGACTGGCCCTGCTCCAGCATGAGCACGGTCGCCGTGGGGTTGCGCTTGGCCAACGCCAACAAGATCAGCGCATTCTGTAATCCCCCGCCAATGAGCAGATAATCGGCGTCGCTTTGCTCGTAAAACCGTGATGCCATTTGGTGTACCTGTGACCTTACGTAAAGGGGTCGCCGCCGCGCGGTCCGCGGGGCCAATGCGCCCGGCCCGCGGCAGGGGCGTCGCAGACATCGCCCGGCCTGCGTGGCGCGCCGCCGCGGTCGGCGATTTCCGTGCCATGTTAGCATGCGCACCGTCCGTTTCTCACCGCTGCGGCGACCCACGGTTCGCTTGCTCGCGCTTGACGGGGGTCAACGCTGGCGATCACCGTTTCGCCTAAACTGGCCTGTTGTAGCCAAGGTCCGGGATCCCGAATTGCGGCTGGCACAACGACAGGATCGGCCTCCCCAGATTGGACGAGATCGATCGATGTCATTTGAAGAGAGTAAATAGTTAACTATGAAACGCCGCATTTTCCTTCGAAACGTCGGACTCGCGACATTGGCTGGAACAGCCGTGGGCGCCGCTGGCCTCTCTGCCATTCAGCCGCGCCGGACGATCCTGCCGTTCGCCGTCGCGGACAACGATGCGCTGCCGGAGCGTCCCGCCGTTGCGAAGCGGGTCCTGGTCGTCGGCGGCGGTCTGGCCGGTATCGCCGCGGCGTATGAACTGCTGAAGCGCGGATTCGCTGTGACCTTGATCGAGCGTGCGAACCAACTCGGCGGTCGGCTGACCGGGTGGCAGGTGCAAGTCGAGGGCGAGACCATGGCCATGGAGCATGGCTTTCACGGTTTTTTCAACCAATATTACAACCTGAAAGGACTGCTCGCCGAGACCGGACTGTTAAAAAACCTGAAGCCGGTTCGCGATTACCCGATTCTCTTCAAGAACAAACCAATGGAGAGCTTCACCAATACCACGACCCTGTTTCCGTTCAACCTGCTCGCGGTCGTCGGCCAGGCCAAGTCCGTCTCGCTGTTGGATTTCTATCCGCCCTCCGACGCGCTGTATGAGTTGATGCGCTACCAGCCGGAACGGACATTTCGTAAGTTCGATGACATCGACTTCAAAAGCTTCTGCCGGGATATTAACCGGCCTATGGTCGATACGATCATCGAACCCTTCGCACATACCTCCTTCAATCAGTTCCACCAATACTCGACCGCCGAGGGTATCCGCTTTTTTCACTTTTTCTACCTCGGCAACCCAGACGGTATGGGCTACGACCAAACCATCGACGACGCCATGACCTCGGTAGTCACACCCCTGAAAGACCTACTGATTGCGTTGGGCGGTAAAGTGTTGACCGACATGGAGGTCGAGCGCCTGGTGGAAACGGATGGGCGCATCACCAAGCTGGTCTTGCGGTCGGCGGGGAGTAGTCAGGGTGAAGCACACCAAGTCCCGGCCAACGCGGTAGGGAACGACTGGCAACCGACCCGTTCCAAATCCGGGGAGCTTTACTTCGTCAAGCGGGACGACCGCGGCGACTACGCAGCGCTGTCGAGCCGCTGCACGCACATGGGCTGTCCAGTTGCGCTAGACCCAGCCACCGGCGGTTTCGCCTGTCCTTGCCATGGTGCCAAGTATGATCGGCAGGGCGTGCCGACCGCGGGTCCGGCCATTCTCCCCCTGCCCGCGGTGGCGGCAGAGTTGCGGGGAGATGCCGTGCACCTGACGGCCGCGCCGCTTCAGTCTACTACCGAATATGCCGCGGATTATTTCGTACTGGCCTGCGATGTGCCTGGACTCAAGAATATCCTGGCCCATTCCGAGATCTCCGATCAGACTCTGGTCAGCAGCGTCGCGCGCTTGGGCGTTGCCGACCCCTACATCGTCTGGCGCATCTGGCTCGACCGGGAGCTGCGCCCGCAATATGTTCCTTTCTATACCGTCAGCGGCTACCGTTACGTCGATTCCATCGCCATCTACTCGCAGTTGCAGCCGGCGTACGAGGACTGGGCGCGGCGTCGGCGCGGCGCCGTCGTCGAGTTGCACGCCTATGCCGTGGAAGAACATAACGTCCTGCCGGAAGCCGAGATCAAGCGGCTGATGCGGGCGGAATTGGATGAGCTGATCCCGGAATTGCAAGGGGCCGAGATCATTCACGACATTTACATGATGCAGCAGAATTTTCCGCGCTGGGCACCGGGCGACCATGCGGGGCGGCCGGGCGTCGCAACACCGTTCGACAACCTGTTTCTCGCCGGGGACTTCGTCAGGCTGGAGGTGCCGGCCAATCTGATGGAGGCGGCTACCATGACCGGCAGGATGGCGGCAAATCGTATCCTGGCGGCGGAGCACTTGCGTGAGAACCCAATCCCGGCCGTGGCGCTGGTCGGTCCGTTAACGACAGGCGCCTGACTCCGACGGCGCCCGTCGGATCACACCGGCGCACCTAACCATATTATAATAAAGGATTTTACTGCGATTATCCCGGCTCGGTTTCAGCCGCCTGCATCCTCCGCCTAGTCGCGGCCGAGACGCGTCTGGCGTGCGGATCGCAAGGTCAGGCTTATGTAAGTCAACCTTGACACAAATAAATGTCAGTTGGCCTTGACAGAGGCGGCTGCGGGGTTACAATAAGCCCAGATCGCCGGGCTGTTCCAAGACGATACGAGTCGGGGACCACACAAGTCAGGATGCGATGCGCCAAGGCGTTGCGATCTATAATAGACGGCGGGTGTCTCTGCGGCCATAGTCCGATGGGGACGGTTTTTCACAGCGTCATTTGAGGTTATGAAGATGAATTCTGGCAATATCTCGGGACTGACCAACGAACAGGCAAAGGAATTTCACGAGCACTGGAAGCATGGTGTGTGGAGCTGGGTGATGATCGCATCCGCTGTCCACTTGGTGACTTGGGCTTACCAGCCCTGGTTCTAGTCAGGCATCGTCCAAAATCCACAACCCAAGGTAATTTAAATGAAAGTTCCTTATCTGCTGGCCGATGAGAAGATCGTCAAGATTGAGCATCCGGAAGAAGACTGGAAGATCTGGACCGTAATCAACCCAGCCAACTGGATGGTTCCGTGGTTCATCGTGCTGATGGTCCAAATGTGGATGATTCATACTTATGCCCTGGCCCTGCCCGGCTATGGCTGGAAGGATGCCGCTGCCAACGCGTACGCCGCCAAACAACCCGTCGTGGTAATGGCCCCCGCTCCTGTCGCTCAGTAAGATAAAGCTCCGCAGGCGCTGGCTCGCGTTAGAACGCGGGCCCAAGTGCCCTGATATAAAAAAGCGACTTCGCCCTTGAGGTGAAGTCGCTTTTTTTACGGCTACTTATTATGAGGTATAGCTGAGCTGATAACGCGACGCGTGATCAGGCCGCACCTCTCCCTACGGTAATGGATATTACTGTGCCGTATTAGCCTTCAATCAGAGGCAGCATTTACGCGGCAGTCACTGCGGCTCGGGTAACCGAGCCGCAGTGTTTCTGTTGTCGAACGAAAAGCAGGTTCAGTGCCTTGAAGGCCATGCCGCCGCTCAAGGCCCCGTCACCGATCACCGCGACCACCTGGACGGCGCTCCCCGTGCTGCCGGGCGGCGGCTCGGCGATGGCGCGCAGGCCCGCGGGGCTATCAATGGAATGGAGCAGCGGGTGCCGGTGAGGCAGAGTCCTGAATTTCCTGCGCGTCGTGGTCAGGCGCGGGCGACTAGGAGACGCATCAGCAGGGGCCGCCGCGTGGAAACCTCGCGCACCGTGGTGAAGCCGGCCTGGTGCAGCATGGCGGTGAGCTCCTTACTGGTACGCGGACGCCCGCTGCCCATGGCCCACAGATAGAAACCGAAGTAGGCTTCGCCAATCGGCTCCGCCCCCGGCGTCCCGGCCATCGGTTCGGCCAAGAGTAGGGTCCCACCGTCCGACAACGCCTCACGGGCGGCGCGCAGGAGCCCCACCACTGGACCATCGTCGTGGTCATGGACCACGCGCACCAAGGTGATCAGGTCAGCTCCTGACGGTAGGGTATCGCGAAACAGGTCGCCGCCGATGGCTTGGGCGCGGTTCGCCAACCCCTCGCGCGCCAAGCGCTCCCTGGCCTGCTCAACCACCGCGGGCAGGTCGAAGAGCCGCAAGTCCAAGTGCGGCCAGCGGGCCGCGACCGCCGCCAGAAAGGTCCCATTCCCGCCCCCCAGGTCCAGCAGCCGACGGTGCGGCTCCATGGAATAGCTGTCCAGAATGTCACTACTGACCAGTCCCTGCGAGTCGCTCATCAGGGCGGTGTAGTCGCGGGTGCTACCGGTCTCCAGACGCTCTGGCGCCGTGCTGTCGGCATAGGCCCAATAGGCCCCCAGATGGGTCGTGCGCCGGTCACGCAGCAGACCCACGGGGTCCGCCAAATCGCGGTAGAGCATAGCGTGGTGACGCACCATCTCCACGATCCCCGGATTGCCGCGCAGGGCCGCCCCCAGTTCGCCTAGGGCATAGTGATCCGCGGCAATGCACTCAACCAGTTCCAGGGACTCGGCCGATTTGAGCAAGCGCCAAGTCGCGGGCTCCGGAAGATCTAGACGCCCGGCCAAATCGCGCACGCTCAAAGGACCTTCGGCAAGCAGGTCGAAGAGATCCAACTCGATACAGGCAAAGAGGATCTGCGAGTAGACAAATCCTGCGCACAGGTCGAACAGATTCCGCGCCCGGCGCCGGGCGAGCGGCCGCGTCAGCGGGAACCCGGCCACCCAGCGCTGGAAGCGCGGGGATGCCAGGAGCCGATTGCGCAGGTCCAGCCAGCCTCGATGCCAGCCCGCGACCCGCCCGCCGGGGACCACGGCCGGTTCGATATACCGCATCGGGTCCATACTAAATCCCTACTGGTGTACAGTTTCAGCGTCGGCATGTCGATGATCGCTAACGCTTAAGTTAATCTGAAAAGGATAGACGTTTTCCCCTGCCTCGTCAATTAATTTTCATTCCGAGCCAGTTGCGCCGCACCTACATTTCGTCATCAACCACGACCTTGCAGACAACGGTCGCTGGAGGTTTGCCTAACAGTGCGAATGCCTCGCTGTCAACGCTTCTTGACACGAAGCTATGTCAAGCTACACTAACCACGGCTACGTGGTAGCCGGCCAGCGTCGCCCGGGGCGACTATCCGAATCGCTGCTGTGCGGCACTAACACCCGGGGCGCGCCCAGAAATATGGCTTCGTTCTAAACCCTATAATAGAGGTAGTAATTTAAATGGCTGTGTGGAAAACGCCCAAATCGCCTGGCGTCGCTGGCGGACCAGCGAAGCCCGCTGAGCAGAAAACCGCGAACCAGGCGGCCCCGGTCGGCGGGCTATCAAAGTCCGCTGAGCAGAAAACCGCGAACCAGGCGGGCCTCGTTGGTGGATCAGCGAAGTCCACTGGGCAGAAGGCCGGGAACCTATCGGGCCTCACCGACGCACAGGCGAGAGAATTTCACGAGCACTGGAAGCATGGCGTCTGGAGCTGGGTGATGATCGCTGCGGCCGTTCATCTGGTGACCTGGGCATATCAACCCTGGTTCTAGGGGAGCCGCTTCCCCGCGACCCGGTTACTCTGCAACGCATGCGTGCCCGGGGTGCGATCGGAATGATTGTTCGCGTGTCGGCGACTCGTCGGCTGTCGTTCCGGCCCCAGACCCCGCCGGTCATCGGACCGTGCCGGGGCCCGTGACCCTGACAGGCCCCGAGGGATTCATCAGCCCTGCTCGGCTTGATGTCGGCCGCCACCCTGTTCCGCCTGGTCGCGTCCACGGCGACCTTGTCTTGCGGTCCGCAAGCCCGCTTTATGTAAGCTGGCCCTGACACAATTAAATGTCAGTTAGTCTTGACACGGTCGGCCGACGGGTTAAACTAATGCCGAGATCGCCGGGTGGCTCTAAGACGAGACAAGCGCAACGGTACTGCGATCTAGCGATCTATGCAGCGTGTCCCCGCCACCGGCGAAGGGACACTGGTTTTCACAACATTGTGAGGTTACGAGAATGAATTCTGGCAACATCTCGGGTTTGACCAACGAGCAGGCGAAGGAGTTTCATGAGCACTGGAAGCATGGCGTGTGGAGCTGGGTGATGATTGCATCCGCGGTCCACTTGGTGACTTGGGCCTATCAGCCTTGGTTTTGATTCGGCTTCGCGCAAACTCACACATACAAGGTAAATGAAATGAAAGTTCCCGTTCTGATGGCCGATGAGAGCGTCAAAATCGAGCACCCGGAAGACGACTGGAAGATCTGGACCGTGATCAACCCCGCCAACTGGATGGTGCCGTGGTTTATCGTGCTGATGGTCCAGATGTGGCTGGTCCACAGCTATGCCCTCTCCCTGCCCGGCTATGGCTTCAAGGATTCCGTCGCGAAGCTGCACGCCCCCGTCGCCGTGGTCGCCCCGGCCCCCGTTCAGTAAAGATCGCCCCGCGCTCCGATAGGGGATCGAGACTGCGGGCCTAAGCCCGCAGTCAATCGAGTGCAGCCTTTCCCTCACGGGCAAGGCGATCTTTATCCAAACGCTCTTAAGAGGTTTAGAATATGAATTCCGGCAACATCTCGGGTCTGACCAACGAGCAGGCGAAAGAGTTTCACGAGCATTGGAAGCATGGTGTGTGGAGCTGGGTGATGATTGCGTCCGCGGTCCATTTGGTGACCTGGGCCTATCAGCCCTGGTTCTGATTCTCTCTGCTCTGGTTCACGTCTTACACTAACGGGGTATTTAAATGAAAGTTCCGTATCTGATGTCCGATGAGTCCATCGTCAAGATCGAGCATCCGGAAGAAGACTGGAAGATCTGGACCGTGATCAATCCCGCCAACTGGATGGTGCCGTGGTTCATCGTGCTGATGGTCCAGATGTGGCTGGTTCACAGCTATGCCCTCTCCCTGCCCGGCTATGGCTTCAAGGATTCCGTCGCGAAGCTTCACGCTCCCGTCGCCGTGGTTGCCCCGGCGCCTGTCAGCAAGTAACTGACGGCCTTTAGGGGTCAGTCGACACGGCTCAGGTTTCTGAGTCGTGGTGATTGCGTTCCCCGCACCCTGCCTGCTAAGTACTTCAATGTAATGAATTATATAACAAAATTTTTGCACCTACATGATTGATCAAGGTGTCGCATTGTTTTGGCTCTTATAGCGATTGACGAAAGATACTTACGATCCGTACGCACGGTTGATTCGCTCAGTAGCCGCTCGCATTGTCCTCGGCACTTGCTGCCGCATACTGCTTCCCGTCCTGTAACTGTTCCCGTGACCTCATCGACAACGAGGCGGAATGCGCCCTGAGTCATTAGGTGATCACCCGGCGAATCGTTACGGGCTCCCGCGCCCTTACCCTACCAGCGCCAAGAACCGCCCCTAACGCGGTGCCTGGTCGTAACCTTAGCTCGCGCCCGCGTCGTTTCTGCTCGCAGTCTAGAACCATCGGCACCCCGTCAGGGTCTCCGTTCATTCGGCCAGTTGGAACAAAGCGATGAATCGGATGTCGATATTGTTGACAACAAAAACCACACTGGTATTGTTGCGCGTTTTCCTGGCGGCAGGGGCTGTCTACTTGGTGGATAATTCACCATCGATCGCCAGAAGCACGCTGTTTCGCTGCGGCGCACGGATCGACTGGTTCAACACCAGCAAGCACATTTTGTGAATAGTGAAATCTTCATTGACGATCGAGTTGCTCATGTAAAATAGACGCTCCTCCGCCACCCAGTCAATGCATTTCCGTTCATGCCAGGTGCCAGGTTCAGCAAGCGGGTGATCTTCGGGGGCAAGTTGCTCGACGTCGTCAGCAGCGGCCCCGTGGGCGCACCGGCGGATGGAGTCGCTCCTCTATATGAGAACGGGGGTACCGATGGCGGGGTGGTTGACAGCATCGTGGGTGCGCAAGGACCTCGCGACATTGAGGAGATCGTAGCGCCCATCTCCAGCCGGGTGCGCGGGCAGGTGCGGGTTTACCCGACGACCATCACGCGCCGGGATTTCCAGTTGGACGCCGTCGGCCGTCACCGCTGGTGGCTCATCGCTTCGATGGCGCGCGTTGAGGTCGCCTTCAAGCGGCCGGACCTACGCACCAGTACCGGCTATCTCGACACCAACTCGGGCAGCGAGCCCCCGGAACAGGGCTTCGGCCGCTGGGACTGGTCGCGGGCCGACCTGCGTGACAAGACCGCCATCCTTTACCATGCCCCGTCCCGGAGCGGCAAAGAGACCTCGCTGGCCCGGCGCATCGATCGCCCCGGACGCATCGAGCCGTTCATCGCCCCGCCCCGCATTACCCTGCCGCACAGCCGAATCTGGCGCATCGGGCGAGGCACCCGTCGCGAGCCGGAATGCTGGGCGCACATCGACCGCACCCTGGAAGACACGCCACTCTATGCACGCTCCGTTATCCGGACACGGTTGCTCACACGCGAGATACACTTGATCCATGAGCGCCTAAGCTTGGATCCTTTCTCCTCGGTGTGGGTCCAGGCCATGCTGCCGTTTCGCATGCCGCGAGTCATCAGGTAACCGTTGCGGCGCGGCCGTTGGCCGCACCCGAACCTTAGAGAGTGCGACATCACCGCCATGAAAATCGGGCACACAGACCCTCCTAAAGACGACGACTCACGGGAGACCGATCGCTGGACGGTCGCTGACCTTATCGACCTGGAATATTACCTGGGCGCCGACGAGCAGCTGCTGCACGAAGGCACCGCGGCCCGCAGCGCACTGACGGAACGCGACCGCACACTCTATCTGAACCGGATTGCCCCGGCCGTCGCCACCATATTGCCCCATACGACCCTGCACCGGCGTCGGAGCCTGCGACGATGGCTGCGCGAACGTCGCGCCGCGGAACGCCCCGAACGACGTCTGTTGCTGCCCGGGCGCACCTTCGTCCAGGCGCAGCGACTCACCGCGCTGGGGCTGGCGGTGCTCGGATTCCTGATCGGCATCGGCGCAGCCTCCGCCCTGCTGAGTTACGATGGTCATCGCCCGATCAATGTTGCCCTCTATATCTTTCTTTTGGTTTTCGTCCAATTTCTGTTGGTGGGGGGGGCCACGATCGCCTGGCTGGTGCGCCGCGCACGGCCAGTGGGCCAAACGGTCCGGGATCTGAGCCTGCTCGGACGCCTGATCCGACCCCTGGTGACCCAGGTGAGCCACTTGCTGCTACGCCAGCACCTCGCCTCCACTCGCCAGGAGGTCAAGGACGGCACCGCGACCCAGGTCGGACGCCTGCGCTCCCAATTCGCACTCTACGGACCTGTCTCCTTCCTCCCGATGCTGATCCCGGCGCAGGTCTTCGGCGTCGCCTTCAACCTAGGCGTGATCCTGACGACGATCGGGCTGGAGTCGTTCACGGACCTGGCCTTCGGCTGGCAAACCGCGCTGGACCTCAGCCCCCAGTTCATCCATGACTTGGCCCGCGTTGTTGCCACGCCCTGGGGTTGGCTGTTCGGTGAGGGGGTCGGCTATCCATCGCTGGAGCAGGTCGCGGGCTCTCGCATCCTGCTCAAAGACCCGCTGTACCTACTCGACGCCGACCACCTGCGCTCCTGGCGCTGGTTCCTGGTACTGGCGGTCTGCACCTATGGCCTCCTGCCGCGACTCCTGCTGCTCGGCGTCTCGCTCCTGACCCAGCGGCACCTGCTGGAGCGACTGCCCTTCACCCAGGGCCGCACCCAGGCCCTCTATGCCCGCCTGCTGACCCCCACGGTCGAGACAGCCACCCACGGCAGCGGGCATGGAACCGCGATGCCGATCCCTGCCCCCGTCACGCACCAAGGCCCACTGGCACGACCGATCGCCGCCCCCCCAACGCGCCCGACAACCCCGCACTTGACCGACCAGGTGGCGCTGACGGGATCCATGGGCGCGGCACTGCAGAGCACCCCCGTGCCGGTTGCGGAACGAGGAAAGTCGGCACCCGAATGTCAGAACCCCGAGCCGACACCGCTCCCCACGACTACACACTTAGGCGCAGCGGCCTCGCGGCCCGCCACACCCAAGCCCGCACCAGCGGCCGCGGCCGAGCAGCGACGCCCGGCTCACGAGGTGCTGCCCCGGCCTGGGGCCGGGCCGAAAACCAAGTTCAAAACCGAAGGTCCGCCGCATCCGGAAACCAGGCCCACCACCGACAGCGCACCAGGACCAGCGCCCGACAGCAGACTGAAGCCGCCGCCCCAACCCGACCTGCAGCCGGCACCGAAGCCAATACCGGTACTGGCTTCGGAACCGGAGCAGCAAGCGAGGTTTGCTCCGGGGTCGCGGCCCCCACCCACGAGTACGCCGCAACCGATAGCCAAGCCGCAAGCCCAGTCTGAACCGGCGGTTGAGCCCGCACCCGAGCCCACGGCAGCACCGTTAAAACCCCATAGGACTGAGGTTCCGGGCAGCATCGCCGCCGACGCCTGCCTGGTGCTGGTCCAACTCGATGTGGACGAACTGATTGAAGAAGCACAGCGCCCCCGCATGGCGGAACTGGTCGGGGCACTCACCGGCTGGCGGGTCGCCGCGTCCGCCTCCTTTGGCTCGGGCAGCGCCATGACCGCCGGGGTGGTGAACTGGGTCGAGGGCCAACGCTGGCAGGCCCCTCCGGCACGGGTCGCGGTCATCATGGACGGCTCCCAGCCGCCGATCACCGAGAACCTGCACTTCCTGCGCGAGTTGCGCGCCGCCGCCGGCACCCAGGCGCAGGTGCTGCTGGCCCTGGTCGGCGACCCCCAGGACGACGACCCCCTGCCGCCGGTGCGCGCCTTCGACTTCACCGATTGGCAGCGCAAGATCGCCCAGTTGGGTGACCCCTATCTGCGGCTGGACATGCTGGCCCCCGGGGGCGGTGGCGGAGATGCATGATGGCGCTTGAGATCCCACGCCTGGCGATTATGGGACACCCCAACGCGGGGAAGTCCTCCGTGGTCGCGACCCTCACCGAAAACGACCGCATCGCCATCGACAAACGGGCCGGTACCACCACCGAATCCGATGTCTATCCGGTCATCATCGACGGCCAAACGGTCATCGAGTTCATCGACACGCCGGGCTTCCAGAACCCCAGCGCGATCCTGGAGTGGTTCCAGGCCCATAACGCCCAGTCGGACCTCGCCGGGGCCTTTGTCCTGGCCCATCGCGCCGATCCGCTGTTTGCCCACGACTGCGCCCTGCTGGAACCGGTCGGGGCCGGGGCCGGTATCATCCTGGTCGTGGACGGATCCAAGCGCATCAAGGAGAAAGACCGCATCGAGATCGAACTCCTGCGCCTGACCGCCCGTCCGCGCATGGCGATCCTGAACAACCTCACCAAGCAACCCCGTTACATGGAACAGTGGCAGGACGCCCTGAGCAAGGCCTTCAACTCGGTGCGTGAGTTCAATGCCCATCGCGCCACCTACGCCGAGCGGATCAAGCTCTTGAGCGCACTCAAGAGCATCGACCAGCGCTGGGAGCCTCGCCTGGAGCAGACCATCGACGCCTTCGCGCGGGACTGGGAGCGGCGCATCGACCAGGCCGCCACCACCATCCTGGACCTCTTGCGTGAGAGCCTCTCATTTCGCTACAGCGAGAGCTTCAAGAACAACAAGCTGGTCTTCAAGAGCGGCCAGGAGCGGGCCAAAGACGACGTGATGGCCGCCTTTGGGGATGGCCTGCGGACCCTGGAGGTCAGGGCCCAGGAACAGATCCGCGCCAACTTCCGGCACAACGTCTGGAACCTGGCGCCGGGTTCGATCCTGGACCAGGACCTGCTGTCCGAGGAGGTCAGCAGGTCACTGGGGATCTCCCGCGGCCAGCTCGCCCTGGCCGGGATCGCCGCGGGGGCCGCCTCCGGGGCCACGATCGATCTGGCCACCGCCGGGAGTTCCCTGGGTGCGGCTGCCTTTCTCGGGGCTGCCGCCGGGGGCCTGCTGGGATTCATGGGGGGTAATGCCCTGGCCAAGCTCGATATCGAACAGGCGGCCGGCACCCAGCGCTTCACCGTGGGTCCGGTCACCAACCCGAAGTTCCCGTTCATACTGCTCGATCGGATCATCCTCTACAGCGCCCGGGCCATGAACTGGGCACACGGCCGCCAGGCCGCCGATGAGGATGCCCCCGACCGGGTGCCCGACAAGGAGATCCCATCCAAGGGCTTCACCGAGTCCCTGAGCGCATCACAACAGCGTGACTTGGCGCGGTTCTTCAGCGCGGCCCGACACGGCAAGTCATCGGACCGTGAAGACATCTGCCGAGAGCTTATCAAAGTGATATTGCGCGACGTCGCGGAGGGCCGCATCGACAGCCGGGCCAATCTGTGAGCGGCGCCGCCCCCTGCTGGACCTGTTCTTAACTCAGATAGGCTGCGACAACGATGCCGTTGAGCGCTGATTTGGCATCGGGCGTCAGTATTCTGGACCAGAATTTGAGCACGTTCCGTTCCTGTTTGATCAATCCGAGGGGGAGTTAAAACCCAGCACCAGTACATCGGGGGAAGGTAGATCATCCCGACTATCAGCCCTCCGCGGCAGTCGCCAGAAGCGCGGAGAGACGCTGACTCAGGCAGCGCCCCTCAGGTCGGACCTCGGGTCTCGACCCGAGGGTCCAACCTGACCCCTTATAGCAGGCTCATCCTGGAGTTGACAGTATCACGCGCAATACTCCCATGCACATAGGCCCCGGCGAGGTGGATCGCAACCAGACCGAGCAACACCCAACCCACCACCATGTGGTAATGGAAGAACTGCTCACTCAACGCCTTGTTCTCGCTGACCAGTTGAGGTAAGGACCAGTCAAAGAACGCCACTGGGTATCCGCCGGCGATCGTACCGATCAGCCCAAGGATCGGCATGGCGATCAACGCCAGGATCATCAGCCAGTGAATCAGCTTGCTCGGCAAACGCAGCAACATCGCCAACGGCGGGTCGTAGGGCGGAACCCCCCCGCGCTTGCGCATGAAAAAAACAAGCAAAGCCAGCACCAGGACAACCAACCCGAAACTCTTATGGTACGTATAGAGCATACTGGTGGTTTCCGCCCCGAGCTTGGCTTGAAGCCCTTGGAAACCGAAAAAATAGAAGATCATGCCAACGCCAAGCAAGCCGAGCCCAAACAGGGCGATAGCCGCATGCACTAAGCGTCGAAAATAGCCGTAACGATTCGTCTGCATAAAAACCTCCGAAAGCGTTTGGTGAACAGGCCAGCAACACCGACCCTTGCTAAGGCTAGCACGAATCGCTGTTAGTATGCAGCCCCTATCGCTGGGAAATTGCGATTGAAGAGTGGTTATCGAACTTGCCTCGCAGCACTTTCCAAGTGCGGCTTCCGAGTCGATCAAGGCAGATCAATAACAGGTTCACCGAACTTTCCGCTAGTACTATTTATGTAAATAATAGGTTATTTTGCATTCTCAGTGATCGTGGTTCACCATAAGGCGACCGGTGAATGCAATCCTGTTCGCGCGACCGCATTCAGAGTCTGCACGGCGACTCGTGGACTGACGAGGCCTGGAAAGATCGACAGCGGAAAATAGAGGGTTGGATACGACGACCCCTTCCCTGCAACGATGAGAACAGTCCCCGACCCATCGGTCAGCCTGAGCCAGTCAACCAGGGCCTGTGGCAGCGACCCCGGCCAAACTGGTGAGGCCGCTGCCGACCGATAGGAACGCAATTCGATCCCAGCATCACCCTCATCCGATCACACTTTCGATTTAGCCCAGTTTGATGCCAGGGTCTGTTGGGAACAACCGGCGCTAGCGACTGTGCCTACCTTGAACGCTGAGGAAGCAAGAACGGCTGAGACAGCCCACGACCAGGGACTACAACCACCGCCGAGTCACCACCATCACGGTTGCTAACTGCCCGATGCCAAGTTCCGCTTATAAACGATCCAGGTGGCCAGGAGCGCCAGCGGAATGGTTACCAGATAAATCGAGAACTGGTCAAGGTACCCCAGTCCCACTGCAATCACGGCGAGAATGCCGCCCAGCAGCATGAAGGTCCAGTCGAAATGAACCCCGGCCAAGTAACAACTCAAGGCGAGAACCAACAGAGAATAATCTGCTGCAGGGCCCCGATCGGATACGCCGGCAGACTCGAACAGGAGAATGATATTGATCGCGATCAGTACGCCGACCCAGTGCAGGACTTGGGCGCCGATCATGCTCCACAGTGATTGCGCTTGATCTCGTGCGCGGAGGTAAGTTCGGGTGATGCTGATCGCCGCATAAATCAACACGAGGGCGAGCCAGTAGTACCGACCACCGGTCTCCACGGCTTGCGACACCGCCGCGCCGAGGATCGCAAGCGCCAGCATGAAAACGAAGATCCAGAAGTCTGTTCGCGTGAGGGAAAAATTTCGCGCAACTGTCTTGCCATTCGACATGAATTTATCTCCCGACAGGGTTGATCAGTTATTGTGCGACCATGGGAAATCATGGTGCCTTGCTTAACCGGACGGTGGGCGCGCAGATTTTCGCGAACGACCAGGATAACAATCCACACACGCGCTACCGATCTCGCCGGTTGCAGCGCGATTGTATGCGCACCTTGGGGGGGCATGGGAATAGAAATCGTACGCGAGGTCGATCCCGTCAAGGTCTCCAGATCAAGCCCCATTTTTCAGGCGAGTAAGATTTGGTTTCCGGTACATTGCCAGGTGGCAATAACTTTGTTGAATCTTTCATGGCTAAAGATGCCAAGAACCTCACGGTAGAGCGGATCGCAGGCAGAACAGACCCGCCGGCATGGGCGGACTTGAACACATCGGCACGGAACGGAAGCCCGGTTACCCATAAAAGGAGGCAGCGCAAGACATCGTCGTGGATCACCGGACACTGTCGCGTTACGGATCAGAAAAATCTGGCAATTAAGCGATTTTATTTAACATATTCATAGTGTTATGTGAAAATTGTCAGTTGACAATTGCATCCAAAGAGACGCCTATCCTCATCTGCCTGGCGCGTAGTGTCGCTCCACCAACTCCTTCAGCGCATCCAATACTTCTTCCTTGCTAGCCCCGGATCGTTCGTCAATCTGAACCAACAATCCCCCTCGTCCATGGCGACGCGCCACGACCAAAATCTTTCCGGTATCCTTCGCCGCTACCGTCGCCAGTGTTGCGGTACTCCTCGCCACCTTCGGCTCCATAGCAACCTGGGTGAGCACACGAAACACTTCCTGGGCACCTGATTTTTCAGCTAGCCCCGCAAACTCCCTCGCCTTCTCCAGTACCACTGCACGCGTCTTGCCGACCAGCAACGGCTTGATCACCCGCGCCTGGTTGACCGTAACCTCCCGAACATCGCGCACTGCCTCCAGAATAACCGGGTCCAACCTCGCCAGATCCAAATAGCGACTCAGCCAGCCCTCAGAGCGTTCAAGGTTCATCGCCATCTGCTTCTGGCTCCCTTCATAATAGAGATCCAGCGCCTGAAGGTAGTCTACTGCCCGCTCATAATCACTCAGATCCTCCCGATGTCGATTCTCTACGTCTGAGAGACGGAACGCCTCCAGATCGTTCAGTTCACGCTCTTCAACCAAAAACTCGTACTTCAGAAATCGGGCTGTCCAGTGCCGTCGTGCCCCAGAGATCACCTCATAATCGAACGGCGTACCGTCCGTCACCCGTCGTACAATTGCAGGAAACTCTTGTCCCCCTTGTTGCCTGAAGCCCTCAATGAGATCCGCACAAGACTCGGGCGAAAGAAGATCGTAACGACGATTGTGCCGCGTCCAGATTCGGCACCGATTCGGATCGACTCGCCGCACCACCCGCGTCACCTTCTTGCCGGACGATACCTCCCAAATCGCTCCCTCGCGTCCCGCAAGTATTCCTATCGAAGACCCGGACTGTTGAGCCCGCAACGGCGGAACCTGCTCCGGGACCTGAACGTCTCCCCCGTCGACGTCTGTTCCTTTCGCCAACGCCTTGAACATCTCACCTGTTGACCCTTTCGCTACCATCATTGCCTCCCCCACCAGAAAATTACATTAGACCCTGCGCCCGTAACGCCTTATGGTGACTTGGCCAAGTCGCTCGAATCAGACTCAGAATCTCGGCGTTTACCAAATCGAACAACATCGTTGCCCGGATCAGCGTCTTCCGATTCGCGGACGTCTTATCGAGTTCATAGACTGTCCTCATCATGACGCCCGCGTTGTCAACCGCCGCTGAGTCGTGCATTCGCGCCTTCATCAGGTAGGTCCCGAAACTCGCCTGGAGATGATCGGCCAACTGAATGTGCACAGGCTTCCCCTCGTTCACGCGCGTCATCAGCACTTTGACGAATTTCGAACGGAAAATCCCTACCCGCTGCTCAATCACGTCCAAGGTCTCGTTGAGCATCTGGATAAAAGATACCGTGCTGTAAAAATCCAGCAAACCAAGAGACATCGGGATGATCAGCGCATTGCTGGCGTAGAGCGCGTTCAAGCTGATCATGCCAAGCGAGGGGGGAGGATCGATCACTACCACATCGAAACCCGCCGCGATGGTATCGATTCCCTCTTTAAGCCGATCAAGCTTCGCAGTGCCTGAGGCCAGGGTGTACTCGGACCGATAGAGATGAAGATTGGACGGCACCAAGTAGACCCCGTCAAAATAGGTTGCTCTCACCGAGTAGACCAAGTCGTCACGATCCCCCTCAAGAAACGGCAGAAGTGTTTCGTCCGGACTGAGGTCAGCCTCCGGGACATAGCCGAAGATCGCCGTGGCCGACGCCTGCGGGTCGCAATCAACCAACAAGACCCTGAGACCTTGTCGCGCAAGATACTGTGTCAGGTGTACCGCGGTCGTGGTCTTACCGGACCCACCCTTGAAAGACTGGCATCCAATAACCACCGGCTCCTCGTCAGTTGCCCGCTTCAGCCGGGTACCCAAAACATCACGTGCATCATTAATCTGCGCAAGCGTATAGCCAACCCGTTTCCCGTTCGGTCCGATTTCCGGAGTAGCCAGCCGACCGTCGGCCTCTGCATCCCGGATCGTCTGGTCACTCCGACCGATCAGTTCCGCTGCTTCGCGCATCGCGTAAAGGCGGGTGTCGCGTTTCACATGATCGGGAGCCAGATTGTAGTCTTTGAGCTGCTCTCGCACGCCTTGAATCCGGTTCAGCAAATCCTCGATCGATCGCTTCGCACGCATGCCTTTTTTCTCTGTTAACAGATTTGGCCTAATTAGAACATTTTCCTCTATTTTGGCCAATCCAGGCTTGACGAAACCATTTGTTAATGTCTATCTTATACACTGAAATTTCGAGATTTTTTGTTTATCATGCTTGACGAGCCATCAGACGGCGCGCCCGTGGATCTAAAGCGGACTCTGGAGCGTCTCGAGCGCCAGGTGCGCGAACGTGCCGCCAAGCAAGCCCCTCCCTCATCGGCGGACGCCGTTGTCCCACCTGCACCGAAGAGTCACCGGTCACGTCGACCCGGTAACGGTGCGCCGGCACAAAAAATCATCGCCCAGGCTAACGCCCGCTTGGAGCACTTTCTGCGTGAGCGCGGCGTGGAGCAATTCGAACTCTTCCCATCGGCTGAATATCCAACACCCCTGACGCGTCTTCCGCTCTTTCCGCCCGTGCAGCGCAGCACAGCCAGGGAGTTAGCCGCGGCAAGCGACTGGATTGCCCTTGAGTCTCGGTGGGACGGCGGCGGCGTATTCAAAGCCGGTCCAGCGCTGACTGTTTACGACGAGGACACACTGTTTGGCTTGATGAACATGCGGCAGCAGGGCATGAGCGGACCGGCCGACCGTCTGCCGATCCCAGCTCCGCCAACCGTGACCATGAGCGGGCTTGCACCGGGCAATCAGGTACGAGTTCACGCCTTGTATTGCCTGGTGTCTCAGCTCGAGTCAGTCATTCAGGGCTACACTCCCCGGAAGGGATGGGGCGGCCGGGCCATCTCCAAGCGCCGTGAAAGTATGGAGAACCTGGCAGCGATCACGCTGAAATTCCAGAAACCCAAGGGCGCCGACGCCCTGCACGGCAAACCCATCCAACTGATCTTCATCGAGTACATCGCAACCGCTGAGGATGCCTGCTATTACGTGCAGTTTCATCCGTTGGTATCGCAATGGCTGGAGGAGTACCGGACCTTCCTGGACTTCGACATCCGTCGGCAGTTGTCGCCTCTCGGCAAAGCGATGCACCGGTCACTCGCGAGTCAACGCAGCAACCAGACCTTCTCGATCCCGCTTCCGGAGTTCTTTGCCAGCATCGGCGCTTTCGGTGAGTTACGTGACCGCAAACGCGAGGCGATACCGCAACTCCAGAAGCTCAAAGACCTTCAGTTTCTCAACGCTTTCGCCATCTCCGGAACCGGCCGCAAGACGCCCTGGATACTTGAAGTCACGTTTTTTTCCGAAGATGACGATTCCGGCACCGGTTCAGTTCGACTCTAGATTTAACCTTTTTTATCAATTATTTACTGACGCGCTCACGTATTTCTTTCTCATGTCGGCATCACGTATCCTATTGTTTTCACTAAGATTGTACAGAGACTCCCTCGGGGAAAACGAGCGAAGACGCACCGCAAGCCTATGATAAAAAGCAAAACTGACAAGGAGTTGAACTGAACCAGTGCCACGATTCTCGCCGCCGGACAGCACCGTCTCGTTTCCCACGGAACCCTTTGGCATCGCCAACAAAGCACCGTCTACTTTCCCACGAAACTATCGTCCGTCGTCTGAGCGACTCACTCTTACGCACGGTGACTTGCACACGGTGGCTTCCACACGGCCTGGCGGATCTGCCGGGTGGCCTTGCGCCACTCACTGACGCCCGAACGTCACTCCATTGTAGAGACAAAGACTACTTATTTTTCAAATTTTTACGTGACTTGCTAACCCGTTCATTGGTCCCGCCAGCCCGTCCCTTTTCCCACTAAAGCCACTGACGACAGACCGAACCCACACCCCTGATCTCACCGGCCTTAAGCTCCGTCCGTTTTCCCACGAATTACACGCGTATCCGCCAGAGATACCCCTCAAACTGCTTGCTTTGTCTTTCCCTTAAGCCGTCCTTTTTCCCACGGAGCAACACAACGCGCAGGCGTAGACTCACCCGACAGCCTCGCGTTCATTAGATCAACCAAGCAAGGTGTCCACGATTCGAGAAAAGCCTTGTCTGTTTCCTTACAATAGAATTGATAAATTCTAAAAACAGTGGCTTCGTTGTTTCGAGCCTCGAACCAGCCGCACGATCCATTCACCAGCGCCGTTCAGATGCCGTCGCGATTCAACCTTCGCAGGACCTCATGACCCGGTCCCGCACCGCGGCGTCCAAACATCCAACGCCGTCATCCGCCCAACGACCTCCGCCCTTTTTCCCACGGAGCAATCGCTGTGGGACCAGTCACTTATCCACAGCACCACCGTCCACTTTCCCCCGAACCACCGTCCTTTTTCCCCGTAAACGCCGTCCTCTTTCCCACGGAATGCCGTCCTCTTTCCCACGGAATGCCGTCCTCTTTCCCACGGAAGAATCAAAAATTTTTCTATAACCAACTGTTAAGATTGAGTTTTTTTTCTTCAGGTAACGCTCTAGTATTTCTTTAGTATTTATTTAGTATTCTTCTAGTACCGCGGCAGTGGCCGCAAAATCTCTTTTTTTAATGAATCGGGGACCCCCCAAGACAAAATCGGACGCCCGGTAGCCGACACCTTTTGAGTCACGGATTTTGAATTTTTCTGACCTTGCATGCCCCCCATGACTCCAAGTGTCTCTGCAGCCCGATTCTCGGAAAATTGCGCGCAGCCTTCCGATCTGCCGGACGGATACGGTTGAGCCAATGCTGAATCGCGATTCTGATACACCCGGTTGGTTGCCGCCGATCTCGACATAGCGGGCGTTGGTCAAAACAACGCCGATCGCCAGGTCGGTCTCGCACCAGCAAGGGCAACCGCTAGTCGCTATCCTGGCCCCACAGGTGGAGGGCGTTGCGTAGCCCCACACGCTCCAGCGTCCGGCGGGTGGCGCCATTGTTGCGCATCCGCTCGATCATGTGGTCGATGTGGCGTTCGGCATTGATCCAATCGTCGAGCGCACCGCTGCCGGGAAATCCGCGCTGCTCCGCCAGGTAGTAAGCGGCCACGGCGATCATCGCGTGGCGCTCTTCCGTACTCACGTCCAAGGGGCCATCGGCTCGGTCAGATTGCATCGATAGAGTCCTCTTTCGAAAAAAGGGCGCACGACGCGTGCCCTTGTGTAATTATCCAGGATCGACGGCCGGTCATTTTATCGATTGCGGAGCTGCCCGGCCCGCGGAATCCTCACACGGGAGTCGAGCCGAGCGGGCGGGCGCGGTACCATGGACAGCCTGCCGCGGCCGACTGGTGCCGCACCTTCCGGCATCCATGAGGACTCCCCCAATGCCTGATCAAAAAATGACTTTTGTTGCACGGCTGATCGTCGCCGCCAAGTGGACCGGCCGGGTCATCCGGCGCATCGCCATTGCCCTCCTGGTCTTCGGTCGTGCACTGTGGGACGCAGAGTATGCCCGCGCATTCAACCGTGGGGCCAAGCTGCCGCGCCAGACGACGGTCCCGGCGGCGACCTTGGATCATGCACTTCCCGATGCGGCATTGCTGTTGCTTGGATTGCTCCAGAAAGAGGGTCGCCTGATCGATTTTCTACAACAGAATGTCGGTGATTTTTCGGACCAACAAGTTGGTGCGGCGACCCGCGTCGTGCACCAGGGCTGCCGCAAGGTGCTCGATGAGTATATGACGATTGTCCCAGTGCGCGCCGAGGCCGAGGGTGCGCGGGTGCTGCTGGAGCCGGGCTTCGACCCGACCGCGGTGCGGCTGACCGGCCAGGTGGTTGGTCAGCCGCCCTTCAGCGGTACCTTGGTCCACCGCGGCTGGCGCATGGCCGAGCTACGTCTGCCCCAAGTCGCGAGCGGGCACGACCTGACCATCTTGGCAGCGGCGGAGGTTGAACTGTGAGTGCCGGCCGTTATTCCATTGGCATCGACCTGGGGACAACCCATTGTGCCCTGGCCTACATCGACTCGCAGGAGAGTCATGAGGACCATTTGGTCGAGGCCGTCTTACCTGTGCCTCAACTCACCGCCCCCGGCTCGGTGATGCCCAAGCCGCTGCTGCCTTCATTTCTTTATTTACCTCATCCGGACGAGTTCAGGCCGACCGATCTGACGTTACCCTGGACCAGCGATCCGAGCCGGATTGGCGGCGAACTGGCGCGTGCCCAGGGTGCCACGACGCCGATCAGGCTGGTCTCCAGCGCCAAGAGTTGGCTTTGCCATCCGGATCTGGATCGCCGCGCCGCGATCCTCCCTGACGGTGCTCCGGACGAGGTACCCAAGGTCTCACCCTTTCAGGCCAGTGTTCACTATCTGGCACACCTGCGTGAAGCCTGGAACCTCAACCACCCCCAGGATCCCCTGGAAGTCCAGGAAGTCACGGTCACGGTTCCCGCGTCTTTCGACCCGGCGGCCCGTGAATTGACCGCCGAAGCGGCGCGGGCTGTCGGTATCGCCAATCTGGTCCTGCTGGAGGAGCCTCAGGCGGCGCTCTACAGTTGGGTCAACGACAGCCACGGTAATTGGCGCGGCCAGGTCAGGGTCGGGGACATCATCCTGGTGGTCGATGTCGGTGGCGGTACCACCGACCTGTCGTTGATCGCGGTCACCGAGAATCAGGGTGCCCTGGAACTGACCCGTATCGCGGTCGGCGACCACATCCTGCTGGGCGGCGACAACATGGATCTGACGCTGGCCCACCTGGTGCGTACCAAACTCCAGGCCGATGGGGTGGAATTGGACCGCTGGCAGTTCCAGGCTCTGACCCACGGGTGTCGTCAGGCCAAGGAAGCATTGCTTGGCGACCCGGATCTTGGTGCCGTCCCGGTCGTGGTGCCAAGTCGTGGTGCGCGTCTGATCGGCGGTACCGTTCGCACCGAACTGACCCGGGACGACGTGGCCAGGACCCTGGTCGAGGGTTTCTTTCCGGATGTGCCGGCAACCAGTCGACCGACAACACGTGCGCGCAGTGCCCTGACTCAGGTCGGCCTGCCCTATGCCCAGGATCCCGCGGTGACCCGTCACCTGGCCGCTTTCCTGGCCCGTCAGGCTGGCGCGACCCTGGATCTGGCCGGCTTTGCGGCGCCGGTCATCGGGGCCAGCTTTCTGCATCCGACGGCCATCCTGTTCAACGGCGGCGTCCTCAAGCCGAACCTGCTGCAGGATCGGGTCCTGAGAATCATCAACGCCTGGCTGGAGGCGGAGGGGGCCCCGCCGGCCCGTCTCTTGAGCGCGCGCGACCTCGACCTGGCGGTGGCCCGCGGTGCCGCTTTCTATGCCCACGCCCGCCACCACGGCGGGGTACGCATCCGCGGCGGCACTTCGCATGCCTATTACGTCGGGGTCGAGGCGGCCGCACCGGCCATCCCCGGCCTGGAGCCCGAGATCCATGCCCTGTGCCTGGTCCCCTTTGGTCTGGAAGAAGGCTCAGCGCCGGTGAGCCCGCACCAGGAATTCGGCCTGGTGGTGGGCGAGCCGGTGCGGTTCCGATTCTTCGGTTCCAATGTGCGCCGCGACGATCAGGTCGGCGACCTGTTCCAGGATTGGCCGGTGGACGAATTGCTGGAAATGGAAGAGATCCAAACCGAACTGCCCGCCGAAGGCCGCAATGCCGGCGATGTGGTCCCGGTGCGGCTCCAGGCCGCGGTCAGCGAGGTCGGCACCCTGGAACTGACCGCAATTCCGACCGCCGGGGGTGATGAGCGTTGGAAGGTCGCATTCAACACGCGCGGTAACGCGGGATGACGAATCCCGCCTGGGGGACGGTCTGCGGATCGTCTCCTTTATCGGTTCGGAGTCTGTTCATGATGTCCATGCGGCGCTCGCTGGCGCTCATTGTGGTTGTCTCACTGACGATGGTTGGCTGCGATAAGCCGACCGGTTCGGCACCAGGACCCGGCGGCAGTCCAGGTGCGGCACCACCTACGCCGGAGGTGTCGGTCCTGGTGGCCAAGGCCGAAACCGTACCGATCACCCGCGATCTGGTCGGTCGGCTGGCCGCGACCCGTACGGCTCAGGTGCGGGCGCGGGTCGCTGGCATCGTGCTTGAACGGGTCTATACGGAAGGGACGGACGTGCAGCGGGGTCAGGTCCTGTTCCGCATCGATCCGGCTCGTCTGGAGGCCCGGTTGCGCGCCGAAGAGGCCGCGCTGGCCAGAGCCGAGGCGGATGCCGCCAATGCGGCGCTGACGGCCAAACGCTACATGGACCTGCGGGAGCGCAAGACGCTCTCCCAGCAGGATCTCGACACCGCCCAGGCGGCTGAGCGCACCACCGCCGCAGCGGTCAAGCAGGCGCGGGCCAACGTGGAGATGGCTCGCCTGGACCTGGGTTATGCCACGGTCACCGCGCCCATTGCCGGCCGAGCCGGGCGCGCGCTGGTGACTGAGGGTGCGTTGGTGGGGGAGGGCGAGGTAACCCCCCTGACCATGGTGGAGCACATCGATCCGATCTATGTCAATTTCGGTCTGTCGATGCAGCAGGTCATCGAGTTGCAGCAGGCTGTTACGCCCGCGGGCATGGCGGGTCCTCGGTCGGCGTCCAAGTTCCAGGTGCAGGTCCTGTCGCCGGACGGCACGCCTGCGGGTTCGCCCGGGTCACTCGATTTCTCCGATCTGGCGGTAGACCCGAACACTGGAGCGCTGTCCCTGCGGGCGACGCTTCCGAACCCGGACAAGGCGCTGTTGCCCGGAATGTTCGTCAACCTGCGCCTGACTGCCGGCGCCTTGGAGAACGCCTTCGTCCTGCCCCAGGCCGCCTTGGCGCGCGATCTGCGGGGAGCCTATGTCATGGTGGTCGATGCAGAAAATACCGTGCAGCAGCGCCGGGTGGACACCCACGGTATGACCCGTACCGACTGGATACTGACCGGCGACTTGAAGGACGGCGATCAGGTGATCGTTGCCGGGCTGCAAAAGGTCAAGCCGAACGCGCTGGCCAAGGTGGCGCCGATGACTGGACCTGCGGCCGGGCCGGGCGCGCCGGCGGCGGGTCCCAAAGGGTAGCGCAGTGCCACGTTTCTTTATCGACCGTCCGATCTTCGCCTGGGTCATTGCGATCCTGATCACCCTGAGCGGCACCGTCGCCATCTTCAAGCTGCCGGTCTCGGCCTATCCGCCGATTGCGCCGCCCCAGATCAGTATTACCGCCAATTATCCGGGGGCGAGTGCGGAGGTCGTCGAGAAGACGGTCACCTCGGTCATCGAGCAGCAGTTGACCGGGGTGGATAACCTGCTCTATTTCGATTCGACCTCGCGTTCGGTGGGTGCGGCCACGATCACGCTCACCTTTCAGACTGGTACCGACCCCGATATTGCCCAGGTCCAGGTGCAGAATCGTCTCAGCGTGGCCGAGCCGCGTCTGCCGCGGGACGTGGTGCAGAACGGCATCGTGGTGGCCAAATCCAATGCTGATTTCTTGATGGTGGTGGCGCTCAAGTCCAGCGACCCCGCGATCGACAGCAATGCGCTCGACAACCTGATCTCCGCTCAGGTCCTGGACCCGATCCGCCGTCTGCCCGGGGTCGGCGGGGCCACGCAGTTCGGCGCCGGCTATGCCATGCGCATCTGGTTGGACCCTGACCGGCTGCGCGGTCATGGTCTGAGTGCCGCAGCGGTGCTGGACGCGGTACGCGCCCAGAACATCCAGGTCGCCGCCGGTGCCATCGGTGCCGAGCCGGCCTTGCCGGGGCAAGGCTTCACGGCCTCGGTGAGCGCGTCCAGCCGTTTCACCAGTGTCGAGGAGTTTGGCGACATCATCCTGCGAGCCGACGCCGACGGCAGTCACCTGCGTCTTGCCGAGGTCGCGCGCATTGTGCTGGGTGCCGAGTCCTTTGGCCGTCGGGTGCGCCTGGGTGAGGACGCGGTCGCGGGCTTCGCCATCCAACTCGCCCCGGAAGCCAATGCACTGGATGTCGCCGCGGCCATCCGGGTCAAGATGGACGAACTGATCGGCTATCTGCCGGCTGGAGTCAGTTGGATCACGCCTTATGACAGTACCCAGTTCGTGCGGATCTCGATCCAGGAAGTGGTCAAGACCCTGTTGGAGGCGGTGGTCCTGGTCTTTCTGGTCATCCTGCTGTTCCTGCAAAATCTGCGGGCCACGCTGATCCCGACTCTGGTCGTACCGGTCGCCATCACCGGGGCCTTCGCCGGGATGTACCTGGCCGGCTTCTCGATCAACGTGCTGAGCCTGTTTGGTCTGGTGCTGGCGATCGGTCTGGTGGTGGATGACGCCATCGTCGTGGTGGAGAACGTCGAACGGCTGATGAGCGAGGAGGGACTTTCACCCAAGGAGGCGGCACGCAAGGCCATGGATCAGATCACCGGTGCGGTCATCGCCATGACCCTGGTGCTGGCGGCGGTCTTCATTCCCATGGCGCTGGTGGGCGGCAGCGTGGGGGTCATCTACCGTCAGTTCGCACTCACCATTGCTATCTCCATGGGCATCTCGGCGCTCATGGCCCTGAGCTTCACCCCAGCCCTGTGTGCCACCCTGCTGCGGCCGGTGCATACCCCGAACTGGTTCCTGCGCGGCTTCAACCGCGGCTATGGCTGGGTGGCGGGCGCCTATCTGCGGCGGGTCGGCCAAGCCATCCGTCACACTCCGCGCTGGATCGTCGCCTTCATCGCGCTGGTGGTTCTCGCCGGGTATCTCTACGCGCGGCTACCGACCAGCTTCCTGCCGGAAGAAGACCAGGGCTATGCTTTCGCCATCATCCAGTTGCCGCCGGGGGCCACGATGCAGCGTACCGGCGCGGTGCTCACCGAGATGGAGTCGATTCTCAAGCGGAACCCGGCGGTGGACCGGGTGCTCATGGTGGCCGGATTCAGCTTCGTCGGGCAGGGCGAGAACGTCGGCCTGGGCTTCATCCGACTCAAGGACTGGAGTCTGCGCACGCGGCCGTCCGAACAGATCAAAGCCTTCATTCCGGCCGCCAATGCGGCCTTGCAGGCGGTCAAAGAGGCACGTATTTTCGTCGTCAATATGCCAACCGTGCGCGGACTCGGACGCTTCGGCGGCTTTGACTTTCGTCTGGAGGATCGCGCCGGTCTGGGCCATGCGCAGTTGATGCAGGCGCGCAATGTCTTGCTTGGGGCCGCCGCCAAAGACCCGGTGCTCACTGGCGTGCGTCCCAATCAACTGGAAGACGGTCCGCAGGTGCAGTTCACCGTGGACCGGATTCAGGCGCAGGCCATGGGGTTGCCCCTGGCGGACATCTATGGTGCGATCCAGCTCATGCTGGCGCCGGTCTACGCCAATGATTTCAACTACCAGGGGCGGGTGCTCAAGGTCCTGCTCCAAGCCGATGCCGCTTTTCGCGGTCGCCCGGAGGATCTGGGCCGCTACTACATTCCCAGCACGCGGGGAGGGGCCGACGCCATGGTGCCCTTGACCAGCGTCGTCACTGCCGGCTGGACCACGGCCCCGCCGGCGATCGACCACTACAACGGTTTCGAGGCGATCCAGATCAACGGCAGTCCAGCACCCGGTCACTCATCCGGTCAGGCGATGATGGCCATGCAAGGGATCGTCCAACGCGACTTGCCCCAGGGCATCGGTTATGAGTGGTCCGGCTCATCCTTGCAGGAGCTGATCTCCGGTCAGCAGGCACCGATCCTCTTTGCACTGTCGTTGCTGGTGGTGTTCCTGGCCCTGGCCGCGCTCTACGAGAGCTGGTCGGTGCCGGCGGCGGTGATGCTGGTGGTGCCTCTGGGTGTCTTGGGAGCCTTGAGTTTCACCTGGTTGCGAGGCTTGGAGAACGACGTTTATTTCAAAGTCGGGCTCATCGCCGTCATCGGTCTCTCGGCCAAGAACGCCATTCTCATCATCGAGTTTGCCAACACCGCGCGCCAGGCGGGCAAGAGCGTTCTGGATGCAACGCTGGAGGCGTGTCGGCTGCGTCTGCGGCCCATCCTCATGACCTCCATCGCCTTCATTCTGGGTGTCACCCCGCTCGTCATCTCCAGCGGCGCCGGCGCCAACAGCCGCCATGCCATCGGTACCGGCGTCATGGGGGGGATGGTCGGCGCCACCGTGCTGGGGGTCCTGTTCGTGCCGGTTTTCTACGTGGTCGTACGACGGTTGTTGGGGGACCGGCTGGAAGGGCCAACAGCGCGGGCGGCGAGCGACAGCAAGTGATCGTCGGTGACGCGCTCGAGCGGGAGATCAGACGCGCTTGATCCGCGGTGGGAAAACCTGAGATTGGCTAAACTGAGAAAGACTGTCCTGTATTCCAGACCAAGAGGGGGAGACCAGTATGTCGAACAGACGGACCGTGGGGATCATTGGTACCGGGCAGGTCGGGATGGCGGCGGCCTATGCCCTGTTTCAGCAGCGCATTGCCGACGAGTTGGTCTTGGTGGATCTGGACCGGCGGCGCGCGGAAGGGGAGGCCATGGACCTGATGCATGCGCAGGGTTATGTCGGGCGCCAGCGGGTACGGGCCGGGGATTACGCGGATCTGGCGGAGGCGCAGATCATCGTCATCACGGCCGGCGTGGGTCAGAAGCCCGGCGAAGATCGCCTCTCACTGCTGAACCGCAACGCCGTTGTGTTTCGCGCCATCGCGGAGCAACTGGACCGGCATGCACCGGATGCCATCTTGCTGATCGCGAGCAACCCGGTGGACGTGCTGACCTTTACGATGCAGCACCTGAGTACCCGGCCGGACCAGCGGGTCATCGGGACCGGCACCATGCTCGATACCACCCGGACCCGCTCACTGCTTGCCGAGTATTACAACGTGGACCCGCGTTCGGTCCATGCCGTCATCCTGGGTGAACACGGCGACTCTGAGGTTGCGGCCTGGAGCCAGGCGAACATCGGCGGCACCCCCATCGTCGGTCACCGGATCTGCGGCAAGTCCTACGATCCGGCGGTGCTGGACCATATCCTCACCCAGGTGAAGCGCGCCGCCTACGCGATCATCGAGCGTAAGGGCTACACCAACTGGGCCATCGGGCTCGTCATTGCCCATCTGGTGCGCACCATCCAGTCGGACCAGGGCAGCGTCCTGCCGGTGAGCGTGCGGCTGCACGGCGAGTACGGGATTCATGACGTGTGCCTCAGCATTCCAGTTGCGATCGGCGGCGGCGGGGCCGGGGAGCGTCTGCCGATCCCGTTGAACGCGCTGGAACTTGCAGACCTGCACGCCTCCGCGGGGACCCTCAAGCAAAGCCTTGCAGAGATTGGACTCGGCGCCGGGCCGCTGCCCGGATAATCGCAATGGGGATAATCCGGCCGCCGTCGCGGAAGATTGCATCACCCTCCCGACTGGCCGCGTCGCAGTAGTGGCTCGATCAAGTCCAGCGGCAGCGGGAAGATGATGGTCGATGACTTATCACCGGCGATCTCGGTCAGGGTCTCCAGGTAGCGTAACTGGATCGCCTGCGGCTGCTCGCCCAGGATACGTGCCGCCTCCGCCAGTTTCTCGGCGGCCTGCTGCTCGCCCTCGGCGTGAATCACTTTCGCCCGGCGGGCGCGCTCGGCCTCCGCCTGACGGGCAATGGCGCGAACCATCGACTCGTCCAGGTCCACGTGTTTGATCTCCACGTTGGCAACCTTGATTCCCCAGGCGTCGGTTTGGGCATCGAGAATCTCACGAATATCATGGTTGAGTCGTTCGCGCTCGGCGAGCATCTCATCCAACTCGTGCTGGCCCAGCACCGAGCGTAGCGTGGTTTGGGCCAGTTGGCTGGTCGCGTTGCGGACATCCTCCACTTGAATAATGGATTTCTCCGGGTCGATCACCCGGAAATAGACCACCGCATTGACCTTGACCGAAACGTTGTCACGCGAGATGACATCCTGGCTTGGCACATCCATGACCTGTACCCGCAGGTCGACCTTCACCATCTTCTGAATGCCGGGGAACAGGAGAAACCAACCAGGCCCCTTGACCCCGGTGAAGCGGCCCAGCGTGAAGACGACCCCGCGTTCGTATTCACGCAGAATCTTGAGTGCGGCCTTCAGTAAGCCGAGGAGCAGCGCACCGAGGATAATGAAGGTGATGGTATGGACGCCGAGTGACATGGCGATTACTCCTCGGATTGCGACAGGGGCTCGACCAACAGGATGAGGCCGTCGCGTGCGCACACGCGGATCGGCCGGCCATGCGCAATCGGCTCCAGACTCCGGGCGCTCCAGATCTCTCCGTGCACCCGAACACTGCCCGCGCCCGGAAAACCGGAGACGGCGGTCCCCAGGGCATCGTGCAGTTCCTCCGCGCCGCTCGCGACCGGGCGGCGCTGGGCCTTGATCGCCAGGCCGACAACGAAAAACAGGAGGAGGGCGCTTACGGCCGCGAAGCCGATGATCAGCGCGACGGAAATCCCGGCGCCCGTGGTCTCGGTATCGATCAGCGTCAGTGAGCCGAGGATGAACACCGCGGCCCCGCTGAGGCCCAGAGCCCCGAGGCTGGGTGCGAAGGCCTCAGCGAGCATCAAGCCCAGCCCGATGACGAGCAGAGCGAGTCCCGCCCAGTTGACCGAGAGTAACTGAAAAGAGTACAGGGCCAACACCAGGCACAGGGCACCCAGGATGCCGGGCAACAGTGTCCCTGGATTGACGAGTTCGTAGACCAGGCCGTAAAAGCCGATCAACAGCAGGACAAAAGCAAGATTGGGATCGCTGAGAAGACGCAAGGGTCCGGCCTGCCAGCCCCGCTGGTGCTCGACGACCCTGAGTCCCGCGGTATCAGGCACCTGGACCTCGGGGTGAACACTCGGCTCAGTCGTTTGAGCCAAGGGGCTCTCCACGGATGCCATGGGGGCCGGTCGCCTGCTTGTGTCATTGAGGTCGACGAGCAGCGTCTCACCGGCCGTCGCGCCGCCCCACTGGGGGACGAGCAAGGCGATGACCAGGATCAGGAGCCATGAGTGGATCGGCATTCGGGTCATCTCGGGTCTCCGAGTCTCGGATACCTTTAAGCTTAGACCCAAAAACGCCGCACTGTTGCAGTCCCTTCCTGACCGCGAATGCGGGTTATTTCGCATTCAGCAGTGAACACTCCACACTGAAGCTGGAGTCTTCCCCGTCCCCGCCGAAGCGATGCACGATCGTCCATCCGGCGTAGTGCCAGTCACGCTGACCTTCATGCACCTTGGGTTTACCCACATTGGCACCGAGCCACACCACAAGCCGCGTCACGGTGGGATTTTGCTCCTTGGTGTAGGCATCAATCGTGAGGTTGATCAAATTTCCTTTGCCGTCGAAATCAAAGACGAAGGACACGGGTGCCTGATCCGGCACCAGCACCTTGTCGTACTGGATCCGCTCTGTGGTATCCACCGACGGCTCATCTGCAAAGAGGGTGCTAAGTTGCTTCTTGACCGAGTCCCAGGAGAGTCCGGTCTTGAGCGCGAATATCTTCCCCTGGATCACAATAGGGATCGACGCGTTTGGTGATTCAGCAGCGAGCGAAGGACTCAGGCCGATGACCCATCCAGCGAGAATCGTCAGCATCAAGACAAGGGCGTGCCAGGCCCTGAAGCCCTGGCCCATGGATCTGTCGCTCATGGCGTGCCCTCAATCACCGCATATTCAGTCACAATGATAAGCCTGATTTTGTAGGTCATCTAGATTGCATCGCTGCCATTGTGTTCACTGATGGTAGCACGCAGCGCAGTCACCCGTGATAGCGCGTTGCGAGCCGCCCGCTGGGCCTATAAATAGCCGGCCAGGATTCCGCCGAGGTCGACTTTGGCCCGCAATCGGCGGCAAAGCATGAAAGTGCCCATGAATTTGCGGTGCAAAAAGAGCGTGGCCGGATCGGGTAGTTGATTGAATGTGTCGGCGAGGAACAATGCCCGCCCGCGGTCGAAGACCCGCTCGAAAAGATCGGAACTACCGAAGTCGTATGGACCTTGATGACGTAGCGGTTCCCCGGACATCAGCATCAGCCCCAACAAGGCGTCGGCTTGATCCGGCGCGGCGTCGGCGGCCAGATAACCCAGCGCCTGAGCACCCCGATGCAGTGTTGCCCGATCCCCGTCGATCGCAGCCCGCGCCATGGTCCGGTAATGGTCGGTCAGGCTCGGCGCGACCGGCTGCACGGCGCCGAAGTCGAGCAGCACGATGCGGCCGGTTTGCGGGTTGTAGAGATAGTTGCCGAAGTTGGGATCGGTCTGCACCAGGCCGAACTCGAACAACTCCTGCATCATCAGTCGGGCGAGGAGGGTGGCGGCCCGGTCCCGTTCGGCGTGGCGGTACGCACGCTCGGCCAGCCGGTCTACCGGGATGCCGTCGGCAAAGTCCATGGCCAGCACGCGCGTCGTCGACAGGTCCCGATGGACGCGCGGCACCAGGAAGTCCGGGTCGTCGCCCACCAGGGCCGCATAGGCCTCCATTGAATCCGCTTCCGCCCCGTAATCGGCCTCCCGATGCAGTTGGCGGCGCGCTTCATCGATCATGGCCACGGGGTCCATTCCCTTTGGAATCACGCCGAAGGTTCGGCCCAGGAACGCCAGGTTATCGATATCACTGTCGATGCTCTCACGGATTCCAGGAAACTGAACCTTCAGAGCCAGATGCCGGCCGTCACGGGTCTCCGCCCGGTGAACCTGGCCGATGGAGGCCGCCGCCACCGGCGTAAAGTCGAAGCGGCGAAACTGCTTATCCCACTGGGGCCCGAGCTCCTGGGTCATGACCTGGTGGATCTGACCCAACGGCATGGGTGCGGCGCGGTCGCGCAGGGTTGCCATGATCTGTGCCGCTTCCGGAGTGAACACATCGGAGCCGTCCATGGACATCAACTGACCCATTTTCATGACCGCCCCGCGCATTTTGGCCAGGCGGTCGGTGAAACGGCGGGTGTGTTCCGGGGAGAGGCGGATGCGGTTGGTCGTCGCCCCCCGGTTCATCGCCATCTCCAGCAGACCGCGCATCCCGATACCCGCGGCCAGATCACCGGTGGCACGGCCCAGGTGCCATAGCCGGTTCAGGCGGTTGCTGGGGACGGCGAGCCCCTGCGGGCGATTGGTCTGATCCATGTTGTCGAGCCTTTGAAGAATAACGGAGCAAGATTGCCCAAGCATTGTCCGTAATATTGTAACAAAAAGCATCGGCTGCAACCCCGGCGATCCGGTCCGCTTGGTGCCCGCCCGAGCCTCTGTTACTGTTGCATCAGGTCATTCAGTCACCGGAGTGGATCCCAGGATGCACGCCTTGTTGCGCCTCTCGACGGCTATCGACACGCTGAACCGCCGCATCGGGCGCGCCGCCACCTGGCTGGTGCTGGTCTGCGTCTGCCTCTCCGCTCTTACCGCTACGCTGCGCTATCTGCTCGACTGGGGTTCGAACGCCATGATCGAGGGCCAGTGGTTCATGTTCGGCTTGATCTTCCTGCTCTGCGCCCCTTGGACGCTCCAGGAGCAGGGTCATGTGCGTGTGGACATCCTCTATACCCGTTTGCCGCCCCGTGCCCGGGTTTGGATCGACGTGATGGGCGGACTGCTGTTTCTGCTCCCGGTTTGTCTGTTGATCGTCTGGAATGCCTGGGGTTACTTCCTGCTGTCCTTCCATCAGAACGAGTCGTCGTTCAACCCCGGAGGACTCTGGTGGTGGCCGATGAAACTCGCGATCCCGATTGCCTTCAGCCTGCTTGCGGCCCAGGGCCTGTCGGAGATCATCAAGGGTGTCGCCGCGCTGCTGGGGCTGAGGCCGCTGCCGGCCGTCGCCGAGGGACGCTGAGATGGAAGCCTGGCTGGCCGTCAACCTGGCCCCGGTGATGTTCTCGGCGCTTGTGCTGTTCCTGCTCAGCGGCTATCCCGTCGCCTTCGCACTGGCCGCGGTCGGGTTGGTGTTCGGTCTGATCGGGATCGAGCTCGGGCTGCTGACCCCGGCACTGTTGCAGGCACTCCCGGATCGGGTGTTCGGCATCATGCGCAACGAGATTCTGCTCGCGGTGCCCTTCTTCACCTTCATGGGTCTGGTTCTCGAGCGCAGCGGCATGGCCGAGGACCTCTTGGACACGGTGGGACAGATCTTCGGCGGGGTCCGCGGCGGGCTTGCCTACGCGGTTATTTTCGTCGGTGCTCTGCTGGCAGCCACCACCGGCGTCGTGGCCGCCTCGGTCATCGCCATGGGATTGATCTCGTTGCCGATCATGCTGCGCTATGGCTACCATCGGCCATTGGCGGCCGGGGTGATCGCGGCGAGCGGAACCCTGGCACAGATCATCCCGCCCTCGCTGGTCCTGATCATCATGGCCGATGTGCTCGGCCGCTCGGTCGGGGACATGTATAAAGGTGCGCTGATCCCAGGGCTTCTGCTAACCGGGCTTTACACCCTTTACATATTCGGGAATACCCTGGTGCGTCCCGCGGCGCTCCCGCCCTTGCCGCCGGCCGCGCGCACCCTGCATGGCCGTGCCTTGGCCCTGCGTGTCATCGTGGCGCTGATCCCGCCCCTGGCGCTGATCTTCCTGGTGCTCGGGACCATCTTCATCGGTTGGGCGACCCCCACCGAAGGCGGGGCCATGGGTGCGGTGGGCGCGCTCCTGCTGGCGCGCGCCAAGGGTCGACTCAACCGGGACGTGCTGGTGCAGTCCATGGCGAGTACGGCCAAGATCACCAGTTTCGTCGTCTTTATCCTGATCGGCTCAAGTGTTTTCAGTCTGACGTTCCGCGCGGTGAACGGAGACCTGTGGGTGGAGCATCTCCTGACCGGTCTGCCGGGCGGAGTCATGGGATTCCTGATCTTTGTCAATATTCTGGTCTTTCTGCTGGCGTTCTTCCTGGATTTTTTCGAGATTGCATTCATCATCCTGCCGCTGCTGGCTCCGGTTGCCGAGAAGCTCGGCATCGACCTGGTGTGGTTCGGGGTGCTGATCGGGGTCAACCTGCAGACCAGTTTCATGCATCCGCCATTCGGGTTTGCACTTTTCTATCTGCGCTCGGTTGCCCCGCCGGCGGTCCGCACCTCCGAAATCTACTGGGGGGCGGTGCCCTTCCTGGGCATTCAGATCCTGATGGTGGCCCTCATCGTCATCTTCCCCGAGTTGGTGAGTTGGGGATTGGACGCACCCGCTGACGCCGGCAACCCCACGCAGATTACCATCCCTGATCAGGACGGCGGCTCCAGTCTGCTTGACAGTCCCGATTTTGAAGGGGTATTTCCAGTGGGCCAACCTTAGCGCGGGACCTGTTATACACTGAATGTTTGATTCATCCTCTGGCCCGGAGCAAGTACCATGCTGACTGCCATCATTTTGATCAACGTCGAACGACACAAGGTCAACGCCGTCGCGGAATGCCTCGCGGGTCGCGACGAGATCTCCGAGGTGTTCTCGGTCAGCGGCAACTATGACCTGATCGCGATCGTCCGCGTCGAACGTAACGATCAGCTCGCGGAACTGGTCACCAACCACTTGCTGCAGATCGACGGACTGGAGAAGACCAATACACTGCTTGCTTTCAAGGCGTACTCCCGACACGATTTGGAGGCCATGTTTGCCATTTGAGTGATAAGCGCTCGACTGGTTTGTTCATGGCTCGGTTATTGCAATTGATGTTTCAAGTCACCGTTATGTCATTTTTGCATCCGGAGCGTGCCCGTGGATTCAACCGATATCGACAGCCCGCCAGAAGGCGATCTGCTGGTGCTCCAGCAGATTTCCCGTATCGTCTCCCGCGGCGATGCCGCCGAGTCACGCATTCAGGATATCTTGCGCCACCTCGCGGGTGCGCCGGGCCTCATGCGCGGCCGGGTGCTGCTGGCAGACCCTGATGCCGGCACCATCTACATCCGTTATGCCCACGGCATGACCCCGGCCGAGCTGGAACGGGGTCATTACCGGATCGGCGAGGGTATGTCCGGACGCGTGTTTCAGACCGGCGAGGCCGCGCTCGTTGCCAATATCCACGATGAACCCGGCTACCTGGCGCGCGCCACGGCGCGCGACACATTGCCTGAGCAGATCGCGTTCCTCGCGGTGCCGATCGTCTGCGCTCACCTCCCTGTTGGCGTGCTGGCAGCGCATCGGCTGCCCAACAGCGCCCGTTCCGCCAGGGCCGATCTTGCACTGCTGGAGGTCATCGCGACCTTGATCGGGCAGATTCTGAGCACCGATGAGCAGTCCGAGCCGCGGCTCGCGACCGCTCAAGCGGTGCTGCGGTCAGCACCGGTCGCCGCCGGGCGCGACGCCGTTGAGGGTGAGCACGACGGCGTCCACCGCGATCTGCTGCTGCGCACGGCCGAGCAGTTGTATGGGCAGGGGCGCTTACATCTGGCCGCCGATCGGTTCCTGCGTGTCGCGGCGCTGCAACCGGCCAGTGATGAAACGCGCGCGGCCCAAAACCGATTGCTGGAGATCGCCGGCTACTACGAGAAGCGGGGCGCGAATCGACTGGCCCTGGATATCCTGGAGCGCTTGCGGCGGGCGCGCGGGGTGCAGAGTGCGTCGGACGGGGATAGCGTGTGGGAGTCGCTGTCCGACCAACAGCAGACTCAGGATGATGATGCCGAGCACTGGGATACCTATGACAGCTCATTGCACAAAAGCGATATCTCGCGATACCGGCTCGGGGCCGACGATCGCTGAGCGACGGCGCGGGGCGACGCCCAGGGGCTGAGCCGCCGTTCCTTTGTCTCCCGCCGGATGTTGGTGTGCCACCGCGATGGATACGACGGGCCTGTTTGTTACGGATTTGTGCACGCAACCGCCGTAGTGCTATTCTCCGAACACTGATCGCTGCTTCAGGAGCGATCAGGCAGGTGATCGGCACCAACACTCGGCAGTCAACCGCGGCTGGATCGCTGACTGGATGACGCGGCAATCCGTCATCACAGCCGCTCCGCTGAATGCGTGGCGACAAGCATCACCTCCTACTACAACACGAGGGGGATGATCATGAAAATGGCGAGATCGGCGGTTCTCACGATCGCCGCGACCATGGCGATCGGGGCGGCCATGCCGCTCGCGGCCGACAAGGATCACCGCGAGGGTCACCACAAGGAACACCACCGCGGTAAACGTCCAACACTGAACCAGCAACTGATTCATGACCTGATGGAGGGTGAAATGACCCTCAAGGGTGATCACGCGGCGGTCGATGAGCTCATCCTCAAGCGCCACATCCCGATCTCCTACGACTATATCGCTACGCTGATGCGGACCCCGAACGCCTTTGGCGAGGGTGTCGCCTGTATCGTTTGCCACTCATCGAGTGATCCGGCCAAGAGCTATCGCGGGCTCGACCTGTCGACCTGCAATGGAATCAAAGTCGGTGCCACCGAGGCCCCCGCGCGCAAACTCTTCGAGCCGGGCCAGGAGCCCAAGAAAACCATTCTCGGACGGCGGCTGCGCAACAACCGGATGCCGTTCGGTGTCAACTTCAACGTGCCCACCGACGGTCCAGCGAGTCAGGCAGTGCGCGACTGGATCGCCTCCGGTGCACCGAACGATGACCACTTCCGCACCAAGGTGTTGCCCCTGTTCAGCAACGGCAATGCCTTTGCGCCCAAATGGCAGGCCTGCACCGACTGCCACATGGCCAATGCGGAGCCGCCGAGTTTCCACGAACTCAATCTGAAGACCTTTGAAGGCATCATGCTGGGCGCGGACTCGGTCGCCAAGGGTGTGGACGGGGCCACCAAGATCGTGATCCCCGGTAAACCAGAGGACAGCCCACTCTACCAACACCTGGTGGAGGATCGCATGCCCCCCGGGATCTCGCCGACCGCTGATCGCGACCATCCCAACACCCGCATCCTGCTGCGCTGGATCGAACAGGGGGCTAACTGCAAATGAGGCTCGACCGGCGTCGGCTGCTGCTGGCTGCTGCTGCCGGTTGCCTGGTCGGGCACCCGGTCCGCGCCGCGCCAATGGCGGTCGAAGCCGGACGACCGCTCGCCGTCATGCGCCGCTGGCCGACCCGTGACAACAGGTTGGCACCCTTGGCGTTGGACGGTGTACACCTTGCGTTCGCGGGGGAGTCCACCCTTGGGATCATCCGACTCGCCGGGTTGGGGGAAACGTCGGCGGATACGGTCGGGCTGACCTGGCAGCAGGTGCATGGCTTATCGGGCGGTGCCGCATTCCGACCGCGTTTTAGTGGTGATGTAGTGGTGTGCGGCGGCCCCGCTGGTCTGGTCGCCTGGGAGATCGCGACCGGACGGCCGCGTTGGCGCTATCCCGCACGGGTACAGGTCGGGGTACCCTTCGTGGATGGGCAACGGCTCTATTGTGGCGATGGCCATGAGATCGTCGCTCTGGACCTGGCTTCGGGCAGGCCACTCTGGCGGTTTGCCGGCACCCCCGACACCCTGGCGAACTATGCCCCGGCGGGGGCTGGGGAGCAACTGTTCGCGGGACCGGGCGACGGGCGTCTCTATGCGCTGTCCATTGCCGACGGCACGCCGCTCTGGATACTCGACCGGCGCGAGGATTGGCAGTATCTGCGCCAATTGCACTGCAGCGGCGACCTGCTGGTGGCCGGGAGTTATCAGGAGGCGCTCTATGGTCTCGAGGTTCGCGATGGGCGTGAGCGCTGGGTCTTCCACGCCGGCAACTTCATCAACTCCCATCACGTGGCCGATGGGACCGCGTATCTGTGGTCGCCCACTGGATGGGTCTACGCTATCGACGCCCAATCGGGTCAAGTGCGCTGGCGTCATCGGACCACGGATTTTACGGGGGACAGGCGTAATTGGGCGCCGCTCATGGCCGAATTGACGACCTGGGATGACTCGCTCTATGCCCTGGCAATGGACCAGGTCGTACACCGGCTCGACCGCGCAAGCGGCAAGGAGATCAATCGACTCCTGTTGCCCGAGCCGGTCCAGCCCGCGCTCCTGCCGAGCGCGGCCGGTCTGCTCTTCGCCGGTACCGGCGGAGATGTCCTGCTGGTCAGCTAAACCGCGCCCAGAGCGGTATGCGATGTTTTTGGATGAGATCGGCCCCGGCAGAATCGACGACTACTGGATCTGGCGCGGTTTAAGAAACGAGTCAAGAACTACTTCTTCCGGCGCATCGCGGCCAGGAAGTTGGTCATGGACGACTCCGCCACCCCCCACCAGACGTCCGAAGTCTGCTGGAAGGCGAACATCGAGTCATAAAGCCCCTTGAAGGTCGGGTTCTTGGCGGACTCCTCCGCAAAGACCGCCTGTGCGATCTCATAGGCTTTCAGCAACACATCGTCCGGGAAGCGTTTGATCACCGCGCCGTTCTGCTGAAGCCGCTGCAGGGCCGGCGGGTTTTTGGCGTCATAAGCGGCCAGCATCAGCAAATGCGCCTCCGCGGCCGCGGTCTGAAAGGCCGCCTGGTAGGCCGGGGGCAGGGCGGCCCACTGGTCTTTGTTCACATAAAAGACCAACTGCGTTCCCGGTTCCCACCAGCCTGGATAGTAATAGTATTTCGCGACCTTATAGAATCCGAGCTTCTCGTCATCGTAGGGCACCGTCCATTCGGCCGCATCGATGGCACCGCGTTCCAGTGCCGGATAGATCTCGCCGCCGGGCAATGATTGCGGCACGGCACCCATGCGCGAAAAAATCTCCGCTCCGAACCCTGGAATACGGATCTTCAGCCCCTCGATATCCTTGACTGATTTGATCTCCTTGCGATACCAGCCGCCCATCTGGGCGCCCGTACTGCCGCCCGGAAAATTGATGATGTTGTAATCGGCAAACATGGCGCGCAATAAATCCATCCCGCCGCCAAACCAGGTCCAGGCGGTGAGTTGGCGCGTGTTGAGCCCGAAGGGCAGGGTGGTTTCCAGCGCCAGTGCCTTATTCTTTCCGAAATAATAATAGGATGCGGTGTGCCCGCATTCCACCGTACCCTGCTGCACCGCATCCAGCACGCCCAGCGCCGGGACCAGTTCCCCGCCGGCGAAGACCCGGATCTCAAAGCGGCCATCGGTCAGTTCCGCCACGCGCTTCGCCATGGTTTCGGCACCGCCATAGATGGTGTCCAGACTTTTCGGGAAGCTGGAAGCCAGGCGCCATTTGATGGTCGGAGTCTCGGCCCGCGCCGGCTGTGCCAGGCCCACTGCCGCGGCGCCGATCCCGGCCGTCTTCAGGAAATCACGTCTCTGCATGGTATGTCCTCGCTACGGGTTGATCAGCATTCGGGGCAGTAGCTCCTGCCCGCGGCGCCGGGTTGCGCCGGCGTGTCGGGAATTGTAACCGCAACGTTCATTCGTCTCAGATCATTGACGAATCGATCTGTTGAATGCGCTCATCGGATATCGTTCAGGCCGATGCACATCTTTGGTGCCTGGACCCCGCACCGTCGCACGAACCAGCGCACCGCCGCGGCGATCTGTTCCCGGCAATCCGCGCTCAAGGTGTCCATGGGGCCATCACCGGTCAGGGCGCAGACCAGGTCCTGCTCACCCGGCGTCAAACGCAATGTCAATGTCACCGGCAGGGCCGCGTTGGCCGGAAGCAGCCGGGCATGAAACACCACCGACTGGGTCGCGATCCTTGGTGCCTCGATGATCACCGCTTTCAGACCGCCGCCGCACGCCTCGCGTAACGGCCCCCCCAGTTCCCGTTCAGCGAAGCGGGCGAGCAGGGCACGATAGTCGTCGAGGCGGCTCAGGAGGCGGCGCAGTTCATGAGGATTCGGAGTCTCTTCACGGACCTGGCGGTCCAGCGCCTGGCGCAGTCGGTCAAACGCCTTGGGCAGGCCGCCGCCATGAAAACCGCGCCGCACCAGCGCGGCGACCGTCTCGCCATGATCACCCAAGCGGGCCGCCGGCACCGGATCGGTGCCGACGGCTCCCCGATTGGAACCATAGAGCCGCCAGTTCTCTTTCAATTCCCAAAAGAGAAAACCGAAAAGCCCGGGCAGCAGGAACACGGTGACGGCCACCAGTGACACCGCGAGCGCATCCGGCAGCAGGGGTGAGGTCGCGGCGAAGAGCCCGCTGCTCAGGGCCGGCAAGAAGGGCAGCATCAGCTTATGGCCCAGGGTGACGACCGGAAAGTGTTTGATCGGATTGGTTTGCGGCTCGATCAAGACCACCACATAAAACTCGACCACCGCCTCGCAGAAGGCCCAGGGCAGTGCGGCCAGGGCCTTGAGCACGCTGGTTCCCGGACGCTCCTCCAGACGTGGGCTGAGCCGGGTGCGGATCCGGTGCAAACCCTCGGTCAGCGCCCGCGTCGCCTGCTTGAAGAACTCCATCACCGGCGCGATCAGGCCGGCCAGGCGCTCCTGACGCAACAAATCCAGGAACCGGCGCCAACCGGTCACCAGATCGTCGAGCCGCCGTCGGCCCGCCGGGGTATCACGCAGCAGGGTGCCGAACGCGTAGGCCAGCGCCAGCACCGGCAGCCAGGCCGTGACTCCGGGTGCCTGCGGCATGGCCAGTGACCAGAGCGCGGCCACCGGCAGAAGGGGCAGCAGACCCAAGGCCAGCGGGGCGAGCAAGCGATCGAGCAGGGTGCGCACCAGGCGCCGCGTCAGAAACCAGACGACCGGGGGCCAGCGCAGGAACCGCGGCAGCCCGGTAATGAACAGAAAGCGGATCAATCCCGTTGCCAAGCGCCACGTCAGCACGGCCGCGACACGACCCCGTCGGGTGTTGACCGTCGCACTCAGGGCCGCCCCCAGGAGCAGCACCGGCCAGGTTCCGGTCAGTGCGGGGTACAGATCGAAGGGTGTGAAGAGTTTCCACACGAGACGGGTGACCTCGATAGCCGCCCAGGCCGCCAACCCCGGCAGCACCACCAGGCGCAGCAGGCAGCGCCCCTTGCGGCTCCCGAACAGCGGGGCGCTGAGTCGCTGGAGCCCCTTCACGTAGAAGGCACCGGGTTGATAAACACCCGGCAGGGCAGGGGCGGCGGCGGCATCGAAATGGCCGAGGTGATCCCCTTCCCAGATCTCGGCCAAGCGCAGATCCGGCAGACTCAAGGCGTCCTGATTCAATAGATCCCGGACGTCGGTGAACTTGAGGTGCTGACGACGGCGGATCAGTTCGGCCATCGCCGCCGTGAGGCGTCCGGCAGCGAGTCGGCCGCGCGCGGACGATGGGACCAGTCCGGCCGTTTCCAGTGCGCCCGCAAGCCGGGGCCGCAGTTGGCGCTCCAGGCGTTCGCTGATCTGTGTCGTCAATTGGTTCAAAGGTGCGCCGAAGCGGTCCAGATCCTCGACCGGCCAGGGCAAGTGCGTGAGCAGGCGGCTCGCGGTGTCCAGGGCCGCGAGCCCTTTCAGCGTGCTCAGAAAAGGCAGAATCCGGCGCGCCCGCCCGCGGCTCAGCCAGGTGCGCCATTCGATCCGATAATAGGTGTGGTGCTCCTCCTGGAGCGCAATCTCCAAGTGTCCGAGCAGGTCCTGAGCCAACGGAGCCGCCGTTCCGTGCTCTGTCGCCAGACGCCACAGCAAGGCCCGGAGGTCGCTCGCCGCGGCGGCCGGCAATCGCCAAGTGACGACGATGCGATCGGCGAGCGATTCCGCTGCCGTTCGTTGGCGCTGCTCCAGGAGCAGCGCCACCGGGTCGTCCGGTGCGGGCTCACCCGCGATGCGGACATAACAGGCACGGGCCGCGCGCAGGGACCCCAGGGCCGCGGCGAAACGTCCACTCCATTCAGCACTTTGGGCCGCCGCGGACAGCGACTGCAAGCGCACCAGACGCACCCGTGACCAGCGGTCTCCTGGCCGGCCGCGAGCGGGAGGAGGGGACCGTCCCTTCCATGGGGCCAGCAAAACGGACTCCAGTGCCCGCACGAGACGCGTCAGTCCCGGTGGGCGGCGGCGGATCGCGGTGCCGCGGCCTAAGGCGTCCAGGCAACGCGCCTGGAGGTGGGTCGGCATCCCTGGCGGGTTCGGGATCGGGCCCGGAAGCAATGCGGGCGCAGTCGGCTGATCAATCGAGTCAGCCCCGTTTGACACGTCGGCGTCCAGGGCGTTGGACGCTGTTGTTCCACCGTACCCATCGGCGTCAGGCGCGACCCGCGGTGTCGGGCCGGACCGCTCCACGATCTGACGGTCTGGATCGCAACGGCCGAACGGCAGGTCCGCGGGCAGCGGCAGCCGCACGCCGGGCAGGCCACAGTCGGCGGACGGTCGACCGCGCTCCAGTGCCTGGGGCAGTCGGCCGCCGGGGCAGGGTACCGGCAGATCGAGCCCGCTCTCCTCGAACCAGTGGTCCACCGCGGCCCAGTCCGTCACCGCCGGGAAGCAGCAGCCGCGCGTCAGTGGAGCGCAATAGCGCAAGCGGACCACGCGGGCGGCGAAGCTGCGGCACAGCGCCGTCTCGCCCTCAGCGGCCCCGGCCACCCCCTCGCGCATCAGCACGTCCCGCGCCTCCGCCATCGCGGTGCAGCCGATCAGCGACGCGAGGGCCGCCGGACCAAAATGCGCCGCGTCCTGGTTGTCGTCGCGCGCCGTCTGCCAGGCGCGGGCCACCTCACCCTCGAAGCGTCTGGCCCAGTAATCGCGCAGCAGCGTGCGTTCAGGCGTGCTCTTCAGAGCGGGTGCGCCGGGCATCGGCAACAACAGAATCCACTCCGGCAGGGGTAGGCCCTCGATGACCGAGAGCGCTTCCGGATTCTCCGTCTCCAGCCGCTCCAGAAAGCAGCGCCGCGCAAGCAGGTGATAGCAAATCTCGACACCCGACTGGACAGCGGACCGCCCCGGTTCCCGCTGGAGCCGCTCCAGCGCGCGCGGATGGAACAAAAAGACCCCTTCGGCCGGCCCCAAGACCCACTGGCGAAAGACAGCGGCAGTGACCGGACGCATGGCCGCGGCGGCGCTTTGGTCGGTGCGTGGTGCCTGGTGCAGGGTGAGCGTCCGAGACGGTGGAGATGATCAGGAGATCCTGGGCAATCGGGCCGATCCTGTCTATCGATTCTCGACCGGCGAGCCCAAATGGCCGGAATTTGGATCGAGGCCCCGGTTTGCGTGCCAGCCAGATGGCGCATATAGTTTTGCCATGTGGCTTCATTCACTGAAGAGGTGTCTCCATGGCACAGGCCGCGATGCGCAAAGAAACCTCCGGCGGAACCGACCCGCTCGCCGACTACCTCGGCGTGCTACAGATGCCAACCGAACGTTTGGTCGAGCGGGTCCGTGCCGGGTTTCCCTTCTCCGAGTTGGAGGCGTTACGGGTGCGACTGGGGATGACGCTACAAGAGGCCGCTGGCCTGGCCGGGATACCAGGGCGAACCCTGGCGCGCCGCCGACAAGCCGGGCGGCTTGACCCGAGCGAGTCGGAGCGGGTCTTAAGGATCGAGCGGTTGTTCGCCCTGGCAACCCAAATGCTGCGCGACGGCGACCGGGCGCGCGACTGGTTGAAGTCGCCCAAGGCCGCGCTGGCGGGACAGACGCCCTTGGACTATACAGACACGGAAGTGGGTGCGCGCGAAGTGGAGCACCTGATCGGCCGGCTGCGCCATGGGGTCTTCGCGTGACGTGTTTTCGATTAGTCGACGAGGACTATCTGGAGTCGGCCTTCAGCGGGGACGGGGCGCGGCTCTACGGCGGACGTTGGAATACGCCGGGCGTGGCGATGGTCTACACGGCACAGTCGCTCTCCCTCGCGCAACTGGAACTGCTGGTCCATCTTGAGGCGGACGATGTGCTGCGTCGGCATTGGCGGTATTTTGCCGTGGAGGTGGCCCCGCAGGCCATCCTCGCGTGTGAGTCCTGGGCCGACCTCCCGCCGGATTATGCCGCTTGGCCGGCACCGGCCTCAACGCGGGCGCTCGGTGACCGCTGGATCGCGGAGTCCGTCTCGGTCGGTCTGTCCGTCCCGAGTGCAGTGACGCCGGGAGAGCACAACCTCTTGTTGAATCCAGCCCACCCCGAGTACGCCGCCGCCGTTGTCGTTGGTGCCCCGCAGCGCTTGCGTCTGGACCGGCGATTGGTCAAGGGTTGAGGCCAGATCGTAACCGAATCGTTTGCGAACCTGCACGATCTGACCGTGATGATCGGTCGAGTGGCCGCACAATTGGGTGTTATCGGGTATCTTTATGGCTTGGTAAACGGGTATAAAAGGAACTCCTGGATAACGCCCAGCGTGAACCCATCACGATCACCCCTCGGGCTGGTGACGGTCATGGAAGTGTCCGCGCTCAGGCTTGATCTCCAGTTGACGGTGGGGTCCGAGATGACTTCGGTGGCAGCCGCACGAGCAGGTGTTCCGTCATCAGTCATCGGTGGGCTTCAGTCGGCCGATCGCGACGAACATAGCCACGCCGCATAGAAGACCGCGTAGTAGGCACGGTTGGCCGCGGCATCGGCGTCCGCGTTGTCGAGATCGCGTCGCGCGGTCGTCAGCGCCTTGGCCAGCAGCCGCGCGATCACAACACCACGCCTTCACGCCGGATGACCGCGACGAGATGAGCGGCGCGATGCGGCGCCGTATTCGTCAGACTGGCCTGCTCGAAGACCCAGGGCTGAATGTTCACGCCGGTCTCCAGCAGGATCGGGTAGCCCTGATCGATCAGGTCGAGTTGTTCCGCCAGCGGATCTGTCACTTGATCGAGAAAGACCGCCACATCCGCATCGCTGTCCGGACGATGGTCGCCGCGCGCCCGCGAACCGAAGAGATACAGTGTCTTCAAGTGCGCCCCGTAACGCGCGCTCAGGATCGCCTTGAAAGACGTGAGGGCGGATCGGGTCACCGGATCGATGGCGGTTTGCTCTGGCATGATTGGCGATCTCCCGGAGTTGTTGGACACGCGGCGGGGGTCAAGCCGCCGGCGCTGCGGCTTGGCTGTCAGACCTTCAGGTACTGGTAAACGGTTTCGCGACTGATCCCGAGTGCGCGGGCCAACGTCGCCTTCGGCTCCCCGGCCGCGGCCCGCTGTCGCAGTTCGGCCACCTGCGCGGGGCCGAGTGATTTCTTGCGGCCCCGGTAGACGCCGCGCTGCTTGGCCAGTGCGATCCCCTCGCGCTGCCGTTCGCGCAGGAGTGCCCTTTCGAACTCGGCGAACGCGCCCATCACCGACAGCATCAGATTCGCCAGCGGCGAATCCTCGCCGGTGAAGGTCAGCTGCTCTTTGACGAACTCGACCCGCACGCCGCGTTTGGTCAACGTCTGCACCAGGCGGCGCAAATCGTCGAGGTTGCGCGCCAGGCGATCCATACTGTGTACCAGCACCGTGTCGCCCTCGCGCACGAAGCCCAGCAAGGCATCAAGCTGTGGTCGCTGGGTGTCCTTACCGGACGCCTTGTCGGTGAACGTCTTGTCCACCGGCACGTCCTCAAGCTGCCGATCCGGATTCTGATCGAAGCTGCTGACCCGGACATAGCCGATACGCTGACCCTGCATGATGCCTCCAATGCCAAAAGTGTCAGGAAAAGATCTATGATCTTTCAATGCAGGTGTCAAGAAATATCGGCGACAACCCTATCCTGACGTGCTCAGCAGGATACCCTGACATCAGGATAGGGTATACCCCAGTGAGACGACAAACCGAAAGTAACATAAAATCCATCTGTTCAAACCTTACATAGGTTTTCTGTTCCGTTGCACCCGAGACCCCTAAAAGTACCGATCCGGGCAGAACCGTGACACGGATCGACCGCTATATGGAAGTAGCGGGCCAGCAACTTATTCGGGGGGGGGGGCGAGAAGAAACTGAACTGATTACGCCCTGCGCTTTTCGCAGCATACATCGCCTGATCAGCTTTTTTTAAAAGGTCTTCAGACGTGTTTGCATCCTGCGGAGAAAACGCTATCCCGATGCTGGCAGAAAGATGAACCATGTTATTTAGCACATGAAAAGGACTTGCCAACGCCGTCAGGATTTTCTCGGCGACCCGTTCGACAGGCTTGGCGTTGATCAATTCTCGCAAAATGACACAGAACTCGTCCCCGCTGTCATTTTCAGAAGTCGTCTGCACCAAATATCAGAAGTTGCCTGCACTACCTATTGTGACACGAGGAATTCCGGCGCTGGCTCCTAACGAGTCGCGCAACAAAGCCTCGACTCTACAACTGGATAGCCCTTGAGGGGTCGACTTGGCGATCAAAGATGTTTCTGACCCCATGATAAACCAGCATTTTGGTGCAGGGCACTTCTGAGCAAAGGCAAAGATCGTGCAGGCGACTCCTGAGCAAATAGGAGGATCGTGCAGGCGACTTCTGAGCAACGCGTGTCA
>NZ_KB902523.1 GCF_000379525.1 Lamprocystis purpurea DSM 4197 | reverse complement strand
TGAACATCGCCAAGGTCTTCGTCGGGGGAAAGGCCCGCTCACGATGGGCCGGCACCAACGCGGCGACGTGATCGAGCAGCTGCGGGCCGGTCAACAAATTAAAGAATCCGCCGGTGTCGATCCGCGCGGCCTCCTCAAGGACACGTTGCTGCGTCGCGGCGCGNTGGTTAGGATGCATGGGGGCTGGCTCGCAGGGTGATGGGTTGGGTGTCGCAACCTTCAGCCTACCACTCTTGCGGGTTGGCCCCTATTATTTTCAGTCTGTTAGACTAAATTAGTGCCATTCGTATCCGGTCCCGTTGTTCAGGATAACCTTGGTGTAGCTGCCTGCCGGGACGGACGTACTGGAACTTTGAACGATCCCGCCGGACCGATATTGGTAGGCGACGGTGATCGCGGAGGCTGCAGGGTTGTAAAGCCAGACCGCCGTCGATGGGATTCCTATACCTCCGCCATCGCTGGTCGTCGAGACCGGAGTGTAATAGCTTCCGGTCCAGAGATTGGTCGGCAGCAGGGCGGTGTCGCGGCTCTCGTAGCTGGATGCGATGTCCCCGGTCAGCAGGTCCACTTGCACCGGCTTGTCGGAGGTCACGCGGGCACCGACCGACACACCGCCGTTGACCTGGTGGCTCTGGCCCTCGGCCAGCACCAGGCTGGTTTCGAAGACGCCATTTGCGTCGGCGTCGATGTTGATGGTCGTAGCGTCGTCGCGGGCCAGGATCACCAGGCCCGTATACTCGAACATCTCATAGCCGGTCGACGCGGGAATATCCTCGCCGACCGGGACGATGTAATCGATCCCCCAGTTGTCCGTGTCGAACATCTCCACGCTGCCGGCGAGCAGGGTGTTGGAGCCTGAGGCCCAGCCGGTCTTGGTCATCGAGATGGTCTTGGACGCGGCGATCTTGTCGCGACCGTCGAACAGGATCTCGGTTGGGCTCCGCGGCAGCGGCACGGGGTTGTTCATGACAACAACCGTACCCGCATTGATCAGGTCCGAGGGGACGCCGGGCGGAAAGCCGTTGGCGCTGTTGCCGTCACCCCAGATCTTGGTGGTCGACTGCGTCGGCGCGTCGATGTCGGCTTCGTAGCCGTCCTCCCAATGGTCGTAATAGATGATGGTCCCGTCGGCGATCGCCGCCAACGATATGTAGGTCTGCATCGGCGCAACCGGGTCGACGTCCGGACCGCCCGACTCGATCGCTTGGAGTCCAGCCAAGAGCTGGTCTTCCGGGAAGGGTGCATAGAAAAACTGGACGGGCGGTGCCGCTGCTGCGGCGATGCGGACGATGCCGGCGAGTGCCAGGGCGCTCAGGATCAAACCTGGCCGCCATCTTGATCTGTGCGTTGACTTCGAGTTGGATCTCATCACTCCTTCCCTCTCTCATTTTTTGGTTGTGCATAATTCTTGTTATTCGTCTGCACCCTGTTGGAAGAGCAGATCGTGTCCACCGCGGCCGGTGCTTGGGGAACGGCTCACGGCCCGCGTCACACGACGACACAGCCGCTCTCCGGGTATGGCCGAGCGCGCCGCGCGGATAATAATGGATCCAGGCTTAAACGCAACCTAAGCAATATTCGTGCCCTGGTGACGTTCGTACGGAGGGATTCGGCCGGAAGTCGGGGGGTTTGACGCGGTAAGCAAGGGATAGTGCTGCAATCTACGAGTCCGCGCAGCGTGCAGTAAGCGGTAACCAATCGAGTTCTCAATTTTTTCCTGTCAATGTTGCGGAGCCTCTCCGACAGATCACAGGACTACCTCTCGACTTTGGCCATTTGACCTAGATCCCTTAAGCCCTGCGTGCCCGCGCGGGCGACAGGCTCTATACTGATCAGGTGCGCCCACTACTCGACAGGAGTTGTTCCATGTCCGGCCTCAGGTTTTCGCGGCGTGTCCCGCTGTCATTCCCGCTCTGGCTGCTGTTGGCCGCACTGGTGCCCGCCTGGACACTGGCGGCCCCGGCGCCCAGCCGTCAGTTGCTGGTGATCGAGGACGCGGACTATTACGGCCGCGATATCCAGGTGCTGAAAGACGTGGATCTGGCGGCCTGCGAGACGGCCTGTCTCACGACGGCCAATTGCCGCGCGTTCACCTATAACACCAAGGCGCGCTGGTGTTTCCTCAAGGATCAGTTTCGCGATCTGCGGACTTTCGTGGGGGCTATCTCCGGACGGGTGGTGGACGGGGCAGGCGCCAGCCTGGCCGAGCGTCGCGCCGCCGATCTGGGGTTCCTCCCGGCGGATACCCTGGCCGCGGCCGGCAAACTGGCTCAGGGTCTCACCGGTCTGATGGCGCCGGATGCCTTGAAGACGCTGAAAGATCAGGGCTTGCCTGAATTGGCGGCGGCCCTGCGCGCCGCCCGTGGGACGGGCAACGGCGAGCCGGCGGTGAGTCTCGCCGCGGCGGCGGTGCGCCTGGCCCCGGACGACTCGACACTGTGGGTCGGCCTGTCCGAGACACTGGCTGCCGCACAGCCCGACGACTGGAACCTGCGGCAACAGCGCAAGGCGCAGGCCAGTGCCGCTGCGGTCAATGCCTATCTCACGGCCACGAACGAGGCCCAGCGGGTTCAGTCGCTGCTGGCCCTGGGGCGCGCCCTCCAGGTTCGCGAGCAGTGGCGTCCGGCCATGGGCGCCTTGACCGCCGCCCTGGCCGTGCAGGAGGACCCGGCGGCGCGCAAGGATCTGGACAAGCTCCGGGCCGATCACGGGTTCCGTATCACGAATCATCGAGTGGATGCGGAGAGCGCCACGCCGCGCGTCTGCATCGAATTCTCCGAGGCGCTGGAGCGGCGCAAGCCCGATCTGGCGGATTTCGTGAAGGTCCCGGACGGCCAGGGCCTCGCGGTGGAAGTCGAGGAGCGTCAGATCTGTGTCGATGGCGTGAGCCACGGGGGGCGCTATGCCGTCCAGGTGCGGCAAGGTCTGCCCGCGACTACGGGTGAGACGCTCCAGCAGACGGTCGACCTGGACATCAAGGTCGGCGACCGTTCCCCCGCGGCGCGCTTCGCGGGCCGCGCCTATGTGCTGCCCAAGGGCGGCGAGGCCGCGATCCCGGTGGTCTCGGTGAATGCCGACCGGTTGGAAGCCAAGGTCTACCGTATCGGCGACCGCTCCATCGCGTCGGCGTTGGGGGATGGGCCCTTTCTCAAACAGCTCGAACCCTATCAATCCGAGCAGATCGCGGATCAGAGCGGTGCGGAAATCTGGACCGGGACCGTCGAGGTTCAGGGTCAGTTGAACCAGGAGGTCACCACGGCCATTCCGGTCGGTGCCCTGGTGCCGGATCTCAAACCCGGTGTCTACGCACTGACCGCCAAACCCGCCCGCCTCCTGACCCCCGGGCAAAGTCAGTCGTGTGAGGACGGGTGTTCGTCAGCGGTCGCCACCCAGTGGTTCGTGGTGTCCGATCTGGGTCTGACCACGCTGACCGGCAACGACGGACTGCACACCCTGGTGCGGTCACTCTCCAGCGCGGCCCCGGTTGCCGGGGTGAAGCTGCGGCTGGTCGCCCGCAACAACGAGGTGCTGGGAACGGCCGCCACCGACAGCGCCGGTTACGCCCGCTTCGAACCCGGTCTGCTGCGCGGCAGCGGCGGCAATGCGCCGGTGCTGGTGACCGCCGAGGCGGCCGATGGTGACTACGGCTTCCTGGATCTGACCCGCAATCCATTCGACCTTTCCGACCGTGGCGTCGAGGGCCGCCCCGCGCCCAAGCCGCTGGATCTGTTCCTGACGGCCGAACGCGGCGTCTATCGGCCCGGCGAGACGGTGCATCTGACCGCCCTGGTGCGCGACCCGCAGGCGCGGGCGGTCGCCGGCGTGCCGTTGACGTTGGTGATTCGCCGCCCCGACGGGGTGGAGCGCGAGCGGATGCAGGTAGAGGACACCGGCCTCGGCGGTCATCAGGCGGATCTGGTGCTCACCGGGTCCGCGCAGCGCGGTACCTGGCGTGCGCTGGCCTATGCCGATCCCAAGGGCGAGCCGCTGGCACAGACGACCTTCCTGGTGGAAGACTTCCAGCCCGAGCGGCTGGATTTCGCGCTCCAGGCCCCAGGTGCCGGGCTCGACCCGCGCGCCCTGGCGAGCCTGCCGATCACGGCGCGCTTCCTGTACGGCGCGCCCGCCGCCGGACTCAAGGTCGAGGGCGAGACCCTGGTCAAGGTGGCTGAAAGCCTCGCCGCCTATCCCGGCTACCGCTTCGGTCTCGTAGATGATGCACCGGAGACGGCGCAGCAACCGCTCGACCCCGTGACCACGGACGCGGCCGGCGCGGCTGAGATCCAAATTCTGCTGCCCGAACTGACCCCGACCAGCCGGCTGCTGACCGCCGACCTGCTGGTGCGGGTGCTGGACGCGGGTGGTCGGCCGGTGGAGCGCAGCCTGAGCCTGCCGGTGCTCGACGGCCAGGCGCGCATCGGCGTCCGGCCGCTGTTCGAGGGGGAAGTGGAGGAGGGCGGTACCGCCGGATTCGAGGTCATCGCCCTGGCGAGTGACGGGACGCGCCGGGCCGCCGGCGGACTGGCCTGGACCCTGGAGCGGATCGAATCGGACTTCCAGTGGTATCGCGGTGCGGACGGCAGCTTTGACTATGAGCCGGTCGAGCGGACCAAGCGGGTGGCCAGCGGCACTCTGACGCTGGACGCGGACAGCCCCGGGCGGATCGAGGCCCCGGTGGCCTGGGGCGCCTACCGGCTGCGTATCGACGCCGCTGACCTGCTGCCCGCCAGCCTGGGCTTCGAGGCCGGTTGGTATGTGGCGCCGCGCGCGGCCGATACGCCGGATCAGATCAAGCTGTCCCTGGACAAACCAAGCTATCGGGTGGGCGAGCGGGCGCGGGTGCATCTCGAGCCGCGCGGCAAGACCGCCGAACCCAGCCTGGCGCTGGTGATGGTGGTGGATGACCGCCTGATCACCATGCAGGCGGTTGCCGTGCCGGCCGCGGGTGCGACCCTGGAACTGCCGGTCACCGCCGACTGGGGCCCCGGCGCCTATGTCACCGCGGCCGTCTATCGGCCGATGGATCTGGCCGCCCGGCGGATGCCGGGTCGGGCCATCGGGCTGGCCTGGGCCGGCGTCGATCCGCAGGAGCGCCGCCTCAGGATCGACCTGGGTGTCGACCCCGGCATCCGTCCCCGCGGCAGCCTGCCGGTGCGCGTCGCGATCCCCAATCTCGAACCCGGTACCGAGGCCTATGTCACCCTGGCCGCGGTAGATCAGGGCATCCTCAATGTCACCGGCTATCAGCCGCCGGAACCGGACACCTGGTACTTCGGCCAGCGTCGCCTGGGCCTGGAATTTCGCGACCTCTACGGTCAGTTGATCGATCGGATGCAGGGCGCCCCCGGCGTGGTGCGTTCCGGCGGTGACGGCGGCGGGATGCGCATGCTGGCACCGCCGCCCAGCGAGGAATTGATGGCCTATTTCTCGGGTGTCGTGCGGCTGGATGCGCAGGGTCAGGCCCTGGTCCAGGTCCCGATTCCGGATTTCAACGGTACCGTGCGGTTGATGGCCATGGCTTGGACCGCCGCGGGTGTGGGCCACGGGGTGGCGGATGCCCTGGTGCGCGACCCGGTGGTGGTGAGCGCCAGCCTGCCGCGCTTCCTCGCGCCCGGAGATCGCTCGCGGCTGCTGCTCGGGCTCACCCTGGTGGAGGCGGACACCGCTCCCCAGCCCGGCGCGGCGCCCACGGCCGCCACCAGCGCCGAGGTCGAGATCACCGCCGAACGCGGTTTGCTCAAGACCGCCTCGCAGGTCAGTCACCGCATCGATCTGGACCCCGGCGTTCGTCAGGATCTCAGCTTCCCGCTGGAGGCGCTCGCCGTCGGTGACGAGACGCTGGTGGTGCGCGTCACCACACCGACCGGTGTGGCCCTGTCCAAGCGTCTGACCCTCGGGGTCCGTGACAATGCCCCGGCCCAGTTCAACACGACCCGGCATGAACTGGCTCCCGGCGGCGGCGACCTGCGCCTGAGCGCGGATCTGCTCAAGGGTCTGGTGCCGGGTACCGGGGAGGTCCTGGTCTCGGTCAGCCGCGCCGGTCGGCTCGACATTGCCGGCATCCTGCGCGCCCTCGACCGCTATCCCCACGGCTGCACCGAGCAACTGACCAGCCGCGCGCTGCCGCTGCTCTATCTGGACGAGGTCGCGCTGGCCGCGGGCTTGCGCGGCGATGCCGCGGTCGGCCCGCGGATCGGCGACGCCATCACCCGCATCCTGGCGAATACCTCGGCTGACGGCAGTTTCGGGGCCTGGAGTCCGGGCGGCGAAGACCTCTGGTTGTCCGCGTTCGCCACCGACTTCCTGACCCGTGCCCGCGAACGCGGCTTCGCGGTTCCCCAGGCGGCCCTGGACGCGGTCCTGGATAACCTCAAGAATCGCGGCGCCTATACCAATCCGGGGCCGGCGGACGCCTATGCCGTCTATGTGCTGGCCCGCAACGGCCGTGCCTCCATCGGCGACCTGCGCTATCTCGCCGACGAGCGGCTCGGCGATCTGGGGTCACCGATGGCACAAGCCCAGATCGGCGCCGCGCTGGCGCTCTATGGTGACCGGACGCGCGCCGACCAGGCCCTGAATGCAGCCGCCGCGGCCCTGAACGGATCGCCGGCGGTCACCGGTTGGCGTGCCGATTACGGCTCACCCCTGCGTGATGCCGCCGCCGTGCTGGCCCTGGCCGCCGAGTCCGGCAGTACCGCCCTGGACCTGCGCGCCCTGGCCGGCCAGGTCCAGGACCTGGCCGCCCGCCAAACCTGGCGCAGCACCCAGGACAACACCTGGCTGCTGCTCGCGGCCCAAGCCCTGAACACGAGCGGGGCGGGGCTCGCGCTCGCGGTCGACGGCACGCCGGTCAAGGGAGCCTGGTTCGGCCACTTCGACGACGCCCGGCTCGGCGCCGCCCCCGTGGTCATCGCGAACCTGGGAACTCAGCCGGTGGATGCCATGGTCGGCACCCTGGGCGTCCCCCGAATCGCGCCGCCCGCCGGCGGCGACGGCTATGTCATCGAGCGCGCCTACTATGATCTGGACGGTCGACGCACCGAGTTGACCAGCCTGCCCCAGGGCCGCCGGCTGTTGGCCGTCGTCACGGTGCGCGCGAACCGCCAACAGGCGGCGCGCTTGATCGTCGATGATCCATTGCCCGCCGGTCTGGAGATCGACAATCCCAACCTGCTCAAGTCCGGGGACATCGGCGCCGTGCCCGGGCTGAACCTGCTCGACACCCCGGCCCACCAGGAATTCCGCTCGGACCGCTTCATCGCCGCCGTGGACCGCGACGCCGACGACCCGACCGAGTTCCAACTGGGCTATCTGGTGCGGGCCGTCACCCCGGGGTCCTACGCGCATCCGCCCGCGGCGGTTGAGGACATGTACGACCCGGCGCGGCGGGCCTGGACCGGGGCCGGGAGCACGGTGGTTACGGGGGCGGGTCCCTGACACTCCTAACGCTCTTCATCGATTGGTAAACCCATGCAGCGTCCCGACCAGGCGCCGGCCCCCGCCATCACCGGAGGGGCGATCCGCCAATTTCTGACCTTCCAACTCGCCGATGCCGAGTATGGGCTCGACATCCTTAAGGTACGGGAGATCCGCGTGTGGGAGCCGGCGACTCCGCTGCCCAACACGCCGGCCTTCGTCAAGGGAGTCATCAATCTGCGCGGCAGTGTCGTGCCCATCATCGACCTGCGTGAGCGGCTCGGGCTGCCGGCCCAACCCTATGGTCCGCGCACCGTCGTCATCGTGGTGAACCTGGGCCAGGGCGATCAGGCGAAGGTGGTGGGGATGGTGGTCGATGCGGTCTGTGATGAGCACAGCCTGAATGAGGCGCTGATCCGGCCGCCGCCGGATTTGGGCGGCCCGATCGAGCGCTCCTTCGTGGTCGGGCTGGCGGAGGTCCCCGGCCGGATGATCGTGCTGCTGGACAGCGATCGCTTGCTGGAACTGGCGCTGGGAGAAGGCATGGCCGCAACCGCGTGACCTGATCACACCGTTGACGGCCGACGGCGGATCGCCAACCGCTCTTTTCACACCGCCACGCCCACCGAGGGGCAGACATGTTCAAGAATCTGAAGCTTCGCAACCGGCTGTTGATCGCGTTCTGGCTCATCGGGCTCGTGCCGCTGGCCATCGGTGGTGTCTTGACCTTCCGGATCGCCAGCGAGGCGATGACCAACGGGGTGTTCGACGCCCTCAAGAGCGCGCGCGTCAATAAACAGACGGCCGTGGTGCAGTTCATGCAGGGCCGTGTCGCCAGTACGCAGATTCTGGCTGACGTGCTCTCCCAACTGTCCGCGCCGCCCCCTGAAGACTTTTTGCAGCGCTTTGCCGCCCGGCGCGGCTTCGCCGCCCTCTACCTGATCGATCGCGACGGGCGGGTGCTGCAAAGCGTCGGGGCCGCGGCATTGCGCGGGGCCGATGTGACCGCGGCGGCCTATGCGCAGACGGGTCTCGGCCGGGTATTCCGGCAGGTGCGCGAGCGTGACGGGCGCACCGGCAACACCCAGACCGGTGTGATCTTCGTCGACTTCGCGCCCTTTACCCCCGCCAACAATGCCCCGGCCGCCTTCCTGGGCGAGACCTTCGCGGGCGGCAATGGGTTTGCGGGCGTGCTGGTCCTGCAGTTGGCGTCCGATGCGATCGACGCGATCATGCAGGAACGCGCGGGGATGGGTGCCACTGGTGAGGCGTACCTGGTCGGCCCGGACAAACGGCTGCGCTCCGGTGTCCGGCTGGACCACGAGGAGCGCTCGGTCGCGGCGTCGTTGACCGGCACCGTGGAACGCAACGGTGTGGATACCCAGGCCAGTCGTGCGGCGCTGGCCGGTCAGACCGCGACCCTGCTGACCCTGGACTATCGCGGCGAACCCGTGCTCGCCGCCTTTGGACCAGTGGAGATCGTCCCCGGTCTGACCTGGGGGTTGATCGTCGACAAGGATAAGAGCGAGTCGTTCGCGGCCGTCGATCGGCTCACCCTGGTCTATCTCGCGGTCGCGGTCTTGTCCATGCTGGGCATCGCGCTGGCCGCCAGTTTGACCGCGCGGGGCATCACGCGTCCCGTCGACGAGGCATTGACGCTCTCCGAGGGAATCGCCCAGGGCAACCTGGATCAGCATCTGCGCCGCCGCTCCGGAGACGAGCTCGGCCAATTGATGCAGGCGATGGATCAGATGGTGGAGCGCTTGCGCGGCGTGGTCGGCGACGTGCGCGCGGCCACCGATCAAGTGGCCGGTGCCGCCGGTGAGATCGCCAAGGGAAACATGGATTTGAGCAGCCGCACCGAGGAGCAGGCAGCGTCTCTGGAGGAAACCGCCTCCAGCATGGAGGAACTGACCGGAACCGTGCGCCAGAACGCCGACCATGCCGAGCGGGCCAATCAATTGGCGCTGGTTGCAAAGGCGCGTGCGCAGCACGGGGGCGAAGTGGTGGCGCAGACGGTCGAGGCGATGACGCAGATCAACGCGAGCAGCCGGCAGATCGCGGACATCATCGGCGTTATCGACGGGATTGCGTTCCAGACCAACATCCTGGCCCTGAACGCGGCGGTGGAGGCGGCGCGTGCCGGAGAACACGGGCGTGGGTTCGCCGTGGTCTCGGGTGAGGTGCGTCAACTGGCGCACCGCAGTGCCGACGCGGCCAAGGAGATCAAGAATCTGATCTCCGCCAGCGTCAGCCGGATCGAGGAGGGCAGCCGTCTGGTGAAGGAATCCGGTGCGTCCCTGCGCGAGATCGTCACCGCGGTGCAGGAGGTCAGCGACGTGGTGGCGGAGATCAGCGCGGCCAGTCGTGAGCAATCGATCGGCATCGAGCAGGTGAACAAGGCGGTCTTGCAGATGGACGAGGTCACCCAGCAAAATGCGGCACTGGTGGAGGAAGCGGCTGCCGCCGCCGCCGCGCTGGACGATCAGGCGCGCGAACTGCAGCGGGCCGTCGCCTTCTTCCGGACGGGGGATGGGGAGCCCGGAGCTGCACCCCAGTCCGCGCAGGATGCATTACCGTCCCCCAGGTCGCCGACCTACGCCCTGGGTCATGGCGGCGGACGTGCCGGGGATCGGTCGGCCCGCGCCCGGTCGCGGCCTGAGGCGTCCCGTTCGGGTCGGGTCTTCGATCACCGTGACGACGAGTGGACCGAGTTCTGATGGACGCCGCACTGGTGCTGCCGGCAGCGCTCACGATCGGTGATCTCGAACCCCTGCGGCAGCAACTCCTGGGGCTGCTCGGCAGCCATCGCGGCCTGCGGCTGGACGGCCGCGCGGTCGCGGCGATCGACACCGCCGGTCTGCAACTGCTCGCGGTGTTGTGTCGGGATGCCGCCGCCCGCGGGATAGCGGTCCAGTGGACCGGTGCCAGTCCGGCGCTGTTGAGCGGCGCGGCCCTGCTCGGCCTGACGGCCCCGCTGGGTCTCACCGCGGACGTCCGGCCCGATGCCGGCTAAGCGTGAGTACGCTTTCACGCGCGCCGACTTCATGGCGCTGCGCCGGTTGGTGGTCGACCACACCGGGATCGTCGTCACCGATGGCAAGTTCGAAATGTTCTACGCGCGTCTGGCCCGGCGCCTGCGCCTGCTGGGCCTCACGGACTTCAAAGCGTATGTGGCACGGCTGCGTGAGGATGACGGCAGCGAACTGATCGAACTCATCAATGCCATCACCACCAATCTCACCGGGTTCTTCCGCGAAGCGCACCATTTCGACTACCTGGCGGACCATCTGGTGCCGCGCTGGGCCGCCCGGCCGGGGGTCCCGATCCGCATCTGGTCCGCCGGCTGCGCCACCGGTGAAGAGCCCTATTCCATCGCCATGGTGCTGCTGGAACGGCTGCCCGACGTGCAGCGACGGGATTTGCGCATCCTCGCCACCGACCTGGATACCCAGGCCCTGGAGCAGGCGCAAGCGGCCGTCTACACCACCGAGCAGATGGGTTGTCTGACCCGGTTGCCCTGGCGCCGGTGGGTGTTGCGGGGGCGGGGCGCTCAGGAAGGGCACATCCGCATGCGCCCGGAGGTGCGGGCGCTGGTCGATTTCAGACGGCTCAATCTGATCGGCGATTGGCCGCTGCGCCGCGAATACGATGCGATCTTTTGCCGCAACGTCATGATCTATTTCGATGCGCCGACCAAGCGGGTGCTGGTTGAGCGGCTCGCCGATCGACTCGCGGAGGATGGGCACTTGTTCCTGGGCCACGCGGAATCGCTGATCGGGCTGGCGCCGCGTTTCCGACCGGTTGCGCGTACCGTCTATGCACTTGTCCACCCTACAAAACCGGCTCCCTTGTAGGGCGGATAAGGCGCGCCGCTCGGTGTCATGGAGCCGGCACGGCGGTCGTTCGCGCCGCCTCCACCAGGGGCCGCGCGACGCCGCCCACATTTGGAATTGCCGCGCGTGATCCCGATGACCAACCCTGGGCCAGTGTACTGCGGTGCGGTGCGGCGGTATCTTGACCCGGATTGCGGCGGTATCGCGGCCAAGGTCTTGCCAGGACAGTTCTACGTGACCGGCACCGAGGCGGTGGTGACGGTGCTGGGCTCCTGCGTGGCGGCCTGCATCCGCGACCGGGAGACCGGGATTGGCGGCATGAACCATTTCATGCTGCCGGTGCGGCCGGGTCCGCACGATGACTACGCGGGTGCTGCCGCCCGCTATGGGAATCACGCCATGGAACTGCTGATCAACGAGATTCTGCGGCTCGGCGGCCGGCGCGCCAATCTGGAGGCCAAAGTCTTCGGCGGCGCCCGGGTCTTGACCATCCCGAGCGAAGTCGGGGCGCGCAATAGCGCCTTCGTACGCGCTTATCTCGCGCTGGAGGGCGTGCCGCTGGTGGCCGACGATCTGGGCGGGGACCATCCGCGCAAGGTCATCTTCTTCCCTGCGCAGGGGCGGGTACGGGTGCGCAAGCTGCGGCGCGGCGGGGAGGGTGACGTGATTGCGCGCGAACGACACTATGTTCGTGAATTGGCAAGCCGGCCGATCGGCGGTGAGATCGAGTTCTTTTAACCCTGACAGAGGTCGTCATGGACGCTTCCCGCGAACCCATTCGGGTCCTGATCGTGGACGACTCCGCCCTGGTGCGCGAGTTGTTGACCGACTTGCTCGCGGCCGACGGTGACATCCGGGTGGTCGGGACCGCGGCCGATCCCTATCTCGCCCGGCAGCGGATCAAGGAGCTGAACCCCGATGTATTGACCTTGGATGTGGAAATGCCGCGCATGGACGGCATCAGCTTCTTGCGCAACCTGATGCGGCTGCGGCCCATGCCGGTCGTCATGATCTCAGCCCATACACGCGCCGGAGCCGAGACCACACTCGATGCCCTGGCCTTGGGCGCCGTCGACTTCGTCGCCAAGCCCGACCATGACCTGGTCAACCGGCTGGCTGAATTCGCGGCTGAGATCCGCTCCAAGGTGCGGGCTGCCGCGCACAGCCAGGTCCGCCGACTGGTCGCGACCGGACCGCAGCAGGCGACGGCCGCCGCCGCGGACTGGAGCCTGCCGGATCATGCAGGGGGCCATCTGATCGCCCTGGGGGCGTCCGCCGGCGGCACCGAGGCGATCCGTGCGGTGCTCGGAGCCCTGCCGGTCGGTGCCCCGCCCGTGGTGATCTGCCAACATCTTCCGGCGCTGTTCACCCGGCTCTTCGCGCAGCGTCTGAATGCACTCGGGCCGCTGGTGGTCCGTGAGGCGGCCGACGGCGACCTGCTGGAGTCGGGTTGTGTCTACATCGCCCCGGGCGACCGCCACCTGCATCTGCGGGCCGGCGGCGGACAACTGCGCTGTCGGCTCGATGACGGACCCGCGGTCAACCGTCACAAGCCCTCGGTGGATGTGCTGTTCGAATCGGCGGCACGCCTGCCGGACCAAGTGGTGAGCGCCGCCTTGCTGACCGGCATGGGTCGCGACGGTGCCCAGGGTCTGCTCTCCTTGCGCCGCGCCGGCGCCCGCACCATCGCCCAGGACGAGGCGACCAGTCTGGTGTGGGGTATGCCCGGCGCGGCCGTCAAGCTCGAGGCGGCGCAGTGGGTGCTGCCGCTCGATCAGATCGCGCGGCGGCTGTTGGGGGATTAGGGATGTTTATTCGAGGCAATCGCCTCAGCTCATGTAGCTGAGCGCCTCCTCTCCCGGATGGGGCAGCCCGGCGATGCGCCAGGCCTGGCGGCAGGAGCCGAACAGCCGGCGCACGGCATCACGTTCCATGCCGTGGACGCGGCAGATCTGGGAGGCCGGGGGAATGGCGCCGTAGGTCAGGCGATGCTCGCGCAGGTAGTAGATCACCGACCAATGGTCCGGGGTCAGCGGCCCCACGTCATCCATTCTGGCGATGACGCGGGCCATGCCGGGGTTCCAGAGCTCCGCATCGACCAGGAATCCGTCACCATCGGTCGGCAACGGACGCGCCCCGCCGGACGCCGGCTCATGCAGATTCGTTTGTCTCATGGTCTCTCCACTCCTAAGGTATATTCGTGTATTCTAATTAGTTTTTTCGATGTGCCCAGTGATTCAGGTCACGAGTACGACTATAGTCGAGAAAATCGCCAGGTCAAGACCCGGTCGATCGCAAGCGCGGGAGCGGACGGCTGACCGCGCCTTCTACCAGGGATCCGCCGCGTCGCGCGGCAGCCGCATCGGGTAATGTTGCGGGGGGAATCCCCGATCGCGGTAATAGCGAAAGCGCAACCGCGCGGCCGCGCGCACCGCCGGATCCTGATCGACCGGCTCGCACACGCGCTCAAACCGCGCGAACTCGGCGGGAACCTCGGCGGCAAGGTTGATCAAGACCGCGGCCGCGGTCTCGCGGCCCAGGTCGGCACCGATCAGAATCGGCGTCAGCGCGGGGTCGACCTGGCCCACCAGCCCGTGTGGGATAAAGCTGTCCTGGCGGTAGGTCCAAAGCAGCCGATCCAGGTGCCGGGCGCGCTCGGTCTCCGGGCAATGGATCAGGACCCGTGTGCCGTCCTGATACAGACCCTCCACCAGGTGGCAGGTCAGCAGGTACCGGTCGCCGGGGCTCGTGGGTTCCAGGGTGTAGAAGTCGATGCTGGGCATGGAGCGAAGTCGATAGCGAAGCCTGTTGTCGGGTGGATAAGCGTAGCGCATCCACCATCAGCCGCGTTGCCGATACGCTGCCGACAGCAATTCCAAATTTGGGCGGCATCGCGCGATCCCTGGTGGATGCGGCGCGCGCGACCGCCGTGCCGGGCCCCTGACACCGAGCGGCGCGCCTTATCCACCCTACAGCGGAGCCGGTTTTGTAGGGTGGATAAGCGCAGCGCATCCACCATCAGCCTTGCCGCCGACACGTTGCCAGCAATTCCAAATTTGGGCGGCATCGCGCGATCCCTGGTGGATGCGGCGCGCGCGACCGACGTGTCGGGTCCCTGACACCGAGCGGCGCGCCTTATCCACCCTACAGCGGAGCCGGTTTTGTAGGGTGGATAAGCGCAGCGCATCCACCATCAGCCTCGCCGCCGACACGTTGCTGGCGGCGGCCACCCGAACTTGGAAATCGCCTACAATCACCGTCCAGTCCAAGGAATTCCGAATTCGGGGGCACCGCCGCATGACTGCCGGCATCCTGGTTCAAGACGACCGCTTCAGCCTGCTGGTCGACGACACGCCGATCGGCTCCGGGCGCCCGCTCGACGGTGACGCGCTGCGCTTCCTCCAGGAACTGGCCGTGCGCTACGCCTTCCTGGAGCAGCGCCCGGACCCGGCCGCGGCCTTTGCCATCGGCGGCGACCTCTACCGCTGGGTCGATGGCGATCAGCGCCTCCTCGACCGGCTGCTGGAGGGCGCCACGCCCCCGCTGCTGTTCAGCATCCACTGCCCCAACCGCACCCCAAGCCCGGTGGAATGGGCCCTGCTCCAGGCGCCCTGGGAACTGTTGGCCAACGACAACGGTTATCTCGCCGCCGATGCCCTGCTCCAGTTCAGCCCCCAGCGCCGCCTTGGACCCATCGCGCCATTCCCCGCCCTGGATGACTGCCGGCTGGGCCTCGCCTTCATGGCCGCCGCCCCGGCGGGCGCCGCCGAGCTCGACTACGAGGCCGAGGAGACCGCCATCCTCGATGCCGTGGGCACCACCCACCTCGACCTGCTGGTGGAGGAGAGCGGCGAGGCCGACACCCTGGGCCAACACCTCGCCGCCGCCGGGGGCCTGCCGGTGCTGCACCTGTCCTGTCACGGCCATCATGCCTGGCAGGCCAACGCCGGGGAGACCCTGCGCCCCATCCTGCTGCTCGAAGACGGGCGCGGCGGCCCCGATCCCACTGACGCGGCCGGACTGCTGCGCGCCTTGCGCCCGGCGCCGCCGCGGCTCCTGTTTCTGTCCGCCTGTCTCAGCGCCGCGGCGTCCGACCGTCTGGGGACCGGACTGCCGCCGGCGGCTGACGGCAAGCAGCTTGGCGCGCCTGCCCCGGCCGCGGCGGAGGCTCTGACTCACTCGCTCACCAGCGCGCTGATCCAGGCCGGCCTGCCGGCCGTCATCGGTTGGGACGGCGCGGTCGCCGACCGGGCGGCCACCGCCTTCGCAGCCCAACCGGCTCGCCGCGCGCGATCCCCTGGCCCTGGCGCTCGCCGAGGCCCGCCGCGCCCTGCTCGACGCGGCCGATGCGCAGCTCAGCCGCCATTGGCACCACGCCCGCCTGTGGCTCTGCAGCCGCGGCGACGGGGCGCGCCCGCTGGTCGGCGGCGGGCGCAAACGCTCGTTGCTGCCGGCCGACCACCTGCAGAAAGACCTGCTTGGCAAGACGGTGCCGGTGGCCGCCCATGGCCTGTTCGTGGGGCGTCGCCGGGAGCTGCAACAGGCGTTGCGGGTCCTCGACGGCAACACCGACGCCGGGGTGCTGCTGACCGGCATGGGCCGGCTCGGCAAATCGAGCCTGGCGGCACGCCTGGCCAACCGGCGCCGCGACGACCTGACCCTGGTGGTGCTGCACGGCCGCTTCGGCGTCCAGGAGGAGCTGGCGCGGCTCGATGAGGCCCTGCGATCCGATCCGACGGCCCGCGACCTGCGGCGCCGGCGCCATCCGCGCGCTGGAAGCCGACAGCTACCCAGCCGCCACGCAACTCGACCGGGACGTCGTGCAACTCCTCGAGAGTGCCGGCCACCCCGCCCCCTCGCCACTCGCGGCGACTGGAGGCCGCCGCCGCGGGACAGCACAAGACGGTCGATCCGGTCGCCGTGGCGGCGTTGGTGCTGTCGATTCCGAGCGCCCTGCCGGCGGTGCTCGATGTCGCCGATCGCATCGCGAAACGCCGCCGCGCGACGACGCTGATCGAGACCGCCGCACGCATTCGCATCGAGCGCCGGGTGGAGGTCTTGACCATCACGGCCGATGGCGCCCGACCGTTGGCGGATCTGGACCCGGACGCCTTGTTGGAATTGGTGCGGCGGGAGTAGGGTCCGCTGTGCGGACCAAGGCCCTCGCGGTTACCACTGAGGTCGGAATGGCCTTGATCATCGTTCCGGCCAGCGATGCGCATTTGGAGTCCAGTCGGCCGGCTAACGGCCATGGAAGGAACATCAGCCGTCCCGGAAAGTGAATGTCTCCCGTGGGAGCGGCGTCCCGCCGCGATGCGGTGCCGCGGTGACCTCGAACGCTGCGGTGACGCGCCCGGCCCCATCGCGGCGGGACGCCGCTCCCACAAGGTCGCTGCGCGACGTTCAGCGCGTAGGATGGGCAGAGCGAGAGCGATGCCCATCCTACCGAAAGGCCTGACCCCAGCACTGTTGATCACACCCCGTCGCGTTGAAGATCTTTTCTTCTTCGTGTCTTCGTGTCTTTGTGAGAGCATCTTCTTTATTCGGTGCGCGCCCGTCGCCCATAGTCCGCGGGTTGCCATGACCGTTGGGGTGAGCGAGAGCGAATCCCAACGCTCCCCCTTGGTGGCTAAATGCCCAGAGAGCCCCGTAACCCATTGAAAACATGTTAAGGATACGCTTTGCGTCAATGGGTTAGCGAATTGGACACCAGTGTCCGTTCCTCAGCCCAACGACGTGATCTTTGTGTCTTGGTGCGGGATGATCAAGACCATGCTTGGCCTTACACAGCCGGCGCTGGACCTGCGATGCCGTTGGTCCGCGCAGCGGACCCTACAACCGATTCCCCATGCACGACACCCTAACCGAATGTAAAGAATGCGGTCTGCTCCAGCGCAATCCGCCGCTGCCGCCCGGCGGTTCCAGCGTGTGTGCTCGGTGCGGCTGCGCTCTGCACCGTGACCGGCCGGATAGTCTCAACCGGACGCTGGCACTGACGATCGCCGGGCTGCTGCTGTTCATTATCGCGAACAGTTTCCCCTTCCTGTCGTTCTCGATGCAGGGTCAGATGACACAGACCACGCTGTTCACCGGGATACTGGATCTGTATGACCAGGGCAAGTGGGAGATCGCCGCGGTGGTGGCCTTTACCAGTGTGCTGGCGCCCGGCCTGCAATTGTCCTTGCTGCTGATCGTCCTGGTTCCGCTGACGGGTGACCGGTTGCCGGGCTGGCTGCCGACCCTGTTCCGCCATGTTCGTACCCTGACCCCCTGGGGCATGATGGATGTGTTCATGCTCGGTATCCTGGTGGCCGTGGTGAAGCTCTCGGACATGGCGACGATCGTCCCCGGCGTCTCGCTCTTTGCCTTTGCCGCCTTGATCTTCGTCCTCGCGGCGGCCCAGGCGGCGCTGGACCCGGATCTGGTGTGGTCGCGGGTGCCGGTGCGCGGCGCCGTCGCCCGTCCGCTGGAGCCGGGTGAAGCGTACATCGGCTGCGATGTCTGTGAACTGGTAGTCCCGCAACGGGCCGCGCTGTTCGACGGGCGCCGGGAGCGCTGCCCGCGCTGTACCGATGTGCTGCATCATCGCAAACCACGGAGCATGCAGCGCACCTGGGCGTTGGTGCTGGCCGCCGTGATCCTCTACATTCCGGCCAACCTGCTGCCGATCATGACGGTGACATCGCTCGGACGCACCCAATCGGATACGATACTGAGCGGTGTCGTGTTTCTGCTGACGCACGGGATGTGGCCGCTGGCCGCGGTCGTGTTCCTGGCCAGCATCTTCGTGCCGTTGCTCAAACTCTTGATTCTGATTTTCCTGCTGGTCTCGGTGCAGTTGCGCTCGTCGTGGCGGCCGCGCGAGCGCACCCTGCTGTACCGGATCATCGAGACGATCGGCCGGTGGTCCATGGTGGACATCTTTGTGGTGACCATCCTGGTCGCACTGGTGCGTTTGGGTAATCTGGCGAGTATCGAAGCGGAATCGGGCGCCATCTTTTTCTGCGCGGTCGTGGTCATTACCATGATTGCCGCCATGTCATTTGATCCCCGTCTGATCTGGGATAACCTGGAACGCACCGGGGTGCAGGGGAGGGGGTCGGATCATGTCGGAGACCGAGAACGGGGCCGTCCCACGGCCGGTGCCGCCCGTGGCCGCACCAGACCAGCCTGACAACGACACCGAAGCCGCGCTGCCGCAGGCGATCACGATCCGCCGCGACCGGGTGTCGGTCGTCTGGCTGATTCCACTGGTGGCGTTGATCATCGGTGGCTGGCTGGCCTTCAAGACCTTCTCCGAGCAGGGTCCGACGATCTATATTCAGTTCGCCACCGCGGCCGGGCTGCAGGCCGGCAAGACCAAGGTCAAATTCAAGGATGTGGATGTCGGCGAGGTCACCAGCATCGACGTGAGTGACGACCTCAAGAGCGTGGTGGTCACCGCGCATCTCAAGCACGGCGCGGCCGATTACCTGACCCGCGGTACGCGCTTTTGGGTCGAGCGTCCGCGGGTGACCGCCAGCCGGGTCTCCGGTCTGGATACCTTATTGTCCGGACCCTTTATCGCCATCGACCCGGTGACCGAGGGCGACGCGGAGCGCCACTTCGTGGGTCTCGAGGAGCCGCCGCTGTTCACTACCTCAGAGCCGGGCAAGCGGTTCCAGTTGCGCTCGCCGACGCTCGGCTCGCTCAACATCGGCTCGCCGGTCTATTACCGTCAGATCCAGGTGGGGCAGGTGGCCGGCAATGCGCTGGACGCGGACGGGCGGGCCGTCAGCATCGAGGTCTTTGTCTCTGCCCCCCATGATCGACTGGTTACCAGGGATACGCGCTTCTGGAACGCGAGCGGGGTGGACTTTTCCATCTCGACGAACGGAATCCAGGTCGATACCCAGTCGCTCCTGTCGGTGCTGATCGGCGGCGTGTCCTTCGATACCCCGGATACCATCGATGGGGCGCGTGAACCCGCGGCGGTCAATGAGGTTTTCCACCTCTATCGAGGCCGCGAGGAGGCGCATGCGAAGACTTACGCGCACAAGGAACGCTATCTGCTGTTCTTTCAGGGGTCGGTGAACGGCTTGAACGTGGGTGCCCCGGTGCTGCTGCGCGGGATCAGTATCGGTGCGGTGCTGGATGTGCAGTTGACCTTCGATCCGGAGGACTTCGAGTTTCAAATCCCGGTGTTGATCGAGGTCGAACCGGAGCGCATCGGGGTGCGCGGCGACCGCGACCGGATCAATCAACAGGGGGTGGTCGAGCGCCTGGTCGCCAACGGTCTGCGCGGCCAGCTCAAGTCCAGCAGTCTGTTGACCGGCCAACTCTATGTGGATCTGGACTTCCATCCGAACGCCCCGGCTCAGCCGCTCGGGAAGCACGGCGAGTACGCGGTGCTGCCGACCGTGCCGGCTCCGCTCGATGCCTTGACCACCAAGGCCAACAGCATTCTCGATAAACTGGACGCCCTGCCGATCCAACAACTCGGCCAGGACGCGGCGGGGGCGCTGGCCAGTGCCAACGCGCTGCTCAGTTCCAAAGAGTTGCGGGGGGCGATCGTCGAGGCCGATGCTGCATTGGCGGCGTTTCGACAGACCGCGGAGCGACTGAATTCCCAGATCGCACCCGAACTGAGTACGGCCCTGCGGGACACCTCCGCGACCCTCAAATCCGCCAACGCGATCGTGTCGGAGAATGCCCCCATGTATATCGAGATGCAGCGTATGTTCCAGGAGTTATCGGCTGCCGCACGTTCCGTACGGCTCCTGACCGATTATCTGGAACGTCATCCGGAAGCGCTGCTCAAGGGCAAGGGGGGCGGGCGATGAACCGCGCGCGAACGGCCGGCCGCCGACGGTTGGGGATCGTGCTCCACGGAATCTGGTCCAGGCCCCTGGTCTGGATGTTGGCGGTCGCCGGCTGCGCCGGCTCACCGCCGTCCACCTTTTTTTCGCTCTCGCCGCTGCCGGCGGCGGCCGGGCAGGGCGCCATGACGGGCGGGGCGCTCGGGATCGGGCTGGGTCCCGTGACCTTTCCGGCCTTTCTCGACCGGCCGCAGATCGTTTCGCGGGACGCCGGCAACCGGTTGGCAGTGGATGAATACAACCGCTGGGGCGGGACCATCCAGGACGACTTCCTGCGGGTCTGGAGCGAGAACCTGTCGTACCTGGTCGGCACCAGCCGGATCCTGCTGTTTCCAAGTGAGGTCCGGTATCCGCTGGACTTCAGGATCACCGCGGACATCCTGACCTTTGAGGGCACACCCGGCGGCGAGGCCGTGCTCAAGGTGCGCTGGGCGGTCCTCGACCCGATGCTTGAACAGGCGCTGGCCGTGCACGAGAACACCTATCGCCAGCCCCTGCGCCCGCCGGCCGATCAGGCGGCACTGATTGCCGCGATGAGCGCGACCCTGGGGGCCTTCAGCAAGGATGTGGCCGCCGTGCTGCGGACCCTGCCCAAGCCGCTGTCGACCAGCGGGCAACCCGTCGGTTGGGGTGAGGAACGAACCCCAACATTTCAGCGCCTTACGTTTGGCTACGCGTTGGGCTTCGTTCCTCAGCCCAACCTACGAGGAATACTTGCCCAAACTCGATAGCGATGCCCATCGTCAAGCGTCGCGGTGGCCGGATGGGCATCGCTCGCGCTCTGCCCATCCTACGCGCTGATGTGGTGATCGAGATTCCGGGTACGCTGTCTTGGTCGTTGTCGTTGATCGCATCCGCGCGGTGCAGCAATTCCAAATTTGGGCGGCACCGCGCGACCTCTGGTGGATGCGGCGCGCGCGACCGCCGTGCCGAGTCCCTGAGACCGAGCGGCGCGCCTTATCCACCCTACAACGGAGCCGGTTTCGTAGGGTGGATAAGCGCAGCGCATCCACCATCGGCCTCGCTGCCGACACGCTGTTGGCGGCGGCCACCCAAATTTGGAACTGCTGCGCGCGGTGGTGTCCAGCAACGTCGATCGCTTGTAAACTGTAAGATAGGACATCACGTCCACTTGGCCCCCGCGCGATGCATCAGGGGTCATGGGCGCGCGGGTACTGATAGACCCCGCGATCGACCCGCCATGAAAAGAACCAGACAGACCCGATCGTCTCTAGTGATAAGGTGGAGCAGCGATGACCGATTTCACGGTATGCCATGAACAAAATCATAAAATTACTGAATTATCGAACGTTTTTCTGTATCTGATTCGCGACCGCTCGATGTGTGACACCGAGTGTGCCCGCAATCTTTTTTTTGAGTATGTCAGCCGCGTCCGGGAGCACATGGAAAAAGTCGATGCCCAGATCTGCGGCCACCTGATCCAGAGTCAGGACCGCACCATGACCAATACCGCGAATCGGTTTTTGTCCGGTTCGCAGGAGATCAAGCGGATCTTCGCTGCCTACGTCAAGGACTGGGGCGATGAGCGTCGGCGCGAATTGAAGATTGCCGATCATGAGGCCTTCGTCGGGGACACCAACGAGGTCTTCGGGTTGATCATGGACCGTATCCAGCGCGAAACGGAGCACCTGTATCCCCTGGTGCGCAAACTGGAACAGACCCGGCCGGCGGCAGTCGCCTGACCCGGCCGCCGCCGCTCAATCCGACCGGGAGCTCAAGGCCTCCTGTGCCTGACGCAGGGCGCACCGGGCTTGGTCAAGGTCGCGGCAGGAGATCGCCTGCCCTAATTCAACCGCTGTTGGTCCCAGTGTGGCCTCGATCAGTGGCGCGAACTCCGACCAAGTCTCAGTGACATCACCGGTCGGCAATTGACGTTCCAACTGGTCCAGCACCAGGCGAACCAAGGCCCGATCCGCCTCGCCGGGCGGCGCCGCCGCGACCGGTGTCGGCCGATCGATGGGCATCACGCGACCGAGGCGCGCGGTCAGCCAGAAGGTGCTGCCGACACTGGGGGTGCTCGTGACGCCCACTTGGCCGCCCATCAGGGCCGCCAGGCGCTGCACGATGACGAGTCCCAGGCCGGTGCCGCCGTACTCGCGGGTCGTTGAGCTGTCGGCCTGCACGAACGGCTGGAACAACCGTCCCTGCTGTTCCGGGGTCAGGCCGATACCCTGATCCTCGACCTCGATCCGCAGCACGCAGTCGCGGGGACCCTGCTCCGCCAGGCAGGCCCGCACCCGGACCTCACCATGCAGTGAGAACTTCACCGCGTTGCTCACGTAGTTCGCGACCATCTGACCCAGGCGCAGTGGGTCGCCGTGCAAGCTGTCCGGGCATGCGGGGTCGACCGCAATCGTCAGCCGCAGCCCCTTCGCCGCGGCCTGCACGCGCACCAGGTCGGCCGCGCGCTCCAGGACGGGGGTCAAGGCGAAATCGGACGTGTCGAGCGACAAGCGGTCAGCCTCGATCTTGGCAAGGTCCAGGATGTCGTTGAGAATGCCGAGCAGGTGCTGCGCGGCCTCGCTGATTTTGACCAGCCGTTCGCGGGCCCGCGGGGCGGTGATCTCCCGCGTCAGCAGGTGGGTCAAACCGATGATGGCGTTCATCGGCGTGCGCAACTCGTGGCTCATGTTGGCCAGGAAGGCACTCTTGGCACGGTTGGCCGTCTGCGCGGCGTCACGTGCTTCCATCAGGTCCAGGGTCCGCGACGCCACCAGCGATTCCAGATGATGCCGATGGTGCTCCAGCTCGAGCGCGGCCTGCTTGCGCTCGGTGATGTCCTGGGTGACACCGGAGATGATTATGGTTTTTCCGTGCTCGGTCGTGGCCAGGCCAATCGCATGGACCCAGCGCCGATGTCCTTCCGCGGTGGTGATTTCCAGTTCCAGGTCGAACGGCTGACCCTGATCGACGGCCCGCTGTACCGCCGCCGCAATCACCGGGCGGAATTCCGGCGTATAGAAAGCGATAGCCTGGTCGACGGTCGGGATATAGCGATCGTCCACTTCGTGGATTCGATAAACGGCCTGCGTCCAGGTCAGTTCGCCTCGCTCCACATTGACTTCCCAGCCGCCGATCCCGGCCATCCGGCCCACCTCGTTCAGCAAGGCCTCGCTCTTACGCAGCGCTGCCAGCGCCCGCTGGCGTTCGGTGATATCGAAGAAGGTCACAAAGATCTGCCGAAGTCGGCCCTGCTCATCGCGGATTGGATGGGCCTCGCATTGCACCCAGGTCGGCGTGTCGCGATCGGGCCTGATGATCCCCAGGTTAAGATTCTGCAAGGCGGTTCCGGAAGCCGCGACACGCGCGACCGGAAACTCGTTCACCGGCATGCGCGTGCCGTCTTCCCGCAGGAAACACCAGCGCGGGTCGATGGCCGCAAGGCCGCGCAGTTGCTCCGACGTCAGTCCCAGCAGGTGCGAGGCCATCGGATTGGAGAAGAGGATGCTTGTATCCGGTCTGTGAACGACCACGCCGGCGTGCAGATTTTCAACCAGGCCGCGGTAGTTGCGCTCGCTCTCACGCAGCGCGGACTGGGTCTCCAAACGCGCGGTGGCGTCGGCCAGGGTATCGGCGATGGTCTGGAGCGTCGCCGGCAACCGCCACGCGTCCGGACGGCGGCGCGTATCGGCCAACGACAGGGTCCCCAGCACCCGTGAGCCAAGCATCACCGGAACGCACAGGAAGGTCACCACGCCGATCGCTTTCAGCGCCTGGTCCGAGTATTCCGATCTGGTATCCGCGGCGAGTTCCACCAAGGACGTGCCGGTCATGGCGACCTGGCCGGACAGGGTCGCGCCCACGGGGATGCGCAAGGGACCATCGACCGCGGCGGGTATCCCGACCGAGCCGGCAAAGACCATCTCCGCGCGTACCGCGTCAAAGGTCTCGATGGCGACGATCGGGAATCCGAGCCTGGTCGCCAACAGGGGAGGAAGGGCGCTGCGGAAGCTCTCCGCCGAGTCGGACGAGACTGCCAGCCGGGCCACGGCGCTGACCGCCTCGCGCGCGGTCTCGCTGCGCACCTGCTCGCTGATATCACCGTAGGTGACGACGGCGCCGTAACCCCGCAGCGGCAAATGGGCGGCGGTGACGCTGAGCCAGGTGACGGTCTCGTCGGCTTTGATGATTCCCATTTTCGCAAAATAAAGCTCCTGTCCGCCGTGGAGCGCGCGCACGGCGGGAAACTCCGCGGGCGGCATGGGTGTTCCATCCAGGCGGCAGATGCGCCAGGCGCGGTGGTCGAGCGGGTGTTGCAGATGCTCCTGCGTGGTGACGCCCAGCAGGGTCTCGGCGATCGGATTGGCATCCAGAATCACGCCCGTCGCGTCCGCGACGCTGATGCCCAAGGGAAAGTGCTCAAACAGGGTCTCGTACTTCGTCAGTGCGATATCGCGTGCGCGCTCAATGCGTTTCCGTGCGGTGATATCGCGGGTCACGCCGAGCAGGGTCAGTTCGCCCTGATCGTTCCAGAGATAACGGGTGTTGACCTCGGTCCAGACGGTTGATCCGTCGCGATGCGTCTGCTCGATCTCGTCGCGGTAAGCATGGGTTCCGGGGGCGCCGCCGCGAAACCGCGCGATCCGTTCGCTGATCTGCGCCTGTGCGTAGGCGTAGGACTCGGCCGTCATCACCTGCTCGACCGACTGGGCCATGACCTCCGCGACGGTATAACCCCGCAGCCGCTCGACTGACGGGCTCATGTAGGTCCAGTTCCCCGTTTCGAGATTCAACAGCCACAGCACGTCAGTCGTGTTGTCCGCCAGCAGGCGGTACTGCGCCTCGCTCGTCCGCAGGGCCTGCTCCAGCCGCTCCCGCGCCAGCAGTTCCGACGCCAGCCGCACGGCCTGCGAACGGCTGCTGGTGAGCGCCAGGACCAGCGCGGTCAGCAGCAGGCTGATGGCCGTACCGCTGGTTGCGATCAGCAAGACCCGTGCGTCGGCGAGTGCGGGCATGAGTGGTTGCGCGTGCGAGAAGTCCAGCGTCCAGACATGGCCGTTGAAGTCGATCGGGACGCGCACGGACTCCGTCGCGCGGGCCGCCGCGCCCCCCGGTTTGGTCGGCTGGCTGTCGTATAGCAGGGTCGCGGGGGAGATCAGGTCGCCGTCATGGATCTGCAGGCGAATGCGCTTGGTCTCCTGCAGGTCCCAACCGCCAAGCACACCGTGCATCAAGTCGTTCATGCGATAAGGACTGTAGACCCAGCCGAGCAGTGCGGCACGGCGTTCATCGACGGTCAGCGTCGGCTGCTCGGGTCGATAGACCGGAACATACATCAGGGTACCGGCCTGGACGTCCTGATCGGTCTCCTGCACCAGCAGTACCTTGCCGGAGAGCGCCGCGACGTCCTGGTCCCGGGCCTGCTCCATCGCCGCGCGCCGCACCGGCTCCGTGAGCATGTCATAGCCGAAGGCGCGCAGATTCCGGTCGGAGAACGGCTCCAGGAGGACGATGGATGAATACAGGCTGCGCTCGCCCTGCGGCCAGACCCGATAGTCCGGGAACCCCTGCGCACGCAGTTGCGCCAGATGCCCGGCGAGTTGGTCGGCCGGGATCAGCAGTGCGAAGCCGATACCCTGAATGCCGGGGAGATTCAGATAGATCTTGCTGCGTTCGATGAACTGTCGCCACGCCTCCCGGGTGACCTCCGTCGATCCGGCGAAGAAGGCTGCCCCGCTGCGCAGAATCTGGGCATGGGTGTGGAGCCTGGCCTGAATCTTGGCCGCGATCTCCTCGCCGATCAGTGTGAGCTCGCGGCGGTTCAGCGCCGCGACGTCGGTCTTGGTGTAGAGCGTCGCCAGTGCGGTCAGCAGCAGACCGACCATGAGGCTCAACCAGGCGAGCCTGAGCTGTCGATGCTGCGGCGTCCGGGTGTCAGGCATGGTCCGCTGGATGTTCCGGTAATCGCCCTATTCTTCGCGGAATGCGGGCAAGGCAACAACCCGGCGCAGGGTGGCGAGTGCCTGCTCGAACTCGAAGGCCTCGATCTCCTCGCCCAGGCGGGCAGCGGCGGGCCCCAGCACGGGCTGTATCAGTGTCTCCGCGGAACGCCACAGGTTTCTGGCCTGGGTGTCGTCATCGGCCAGCAGGGCTTCGAGCTGAATCAGGATCTCGTCGGTCTTGGCCCGATCCCAACTGGGCGGCGGCGAGACGGCGGGGCTTGATTCGGCTCCTTCGATTCCGTCGATTCCTGCAATCGCTGCCAGGAGCGGACCCAACGCCTGATCAACCAGGCCGATGCACGCCGCCACGTCCAGATCCGGCGCCGCGTCGCGCAGGGCTTGTTCCAGGGCCAGGGCGCGCTGGTGCAACTCCCGTGCACCAAGGGTGAGTGCCAGGCCCTTGAGCGTGTGCGCGAGATGGCGGATTTGCACCGTGTCGCCGGCGGTCAGATAGCCGCGCAACAGAAGTGCGTCATCGCCGTGGCCCTGCGCGAACATCTTCAGCAGGCGGACATAACTGCCCAGTTTGCCGCGCACGCATTGCAAACCGGCATTCAGGTCGAGACCCGGAGTCGCGGACAGGATCTGTCGCAGGTCGCTCATGACCGGCACTGTCGGCGGCACTGCCGTTGGCCGCGACGCCGGCTCGCCCGGCTCGGGAGGTGTCGGCAACCAGCGCAGCAGCGCAGCATAGAGCCGTTCGGGCTCGACCGGCTTGCCGATGTGATCGTCCATGCCGGCGGCCAGACAGCGGCGGCGGTCATCATCGAACGCGTTGGCGGTCATGGCCAGAATCGGCAGCCGCGCCGCCGTGGCGGCGCGGATGCGCCGGGTCGCTTCCAGTCCGTCCATGACGGGCATCTGCACGTCCATCAGCACCAGGTCGTAGCCGCCGGTCAGGGCGCGCCCCACCGCCTGTTGACCGGTGGCGACCCCATCGACGATGAGACCCAGGCCGCCGAGTAACTCACCGGTGACCTCCCGATTGACCGGATCGTCCTCCGCGAGGAGGATGCGTGCCCCCCGGTAGCGGCGCGCGAGGGCTTCCTCTGCTGTTTCACCCGAGCGATGTCCGGACTGCAGCGCCAGTGGTGCTGTGCTCCGGGTCAGTTCGGCGCCGGCGGCAACCGACTCGGTGTGAACGATCAGCCAGAACGTACTGCCGCGGCCCGGAACGCTATCGACCCCGACCCGCCCCCCCATGAGCTCCGCCAGACGCCGACAGATGATCAGTCCCAGACCGGTCCCGCCGTAGCGGCGGGTGGTCGAATCATCGGCCTGGGCGAAGGCCTGGAAGATACGCTCCTGTTGCGCTTGGGCCAGACCGATGCCCTGATCCTCGACGCGGAGCCGCAGCAGGACGTGCCGGTCCTGGTCATCCGCCAAATCGGCGCGCACCCGGATCAGACCCTGCTCGGAGAACTTGATTGCATTGCTGATGAAGTTGAGCAGAATTTGTCCGAGCCGCAGGGGGTCGCCGCGCAGGATCCTGGGCACCGCGGGATCGACCTCGGCGATCAGGTTCAAACCCTTGGCCGTCGCACGTTCCGCCAGTATGCCGATCGCGTGTTCAAGTAATTCGAGCGGATTGAACTGGCCATCCTCCAGAATCAACTGCCCGGCCTCGATTTTCGACAGATCGAGAATGTCGTTGATGATCCCCAGCAGATGTGCAGCCGCTTCGCCGATCTGCCCCAGCCGCGCCTGAGACCTGGGCACCGTGATCTCGGAGCGCAGCAGATGGGTCAACCCGATGATGGCGTTCATCGGGGTGCGAATCTCGTGGCTCATATTGGCCAGAAAGGTGCTCTTGGCGCGATTCGCCGCCTCCGCCGCTTCCTTGGCCTGGGCCAGGGCGGCCGCGGTGCGCTGCCGGGCGATGATCCGCCACAGATCCTCGGCGATCAGTTGCAGTTCCTGCGCATCGCTCGCATCGTAGTCGCTGGATTTGTTTCCCACCCCGATGAGTATCCGTATCTGCCCCCCCTCGCGGACCGGAACGCCCAGGTGTCGAATCAGGTGAGTGTGACCGTCCGGATAGCCCGCGCGCTGCGTCAACTGCTGGTAGTCGTTATGAATCACCGGCTGTCCGGTGCGCACCGTGTCGGCCCAGATGCCGGCTTGGGAGACGGAGTAATGACCGGTATTGGTCGCGGAGCACTGTTCCTTGGCCTGGCTCGACCAGGCACAGAGCTGGATCGTCTCCTGATCCAGTTCCAGGAAATGCAGGTATCCGATCGCACTGTCGGTCAAGCTGACAGCCAGATCGATACCGCGTTGCAGCAGTTCCTGCTCATTCAGGTCGGGCGCCGACTGACTCAGTTCGAACAATGCCTTCAGGCGCAGGTCGCTCTTGTGCAGTCGTTGATTGGCGACCTCCAGTTCGGCGGTGCGCGCCTGCACCAGCGTTTGCAGGTGATGGCGGTGCAGATCCAACTCCCTGGCGGCCGACTTGGACTCGGTGATATCGGTGATGATCGCCGACAGGTAGTGCCCACCCTTGAACTCGATGGCCCGGTTGCTCACCCGCGCATGCCGCAGACTGCCGTCCTTATGCCGATGCAGGGTGTCGAAATCCCCGCTGCCCGTCTCAAGGATCTTGCGAATCTCGGCGGCCACCCCCGTTCGGTCGTGCTCCGCCTGAATGTCCGGGATGCCCAACTGGGCGAACTCCTCCCGCGTATAGCCCAGGGCCGCACAGGCGGCATCATTGAACTCGACGAAGCGGGCCGTCTGCGCATCAACCAGAATGATGCCGTCGGTCGCCTGGGTGACGATGGCGCGAAAAATCTCATCACGCTCGCGCAAGGCCTCCTGGGCCTCGCGCAGTTTGGTGATGTCGCGGGCGATTCCAAGCACGCCGATCAGTTCGCCCGCGGCGTCCCGCAGCGGCGTCTTGATGGTCTCGAACAGGCCGCGGTAACCATCCGCGGCGAAGGTCAGCCATTCGGTGTTGACGGTCGGCCCGCCGGCGGCCAGGGCCTGGACGTCGTGCGTGCGGAAGAAGTCGGCGAGTTCCCGATCGACAAAATCATAGTCGGTGCGGCCGATGATCCGGGCCTCCGCCGCACCGAAAAACCGTTCGAAGGTCGGGTTGCAGGCGAGGTAGACACCATTGAGGTCCTTGAGCCAGATCAGGTCGGGGATGGCCCGCAGAATGGTCTGCAACAGGTTCGAGCCCGCCGGTGTCGACTGCGGCCCGGCGCAAGCCCCGGCCGCGTCGCTCAACGTGCGGTCTTCGGAAATCCCGATGGTCAGCGTCGGCCGTCCGCCCTGCGCATCGAGCAGGCTGTCGGATTCATCATGGACACCGGTCGGGTGAACTGCCAGAGACATGGACGTCCTCGATCGCGCGGCCGGCGAGCCGCAGCCGGTTTCTGGGTCGGTCCGGGTACGGTGTGGGCGCCTCGCCGGTTGCACGGCTACCCGGCAGGCACCACTGCACCGTCATATAGGCACAGTATGCACCGCAATCCGGCGGAAATCTGTGCTCTGTCGTCTGAATCTGTGATCGCCGCCCCGCCGCGCTTCGTAAGCCTTGGTCGGTCGCCCGAGACGCTCCGCGTGCTGCATCAGTACGTAGCCGATCGGCGTCATCTCACCCTGGGGTAAAGCCACGCCTTTGAGGGGTGATTTAACATAGGACTGGCGGGCCTTGATCATAAATCCGCCCACCTCGCTCGGCCCCGGAGTTGCCGCCCCGTTACAGAACATGGTCTTGCGTGCGAAAGTCCGCACTGTTCATCACCGAGTTGGGAACTTCACTAGAATGACGTCACCACGCCTATCGTTCATTGTAAGCGTCCATACCAGCATCACTCCAATCGTCCGCAAAGGAGCGCAGTCGCAGGCGGGTGTCCAGCGCCTCCGCTTCAGTCCATTTCAGCAACGGAATGCTACTATGGACGATTGGATCGCTCAGCAGTTGCGCCCATGCCTGGTCATCTTCGGGTGTGTTCCAGTTGTAGGGTGGATAAGGCGCGCCGCTCAGTGTTGGGGACCCCGCCCATCGGTCGTGCGCGCCGCATCCACCATCGCGGTGGCCGGATGGGCATCGCTCTCGCTCTGCCCATCCGACGCGCGTCTGTGACGACATCACTTTGGAACGCACCCGGGCGACGCTCGGTCCGCCGCCGGTTGAGGCGCTCAGAGCAACAGCCGCCGGATGTCCGCCAGAAGGTGGCAGAGCAGGGTGGTGAAACGCGCGCCTTCGGCCCCGTCGATGACCCGGTGGTCATAGGAGAGCGACAGCGGCAGCATCAGCCGGGGCCTGAACTCGCTGCCGTTCCACACCGGCTTCAGGTCCGCCCGCGATACTCCGAGGATAGCGACCTCCGGGGCGTTGACGATGGGGGTGAAGTGGGTGCCGCCGATGCCCCCCAGGCTCGAGATGGTGAAACAGCCGCCCTGCATGTCGGTGGGCAGCAGTTTGCCGTCACGCGCTTTCTTACCCAGGTCGCCGAGTTCCCGCGCCAGATCGAAGATCCCTTTCTTGTCAACGTCGCGAACCACCGGGACCACCAGTCCGCCGGGGGTGTCCACGGCGACGCCGATGTGGGTGTATTGCTTGAGGATCAGTGATTCGCCGTCCGTGCTCAGCGATGACTTGACCTTGGGCATCTGATTGAGCGCCACGGCCGCGACCTTGAGCAGCAGCGGCAGGATGCTGAGCCGGACCCCGGCCTGCTCGGCGGCATCCTTCTGCGCCTTGCGGAAGTCCTCCAGGTCGGTGATGTCCGCGTCCTCGAATTGCGTGACATGGGGGATGGAGAGCCAGCAGCGGTGCAGGTGCCGGCCGCTGAGTTTCTTGATGCGCTGGAGTTCCTGAACCTCGACCGGACCGAATTTGGCGAAGTCCACCTCGGCGGCGGCCGTCAGGCCGAAGGGCAGGGCGCCGGCGGCGGGTGCGGCCGCTGCCGCCAGGGGCGACGCACCGACGGCCAGGGCACCCTTGACATAGCCCTGCACATCCTCGCGCAAGATCCGGGCCTTGGGTCCGGAGCCGGTGACCAGGCGCAGATCGACGCCAAGCTCGCGGGCGAAGCGCCGTATTCCAGGGCTGGCATGGGGCTTTGCCCCGGTCAGGGCCAGGTCTTCCGGGCGCGCGGGCACCGGCGCCGGGCGGGGTTCGGGCTCTCCGGGGGCACGGGCGGCGGGCGCCGCCGGGGTCGGTTGCGATGCCGGTGTCTCCACGTTTGGCGTTGCGGCGGCCTCGCCGCGCAAGGTCAGAATCAGATCGCCCTGCGTCAGCTTGTCCCCGACCTTGACCGCGACACTCTCCACCAGACCCGCGTAGGGGGAGGGCACCTCCATGGTCGCCTTGTCGGTTTCCAGGGTCACTAGGGATTGATCCACCGCGATCTGATCACCGGGTTTCACCAGGACTTCGATCACCGGGACATCGGTATAGTCGCCGATGTCCGGCAGCACGACCGAGAGCGTTTCAGCAGCACCGGCACGCGCCGGGGCGGTGGCGGGTGCTGCCGCTGCCGCGGTGACCGGAGCCGCTGCGGCCGGGGCTGGTTTTGCGGCCGGGGCGGCCGGAGCCGTCGACTCGCCCTCCGTCTCCAGCGTCAACAGCGGGCGGCCAGAGCTGACTTTGTCCCCGAGCTTGACCAGCAATTCTTTGACCACGCCGGCGCGCGGCGCGGGAACCTCCATGGTCGCCTTGTCGCTCTCCAGTGAGAGCATGGGTTGTTCGGCGATGATCCGGTCGCCGGGTGCGACCAGGATCTCGATGATCTCGACGTCCGCGAAGTCCCCGACGTCGGGCAGCAGGATAGTTTCGACAGTTGCCACGCAATGTTCTCCAAGACCTGTGTTGCCGGGCGCTTCAGACCGTCGCCGGGTTGGGCTTGTCCGGGTCGATACGGTATTTCGCGATTGCCTGCGCGACCGTGGCCGCGGGGATCTCGCCCTCGTCCGCCAGGGCCTTGAGTGCGGCCACGGCCACGTAATAGCGATTCACCTCGAAGAACTTGCGCAACTGACTGCGCAGGTCGCTGCGTCCGTAACCGTCGGTCCCGAGCACGGCATAGCGGCGCGGGCAGTAGGGGCGGATCTGGTCGGCGTAGGCGCGCATGTAATCCGTGGCGGCGATGATCGGGCCGCTGGTCGCGGCCAGTTGCGATTCCACAAAGGTGACCCGCCGCTCCTGATCCGGGTGGAGCATGTTCCAGCGTTCCGCGTCGATGCCTTCGCGCCGCAGTTCGTTGAAACTGGTGACGCTCCAGACATCGGCACCCACGTCGAAATCCTGAGCCAGCAACTCGGCGGCGGCCTCCACCTCGCGCAGGATGGTGCCGGCGCCCAGCAACTGCACTCGATGGGCACGCGCCTCACCCGCGTGGATGCGGTACATTCCCTTGAGTATTCCCGCCGCGGCGCCCTCCGGCATGGCCGGCTGGGGATAATTCTCGTTCATCGCGGTGATGTAGTAGAAGCACCGCTCCTGGTTCTGGAACATCCGGCGCAGGCCGTCCTGAACGATCACCGCCAACTCGTAAGCGTAAGTCGGGTCGTAGGACACGCAGTTGGGAATAGTCGCCGCCATCAGGTGGCTGTGACCGTCCTGGTGCTGGAGCCCTTCACCGGCCAGCGTGGTCCGCCCGGCGGTGGCGCCGATCAGGAAGCCGCGCGCCTGCATGTCGCCGGCCGCCCAGGCCAGATCCCCGATGCGCTGGAAGCCGAACATCGAGTAATAAATATAGAAGGGAATCATCGCCTGGCCATGATTGGCGTAGGCCGTGGCCGCCGCGATCCAGGACGACATGGCACCGGCCTCGTTGATGCCCTCTTCGAGGATCTGGCCCTTCTTGTCCTCGCGATAGGACATCACCTGATCCGCGTCCACCGGCTCATAGAGTTGCCCCAGTGAGGAGTAGATGCCGAGCTGGCGGAACATGCCCTCCATCCCGAAGGTACGCGCCTCATCCGGCACGATCGGGACCACGAAGCGCCCGATCTGCGGGTCGCGCACCAGCAGATTCAGGATGCGCACCAGGGCCATGGTGGTGGACATTTCCTTCTCGCCGGTGCCTTCCAGCAGCGCTTTGAAGACCTCCAGCCGCGGGACCTCGAGTGCTGCCGCATCGTCGTAACGGGCGGGCAGGAAGCCGCCGAGACGCTCGCGCACTTCGAGCAGGTAGCTTTGCTCGGCACTGTCCGGTGCCGGCTTGTAGAAGGGGGCGGCAGCGATCTGATCCTCGGAGATCGGGATATTGAAGCGGTCGCGGAAGGCTTTCAGCGAATCCTCACCCATCTTCTTCTGCGAGTGGGTGATGTTCATCCCCTCGCCGGCCACGCCCATGCCATAACCCTTGACCGTCTTGGCCAGGATCACCGTGGGCTTGCCGTTGCTCTGCATGGCGGCGGCATAGGCGGCGTAGACCTTCGCCGGATCGTGGCCGCCGCGGTTCAGGCGCCAGATGTCCTCGTCGGTCATGTTGGCCACCATCTCACGCAGTTCCGGATAGGCGCCGAAAAAGTGCTCGCGCACATACTTGCCGTCCCTGGCCTTGTAGGTCTGGTAGTCGCCGTCGACACACTCCTCCATGCGTTTCAGGAGCAGGCCGTCCTTGTCGCGGGCGATCAGTTTGTCCCAGTAGCTGCCCCAGATGACCTTGATGACGTTCCAGCCGGTGCCGCGGAAGTCGCGCTCCAGTTCCTGGATGATCTTGCCGTTGCCGCGCACCGGACCATCCAGGCGCTGCAGGTTGCAGTTGACCACGAACACCAGGTTGTCCAGCCCCTCGCGGGCGGCCAGCGCGATCGCCCCCAGCGACTCGGGCTCGTCCATCTCGCCGTCGCCGAGGAAGGCCCAGACCTTGCGCTTGCTGGTGTCCACGATCCCGCGGTCATGCAGATAGCGCATGAAGCGCGCCTGGTAGATCGCCATGATGGGACCGAGCCCCATCGATACCGTGGGGAACTGCCAGAAATCTGGCATCAGCCAGGGGTGGGGGTAGGAGGACAGTCCGCCGCCGTCCACTTCCTGGCGGAAGTTGTGGAGTTGGTCCTCGCTGATCCGGCCCTCCAGATAGGCCCGGGCATAGATGCCGGGAGCCGAATGACCTTGAACGAAGACCAGATCGCCGCCGTGCTCGGGGGTGCGGGCATGGAAAAAGTGGTTGTAGCCGACATCGAAGAGCGTGGCGCCGGACGCGAAGGAGGCGATGTGGCCTCCCAGTTCGGTGGACAGCCGGTTGGCCTGAACCACCATCGCCATGGCGTTCCAGCGCACGAAGGAGCGGATGCGCCGCTCCATCGCCCGATCGCCGGGGAACGGCTGCTGCTGGGCTACCGGAATCGTGTTGAGATACGCGGTGTTGGCGCTATAGGGCAGGTCGGCTCCGGAGCGCCGGGCCTTGTCGATGAGCCGCTCCAGCAGGAAGTGGGCACGCTCGGCGCCTTCCTGGTCAAGCACGGCCTCGAGTGCATCGAGCCACTCCTGGGTTTCTTGGGGGTCAATATCGGAGGGGTTGTTCATAGGGATTCCCGGAAAGTGGTCGCAACGAAAGGGGCGCGGGACACTGGGAGTATATCAGCGGGCAGTGAGGTGCAATGGTTAGAATGCACCGGCTCAATGTAGGGGTGCCTTTCCGTCGTTGTCGTTGTCGTTGTCGTGATCGGATTTGTGATACCGGCGAGGGTTCTCGCGCACCGCGTCGTTGCGCTGTCCGAGCGTCGCAAGCAGCACAACGATGCGTTGGTCTCGGGCGTGGCGATCGAAGCGCAGCCTTTCAGACGCTTGGCGGCCGTGGAGACGGCGGCGAAGTAGCGCCCGATCGACAGCGGGCCGCTCATGCCCACATTGAATCGCTTCTCCGATTACGACAACGATTACGACAACGACAACGCGAGAAGCAGTCCCTAATGGAACTGCTTCACTTGTTAGTGAACCCTTCCTTAGACCTGCTTGCAGGCGGCCAGCTTGACCTCGGACTGCGTGGTTCCGGCACGGCTGCCCTGGGCTTCCATCTTCTTCAGCACATCCATGCCGTCGACCACCTTGCCGAAGACGACATGCTTGCCGTCCAGCCAGGAGGTGTCGGCCACGGTGATGAAGAACTGCGACCCGTTGGTGTTCGGGCCGGCGTTGGCCATGGACAGGGTGCCGGGGCCGAAGTGCTTGAGCTTGAAGTTTTCGTCTTCGAACTTCTCACCGTAGATGGACTCGCCGCCGGTGCCGTTGCCGCGGGTGAAGTCGCCGCCCTGGATCATGAAGCCCGGAATGATGCGGTGGAAGGTGCTGCCCGCATAGGTCAGCGGTTTGCCGCTCTTGCCCATGCCCTTCTCGCCGGTGCACAGGGCGCGGAAGTTCTCCGCGGTTTTCGGCACCACGTCCGCGAACAGCTCGATGGTGATGGTGCCGGCGGGCTCGCCGCCGATGGTCACATCCAGGGCGACTTTCGGGTTGGCGGCCATGGCGGTCGGGGCGCCGACGGACAGGACAGCGGCGACAAGCAGATTGGGTGTCAGATTCATGAGGGTTCCGCGATGAGTGGTGATTGTGAATCGGATTCTAAGGCGATTCGCCTAACGGGTTCGCCCGGTTGCGGCCGGGCGGCGCATGATCAGGCCGCAGGCGGCGCCGATGCAAACTCCGTGTCCGCTCCCGCGAGGTCCGCGGGCGGCGGGCAGCGCTCGGCGAGACGGTTCGGCACTTCGCCGCGCTGGGCCTGATAGATGGCGCCGGACTCCAACATGACGAGCACCATCAGCGTTATCAACATGGGTGCAATCGCCACCCGTTGCAGCGCGATGAACATCAGGTCCTGCATGCCGGGTGATTTTTGGGCCTGAGCCAACAGCCAGCCCAGTCCGATCAGGCCGGTACCGACCAGATAGGCGATCATCAGCACTTGGTAGCGCGCGCCGGCCAACCGCCAGTGAGCGGCCAGAAACCAGGGGCCGTCCCGCGCGGCACGCCGGGCGCGCACCCAGGTGTAGCCCGCGATGGCGAGCGAGATACCCAGCGGCACCGCCACCCCCAGAACCTTGTACGGCGCCAGGGACGAATCCGACTCCACGAAACTCCCGCCCAGCAAGGCGATCAGCATCAGCAGATTGAACAGCACCAGATTGACCATGGCCAGCTCATGCGGCGTCTTGGCCTGACGGCGGACGGGTTCGGGGATCGGGAAGAACATGGCGGCGGGGTCCGTGATGGCGGCGCGTGCGCCGTAACCGCTGATTCTCCGCGTTCGGGGCGGACCCTGGCAATGGTTCTGATCGTCCGCGGGGGCCGCCTGTGCGATCATGCCGCGCCTTGCGTTGTTTGATCGTCGACGGAGTCCTCATGACCCAGCCCGAACTGACCCCTTATCCGGAAAACAGCCCGCAGGCCAGCCTGCGGCTCATCGCACTGTTCATCGTCTGCGACGGCGATGTCGCCGAGGGCGAGATCGACATCCTGGAGCGCCTGGGGATACTGGAGACACTGGGCGCGGATCGGGATCTGTTCGCCCAGGTGTTCGACGCCTACTGCGACGACCTCATCGCCCACGCCGGAACGTCCCGCTACGTGGGTCTGGCGGACCGGGACTGGGTGGACGGCGTGCTGGCCGGCGTCACCGATCCGGACCAACGACGCTTTCTGGCCAGCGCGCTGCTGTTGGTCGCCCGCTCGGACGGCTATTTCGCGGACGCCGAACTGACGGTCTACCGCCAGATGCTGGACCGCTGGGGTCTGGACCTGGATCAGTTGGGGGCCGGGTCCTGATCGGCGCGCGTCGCGAGGTATCGCCTTCGCATGTGATGCCCGGACATGGCCTTGGCCTAGCAGCCTGTCGGACTTTAGGCGATTTCCGAATAAGACGCTATCAAGAATCAAGCTCCGTAGGAGCCCGCTTGCGGGCGACGTGACCTGCCGGAATCGCGTCATTGTGCCCCCACCCGTCGCCCGCAAGCGGGCTCCTACGGGTAGGATTTTTCGCGGAAATCACTTTACGTTAGATTGTGGAGCAACAAAAAGCATTTTTGTTGGCTCATGCCCTTATCGTAGGGGCTAAGTCCGACAGGCTGCTAGGGGTGGGTTTGAAACCCGCCCCTACGAACCGTTCGTTTTGAGTGCGTCCAGCCGCTCGCCGGCCTCGCGGACCCCCTGACGCAGCGCCTGTTCGTACCATTCCCGGGCCTTGTCCGCGCGAGGTTTCGCAAGTGGCGAGGTGCCGGCCGACCAGTGCCGGGGATCGTACATTTCACCCATGGCGAAGCTGGCCGGGCCATAGCTGCGATTCGCCAGGTTGCGCACCAGGAAGAACCAGGGGTCGAGGCGGCCGGCGGCGCGCAGATCCTGGGCCAGCGGCCAGAGGGTGTCGATCGGCAGCGTTTCACCGGTGCCGATCAGGGCCTCCGCCAGGATGAACGCGTCGTGCGGCCGACCGGCGGTCCGCAACTGATCGGCCAGCGCCAGGAAGGCGCCGGTCGGAAGCGGCTGGGCACTGGCCGCGGGGGCCGCCGAACGGGCCGCGATCAGGCTCCGGGCGGTGCTGAGCGCCGCGTCGTCGCGGTGGGCCGCGATGAGCTGCTCCAGGCTGCCGGCCGGTGTCGCGGGCGCGTCGGGATCGGCAACGGCCGGGAGGGGCGGTGTCGGCCTGGTTGCGGTCGTGTGATTCGGACCTGTCGCCGTTCCCGAGTGCAAGCCGGGTTCCAGTGGTTGCAGCGCCACATAGAGGCCGGCGGCCGCCGCGACCAGCGCGAGCGCGCCGCCGCTGATGAGCCACACCCGCGGGGAGCGGCGCGCGGCCGGCGCTGAAGCGGGCGCCGGGTCGTGCACGCGGGTTCGAACGGGTTCCGCTGTCTTGTCACCCGCGGTGGCGGAGCGGGTCAGCGGGCCGACCCGGGTCGCCGCGGGCCATTGAGTCAACAAGGCATCCAGGTCCGCCGGACGGCGTGCCGGATCGGGGTCGAGCATGGCCGCCAACCAGGGCTGCAGGGTCTCCGGTATCCCGGTGAGGTCCGGGACACGTTGACGGGTCGCCAGGGCGTCCGCGAAGGACTCACCCATCGCCAGCGGGCGGCCGAGCGCGGCGGCGGCGAGGATCAGACCCAGGCTGTAGATGTCGGAGCGCCCGTCGACCGCTCCGCCGCAGAGCCCGAATTGTTCGGGCGAGGCGAAGCGGTACTTGCCGGCGAAGGATGACCCGATGATGGTCTCCTGGGTCGGGTCGGTGAGCTTGCTGAGTCCGAAATCGATCAGCTTGGCGGCGGCTACCTGATTGCCCGGCAGAATCACGTTGTCGGGCGAGAGATCCCGGTGCACGGCACCCCGGCGGTGCGCCTCGGCGAGCCCGGCGGCGAGCCGGTCGCGCAGCGTCAGCACCTCGTCCACCGGCAGGGGTCCGCCGCGCAGCCGGTCCCCCAGCGAGGGTCCGTCCACATACTCCATGACCAGGTAGTCCCGTCCTTGCGCATCGCGCACGAAGCCGTCGTAGCTCACCACGGCGTCATGACGGACGCCGCGCAGAACCTTGGCTTCGCGATAGAACAGATCCATGACCTGGCGGTTGGCCGCCATCGAGGGGCGGATCACCTTCACCGCGTGCTGGACGCCGACCCGCTCGTCGCGCGTCAGATAGACCTCGCCCATCCCGCCGCCGCCGAGCAAGCGCTCGACCCGATAGGTATTGGCCAGCAGGGTGCCGGGGGGGATGCCGTAGGCGCTGTCTGCCCCGATCACCTTGGTCGCTTCGTCGTTCATTTGTCCCCTTCGCGGACCTTGAGGTACTTTTTTCGCGCGGATTCTGGATTGCCGGACGCGGCCGGCGACGCTTAGACCATGAGCAGAAGTCAGCTATACTGAAACTCCACCCAACGGCAACGAGTCAGTGCGGCATGGAGTATACGATAACCGTCGCGCGCTACGGCGGCGTGGCGCCCGAGCGGCCCGTCAGTTGGTGCGTGTCCGCACCGGGTTGCACGATCGGGCGCAGCCCGGACAACGATCTACCGCTGAGCGATCCGGAGCGTGTCATCTCCGGGCATCACGCGCGCGTCGAACTGCGCGACGGCACCCTGTGGGTCACCGATCTGAGTACGAACGGAACCTTTCTCAATCAGGCCGCCGAGCGGCTGCCGGTCGGTCAGCAGGTGCAGATCCAGGTCGGCGATATCCTGCATGTGGGCGGCTATGAGCTGTGCGTCGAGACCGGTGCCTGCGGCGCGCCCGCGGAGCAATCGGCATCCCACGCGATCGACCCGTGCGGATTCGGCGGCGCCGAGGTGCCGATGCCGGGCGCTGAACTGAGCGCGAGCGCGGACATCATGGATATCCTTGGCCCCGGCGGTCGGAACGGGGTACCGATGCCGGGAACTCCGCGTCCGCCCGCCCTCTCGGCCGCCGCGGCAGGGCGGGCTCAGGCCGAGGATCCATTCGCCGATGCCGTGGCGTTCGACCCCTTCCTCGGCGGACCCGCCGAGCGGGCGGACGCGGCGCTGCTCACGCCGGCACCGACCCCCTTCGAGCATGTTTACCTGCGTGCGCCCGAGACCCAACCCGCGTCAAGCCAACCCAGTTCAAGCCAGGCGCAGCGGCCCGCGGAACCCTTATTCCCGGATGAATATGACCTGATGGCGGATGCTTTGGGTCCGGCAGCCGCCAGTCCTTCTGTCGCCGCGGTGCCGGCTGCCGCGCCTGCCGCGTTTGCTGAGCCGGTCTGGACGGAGCCGTTCGCCCCGGCAGCGGCAGCCCCTGAACCCGTGTTCGAGGCGCCCCCGTTGGCGGCGCCCGTCGTTGCGACGCCCCCATCAGACGACCCGCTGAGTTCAGCGTTCGATGCGCCGGACGCAGGGTCCGCCAGCCTCGGCGTCGCCCCCGCGGCCCCGCCGGCCGCGGTCGGCGAGTCAACCCCGCTGACCGCCCCCGGACCGGCCGCCGCGCCCGCCGCGTTACCGAGCGCTGACGGCAGCGGGCTCGCGGCCTTTCTGGCCGGCCTGGGCACCGGCGATCCGACCCAGGTCCGTGATCCCGACCTGTTTCTGCGCGAGGCCGGGCAATTGATGCGTGACCTCACCGCGGGCCTGACCGCGACCATGCAGGTGCGCGCCCAGTTCAAGAGCGAGCTGCGGTGCGCGGTAACCACCATCCGGGCCGTCGAGAACAACCCCTATAAGTTCTCCGTCGGGGTGGACGAAGCGCTGGAGCGGCTCTTCTTCCGGTCCGGCCCCGGCTATCTCCCGGCCGGCGAGGCCGCACGCGCCGCCTTCGAAGACATTCAGGCCCACGAGATGGCGATGATCGCCGGCTTGCGGGCCGCCTTACGCGCACTGCTCGCGCGTTTCGAGCCTGGCGAGCTGGAACAGCGACTGGGTGCCGCCTCCGGACTCGACAAGCTCCTGCCCATGGCGCGCAAGGCGCGCTTCTGGGATCTCTTCACCGAGACCTTCGCGCAGGTGGCGACCGACGCGGCGGACGACTTCATGCAGTTGTTCGGGGACGCCTTTACCCATGCCTACGAGGATCAGATCCAGCGGCTGGCGCAGGCGCGCGCCAAGGCCGCCGGACCGGCGGCGGGCCGTGGGCCCGGCCGGTCCGGCCGGTCCGGCCCGTCGTTTTGACTTCAGCGTGCGCCGAACAGCAAACCACTTAATCCGGCTTCAGGAGAGCAACGATGAGTGCAACCCCATTCGGACCGGCACGGCGCCGACAGTTCCTGGGTCTGTCGGCAGTGATAGTAGCGATCAGTTTACTGACGGCCTGCGGGAGCAAACCCAAGCCCGAGGACCCGAAGAAGGAGCCGGAGAAGCCGGTGCCGGAACTGCGGGTCGAGGTCATTGCCGCCCCCGATGCCAATCGTGACCCGAGCGGGCGGGCGCTGCCGATCGTGGTGCGGCTCTACGAATTGAAGGGCGAGGGCGCCTTTGCAGGCGCGGACTTCTTCAGCCTCTACGACCGCGAGCCCGCGACGCTGGGCGGCGACCTGATCGCGCGCGAAGAGGTCACACTGGTGCCGGGTCAGCGGCGGCTGGTCGTGCACCCGTTGAACCCTGCTGCCCGCTATCTTGGGGTGGTCGCGGCCTTTCGTGATATCGACCGCGCCGGATGGCGCGCGCTCGTCGCGCTGACGCCCGACCAGACCAATACGGTCCAGGTCGAGGTGCGGGCAGCGGCCGTTTCCGCCCAACTGCGCTGAGGGAGAGACCATGGCCTGGGACAACCGTGTGTTGTGGTCCGAGGGGCTGTTTCTGCAGCCCCACCACTTCCAGCAACACGACCGCTATCTGGAACATCTGGTGGAGTCCCAATCCGGACTCGGCTGCCCCTATCCCTGGGGCCTGTCACGGCTGACCATCGACCGGGATCTGCTCGCGCAGGGCCGGCTGGCCGTCACCGCGTGTGTCGGCCGGCTGCCGGACGGCACCCCCGTCGATGCTCCGCAGTGCGATCCGCTGCCGGCGCCGCTGCTCCTCGACGATGCCGCGGCCGGCCAGATCATCTACCTGGCGCTGCCGCTGCGCCGCCCCGGCGCACCGGAGAGCGGCGGCCCGGCGGTCCAGGAGACCATGCTGCGCTACCGCGCCGGTGAGTTGACGGTGCGTGACAACAGTCTGGGCGCGGCCACCGAGGCGCTGCTGGAGGTCGGGCGCCTCGATCTGCGTCTGCTGCGCGAGCGCGACGCCCGCGACGGTTTTGCCTGCTGCGGTGTCGCGCGGGTGCTGGAATGCCGCGCCGACCGGTTGGTGGTCCTCGATGAGGCGTACATCCCGCCCAGCCTGGACGTGCGGGCGTCCAGTCGCCTGGCCGGTTTCCTGGAGGAGGTGACCGGGCTCCTGCACCGCCAGGCCGAGGCGCGCGCGGGGCGGGTGCGCGGCGGCGGGCGCGGCGGGGTCGCGGACTGGGCCGACTTCCTGATGCTCCAGTTGATCAACCGCAGCGAACCGGTGACGGTCCACCTCTCACGCATCCAGGGATTGCATCCGGAGTCCTGCTACCGCTTTCTGCTCGGGCTCGCCGGTGAACTCGCCACCTATGCCGCGGAATCCAAGCGCCCGCCGGATTTCGCGCCGTACCGGCACGACGATCTGGATGCGACCTTTACCCCGCTGATGGAGCGCCTGCGGGACTACCTCAGCCGCGAATTGGTCGAGCGGGCCGTGGCGATTCCGATCGAGGAACGCAAGTTCGGTTTCCGGGTGGCGCTGGTGGCCGATCGGTCCCTGCTCACGGGGGCGCGTTTCGTGCTGGCCGCGCAGGCCGATCTGGACTCGCAAGTGCTGCGCAACCGCTTCCCGGCGCAGGCCAAGGTCGGACCCATCGAGCGCATTCAGGAGTTCGTCAAACTGGCCCTGCCGGGGATTGCTTTGCGGCCCCTGCCCACGGCTCCCCTGGAGATTCCCTATCACGCCGGCTGCGACTACTTCGAACTCGACCGTAACAGCGAGTTCTGGAAACCGCTGGCCGTCGGCGGGGGGCTCGGACTGCACATCGGCGGCGAGTTTCCGGGCTTGCAGCTCACCTTATGGGCGATTCGGGAGTAGCCTGTGACCGTCGACGATCCTTTCTTCGATCCCAATGACGCGGGTCCGACCGTCATCCGGCCGACCCCGGGCGGCCGGCGGTCGGCCGCCGGCGCACCGCTGCCGCCCATGGCGCCCCCGGCGTTCAGTCCGGCGCCGCCGCGCCCGGCGGGTGCGGCTGATCCTGGGGCGGGTTCGCGGCCGCTGCCGATCGCCACCGACAATCCGCTGGTCGCCTGTGCCGGTGACCTGCTCAGCGTCGCCAGCGAGCTGCGGGGCAGCGCAACGCACCGTGACCCGGCGGGGCTGCGCGAGCGTCTGGTGGGTCAGGTGCGGGACTTCGAGAACTGCGCCCGGGCCCGCGGCCTGGCGGACACAGCGGTGCTGCCGGCCCGTTATGTCGTGTGCGCCCTGCTGGACGAAGCGGTGCTGGACACGCCGTGGGGCAGTCAGAGCATCTGGAGCAAGCAGGGGCTCCTGGTCAGCTTCCACAATGAGACCTGGGGCGGCGAGAAGTTCTTCGATGCGCTCGACCGCCTGCTGACCTACCCGGCAGGTAACCTGCATCTTCTGGAACTGATGTATCTGTGTCTGGCCCAGGGCTTCGAAGGCCGCTACCGGGTGCGTGACGGGGGCCGCGATCAACTCGAACGGGTCCGCACCAACCTGTACCAGACCATCCGCGCCCAGCGCGGCGAACCGGAGCGGGAACTCTCTCCGCACTGGCGGGGGGTGACGCCCCAGCGCGACCCGCTGATCCAGCAGGTTCCGCTGTGGGTGCTCTCCGCCGTCGCCGGCCTCTTGCTGCTCGGACTCTTCACCGCCTTCACGTTCGCGCTCAGTCGCGACTCGGACCCGGTCTATTTGTCGTTGGCGACCCTCGATCGGGGGATTCCCGATCCGGCGGACCGGCCGCGCCGCGCCCTGCCGCCGCCGGTCGCGCCAACGCCCGAGGTCCCCCGGACCACCCTGCGTACCCTGCTCGCCGACGATATCGGCGCAGAGCGAATCGCCGTCGTCGAGGGACCGCAAGGCCAGACCCTGACGATCCGCGGTGACGGGCTCTTTGCCTCGGCGCAGGCCACCCTCACCCCGACGGTCGTACCGTTGATCGAGCGCATCGCCGCGGCCCTGGCGCAACTGCCCGGTCCGGTGCTGGTGACCGGCCACAGCGACAGCGCCCCCATCAAGTCGCTGCGCTATCCGTCCAACTGGCATCTGTCGCAAGCGCGCGCGGACGAGGTGACCAAACGGCTCGGGCAGCTCACCAAAGACCCGGGACGCTTCACCGGCGAGGGCCGCGCCGACGCCGAGCCGGTGGTACCGGAAAACCCCCGCGATGCGCGCAACCGCCGCGTCGAGATCACGCTGCAGCGGCCGAGCGCGGCCAGATCGCCCGCCGCGGGGGCGCCGTCCGGACCCCGCGCCGAGGGACTCGCACCATGAAGGCAGTGTTTGGATTTCTCACGGCACGGTGGTTCCTGGCCCTGTTGGGCACCGCCGCGCTGGCGGCCCTGGTGTGGTTCATCGGCCCCCTGTTCGGCTTCGCCGGGCGCGTACCGCTCGAACCGGAGGCGGCACGCTGGTGGGTCATCGGCAGTCTGTTCGCCCTGTGGGCGCTGTGGCAGATCGGCGCGGCGGTCGCGGCCAGGATGCGCAACCGCCGCCTGATGGAGCAACTCGCGGCCGGTCCCGCCGCCGCGCCCGACCCGACGCAGGCGGCCTCCGCGGAGGAGCTGGCGACGCTGAAGCAGCGCTTCGATGAGGCGCTGTCGCTGCTCAAGGGCTCCGCGGGCCGCAAAGGGCTTGGCGGGCACTGGGTCTATCAACTGCCCTGGTATCTGATCATCGGCCCGCCCGGCTGCGGCAAGACCACCGCCCTGATCAATTCGGGGCTGCGCTTCCCGCTCGCCGAGCGGCTGGGGCAGGACCCGGTCCGCGGTGTGGGCGGCACCCGCAACTGCGATTGGTGGTTCTCGGATCAGGCCGTGCTGTTGGACACGGCGGGGCGCTACACCACGCAGGACAGTTATGCCCAGGTCGACAACGCCGCCTGGACCGGCTTTCTGGCGCTGCTCAAGCGCCATCGCCCGCGGCGCCCCATCAACGGGGTGCTGGTGGCGGTCAGCTTATCCGATCTGCTGCAACTCTCCCCGACCGAGCGGGCCGCCCATGCCCAGGCGATCCGCCAGCGCGTGCAGGAGATTTACACCGCCTTCCGCATTCGCGTCCCGCTCTATGTCCTGTTCATGAAGGCCGATTTGGTGGCCGGCTTTATGGAGTATTTCGCGGATCTCGGCAAAGAGGGGCGCGAACAAGTGTGGGGCATGACCTTCCCCTTCGACCCCGCCCCCACGGCCCCGGGCACACTGAGCGGTTTCCACGCCGAGCACCAGGTGCTGTCACAGCGGCTCGATCAGCATCTGCTCGGGCGGATGCAGGAGGAGCGCGACCCCCGGCGGCGCGGTCTGGTGTTCAACTTCCCGCGCCAGTTCGCCGCGCTGGGCGAGACGATCGAACAGTTTCTCACCGACGCGCTGGAGTCCACCCGCTATGAGGTGCGGCCCCTGGTCCGCGGGGTCTATTTCACCAGCGGCACCCAGACCGGCACCCCGATCGACCGGGTGCTCGCGGCCATTGCCGCCAACTTCGGCCTCGGGCGGCAGGGGCCGGCGCCCTTCAGCGGCACTGCCAAGACGTTTTTCGTCAACCGTCTGCTCACCGATGTGGTGTTTCCGGAGGCCCCGCTCGCCGGGCTCGACCCGCGCCAGGAACAGCGGCGGCGCTGGCTGCGCTGGGGCGCTTATGCGGGGGCCGTGCTGCTCGCCGTGACGGCCGGCGCGCTCTGGAGTCTGAGCTACGCGCGCAACCGCGCCTATATCGCCGAGGTCGCCACCCAAGTCGCCGCGATCCAGACGCAGATCGATGCGCTGGAGCCCGGCGGGCGCGATGTGCTCGCCGTCCTGCCGCTGCTCGACGCCGCCCGCCGCATTTCCGGCGGTTATGCCGAGCGCGACGCCGGCACACCGCTGACCATGGGATTCGGCCTCTATCAGGGGGGCAAGCTGGGTTCCCAGGCGCAGCGGACCTATCGACGGGTTCTGATGCGCGTCTTGCTGCCCGCGGTGATCCTGCGGCTGGAGGAGCAAATCCGCCAGGGCGCGGCCGACCCGGCGACTCTCTACGAGGCCTTGCGTTCCTATTTGATGCTGGGCGATGCGGAGCACTACGACCCCGACCAGTTGCAAATCCGGATCGAGCGTGACTGGGCGCGCAGTCTGCCGCGGGAGACCACGACCGAGCAGCGCGAGGCCCTGGCCGGCCATCTGGCCGCCTTGCTGGAGACCCGGCCGAGTCCGTTACCCTTGGCGCTGGATGCGGATCTGATCGGGCAGGCGCGCGAGATCCTGAGCAGTGCCCCGCCGGCCACCCGGGTCTATGCGCAGTTGAAGCAAGCGGGTCCGGGCGCGGGGCTGCCCGACTTCACCATCGCCACCGCCGGCGGCGATCTGGCCAAGCTGGTGTTCCAGCGGCGCAGCGGCAAGCCGATCAACCAGGGCATTCCCGCGCTCTACACCTACGCGGGCTACCATCAGGGGTTCGACGCGGTGACCGCCCGCCTGATCGCGGATGAGGCCGAGGAGAGCTGGGTCCTGGGCCCGACCGCGCGGCTCACCCCCGGCAGCCCCGAGGCCAAGGCGCTGATCGAAGCCGTCCGCACGGCCTACTTACGCGACTATGTGGCGCAGTGGAACAGCCTGCTCGAAGACCTCGCAGTGGTCCCGGCGCGGGATTTGCCGCACGCGGCCGAGGTGGCCGATGCGCTCGCCTCCCCGGACGACTCGCCGTTGCGTCGGCTGCTGGTCGCGGCCGCCCGCGAGACTGAACTCGATCGTCCGACGGAATCGGAGGCGGCCGGCGACAAGGCGGCCAAGATCGCGGCCAGGGCCGCCGGCGCCACGAGCATGGTCACTAACCTGCGCAACCAGGTCGGCCGCTATTTCGATACCCCCACCACTGAAGAGCAGCCGGGCGAGGCGCCGGAAGCCTATGTGACGCGCCGTTTCGCCTGGCTGCACGATCTGGTCCAGGGTAAGGGCGATCGGCCCGCACCGCTGGATAAGTCCCTGGAGAGTGTCGGTCAACTCGGGGCGCACCTGCGTTCGGTGGCTGCTGCCGCCACCACCGGGCGCGGCACCCTGGCGGTCGGCACCGGGTCCGAGATCCAGGCGGCCAAACAGGCGGCCGCCGCCCAACCGCCGGTCCTCGCCGCATTGCTCGGTGCGCTGGCGGAGGATAGCGCCGGTCTGGTGGCCGGGGGCGCGCGGTCACACCTGAACAATCTTTGGACATCCGAGATCCTGCCATTCTGTCGCGAGGCGATCCAAGGCCGCTATCCGTTCGATAAGGGCAGCGCCAGGGACACCACTCTGGCCGACTTCGGGCAACTGTTCGGCCCCGGCAGACTGCTGGAGACCTTCTTCAAGACCAACCTGGCCCCTCTGGCGGACACCTCGCGCCGCCAGTGGCGCTGGGTGAACGCCGACTTGGGTATCCCCGCGTCGGTCCTGACCGCGTTCCAGCGGGCCGCGACCATCCGCGACGCTTTCTTCGCGGCGGGGGCCAAGGTCCCTGGGGTGGAGTTTGCACTGACCCCGACCAGTCTCGACCCGCGGGCGACCCAGGTCACGCTCGATCTGGGCGGTCAACTCCTTGATTACCGCCATGGGCCAATCAAGGCGCAGGTGCTCAAGTGGCCTGCTCCTGAAGGGCTCGGCCAGGTGCGGTTGGTGTTCACCGGGGTCGACGGAAAGACGCCGGGTCAGACCGAAGAGGGTCCCTGGGCCTGGTTTCGGGTGCTCGACCGGGCCCGGCTGCAGCCCACCGGACAGCCGGAACTGTTCCGCCTGACCTTTGCCCTGGGCGGGCTGTCGGCAGCCTTCGAGTTACGTGCGATGAGTGTGCGCAATCCCTTCCAACTCGACGAATTGCGCGGCTTCGTCTGCCCGGAGCGGCTATGAGCACGGGAAACCCGGTCGGGACCGGGTTCTACGGCAAGCTCCCGCACCTGGGTGACTTCGTCGGCCGGCGCTTGTCCACCGCGCTGATCGAGCCCTGGGACCAATGGCTGCAAGCCTCGCTGGCGGCCAGCCGTACCCGTCTCGGCGAGGCGTGGCTGGAGCACTATCTCACCAGTCCACTGTGGCGCTTTGTCCTTAGTCCCGGCGTGGCGGGGCAGGGGGCCTGGGCCGGGGTCCTGATGCCGAGCGTGGATCGGGTGGGGCGTTACTTCCCACTCACCCTCGCTGGTTCGCTGCCGACCGGGACCAACCCCTGCCGGCTGTTGCAGGTCACCGGCTGGTTCGAGCGGGCGGAGGCGCTGGCCCTGTCCGTCCTCGATGACCCCTTCTCGTTGGATGACTTCGACGCCAAGGTCCTGGCGCTGGGTGACCCCATCGGCGCGGATGGCAGGATCGGCCCTCCCGAGCCAGGTCGTGGACGACCCAATGCCTGGCACCTGAGCACGGCCGACGGACCGGTCGACGGGGCCTGCCTGACCCTGCTGGACCAGGCCATGAATCAGGTGTTCCTCGCCTACAGCCTGTGGTGGAGCCAGGGGTCCGACCTGGTCGCACCCTCGCTGCTGGCCTGTCAGGGGTTGCCGCCGCCCGATGGCTTTGCCGCGCTTCTCAATGGCGATTGGTCCGGGGGCGATTGGCGGCTGCTCGGGGAGGCGCCGCGCACCGCGGGCCCGGAGGCGTGACGTGGACGATCCCTGCCCCGGCTTCCGCTGGATCTCGGGTGGTGCGACCGATCAGGGGATGCGCCGCTCCGTCAATCAGGACGCCTTCCTGGACCGCCCCGACCTGGGGCTCTGGGCGGTCGCCGACGGGATGGGCGGGCACCGCGACGGCGATCGGGCGAGTCGGCTGCTGGTCGAGGCGCTCGCGGCCCTGCCGCACCCACGCCTGCTCGGGGCGGCAGGAGACGCTGTGCGCGCGGCCCTGACGGCCGTCAACCGGGCGCTGTTCGATGAGTCCGCCGCCGCCGGCAGCGACGTCATCGGCAGCACCATCGTCACCCTGATCGCGGTCGGCGATCACTGCGGCATCCTGTGGGTGGGGGACAGCCGCGTCTACCGGTTGCGTGACGGCGTCATCGCCCGGCTCACCCGTGACCACACCCAGGTCCAGGCCCTGGTCGACCAGGGGCTGCTGACCCCGGAACAGGCCGAAGGCCATCCCTATTCCAATGTCCTGGCCCGCGCCATCGGCGCGGACGTTCAGGTTGAGATCGACACCCGCATCGAACCCCTGCGTGACGGCGACCGCTACCTGCTGTGCAGCGACGGGCTGGACAAGGAACTGAGTGATCCGGAAATTGCCGTGCTGCTTGGCTTGACTCATAGCGGTGCCGACCTCGGGCCTATCGCCCAGACCTTGGTGCAGCGTGCCTGCGAGGCCGGTGGACGCGACAACGTCACGGCCGTCGTCGTTCAGTTTGAGCGGCGTGCGTAGTCAGGGCTTCCAGCCCTGACAGTGTCAGGCCAGGATGGCCTCATTCCATACAAAACCGTCGAATGAACCCGCGCAGCAGTTCGATGGTCGGCGGGATACGCGCGATCTCCAGGTACTCGTCCGGTTGATGGGCCTGGGCGATATCGCCGGGACCCAGGATCAGGGTCTGCATCCCCAACTGGTCGAAAAACGGTGCCTCGGTGCCGAACCCGACCGCCTCGGCGGCGTACCCGGTCAGCGCCTCGCCGGCCCGCACGATGGCCGCGCCCGCCGGTGTCTCGACCGGCGGGATGGGCGGGAACAGCGGCTCCACCACCCAGGCAAGCCCGCGCCGTTCGGCCACGGCCGACACCCGGCGGGTGAGTTCGTCGCGCAGATCCGTGGGGTCGAGCCCCGGTAGGACCCGCAGGTCCAGGTGCAGTTCGCACTCGCCGCAGATGCGATTGGGGTTGTCGCCGCCGTGGATATAACCCGGATTGATGGTCGGATAGGGGACCGCGAACGCCGGGTGATGATGGGTGCGCTGCAGCTCATCGCGCCAGGCGAGGATGGCGGTCAGGGCCTCATGCATCCCCTCCATCGCATTGTTGCCCAGGCGCGGGTCACTGGCGTGGCCGCTGCGCCCGATCAGCCGCACCGCCTCGCCCATCACCCCTTTGTGTGTGCGCACCGGCCGTAAACCCGTGGGCTCACCGATCACCGCATAGCGTCCCAGCGGGCGGCCCGTATCGACCAGGGCGCGCGCGCCGGTCATCGACGACTCTTCATCCGCGGTGGCGAGGATCATCAGGGGTCGGGTCAGATCCCGCGCCGTCAGCCCGCGCGCCGCCTCGATCGCCAGTGCCAGAAAGGATTTCATGTCCGCGGTGCCGAGGCCATAGTAGCGGCCGTCCGCCTCGGTCAGCGCCAGTGGGTCGTACGACCAATAGGGCTCGTCATAGGGAACCGTATCCGTGTGTCCGGCCAGGACCAGCCCGCCGGGTCCGGCGCCCAGGGTCGCGAGCAGATTGGTCTTGCCCGGATGGCCGGGGATCGGCAGGATCTCGACCCGGAACCCGGCCGCATCGAGCCAGCCGGCCAACAGATCGATCAGCGGTCGGTTACTGTGGTCGAAGGCCGGCGCGAGACTGCTGACCGACAGGGTGCCGATCAAGCCTTGCAGCATCGGGAGTAGGGCGGGGGCCTGGCTGGACATGGCTGCTCCGTAGTGTGTGAGTACCCGACGGGAAGTGCGAAAGGCGGGTGACCCCTAGGATCTTGGTGTCGATTTCCGAGTCGATAGCTCCTGAGGCTAGTGATGGGCCAAGGATAAGTCAAACTCGTAGCGGCCCAAGAGCAGGATGCGGTGAGGAACGGACACTGGTGGCGAATTCTCCTGGCTCCTGCGAGTCGCATACTCGGCGGCAACCTGTTAACGCTCCGCGGTGTCAAAAGGATTGACTGCCCGTTGCCCCAGGAGGCTCCGATGTCACTCCAATCCGCCCCAGCGTTCGAGATTCCCGAAGAAACCCGCAGGGTTGCCTGCGCGGCTTTTCCGCGTGGCGTGTTCTGCTTGACGATCGCCGATGCCGTGGGTCCACTTTACACCGACGATCGGTTTGCCGATCTGTTCCCGCGACGCGGGCAACCGGCCGAGGCGCCGGGACGCCTGGCCTGGGTAACCGTGCTCCAGTTCGTTGAGAACCTGTCCGATCGCGCAGCAGCAGACGCGGTGCGGGGACGGCTGGATTGGAAATACCTGCTCGGGCTCGAGCTGACCGATCCGGGATTTGACCATACCGTGTTGAGCGAATTTCGTGCGCGCCTGACGACCGGACAGGCCGAACAGCGTCTGCTCGACACCTTGCTGGTGCAGTTGCAGGAGATGGGGTTGCTCAAGGCGCGCGGTCGTCAACGCACCGATTCGACCCATATCCTGGCCGCGGTACGCACCCTCAACCGACTGGAACGGGTCGGCGAAACGCTGCGTGCCGCGTTGAATGCCGTAGCAAGCGTAGTACCCGACTGGCTGTGCACGATCGCCCCGTCCGCCTGGTACGAGCGTTATGGCCACCGCATCGAAAACTACCGCTTGCCCCCGGGCAAGGAGGCGCGCGACGGTCTGGCGGCCGAGATCGGGAGCGATGGGCACGTGCTGTTGGACGCCATCGACGCGGCGCCCGCGCAGGCCTGGCTCAACAACCTCCCGGCGATACAGACACTGCGGCAGGTGTGGGAGCAGCAATACTGCCTGCGCGACGGCGCGCTCGCGTGGCGCCCGGGGCACGAATTATCCGCTCTAGCCGAGCGGGTCGAGTCGCCTTACGACCCGCAGGCGCGCTACAGCACCAAGCGCAGCGTGGACTGGGTTGGCTACAAAGTTCACTTCACGGAGACCTGCGACCCGGGGACTGCGCATGTGATCGTGAACGTCGAGACCACGGTGGCGAGTGTTCCCGACGCCCACCTGCTCACGACCGTGCAT